>NZ_JAUCGJ010000003.1 GCF_030378065.1 Candidatus Venteria ishoeyi | reverse complement strand
TGTATAGTACGCTGTGTACGCTTCACCTCTCTTGTTCACGTTTGCAGCAGACTTAACCGCTTGCAACGCTCCGCCAAAGGCGCAACACTCGCTACTGGTGGTTGGTTAGACCTTCTTGTAATCAATTGCTTGATTACACCAGACAGAGACTTTCACTCTGTTAGAAATGACAAGCTTCGCTTGTCGCACAATGGCTGTCTTGTAATTCATTTCGCTTGTCGCACAATGGCTGTCTTGTAATTCTTTGGTCTTGTAATTCTTTGTAATTCTCCCTTGGTTGGAAGAAATTTTTTCCTTCTTGAAGAAAATCGGATACTTATTAAAATAGCTTTTTATTCAAAAGGTTAAGTTAGTGAGAACTTTTGACTGTCAAGCTAACGAACAAGCTCACCGGCAAAATAAAGCAGAGCGAGGGACGAGCGTAGCTTTATTTTGTCCGTGTGCAGCGCCTTGTTATGAGTGCTTTGTTGTATAAACATTGCGTGTATTCTCGTGCAAGTTCAACACCGGTAATTATTTTTCTACCTATTACATTAGCAAGCTTGATTGATGGGTTGTCAATATAACTTGTTGCCATATGTGAAGTTACAACAATGATTAGCAGGCTAATTACAAATGTAATTAGAAATGAAAGGTGGTACCCAAAATCATTATTTAGCTGCAAAAATAACCAAGACGATAACGACCCAATTATTAGCAAATGAGTAACATATATCGCGTATGATATTTTGCCAAAAAATTTAAGCATAGGATTATTTAAATATTCCTTCAGTCGCTTATTTGTGACCGCCAATATAAATATTAGCAAGGCTGAAAACATAGGATACCCACCTCCAAAGCCAGCATCATTTGGTAAAAAATAATATGGTGTAGACGCTAAAAACGTTTCATTAACATAATTAGGGTAAGAGGAAAAATATACAAACAGAACATACAAAACAAGGTGAATGAATTTTTTGAATAGGGTGTAAACAGTGAAATTGTAATTTTTATAAATATCTGCAATTGCCACTCCAATCCAGAAACCCTGAAAAAGACTATCCTTAAACAGTAATACTAAAGCTATAGTTAGTAAAATCCTGTATTTAAACCCACCAAATAAAAGCAAAAACAAATACACCATCATTGAGCCGTAAAGTTCAATTTTAATAGTCCATAATGGAGGATTATACGTATTACCCTCACTAAAAGAAGCAGAAGTCAAACTTACAATGAATTTCAAAAAATCTGGATCACCACTCCAAAAATTACTGAACCATGGTTTTGAGTTGCTTAATTCAGATACGGGGGCATTTTGAAACAGACTAAAATGCCAAAGAAAAAATCCAATTATAATTGATGACCAAACAAGCCCCCCTAATCTAATTGGACGCTTTACGATTGATACTAGTATCTTATGTGTTTGATTTGGTTTCCCCAGATAACCATAGCTGAGGACATACCCACTTAATATAAAAAATAGACAAACTGCAAAATGCCCTGAAATAAACAATCCGAAGGGTGGAAAGAAAAACAATTTTTCTAAACTTAAATGCTGCTGATATGAACCTTGTAATCCAAAAACAGTATAAGGATAAAATGCCGCAAGAAAATGAACAATTACGACAATTAATGCCGCTATCCCTCGTAATGAATCAAGGTGTTCTTGTCGTGATTTGGTCATGTGTGTTGTACTCATAACGTTTGCATCACCCGGCAAGGAAGTGGCGCGACTTTTGCGTCTTTTTGCAAAAGGCGTGACGCTTTCTTGCTCGGTGTGAATGCCCATGTTAGAAAATTTGCTTTTACTTTAAATTTAGTTACTGCCTTGAAAATGATGATGCTTTTTTAAAACTTAAAGTTATGATAATTCTATCACGCATTAGCGTCTAATTGCCTTGGCTATGCTGTGACATTGGTTTTATGGTTGTAACTTTAAAACCTCATGACCTTATGCTTTTCCCTTACTTTACTAAAAACCTACCATGCATCAGCATCAAATTTCCTTTCAGGTTGCTATATGTTGGTTTTATGGTCTTTTATCTTACAACTTTGCCTTTATGATTTTCATGCAAGCTGATAAAAATAATTTTAGCTGTCAAAGTTAAATTGATTTTTAGTTATCTGTGCAGCGTATGGGTTTTATGGTCTTTTATCTTACACCTTTTGTCTTTATTGTTTTCGTGTACGCTGATAAAAACAATTATGCTGTTATGCCATCATGCTTTTCCTTAGCCTTACCAAAAATCTATCATGCATCAGCATTAAATTTCCTTTCAGGTTTCTATATGTTGGTTTTATGGTCTTTTATCTTACAACTTTGCCTTTATGGTTTTCATGTAAGCTGATAAAAATAATTTTAGCTGTCAAAGTTAAATTGATTTTTAGTTAGCTGTGCAGCGTATGGGTTTTATGGTCTTTTATTTTATACTCGTGACTTTAAGAGCTTTCACTTAGCTTTATATGGCAAATTCCTATATCAGCATTAAATTATCTTTCAGGTTGCTAAATATTTATTTTATTGTTTATCTAACGGCCTCGCGGATCACCCGTCAAAGGCGGGGTGTATACTGCAAGTTACGCCCCGTCTTTGTCGGATGAAATCCGCGAGGCCGTTAGGTCTGTGGTGCGCAGCGTAACGCAGTGAAGCGGAGCGGCGCAGACCTAACAAGTAAATCCATCCTTTCCGTAGAATACCTTAAAAAATTTCTCCTTGCAATGCCATTAAAATAAAATTCAAGTTATACTAACTGTATAATACCCTAAATGTCATATTATACAGGGGTCAGCGAAGTTTATGCATGATATACCAGAACGTATTTCTACCGCTTATGAAGCGATATTACTTGAGCGCAATATTCCTTTAGTAGAGCAGAAATTTTATAAAAAATGGTTGCGTTATTATCTTGATTTTTGCCATAAGTATACCTTTCCAGTAGGACAACGGATGAGTTTAGCCAATTTCTTGGAAAAACTGTACAGTAAAAGGCAATCTGAGCAACAGTGCCAACAAGCACAGCAAGCCATATCCTTATTTTATGATTTATGTGAAGCACAAAGGGGGCAGGAGGGGAACGTAAACAGTAAGCAAAATCAGCACAGTGATATTTATCCAGCGAGTGTTATGCCTGTTTCGCTTGTAACAACACAATCTCCAACGCTGGAAACGATGGAAGTAGCATCGCCTGATGAAAAGTTTGAAATGGTGGTTTCCACTTCTTCATCTGTAGATACGGTTAATGCTGAGCAAGTTGATAGCATTTCTGAGCTTGGGGTTGAATATCAGTTACAGGGTGCTAATTGGGTGGTGGTTTATACGGGGCTTAAAGAGGCCATTGAGCTGCGCCATTATTCACCAAAAACATTAAAAACTTATCAAAGCTGGATGCGTAAGTTTCAGGCTTTTGTTAAAAGTAAGGATTACCATTTACTAAATCAGCAGGATGTTAAGAATTTTTTGACCCATCTGGCTGTTAGCAAACAGGTCGCCGCATCCACCCAGAATCAAGCATTTAATGCCTTGTTGTTTTTATTTCGCCATGTATTAAAAAAGGAGTTTGGGGAGATTAAAGACGTACCCCGTGCTAAACGTCGCCCTTATATTCCGGTGGTGTTATCACGTGAGGAAATCGATAGGGTGTTGGAGCGGTTACGTGATCCTTTTATGTTGGCAGTACAACTTTTATATGGTTGTGGCTTGCGTATTTCCGAGTGTTTAAATTTGCGTTTGCAGGATTTTAATTTTGATGTGGGAATGCTTACGGTACACCGTGGCAAGGGGAAAAAAGATAGAACCGTACCCTTGCCGCAATCAATCATACCTGAAATCAAGTTGCAGTTTGAACGGGTGTCGGCTTTGTATGATGAGGATTTAGCAGCAGGTTATGCCGGGGTATTTTTACCTGATAGTTTGGAGGAAAAGTATAAAAATGCGGCAAAAGATTTTAGTTGGCAGTGGTTTTTTCCAGCTAAAACACTCACTTTTCTCGCTGAGACTAAAGAATACCGACGCTATCATTTACATGATACCCATTTACAAAAAGCCATCAGAGGCGCGGTGAAACGTACTAAGCTGACCAAGCGGGTATCGGCGCATACATTCAGACATAGTTTTGCCAGCCATTTGGTGCAGGCGCATTATGATATTCGTACTATCCAAGCTTTAATGGGACATGCTGATGTGAAAACAACTATGGTGTATTTACAAACTGTGCCGAGTTTAACTTTAAAAGAGGCTAAAAGCCCGCTGGATTTTAGTTCTGATTCTCATGAGGGATAAGATGAAAGGCAAAAATTCAGGACATCCATTGTGCGACAAGCGAAGCTTGTCATTTCTTACAGAGTGAAAGTCTCTGTTATTTCTTCACCGTAAACTTGCTGGAGCGTAACAAACGCTTGCTGGTGGAACATATCGATTTATTGCGGGAGGCTTTCCGCATCGTTAAACACAAACGCCCTTTCCATATTGATGCTATTGGCATCTTGCCTGAACATCTACACTGTATCTGGGTTTTACTTGAATCTGGGCTTTCGCCTCGCGAGTACAAACAACCACCAGATAGATGTCGTTTACGGATTGCATCTCCGCGTATCAGGTTTGTCCAGCCCCGTTGTAGCAGCGCCGTCATTGGGTGTGGACAAAGAGACCCGCACCCCTTGCGTCTGGTAGCCGCAAGGCGAAGGCCGCCGGGGGTGTTTTAGGAGTGAGGATAAAATAAATACAGAAACTGGGCGCAGGATTTTTATTCATTTTCAAGGCATGAAAACAGGCACATAGCAAGTTATGTAACTGTTTTCGGAACGTAGAAAATGGAGCAAAAGACCAGCCAGGTTGCTGAAGTTATAAAATTCTCGCTCCTTACTAAAGTAGGATGGGCAAAACGCAGCGTGCCCATCCTATGTTCCATGAGGGTTTAGCAAAAGTCTCTCAATCCAGTGCTGTTTTTAAGTCATAAACAATACGATGGCTGCCATGACAACGTGCGCAAGCCTGTACCGCCAGTCTGCCCAGCGTATGACCGCTTTTACCGCTATTGATGTCTTGTTCCAAATCATTGAGCAGTTTTTCTGTTTTATCACCCAGATAATATGCTCTGGCTTCAGCATCCTTATGACAAGTGCTGCAACTGGAGCCTAATGTTTTAATGCTACCACGCAAGGCTTTCAGTGCCGTTTGTGCCTTATCTTTGTAACCATCTTCGGCGGCTATTTTGATACGGTTGACATCTGCCATTAGTTGTTTCATAAAATCAAGATAGGTTATTTGCTGACCTGCTAATGACACATGAACCTGGCTAAAATCAGGTGCCCGATACAGCGTGGCAACCTGTGCGCGATAATGTTTGTGGCAACTGCTACAGCTTTGCTTCAGCTTTTTGACGGCCTTGCCAATAGCTGCAAGTTCACCTTGTTTTGCCGCAGCTTCCAACTTATCCGCCCAGGCTAATTCCAGTTCATCTTTCCATTCTGGTACCATTTCTGCAATTTTTCGATAATGCGTTACCAGACGCAGCGCCCATTTTTGGGTGTGTTCCGTATCATTGGCTGTCATATATTCATTCACCGCCTGTATTTCACGGCGCAGCTTAAACATATTGTGATGCCAGACATTACGCTTGCTTTGGGGTTTGTACCATTGCTTTAGCGAGGGCGGTGGTTTATCAAAAGTAATTGTTTCATTTGCATGAGCAGCAGGTAAATAAATGCAAAGCAGTATTAAAAAAAATAATCGTTGTATCATATTAGTATTATCCTTTGTTAAACTAAGGTCAATTTGAAGCCAGTAGAAATACTTTAGCATGGCGTTCCAATTTTTCCCATTCATCCAAAATAAAATCCGGTTGTTTTTCTATCCGGTTTCAGTTGATTCCTGGTTATCAATACTTTGTATTGCCAGTGCTTGTTCACATTGCTCCAGCAGTAATTCATACTGGTATTCATTTACCAAACTTTGTATTGCTTCTGCGAGTGCTGGTGTTCGTGCTTGAGCCTGTTTGATAATGATGTTAGCCTGTTCTTCATCCAGATCTAATGCGGCATCTATCAGGGTTTGTAATAATTGTGGTGATAAGTGTGCCAAAGCTTCTGCGCTGAGTGGCTCCTGCGTGGAAGGTGCCGGACTTGACTGATATTGATAGCGGACACCGAGATATTTTTTTAAAACACTAAAAATTTCATCCGCTGTATATGGTTTTTTTACAATATCATCACAACCTGCCGCCAATACCTTGGGGATTTGATCCTGTAAGGCATTGGCTGTGACTGCAACAATCTTTACAGTCTGACCATTTGCCAGGGTTCGAATACGCCGTGCAGTTTCGTAACCATCCATAACCGGCATACGCATATCCAGCCAGATAAAATGGGGCTGCCAGTTTCGAAATAAACTAAGGGCTTCTGCACCATTACTGGCTTCGTTGACCTTAAAACCGACTTGGTTTAATAAACCTGTAAGTAATACGCGATTATCCGTATTATCATCCACTACCAATATTCGCCACCTTGTTTGTCTGGTTTCCAGGGCAAACACTTCTTGTGTTGGCTTAGCTGTTCTTTCCAGCATCTCCCCAGCTTTCAAAGGAATGGAAAAATAAAAACAAGTACCCTGACCGATAAGGCTTTTGGCATAAATATGCCCGCCCATTAATTCGATAAATGAGCGTGAGATTGCCAATCCAAGCCCCGTACCTTTGGTATCGCTACCATAAGCTGATGAATTGCTTTGTACAAAAGGATCAAAAACTTTATCAAGTGCTTCAGCAGCAATGCCTATACCACTATCTTCAATTTCAATTTGTAAAATCGCCACTGCTTTAGAAGATGCCGGTGTGGGTGAAACACAAGTTGCACGTAAGGTAATTCTGCCCTGAGCAGTAAATTTAAGCGCATTACCCAATAGGTTAATCAGTACTTGGCGCAGCTTGCCCTGGTCAGTTTTAACATAAAATGAGGGAACATTATTCAGTTCCAGTTGAAAATTGATATCCTTGCTTTGTGTGCGTAGTTGAAACATTTTACCCAGTTCTTGCAGCAGATAATGTAAGTCAAAGGTCTCTTCTTTCAACTCGGTTTTTCCGGCTTCAATTTTAGATAAATCCAGCACATCATTAATCATTGATAGTAAATATTCACCTGCATGGTTAATTGTTTCAAGATGTTTTTGCTGGTTGCCGGAGCATTCTGGATCACGCTGTAATAACTGGGCAAATCCCAGCACGGCATTCAGTGGAGTGCGTAATTCATGAGACATATTGGCAAGGAATAAAGATTTGGCATGATTAGCTTCTTCAGCCCGTTGTTTGGCATGTTCCAACTCCAGTGTGCGTTGGGCCACCAATTCCTGAAGGTGATTTTGGTGGTGCTCCAGTTCCAGATCCATAATTTGCCGACTATCCATCATACTGTTGAAAGCATGCGCCAGCTCACTGAGCTCATCGTCTCCATCATTCTCTGGCGCGCGCCGTTCCACTGCACCAGACTGAATATCACGGGTTACCTCGGCAAGCACAGAAATAGGTGAAATTACGTGACGCCCGACATATAACCAGCCCAGTAATATGGAGAATATTAAACCAGCGCCAGTAAAAGTGATTAAAAGCCACGATACCTGGCGTTGTGTATGTACCGCCTGCGCAGTGGCCTGGTGAATATTTTCTGTAGTATGCGTAATTAGGCTTGCTACCAGGGTTTGTAATTCATCATCCAGAATACGGCATTGTTCCAGTAGCCTATGCGCATCAGCGATACTTTCAATTTCCTGATGCTGAAGTTTAGGTAAGATGCTGGCATAGGTTCTGAATTGACTGTTTAAGTTACTATATTGCTTGAGCATAACAGAGTTGAGATGAACTTTTTGCAGCTCCATATCAGCAATGAGCCTTTGTACCTTTAGTGCTAACAGCGGTAATGCTTCAAGTTGTTGCACTGTTTCCAATGAGCGCAATAACATGGTCAGCTCATGACCCAATTGGTGAATTTCAGTCAGTGCTAAAAATATTTCAGTTTGTTTTGGCAGTGCCTGTGAGTTGCGGTCAATCTGTATTGGGTGATTGCCATTTATCATGGTATTTGCATTAAAGTGATAAGCTTTTAACGCATCTAGTGGTTGTCTGGCAGTAGATATTGCAGGATTGATGAAATTTTGGAATTGTTGGTAGGTTTTGAGTAAATTATCCTGACTGTATTTTTTTTGTGTAATGATATGAATTCTTTGTTGTGTGTGCTTATCCAGTTCATGCAATGTAGTTTCCAACTGCTTGAAAATTGCTTTCAGCGCCACAATCGCATTGTCATCATAGTCGTAGTATTCAATTTTTCCAATAAGTTGCTTAAGTGCCTGTGCTTCTTCCTGAAGTTGCATCATCACAGCTTTGCGCCTGGTTTTTTGTACAGTCACCATCAGCGTTGGTGCAGTGGCAATCAGACGTTCACTATGACTAGCCAGTTGCTGAGCTAAAGTCATAGATGGCAAATGAAATTCTGTAATAGTCAATAAGGTTTGTTTAAGCAGGAGAAAGGTATAAAGCGCCAGGCAGGTTGAGATAATCGCAAAAAATGCCGCCCCTAAATAGGACACGGTCAGTCTGCGTTTGACGCTGGTTCTCATGATTGTCAGCCTGTTGATTTTTATTTTTATGACATAAATATGAAACTGTCAGAAACTGTCATTAGCGCAACAAATGATCCGTGTGGGCTGCCATCAGTTTTACCACCAACACAGTTACTTTTCTAAATGTTGAGTGGTGTATTTATAAATTATGGTCAGAAATTGGTATAACAAGCAAAATCAGGGGGAGAGCAGGCAGGTACCAGAATGCTGTGAAGAAGAGCTATATTGCTGCGGTTATTATAATAAAGATGCTGCATTCATCAATTTTCCCCGGATTATCAGGATAATTAATTTACCATAATTTTATGCGAAAGTGCGATTTAAAGTGTATTTTTTAGGATGGCAAAAGTTATTAAGGAACGAGGATGAAATAAGAACCGAAACCGGGCGCAGGATTTTTGTTCATTTTCAAGGCATGAAAACAGGCGCATAGTGAGCTATGTAACTGTTTTCATAACGCAGAAAATGGAGAAAAAGGCCAGCCTGGTTTCGGGAACTATAAAATCCTCGTTCCTAAGTCAATAGCCCGGTATTGCCTGTAAAAGCTTTCCCGGACTATGACTGTAATCCCATTGGGATAATGCTCAATTAGTTTTTGCTGCGGTCAACAATTTTATTGGCTTTAATCCAAGGCATCATGTCACGCAGTTTCTCACCAACGATTTCAATCTGATGCTCACGACCCAGGCGACGTTTAGCTTTCAAAGTTGGTGCGCCTGCCATGTTTTCAGTGATAAAATCACGGGCAAAGGTACCGTCCTGAATTTCTTTGAGGATTTGACGCATGGCATTTTTGCTGTCTTCAGTGACAACCCGTGGGCCGCTGACAAAGTCGCCGTATTCTGCGGTATTGGACACGGAATAACGCATGTTGGCAATGCCACCTTCATACATCAGATCCACGATCAACTTCAGTTCATGCAGGCATTCAAAATAGGCCATTTCTGGTGCGTAACCGCCTTCAACCAGGGTTTCAAAACCGGCTTTAACCAGTGCAGTGGTGCCACCGCATAATACCGCCTGCTCACCAAATAAATCGGTTTCAGTTTCTTCACGGAAGCTGGTTTCAATAATACCCGCGCGACCACCGCCATTGGCGGAAGCATAAGACATCGCCAGGTTTTTGGCTTTACCGGAAGCATCCTGATAAACCGCGATCAAGGAAGGCACGCCGCCGCCCTGAGTATAGGTGGAGCGTACCAGATGACCTGGACCTTTAGGTGCAATCATGATGACATCCAAGTCTTCACGTGGTGCAATCTGCTCGTAATGGATATTAAAACCGTGGGCAAATGCCAGGGTTGTGCCTTTTTTCAGATTAGGCTCAAGCTGTTCGCGATACAGTGCAGCCTGATGCTCATCAGGCGCCAGTACCATAACCAGATCTGCATTTTTTACTGCTTTTTCGATGGTTTTTACCGTTAAACCTGCTTTTTGTGCTTTTTTAGCGGAGGAGGAGCCTTCACGCAAAGCAACTGTGACATCAACACCAGAATCTTTCAGGTTATTTGCATGGGCGTGACCTTGCGAGCCATAACCCACAATCGCAACTTTTTTGCTGCGGATTAATTTCAGGCTGGTGTCTTTATCGTAATAGACTTTCATACTTTATCCTTATAGGCTGATATGTTTTGGGAAATTAGGTGCCAGCTACTTGGCGTTTTTTAAGAAAAAATACAATAATCTGACAGTATGGATGATATTTTCCATCTTTATTTTTTTCTGAAAAAACATTTATCAGTTTATTAATTTCATTATTTTTAACACGATTCTTTGTTAAATTACTTAATACCTTAATCCAGGCAGATTTACGGTTTCTTTTTAAGTTTTCATAATTTAAATTAAGATAATCATTAATATCTTTGTTATAAACACTATTTTTAGCGTTGATTGTCCCGTCACCAAAATAGCTGATTTCAGTTTCACAATCCTTATTAAGCGGATTAATTGTTAGTTCTAAACTTGATTTTTTACTATCACAATGTATATTTTCACTCCCTTTCTTACGCTTAGGGTTATGCTTATTTCCCTCACAACAAGCAAATAAATTATTGTAGTCTAAATCCAATTTAGGATATTTAGATTGTGGTTTCCAGTGTTCAATTTGCATATTTTCAGAATTAATCTCCCCCATGCAATAACAACACAAATAACCTTGCTCGTCTAATAAGGCATCGTTTAAATTTAATTTTCTTTGTGATTTTTTACAAAAGTTTATATATGAGGGATTCGTACTATTTAATTTATACCCTGTAAGCACATCCGGTTCAACATCTTTAATAATATGCTTCATACACAAGATTCTATAAATGTCAGATGTGTTTTTGCTTCAACAATACCTGTTTCATCTATACCTATTGCATCTTCTAATTGACTGAGTTTATCTTTAGCCTTAGCAAAATCATTATTATCAATTGCCTGGTAAATTTCTCTGAATTTACCCTGTATTTCCTCAGGACGTTCTCTGTCTCCTAATATATCTGCTAATATCGCATTACTGGTTTGCCCATAAGTATTATTTTCTGCTTCCAGTTCAAAATTTTCTATACGCCACACCTTACCTGTTTCAATAGAACTTAATATTTGTGGGGAATGTGTTGTTATTATAAATTGGCAATTACTAAAAATTTCCATTAATTTAGGAATAATCATACGCTGCCAAGAAGGATGTAGATGCAAATCAATTTCATCAATTAATACAACAGCAGAACACTGTAAAGGATTTTGCTGTGTTGGATTTGCCATTGCAAGCCGACGAGCGAGATCGGCAACCAATACCAGTAAACTTTTTTCACCAGACGAAAGTTGGTTAATACTCAATGAAATATCATTTTTATGAATGCATAAGTCACCAGCGGAACTATGTAGCCAATTAATATACAAATTGTCAAACTTATTTTTTTTATCGCTGAGTAATTTATAAATCGCTTTTTTAATAACTTTTAAAATATGATTTTTTCCTGTTTGACCTGCAATATTTTCCTGCCATTGAAACCATTCTAAAAAAATATTCATATCAAATGGCTGACTGCTCAGTGCTGATAAATATGCTAATAAAAAAGATTTATCAGGATCAATGGCTTCATTTGACTTTGAAAACTCATAAAAGCCAATCGGCATTTTGTAAGCAGGGTAATAAATAAATAAGGGTAGGAATGTCCGATCACTATCCTCATATTCAAAATCTTCAGCGATAAAGCCCTTGTTTAATTGAATAGTATGACCTGGGCCTAATTGGACTCTATCTAAAATAGCGGTATATTTTTTTTCATTTAAATTAAAGGCTAAATCAATTGCGGTATGCTCTTTATTATATTGCAGGTTATGCCATGTCTCATCAATATTTTGATATTCATGTTCGGAATATATATAGGTTAAGTTTTTTTCTATAGCTCTCGATTTATCCTGGTCAATAAATTTCATCAGTATCTTGCCAAGTATTATAGACAAAGCATCCATAATACTTGTTTTTCCTGAACCATTATCACCAATTAATACAGTCAAGCGCTTGTGAAAATGCAGGTCTATCTCTTGAAAACCTTTAACATATTTCAGGCTGAGTTGTGTTAATTTTATACCCATGTTCCAAGAAATTCTCTATATGCTATTACGCTTATCACCAACAAACTAGTACAGTAACGGGTAAAAATAAATAATAACTTCAGGACTGGCAGTCATTAAAGGACTGCCAGTCCTACGCTTAAAGTTATTATGTGAACTTAGGAGCGAGAATTTTATAACTTCAGCAACTTGGCTGGTCTTTTTCTCCATTTTCTGCGTTCCGAAAACAGTTACATAGCTTGCTATGCGCCTGTTTTCACGCCTTGAAAATGAATAAAAATTCTGCGCCCAGTTTCTGTATTTATTTTATCCTCATTCCTTAGTGTTCGCTGTACTAGTTCCGGGAAGTTGCTATCACTTGTTCCCAAAACAGTCTGTCAGATTAGTATCTACCAACTAAACCCGCAAAGCGCGATCACCCCGGGCAATTCCAGAGACACCGGAGCGTACAGTTTCAATAATCCATTTAGAATTAACGGCTTTAATAAAGGCATCGAGTTTTTCTGCCGTACCGGTTAATTCAATGGTATAACTGGATTCAGTGACATCTACCACATGCCCACGGAAAATATCACTTAAACGTTTCACTTCGTCGGCTTGACTGGTTTTGCTGGCATGGAGTTTAATCAGCAGCATCTCCCGTTCAATATGTGGGCCATCACTTAAATCCAGCAGCTTGATTACATCCACCAGCTTGTTCAGCTGTTTGGTAATCTGCTCAATCACCGCTTCCGAGCCGTAAGTAACAATGGTCATACGGGATAAAGAAGCATCGTCGGTAGGGGCAACGGTTAATGACTCAATATTATAACCGCGTGCAGAAAATAGTCCGGCAACCCGTGACAATGCACCGGCTTCATTTTCTATTAAAACTGAAATAGTATGACGCATCAGGTAAGCTCCCTGTCAATCGGCATGCCGGGGGACAGTGGCGATAATACCATTTCATGCTGTCCCTTACCGGCTGCAACCATTGGAAATACATTTTCCGCTGAATCGGTAATAAAGTTCATAAATACCAGACGATCATTAATCGCTAAGGCATCTTTTAATGCCTGTTCAACATTGGCTGGTTTTTCAATCAGCATACCGGCATGTCCGTAACTTTCTGCCAGTTTGACAAAATCAGGCAAAGCATCCACATAAGAGTGGGAATAACGCTTATCGTAAAACATTTCCTGCCACTGACGTACCATGCCCATATAACGGTTATTGAGCATAACCACTTTAATCGGCAGATCATATTGTTTACAGGTTGCCAGTTCCTGTATGCACATCTGGATACTGGCTTCACCGGTAATACAAACCACCGGGCTGTCCGGGTGCGCTAATTGTGTGCCGATGGCTGCGGGCAGACCAAAACCCATAGTGCCAAGACCACCGGAGTTAATCCAACGCCGTGGGTGATTAAAGTTAAAATACTGCGCTGCCCACATCTGGTGTTGACCAACGTCAGAAGTGACGTAACCATCATCCCCCATCAATTTGCTCAGCGTTTCAATGACAAACTGGGGTTTAATTAAATTACTGCCCCGATCATAATAGAGGCAGTTTTTTTCCTGCCAATTCTGAATCTGTACCCACCAATCTGCTAAGGCTTGGCTGTCAGGCTGCTGTTTTGTGCCTTTAAGGGTTTTAATCAGATCGTGTAAGACCTCTCGCACATCACCCACAATCGGAATATCAACCCGGACATTTTTAGAAATTGAAGACGGATCAATATCAATATGGATAATTTTTGCGTGCGGGCAAAATTTGTTAATATCACTGGTTACGCGATCATCAAAGCGTGCGCCGACTGCCAGCAGAACGTCACACTCATGCATGGCCATATTGGCCTCATAAGTGCCGTGCATCCCCAGCATACCAACAAACTGTTTGTCGCTGGCGGGATACGCGCCTAAACCCATTAAGGTGTTGGTAATCGGAAAACCTAACATGCGGGTTAATTCCGTCAGTTCTTTGGAGGCTTCGCTCAGTACCACGCCACCACCGCTGTAAATCATCGGGCGTTTGGCACCTAGCAGCAGCTCCGAAGCTTTATTAATCTGTTTCGGATGCCCTGAAGAACTGGGTTTATAAGAGCGCATTTCGACCTGATGCGGATAATGAAATGCAATCTGATCGGCGGTCACATCTTTGGGAATATCAATCACAACCGGGCCGGGGCGACCGGTGGTTGCAATATAAAAGGCTTTTTTAACCGTTTCCGCCAGATCTTCAACCTTGTTAACCAGGAAGTTGTGTTTGACACAAGGACGGGTAATGCCCACTGAGTCAACTTCCTGAAAGGCATCATTGCCAATCAGGCTGCGTGGTACCTGACCGGTAATCACTACCATAGGAATGGAGTCCATATGGGCAGTGGCAATACCTGTGACCGCATTGGTCGCGCCAGGGCCGGAGGTGACCAGCACCACGCCGGGTTTTCCGGTCGCGCGTGAATAACCATCTGCGGCATGAGTGGCAGCCTGTTCATGGCGTACCAGAATATGCTGGATTTTATTATTATGATCGCGTTTAAACAACGCGTCATAAATATGCAGCACTGAGCCGCCAGGATAGCCGAATACATATTCGACCCCCTCTTCTTCAAAACAGCGGACAAGAATTTCTGCACCCGTCAGGGCTTCCGTTTCGTTGGCCATTTAACCGGCATCCCTAAAAAAACAAAACATGAAAACATGGATAAAATGTGCTTAAGCAACAATGAATATCCACAACAACAAAGAACCGCAAACAGTAACTTTTTATTGTGTTTGGGTCAAGTGTTAAAAACTCAACGCTTGTTTAAGAAGTGTTGAATTGTCTCGGAACCCCATTTTTTATTGCAGGGTTTGCTGGGATTGAAGATTGGAAAGCATTTCCAGGGTGAAGGTGCTGCCCACCCCGACTTCGCTGTTTACGTGGATATCGCCCCCGATCATAATGGCAAACTGGCGACTAATGGCTAAACCCAGACCAGTACCCCCGTATTCACGGGTGGTTGAGGTATCAGCCTGGGTGAATGCCTTAAAGATTTTATCTTGCTGCTCAGCGTTCATACCAATGCCAGTATCAATAACTTTGATTTGTATATTATCTGAGTGACTGTTAATCAGTCGCTTGGCTTCGAAAATAATCGGGTGCTGTTCGCTGAATTTTGCAGCATTACTCAGCAGGTTTAGTAGAATTTGCCGTAACTTGGTGAGATCGGTATACACTTCACCCAGATTATCGTCAAATTTTAGTTCCAGCGTATTATCTTTATTAGCAATCAAAGGCGCTACCGTGTCAGAAATCTCATGTAACACACTATTAAGATCAAATTTTTCTGGGTGAATTTCCATTTTCCCCGCTTCAATTTTGGATATATCCAGCACATCGTTAATCAGCCCCAGTAAATGTCGCCCTGAATTATGAATTTTTTCAGCATCTCCTGCCATCTCAAGATTTTCTTCCAGGTCTTCCATGAGCATTTCGCTGTAACCGATAATTGCATTCAGCGGGGTACGCAGTTCGTGACTCATATTGGCGATAAAGCGGCTTTTTGTCAGATTTGCTTGAATCGCTTCTTCTTTTGCCTGACGCATATCATCTTCAGCAATACGCCGTTGTGCAATTTCATGATGCATGGATAAATTGACAGCCGTTATTTTTTCCACCATGGAATTGATGCCACGTTGAATTACACCCAGCTCATCTTTTGCAATTTCAGGCGATTGGGCATGAATATGACCGCTCTCCACATGTTTTAAATAATTTAAAGTGCCTTTAATGCGTAAGCTGCTACGGCGAGTGATGACATAAGACAGCAATAATAATACAAGAAAAATAACCGTACTGACGGCACCAATAAAATTAATATATAAGCTTCTTATCGCAAATATTTCATCTTTGGTAATTTCAAGTACGATCAACCAGTTCCATTCTTTTGAGGTGAGGTAGGCAGCAATAAAATCCTTATCCTGGTATTCATATTCCGTAAAACCTTCCTGTTTGTTCAGCATATCTTGTACGAAATCAGGAGAAAAAGTCTCGCCCCGTTGATGCCCCTGATGTAATAACACCTTGGCATCAGTAGTTAAAACATATAAATGTCCGGTTTCACCGTATTCATAATTTTTCAACGCATTTAATAAGGTTTCCTGCGCTTCTTCATGATATTGCTTGATGTCGGCTACACCAGCATCTTTCAGGGTTTGATAATCTTTCTCAATTTTAGTTTTAATATGGGTGATTTCCCGGCTGAATCCCTGTTGATGCGCAGTATAGATCAATTGATTCATCACATAATAACCTGCCAAAACAATGGGTACCCCTAAGGCGGTTAAAATAATAAAAATCAATAAAAATAATTTAGTCTGTATTTTCATGTGTCTGGCAGTTTTTCAGTGGCTATAAGGTATGAATAAAATCAGATTCAAAGTAAAAATGATCAGGCAAATAAATCGGCTTGCATAATCAATTATTTAACAAAAGTTGCGATCCGTAATAAGGGTAAAGCAATATGAATACCTAATTTGTTCACAATACGCATATTTAAGATGAGTTTGCCTTCTGTATTTTGAGTAATGGCAATTTCCCTGGGTTTAATGCCCTGAATAATTTTCAAACTGGCATGTGCCGCCCAACGCCCCTGTTCCTGTGCAATTTTGGTAATGCCCAGCATGGCATAAGGCATATCCCATTTGTTCATGGTACCACTGGGAATTTGGGTATTTTTTTCTACAAAATGCTTGGCTGCCTCAATATCCCAGTCATTAATACCGGCGTGATTAAGCATCATTAACATGTCCACTTCATCTTGTAATTGCAGGTATTTTTCTTTCCACTGTGCAAAGCTATTGACAAAATATACCTTATCGTATTGTATATTAAATAGTTTGTGGTGATATTTAAGTTCTTTCCTGGAAGTTTCTGCATTCCCGGCGATAAAACCAATGCTTTTTTTATTTTTGGCATAGGTTTTCAAATGATTTAATACTTGTGGCAGCAGTGAAACCTCCTCCATGCCTGTAACATTTTTGTAGGGAAAACCATAAATCGAGGAGTCCCAGTTCAGCCCACAAAATACAAAAGGTAAGTCAGAATCCTGATAATAAGCTTTGATCACATATCTGGAGGCATTATCATCCGCTGCAATGACCACATCAGGTTGAAAACTTTCAATTTTATTTTTTACCCTTAATGCAGCTTTCTGGCGAAACTGCTCATCATGATTGCGTTTTGTATCCATCTCGATCATTTCCAATTTAAGACCCTGCTTAAATTGGGTTTTAAGTGTGGGATTATCTAATACCGAGCGGACACCTTCGATAATACCATCACTCCAGGCATACCCCTGATGGTAAGAATTTATAAATAAAATCTTTTTAGCATTTTGTGCATAAACCGCCGGTGTAAAGCAGGTGAACAAATAAACAGTGATAATAATCGCCACGCGCGCGAACATATTTGAGTAACCTCTATGATTTATTGGTATTACGTAAAAACTATTTTTGCATAATATTCAGGTATTATGAAAATTTTGTTTCTTGAGTAATAAAATGGAAATATTATCATTAATTGCTCAGCACAGCTATGCTTAAAGTGATATTAAGTAGGTAAAAACTTACACTATAAGGATAAATATGCTGACTTAGCAGCTCACCTCTGCCCTACCGTGTAAAAAATTTGTAACCAACGTAATACGCTGTAACTTGACACCTTTGATAGTGGCAGGTAAAACCTTTGTCATCCATTTTTTTATCTATAGGAGAACTGCATGACCGTTTTTGAGAATGCGTTATCGACCCATACTGGCATCGCCCTGTCTGTTGAAGAATTACCGACAGGCTGTGCAATTATCAACAACCCCCGACTCAATAAGGGTATGGCGTTTACGCTTGAAGAACGGGATGTGCTCAATTTACGTGGTCTGCTTCCCCCCCGCATTTATGCACAAGATGATCAGATGCAACGTATTTTGCGACGGGTCAGAGACTTAGCTTCGCCGCTGGATCAGTTTGTTTATTTGATGGCTTTGCATAATCGGAATGAAACCCTGTTTTATCGTACAATCATTGAAAACCTTGAAGAATTGATGCCGATTATTTATACCCCGACTGTAGGTTATGCCTGTCAAAAATATGGACATATTTTTCAGGATCCACAAGGCATTTATCTGTCTGCGGCAGATAAAGGCGACATTAAAAACTTATTACAAAACTGGCCGATTAAAGATGTGCGGGTTATTGTGGTGACTGATGGCGAACGTATCCTGGGTTTAGGCGATCTGGGTGCTTTTGGCATGGGCATTCCGGTGGGTAAATTATCTTTGTATACTGCTTGTGCTGGCGTTTTGCCCGATCATTGTTTGCCGGTATTGCTGGATGTTGGTACCAATAATCAAAAATTATTAGACGATCCTTTTTATACGGGTTTGCCGCAGGCGCGTTTAACAGGTGAGGCTTATGATGCATTAGTTGAAGAATTTATTCAGGCAGTACAGGCGTTGTATCCACACGCATTGGTACAGTTTGAAGATTTTGCCAATCATAATGCTTTTCGTATGCTGGAAAAATATCAAGACCGTATTTGCAGCTTTAACGATGACATTCAAGGTACGGGGTCGGTTGCGCTGGCAGGGCTTTATGCGGCATTGCGCATTTCCAGAAAATCCATCGCTGAGCAAAAAGTCTTGTTTATGGGGGCAGGCGAGGCTGGTATGGGTATTGCCCATATGATTTGCACCGCGATGATTGCAGAAGGCATGAGTGAAACTGAAGCCTTAAAGCGCTGCTGGTTCGTAGATTCCAGGGGGCTGGTTATCGCGGGGCGTGATGGCTTAAACAAGCATAAGGCCTTATATGCCCATGAACATCCGCCAGCGGAAAGCTTTTTACAGGCAGTACACGACTTAAAGCCCACAGCAATTATCGGTGTATCCGGGCAGGCCGGGAGTTTTACTTCCGAAGTCTTGGAAGCAATGGCGACTTATCACGAACGCCCAGTTATTTTTGCACTCTCTAATCCAACCTCTAAAGCAGAGTGTACTGCTGAACAAGCCTATAAGCATACTGAAGGACGCGCAATTTTTGCCAGTGGCAGCCCCTTTGCCCCAGTGGATTACAAAGGTCGGCAATTTGTGCCGGGACAGGGTAATAATGCCTATATTTTCCCCGGTGTCGGTTTAGGTGTGATTGCCGCGCAAAGCACCCGGGTAACGGATCAAATGTTTTTTATTGCCGCCAAAACCTTGTCAGAGCAAGTGAGTGAAACTGATTTGGAAAAAGGCCGGATTTACCCGGCATTAAGCAGTATTCGCGCTGTTTCTTTACAAATTGCAGTTGCTGTTGCGCAGTTAGCCTATGAGCAGGGGCTTGCGAGTGCGGCAAAACCAGATGATTTGCTGGCAGATATCCAGCAGAGAATGTATGAACCTCATTATCGGAGTTATGTGTAATGAATTTTTCAGCAAGTAACCTTTCGGAATCAGAACGCGCCCTGGAAACCTTGATCTGGGATGTTTTTCAGACTTTTTTTCGCCTGCAAGGTATCGGTAGAAACTTAGGCATGGTTTCTGACGAGGGTCTGGGGGCGTGGAATCTGATGCGTAGCATTGCTGCCGCTGGTGGTGAGGCACATGTCTCACAACTCGCAGCAGAACGTGCGCTGCCACAGGAAAGTGTCAAAAAGATGGTAGAACAACTTATTGAGCAAGGTGCAGTTGCCACGGCCAAAAATCTCAATAATCCAAGAGAAGCCTTTTTGAGTTTAACGCCGCAGGGCGAAAAGCAGTTAAGTATTTTATCCGGGAAAATCGAGCGTTTGATTAAGTTGCTGGGACAAAACCTGGATACCAAGGCACTGCAACAGAGTAGCCAGACTTTGCAGGATATACAGCAAAGACTGGCACGATTATCAACATCCTAAAACTGGGTGAAGCTCCATAGGCCGCTGCCAAATCCTATTGCGAATAAAACGCCGTATATCAGCAAGATACCGATAGGGGTAGCGAGTATTTTTTGTAATGTTTTCATAAGCAAGGCCCAATATGAAATTTCCTGGCGTATTCAGGGTAGTGAGTGGGTGATTGATAGCAGAATCTTGTTAATTCCTTTATCAGAAGATTCTAATATATTGTTTGTAAACAAATTTTATTTGGTTTATTAAAGACTACAGCAATTGACTTGCCAATGAATATACGTAAAGATACCTGGTTTTTATAATCTATATTAATCTTTGTAATACTAGGTAAAAAAATTTTGAAAAAAAACCTTGAAAGGTTTAGGGTAGCTGCATCGTTTGAACTCCAGACGCATTGATCTTTATCAATTATCATTACTTAGCGTTAAGCTACACTAAGCCCGATTATCATTACAATTTTGATGGGAATGCATTCAACTACCGTGGATATTAGCCGCCGAAATTTGCTCCGAGGTCGTGTTCGTGATCTAGGCCAATTGCCATTACGTCCACCCTGGGCAGTTTTATCTTCATTTCACACACTTTGTTCTCGCTGTGGCGATTGTATTAAAAGCTGTGAAGAACATGTTATTGTGATGACTGATGGCGGATTTCCAGGTGTTAATTTTAAGCAGGGAGAATGCAGTTTCTGTGGTGATTGTGTTACCGTCTGCAAAACCGGGGCATTGAGTCGCGAAATTGACCCGCCATGGTCAATGGTTGCGCAAATCAATGATCGGTGCCTATCAACAAAGGGGATCACCTGTCGTAGTTGCGGCGATGTTTGTGATACCCGTGCTATCCGTTTCAAACTCAAGGTCGGCGGTCGTGCTGATCTTTCTATTGAAAATAATAAATGCACAGGCTGTGGTGCTTGTGTTTCCGTTTGTCCAGTTGATGCGGTAAGTGTGAGTCACATGCTTGAGCAGCAGCCCGAATCACCATTAGATCGGGATCAACAAGAGGAGATTGCATGAATATTTGCGGGATTCTGGTTCATGCGCATCCAGAAGGGTTTGCAGCCGTAGAGCAACGATTGCTTGCCATACCGGGTGTGGAAGTCCATGGAATTAGTGAAGAAGGACGTGCGGTGGTTACCTTGGAAGAGGATGATGAAGATCAAATGGCGGATTCCATGCTCGCTATACAGCGACTGGAAGGTGTGCTATCGGCATCAATGATTTACCATCAGCGTGAAGATGAAGAACCAACCAAAGAGGAAACTATGTCATGAAACAAACACGGCGGGATTTTATTAAAACCAATGCCATTGTAGCAACGGCCTCTGTCGCAGGGATAACCATTCCCGGTGCCAAAGAAGCACTTGCTGCGGAAAAGCAGGATGACGGCATTCGCTGGGATAAGGCGGCGTGTCGCTATTGCGGCACCGGTTGCAGTGTATTAATGGGCGTGAAAGACGGTAAAGTTGTTGCATCTCAGGGTGACCCTGATGCAGCGGTTAACCGTGGTCTTAACTGTATTAAAGGCTACTTCTTGCCGAAGATTCTTTACGGAAAAGATCGCCTGACCCAACCTTTGCTGCGTAAAACAGACGGCAAATACGATAAAAATGGTAAATTTGAACCGGTTTCCTGGGATGAAGCCTTCAAAACCATGGCAGAAAAATGGATTGCAGCCCGTAAAAAAGGCCCTAAAGGCGTGGGCATGTTCGGCTCTGGTCAATGGACCGTATGGGAAGGTTATGCCGCATCTAAATTGATGAAAGCCGGTTTCCGTTCCAACAGCTTAGAGCCTAATGCGCGTCATTGCATGGCTTCAGCGGTAGGCGCTTTCATGCGTGGTTTCGGCATTGATGAGCCTATGGGCTGTTATGACGATCTGGAACACGCCGATGTATTTGTGCTGTGGGGCGCGAATATGGCAGAAATGCACCCAATCCTGTGGTCACGTCTGACAGATACCCGTCTGACCAAACCCGGTTGTGAAGTGCATGTGATGTCAACTTATGAGCACCGCTCCTATGAATTGGCTGATAACGAAGTCACCTTCGTACCACAGACCGACTTAGCGATTGCCAACTATATTGCCAACTATATTGTTCAAAACAAGGCGTATAACCAGGAATTTATCGATAAGCACGTTAATTTCAAAAAGACCCCGACCGATATTGGTTATGGTCTGCGTCCAACGCATCCACTTGAAAAAGCGGCGAAGAACCCAGGTAAAGGCAAGCTGTCCGGCATCACTTTTGAAGAATATGCCAAGTCCTTAGAACCTTACACCCTGGAATACACCAGCAAGTTATCCGGTGTGCCTAAGGAAAATCTGGAACGTCTGGCCAAAGCCTATGCCGATCCTAAAAAGAAAGTCTCTTCCTTCTGGACTATGGGCTTTAATCAACATACCCGTGGCGTTTGGGTCAATGGCCTGGTTTACAATATCCACTTATTGATGGGTAAAATCTCTGAGCCTGGCAACAGCCCATTCTCACTGACCGGTCAACCTTCTGCCTGCGGTACTGCACGCGAAGTGGGTACCTTTACTCACCGCCTGCCAGCAGATTTAGTGGTTAAAAAAGAAGCACACTGTAAATTTGCTGAAAAAGTATGGAAACTGCCAGAAGGCACGATTCCTCGCGCCAATGATCCGAAAATGGGTAAAACCCTGATTCACGCTGTTGCCATGCACCGCGCCTTAAAAGATGGGGTCATGAATACCTTCTGGGTCATGTGTAATAACAACCTCCAGGCAGCCGCTAACTTCAATGACGAGTCTTATCCGGGTTGGCGTAATCCTGATAACTTTATTGCCGTCAGTGATCCCTATCCAACCATATCTGCGATGGGTGCCGATTTAGTGCTGCCCACCGCAATGTGGATTGAGAAAGAAGGTGCTTATGGTAATGCCGAGCGCCGTACCCAGTTCTGGCGTCAACAGGTTGCTGCACCAGGTGATTCCAAGTCCGATTTGTGGCAGTTGATGGAATTTGCCAAGTACGTCAAAGTCAAAGATGTCTGGCCAGAAGACCTGATTGCACAAAAGCCGGAATATGCCGATAAGACCTTATATGACATATTGTATACCAATGGTCAGATCGACAAGTTCCCAGCGGAACAAGTGACTGATGATCGGGGCAACAAGTATGATAATGACGAAGCCAAACACTTCGGTTTTTATCCACAAAAAGGCTTGTTTGAAGAATATCGCATGTTTAATACCGCAGACGATAAGCCTAAAAAAGGTCATGAAATGGCTGATTTTGATGCCTATCATAAAGCGCGTGGTATTCGCTGGCCAGTTATTGATGGTAAAGAAACCCTGTGGCGTTTCCGTGAAGGTTATGATCCTCATGTCGCCAAAGGTTCCGGCCTCCAGTTCTATGGCAAACCAGACGGCAAGGCTAATATCATTACCGCGCCTTATGAACCTGCAGCTGAGCCACCGGACGCTGAATACGATATGTGGCTGTGTACCGGTCGCGTATTAGAGCACTGGCATTCAGGTTCCATGACCCGTCGTGTACCTGAGTTGTATCGTGCCGTGCCTGATGCTTTGGTCTATATGCATCCTAAAGATGCCAAAAAACGCAGACTGCGTGATGGCTCCAAGGTCAAAGTAATTTCCCGTCGCGGTGAAATCACCACCCGCGTAGAGACCCGTGGTCGTAACCGTCCACCAGAGGGACTGGTGTTTGTGCCTTGGTTTGACGCTGGTCGTTTGATCAATAAGGTCACGCTTGACCAGACTGATCCGCTTTCTAAAGAAACGGATTACAAAAAGTGTGCGGTCAAGGTTGTGAAGGCGTAAAGATGGAAGAATACTGATATGCCTTCGCATATCAGTATTTTGTTGGTGATGGAACACTGGCCTTAGAGTAAATTGTCATGAGCGACCAAAACAGGAATAAAGTAAAAGGTGACTCACAGCAAACAACCCGCAGGCAGTTTCTGGTCGATAGTGCCAGAACCGCTTGCGGCGTTGGTCTGCTGGGACTTGGTATTGGCGTTTATTCGCAGCGTGCAGGTGCTCTGCCCGCAAATGCATTGCGTCCGCCAGGTGCTTTACCGGAAATGGACTTTCTCGCTGCCTGTACCCGTTGTGGTTTGTGCGTGCGTGATTGCCCCTATGACATGCTTCATCTGGCTAAGATGGGGGATGATCTGCCGATGGGCACGCCTTACTTTTACGCCCGTGAAGCCGGTTGTGAGATGTGTGAAGACATTCCTTGCATACCGGTCTGTCCCACTGGCGCGCTCAGCCATGAGCTGACTGATATTAATGAGGCTAGAATGGGTCTGGCGGTGGTTTCTGATGAAGAAACCTGCATTGCTTTTCTAGGTTTGCGCTGCGAGGTCTGTTTCAACATCTGTCCTATCCGAGGCAAGGCAATAACGCTGGAAAAACGGCATAACGAACGTTCTGGTAAACATGCCCTGTTTATTCCGGTGGTGCATTCTGATGCCTGTACTGGCTGTGGCAAATGTGAAGAGGTTTGTATTCTTGAAGAATCGGCAATTCGCGTGCTGCCCAACCCTCTGGTACAAGGTGAATTAGGTTCGCACTACCGTAAAGGCTGGGAAGAAAAATCCAAGGCTGGTCAAGCCCTGGTGACGCCGGATACCGAACACCGTTATAACCTGCCTGAAGGGGTGCGTTATGAGCATGATGGTGAAGGTCTGATTATAGATGATGCCGAATCGCCCGATCCTAATAGTGCGATTGATGCACTGAACCGTGGATTGGGAGAATAAGCATGATTAAGTCTGGCGAAATTGGGCGGGATGCTATTAAAGCCAAAGGCTGGCTGGGTGCACATAAGTGGTTGTTGCTAAGACGCTTCAGTCAGGTGGCAGTCATGCTGTTATTCCTGCTTGGGCCTTTAGCCGGTATCTGGATTATCAAAGGTAATCTGTCATCCAGCTTATTGTTTGATACTGTGCCCATGACGGAACCGATTCTATTTTTGCAAATACTGGCAACAGGTTTTGTGCCTGCGGTGGATGCCATTATCGGTTTTCTGATTGTTGTGCTGTTTTATCTGCTCGTTGGCGGCAGGGTTTATTGTTCGTGGGTTTGCCCCGTAAATCTGATTACCGATGCCGCTTTCTGGCTGAGAAGGTATTTAGGTATTCGTGGCGGTGCACGTTTTTCCAGAAATCTGCGTTACTGGATGCTGGCAATGGTGCTTATCCTGGCGGCAATGACCAACAGCATGGCTTACGAGATGTTTAATCCGGTGTCCATTTTACACCGGGGAATCATCTTTGGTGTCGGTCTGGCCTGGGCGGTAGTGATTGCTATTTTCCTGTTTGACCTGCTGATTGCCAAACGTGGCTGGTGTAGTCATCTCTGTCCTATGGGGGGCTTATACAGTTTATTAGGGCGGTTTAGTCCATTGCGGGTGCGCGCTGATAAGCGTGAAGCTTGTAATGATTGTATGGACTGCTTTGTTGTTTGTCCTGAGCCGCAAGTGATAAAACCTGCACTGAAAGGTGCGGGTAAGGGTATCGGGCCGGTGATTTCAGCGGCAGAATGCACTAATTGTGGTCGCTGTATTGATGTCTGCTCGGAAGACGTCTTCAAATTCGGTTTGCGTTTTGAAAACCAAATCAAAGTGAGTGTAGTTAAAGATAAGGCGCATTAGCGTCTGACATATTTAGCCTGGTGGAGGGCATCATGAAAAAAATGATTCAAGCATTAATGGTAGGCATCGTGGCATCAATGTTGTCTCTTACGGCAACTGCGGAAGTTCAATCCTTGCGAGGTGCTCATGATCTCAACAAAGGTGCTGAAATGTTCGATAAAAAGAAACAAGAGAAGATAAAAGGCGGGATTAAGCGTAGCTATAAGTTGCAACCTCCCATGATCCCACATGGCATTGAGAAAGAAAAAATCAGCTTGAAAAATAATAGCTGCATGAAATGCCATAGCCAAAAAAATCATAAAAAGGAAAAAGCGCCAGCAATTGGTGAAAGTCACTATTTAGATCGTGATGGCAAGAAGTTAGAAGCACCTTCAGCACGCCGTTATTTCTGTAGTCAGTGTCATGCACCACAAGTCAACGCACAACCTTTAGTTGAAAATAACTTTTAAGGAATAAATGCCTTACCTCCTTCTATCAGAAGGGGGTATTTTGCGCTATATGCTTCATAAATATAACAGTAAATTATAAGTTATTAATATATTAATAATTCATTTTAAGTTATAATATGAGGCTTTTTTTAAGGGTATAAGGGGCTAATTTTAGCTTCCTTAAATTTACATTCTGGCGTTACGAAAAAGCTTCATTTTTATTTTTTGAATAAGAGATAAAAAAACTGTTTTTTGCACCATGCTATATTGATTAGCCTGAAAAAACCTAAGGTTCAAACCAAAGTCAATTCGGATTGCGTCACATTAGTTACATTTATTAAAGTGGAATAGTTATGTTTAAGTTTATATCTGGTACACTCGTCACTGGTATTATATTAGGTATCATAATGTGGGGGGGGTTTAACTGGACCCTGGAACTCACTAATACTGAAGAATTCTGTATCTCTTGCCATGAAATGGAAAACAATGTTTATCAAGAGTTGCAAGAGACTATCCACTGGTCTAATCGTACCGGTGTGCGCGCAACCTGCCCTGACTGCCACGTACCAAAAGAATGGATACATAAAATTATTCGTAAAATCAAGGCTTCCAATGAGATTTGGCATAAACTCATGGGCACCATCGACACCCCAGAGAAATTTGAAGAATACCGCCTGACGATGGCTATGAGTGAATGGAAGCGGATGAAATCCACCAACTCTCGTGAATGCCGTAACTGTCATAACTTTGGTTCCATGAATCTGGATAAACAAGAAGAACGCAGTGCCGAACGTCATGATCCTCATGTATGGGAAGTGCAGGATGGTAAAGAACCCAGCATGACCTGCATCGACTGTCACAAAGGTATCGCGCACTCTCTGCCTCAAGGCTGGGAAGAAGCGGTTGATGCTGATCCTTTACTCAAAGTTGAAATGCCAGCAGAAGAATAATCATATGCTTTGAACAAAAGCGCCGCAGTATTACGAGAGTGTATTGCGGCGTTTTTTGTTGCTCTGATATTTATCCCCCCCCTTATGCGTTTTTCTACTTTAAATCAATTTTATAAGCTATTCCATTAGTAAACTGGGTTTGAATTCCCTCTTTACAAATTAATAAATCCCCTCCAAAATCTTTATACATTGAACAATAATATATGGTATTAAAAACTGTGACAGCATTAAGAAAACTATAACCTGGCTTAATGCAAAGGAATATACGGCTGTTTTTAGATCCTCTGCATCAGAATAGTTATTATCTTAAATCTGGCATCTGCTATCAATAATTTAGCGTGAGGTGGAGGCAGTTTTCAGTACATTTAGTGCTGAAAGAAACTTGCGCTGAACTCAAGAACCTACATCCAGAAAAAATGACAGTTTTTCTGGTGGCAGACAGTGTTTATCATTACAGGCTTGTAAAACCAATTCCAATGTGTGCGGTTTGATGTCTTGCACCCAGCTCACTTCAAACACAGCAGTATCTTGATATAAGCGTAACGGTTTCTGACTGAAACCTAAACGCGCTTCTACCGCAACCGGATACAATACATTTACCGGCAGTGTCTTATCTGGTTTTGTTTCCGAATGCAAAAAGATTTCAGTGGCTATCAAAGACTTTTGCAGCGGTTGATTGGCATTAATGTGCCAGCCTTGTTGCATGGTAATGCTCAAACGGGCTTTATTTTGTATGTCATCACCATTAAAATCACGTTGCAGGTGTATTTTAATGTTGCCTTGCGCCAGATAACGCAGCGCGGCACTGCTACCCCGCAGTAATTCCTGAGCAGCAACCAATAAATAACCAAAGCTGGCAGGCTGCGCTTGAATCTGACCGGCAAAAGCGGCTAAGTTATTTCTCGCGGTTTCCAGATAACGGGTTTCGCCACTACGCGCCGCCAATTGCACCAAAGCGCGTAAAGCGGTGGCATTGCCGGATGGTTCCGCGCCATCTTCCGGGCTTTTCGGGCGTATTATCAAGTGTTCATCGGCAATACTGAGAAAAAAACCACCCTGCTCTGAATCTTGAAACTGTTTTATCATGCTGTCGGCTAATTGCTGCGCGTGGTGTAGCCATTGCTTGTTGCCATCAGCGTCATACAGGGTGTTTAAGGCTTCAATCAGACCGGCGTAATCTTCCAGGTTGCCGGGGATGGAGTCCTGCCCATGCAGGGAAACCCGCCATAACTGCCCTGCTTCGCTGCGTGATAACAAAAATTGTGCGGCTTTTTGCGCGGCACTGAGATAATGCGGCACTTCCAATAACAACGCAGCTTTCGCCAGCACCATAATCATGCGTCCATTCCAGGCAGTGAGAATTTTTTCATCACGCAAGGGCTTAGGACGTTGTTGACGCACCTGATACAACGTTTCCCGAATGGCATCAATTTTTTTCAGCAAGACAGGCAAATCCTGCTGATGTTGTTTGGCGATTGTTGCCCAGTCTTGTTCAAGATATAAAATATTACGGCCTTCAAAGTTACCGTTTTTAGTCAGACCATAAACATCGATTGTCAGTTTTGCTAAATCAGCCGGTAAAGCAGCTTTTATCTGTGCAGGTGTCCACAAAAAAAATAAACCTTCTTCGGCTTCACTTTCAGGGGTTAAGCGACTGTCTGCATCGGTGGCGGAATAAAAGCCGCCATGACTATCGGTCATATCACGTAGCACATAATCCAGAATTTGCCGGACAGTGCGCGCATATAACTGATTCCCCGTCAAGCGATAAGCTAATAAGTAAACCTGCGCCAGTTGCGCCTGGTTATACAGCATTTTTTCAAAGTGCGGGGTGAGCCATTCCGGGTCTACAGTATAACGGTGAAAACCACCACCGATTTGATCATGAATCCCACCTTGCTGCATGGCATCCAGGGCTGTTTTTACAGCATCCAGCGCCAAAGCATTGTTTTCAGATTCTGCGGCTTTAAGCAGAAAAAATAACCAGGTCTCATGTGGGAATTTCTGACTTTGTCCAAAGCCACCCTGAAAGTTATCCTGACGCTGCAAAATTTCACGCATGGCGGCGGGAAAGACCTGCTCACCTAATGCCTGCGCACTGTGTTCCGCCCCCATGTACTGCGCAACCCGTGCACTGATTTGTTCTGCCTGCGCCAGCAATTGAGGTTGTTGTTCTAGCCAGAGTTTTTGAATTTGTTGCAAAATTGCTAAAAAGCGTTGAGGTGGAAAATAGGTACCGTTATAAAACGGCTTGCCATCGCTGGCGAGGAAACTGGACATGGGCCAGCCGCCGCTGCCATTGACGATTAACACCGCATTCATATAAATATCATCAATATCCGGGCGCTGCTCACGATCAACTTTGATGGCAATAAAATGTTGATTCAGAAAATGTGCAATCTCCAAATCCTCAAAACTTTCTTTTTCCATGACATGACACCAGTGGCAGGTGGCATAACCAATGGACAGAAAAATTGGTTTATTTTCTGCTTTAGCGCGTGCAAATGCCGCTTTCCCCCAGGGATACCAGTCTACCGGATTATGCGCATGCTGCTGGAGATAGGGCGAGTCTTCCAGCAATAAACGATTATTGAACTGGGCTTGACCACTTTCTTCCAGATGTTCCGTGCGGGGTTTATAGTCAGAACCCAGGACTTGCAGACGCTGCTGTAATTTTTGCTGCAAGGCATCTGGATAGGCAGTAGCGCCGGGGTGGGTGGCGGCTTGGGTAACTGTTTGGATATGGGGCATGGTAATGACCAGTAATGGGATTAAAAAAAGTTTCTTAAACATTTAATCGGTCTCCATAACTTGTTTTACCAGAGCGCCGCGCTAAAGGCAGCTCACGCCACCATCCATCGGCCCGTGTCGCACGGTCAAAGAACCCTCTATGTGAACTTATGCTCGGCGGTGTCGATAGTGACTTCTGGACTCAGTTTATATTCCTGAACTTGATCCTTAAATGGTGCAAAATGCCGCTCTTCGATTTCAACTTCCATGAGGCAATCCCCTTGCTCATTAAATTCTTCACTCAATACCTGCCCTAAGGCATGGAAGCGGGCGCGAATCCTGGCATGAGCCAGCGGAATACGAATCTGGTGGCGCGCACGATGCACCGCAACACATTCAATCAATGCCTGTTGCAGTAAATCAATGCCTTCGCCGGTAATCGCCGATAACCAGACCTTACGAATACGGCCTTCGTCATCGCGTTCCAGCGCGGCTTTGCCCTGTTCCAGATTGTCAATTTTGTTGTAGACCAGAATCTGAGGCACCTTGTCTGCGCCAATATCCAACAATACTTCGTTGACTTGTTCGATACGTAACAGTCGTTCCGGATCACTGGCATCCACCACATGTAATAAAACTTTGGCCTGTACAGTTTCATCCAGCGTTGCACGAAAAGCGGCGACCAAATCATGGGGTAGCTGCTGAATAAAACCTACCGTATCCGCCAGAATAATTGGGGCTTTGTTGGGTAAGTCCAAACGGCGTAAAGTGGGATCTAACGTGGCAAAAAGTTGGTCAGCGGCATACACGGTTGCTTCTGTCAGGCGATTGAATAAGGTGGATTTACCGGCGTTGGTGTAACCAACCAGAGAAATACCGGGTAGTTCCGCTTTTTGTCGGGAGCGCCTGCCCTGCTCGCGTTGTTTACGCACTTTTTCCAGGCGGCGGTGGATTTGCTTGATGCGATCACCAATCAAACGCCGATCAGTTTCTAACTGGGTTTCCCCTGGGCCGCGCAAACCTATGCCGCCTTTTTGCCGCTCCAGGTGAGTCCAGCCCCGAATCAGGCGGGTGGACAGGTGTTGCAGTTGCGCCAGCTCAACTTGTAACTTACCTTCAAAGGAACGCGCGCGTTGCGCAAAAATATCGAGAATGACTTCTGAGCGATCCAGTACACGACAATTGAGATCACGTTCCAGATTACGGGATTGAGCAGGCGAAAGGCTGTGATTAAATAAGATGACATCCACTTCGCCTTGAGCAACTGCGGCTTCAATTTCAAGACGTTTGCCACCGCCTACAAAATAAGCGGGATCGGGATGTCTGCGTTTTCCGGTCAGAATAATACTGGGAGTAACCCCGGCTGCGGCGACCAGTTCCGTAAATTCTTCAACATCAGGGCTATAGTCTTCGTTGTCAAAACGGATGGATACTAAAATGGCGCGTTCGCCTTGTTGCTTACCGCTATGGGGGCGTTCAAACAAATTGCTTGCTCCTGTATTTTTTAGTGTTGCAGGTTGAATACTTCATGGTGAATCGTCTGTTGATAAGGGACGGTATTAGATTACCACCCTCAATCCCCTCCTGGAAGGAGGGGAGGCTAAAAATTTATATTTATGGACTGCAAAAGCCTTAATTTGTTATATCAACAGAAAACATTATAAACAGGAATTGTAATGTTTTAAAAGGGATTAATGATTTGCATCAATTTCCTCATCATCTTGCAGATATTTTACATTACGCGCAGGTACGATAGTAGAAACAGCATGTTTGTATACCATTTGGCTGACGGCATTTTTTAATAAAATGACAAATTGATCAAATGATTCAATTTGTCCTTGTAATTTGATGCCATTAACCAGGTAGATGGATACGGGAACACGTTCTTTACGAAGCGCATTTAAAAATGGATCCTGCAAGGTTTGTCCTTTACTCATGGAGTTTCCCCTTATTAAAGTTATTTATTGTGATTTGTGATTGAGTTTAACTCAAATTATGTCAAGCAATTTTGCAACCATTGCAGTGCTTGTTCTGCATTTTTAAACCAATGTGCGTTTTGTTCTTTGCGCAGCCAGGTTAATTGCCGTTTAGCCAGTCTGCGTGTGGCGGTAGTCGCATCGGCAATCATTTCATCATAAGTCAATTGGCCTTCCAGATATAACCAGACTTGACGATAACCCACTGCGCGCATGGCTGGATATTGTAAATTCAGTTCTGTTTGTTGAAATAAGGCCCGTACTTCTTCAATCAAGCCCTGTTCTAACATTTGTTCAAAACGTTTGTGAATACGTGGGTGTAATACCGTTTGCTTATCCGGGGCCAACACCATTTTTATAACTGTCCATGGCAACGGTGGCGGTTGTGACGCTGCCACTAAAGCGCTCATGGGCTGCCCTGTCAGTTCATACACTTCCAATGCCCTTTGTATACGCTGCGGATCATTGGGATGTATTTTTTGCGCTGATTGTGGATCGCAAGCCTGCAATTTTTGATGCATGGCTATCCAACCACATTGTTCCGCTTCGCTCAGTAATGCTTCCCGTATTTTGGGATCAGCTTTTGGCAGTTTGGCTAAACCTTGTTGCAAAGCCCGGAAATACAAACCCGTCCCCCCCACCAATAAAGGGATTTTTCCCTGTGCGGTGATTTCGTGCATTGCTTGTAATGCATCTGCCCGAAATTCAGCCGCAGAATAACTTTCCAACGGGCTGCGAATATCCAATAAACGATGCGGTGCAGCGGTCAAGGTTTGTGCATCTGGTTTTGCTGTGCCAATATCCATACCGCGATACACCAGCGCAGAATCTACACTGATAATTTCACAGGAAAACTGTTGCACTAATGTGACTGCCAGATCTGTTTTACCAGAAGCGGTTGGCCCCATTAAAAAAATTGCAGGGGGGGATTGTTGGATGGTGGTTTCTGTATTCACAATCTATATTATTATATTCTAATATATCTTTTTTAATCCAGCTTTTTCTTTAGGAACGCGGAAAATGGGCAAAAAAACAGCGAAGATATCGAAATTGGGTCATATCTGTTCCTATTCTCTTATCCATTCAATGCCTGCATAAGTTTCTATGCTGTCCAAGAGTTCTGAAAATTGTACAGGATGAGTGATAAAATGATTACAACCTGCGCTGAAACTTTCAGTTTTTTGTTGTTCAAGTACATTAGCGGACAGCACAACGATGGCTAATTCACTAAAACGCTGATCCGCTCTTATAGTGCGAATACAGCTTAAGCCGTCCATTATCGGCATTTTGAGATCCATAAAGATTATGCTGGGTAGTTCATGCTTGTCATATAAGCGCTCTAATAGGCTCAATGCCAGTTTTCCATTTTCTGCATCCATCACCTTAAAGCCCAGCGGTATGAGTAGCTGATGAAATAAGTTACGATTTTTGATTTGATCATCAACCACCAAAATTGTCCGTGTATTAGCATTTTCAGACGAAACATATAGTGGACGATAAGCAATGACTTTTTTCTCATTACTGAAAGCTTGCTGATGATTAAATCTATCACGCTCCGTATTAAGAGAACTTGCATCTGATAACAAGGCTAATTCAAACCAGAAATGGCTGCCTACCCCCTCCTGACTTTCAACCTGTAACTGCCCCCCCATTTGCTCAATAAGTTTACGGGTAATTGATAAACCCAATCCCGTACCTTCCTCATTTGCTTTTACTTTGCCTTGATTAGCAAGTTGTTGAAAGGGTTCAAAAATTTTTGATAATTCCTGTTGTGGAATAGCAATACCGGTATCGCGCACACTGAAGCGTAATTGTTTATTATATTGTTGGATTTTGAGTGATACATTGCCTTTTTCAGTAAACTTAATCGCATTACTTAATAAATTCAATAAAATCTGCTGTAAACACTTTTCATCAAAATATACCTGTAAGGCCAGGGTTTCTGCCTTGGCATTAAACTCTAGCTTAAGTCCTTTACGACGGGCGCGGATCTGCAGCATTTGTTTAATACCTGCAAGAAAGTTACTCAGCTTAAAATAGTGCGGATGAAATTCCAGTTTTCCCGCTTCAATACGGGATAAATCCAAAATATCGGCAATTAAAGTCAGCAGATAATTACCACTTTGATAGATGGTATGTACACTCTCCATTTGTTCAGTGGTCAGAGAGGAAGATATTTCCAGAATTTGTGCATATCCCATAATACCATTTAAGGGCGTGCGTAATTCATGACTCATATTTGCCAGAAAGGTACTTTTTGCTTTATTGGCCTGTTGCGCTTGTTGCTGCGCTTGTTCTGCCAATAATTTAGCGTCCAATAAGTGTTTCTCAGATTGACGCCGAACCATGACTTCTTGTTGTAGTTTCTTATTAACTTTTTGTAATATCTGGTTTTTATCTGCAAGCTGATTTTTTAAAATTTGTTTCTGATATCGATGATGGCGTTGATGTCGCCAATATAACAAACCTGTAATCAGGATAATTAACACAAAGGTACTTAATGTAATAAAAGGGGGGTATAACCACCAGGGTTCAGGTACTTCCAGTTCAAATTCAGCCCGACTTTTTGTTGCATAAGCAGGTGAATTGAATTCTACCTGAAAAGTATAGTTCCCAGGTGGTAAATAACTGTAGTTTACCCGGTTTTGTTTAATATTAAGCCATTTAGCATGCAAACCCTTCAAACGATAACGGTAATAATTTTTTTCATGCTGGAAAAAACTGGGGGCCATAAATGTAACGGAAAGCCTACTCTCCTGCCTAGCTAGCTGCACAGCATCCGGTGTTGGACTGGGTTGTTTTAATAATGTGATGGTTTTGCCTTCTGAATTAACATCAATTGCTGTAATTAATAATTTAGGGGCTGTTTTAGCGGCTTCCCAGTTTTGCGGGTTAAAGCGATTAAAACCATTACGACCACCAAATAATAAATAACCATCAATACCTGTGGTACAGGCTAAGGTAAATTCATTGCCCTGCAATCCATCAAATACGCTATAGCGACTGCTGACTCCAGTTTTTGGATTAAAACGAATCAGACCCTGGTGGCTGCTGAGCCACAAAAAACCGGCATTATCCTCTAAAATGCAATGAATAAAGTCATTTGCCAGTGGGGGAGAAGAACTTTCCCGATAAGCCTGGAAACTTTCATGCTCTGGTTTAAACAGATTTAAACCACCCCCTTCAGTGCCTATCCATAATCGTAAATCACTATCCTGATAAATTGTCAGGATATTAGGATCAGTCAGATTCCCCTTTTTTTTATAATTTTCAGAAAAATGGTGTAACTTTTGTTGCTTTGGATTAAAACGAAACAGGCCATGCGTCTGGGAACCAATCCAGAGATTGCCTTGTTGATCAGGGTAAATAACGGAAATTGATAACAGTTCATCCCGTTCATGTGGTTTTTCCTGCACTAATAGCGGGTGTTTAATAAATTTTTGCTGTTGGCGATCAAATTCACTTAAACCTTGGTGGGTACCAATCCAGAGGCGGTTATCGACATCACTGGTAATTGCCTGAATGGCATTATTGTTTTTTTTCATACCGGGTTGATAAGCATAGGAGACAAAACCTTGCCGTACCTTATCAAAATAACTTAAATAGGCATTGTCCGTTCCAACCCAAATCTGACCATTGGCATCCTGGTGCAAACTGTGAACCCTATTATCAGGCAAACTGAAAGGATCATTTTTATCATATTGATAATGTTCAACCTTTTGATAATCGGTGGAAAAATGATCAAGCCCAAATCCATCCGTAGCAACCCAAAGACTACCATCTTTATCCTGCAACAAACTGCGCACATGATTACCTGCCAGACTATTTTGAGAGTCCGCCCGGTGATGCCAATGTTGAAATGGCGCTAACTGACCATAATTAATGCCACCACCATCGGTCCCCACCCATAAAGCACCCTCCCTGTCTTTATACAACGAGATAACCTCATTATGACTGAGAGTTCTGATATTTGAAGGATCATGAGTATAATGATGAAACTGACCTGTCTTGGGATTTAAAACATCCAGACCGTTGCCATCAGTACCTATCCAGATAAAACCATTTTGCTCTTCCAATATCGTCCAAACTTCATCCTTAGCCAAGCTGTTTGGGTTTTCCCGATCATGGGTATAGGTTTTAATTACTGTTTGTGATACCGGATCAAAATGTAATAAACCACCGACAGTGCCTATCCATAACATGCCCCGGTGATCTTTAATTAAATGGGTAATATGATTTTGCCGATAAGGCGTTGTTTTGGGGTTCGATAAATAATGTGTAAATTTGCCGGTGGCACGATCCAAACGGTTTAGCCCGTTTTCATCGCTGCCAACCCAAATAAAACCTTGATCATCTTCAACAATCGACCAGACTGCATTATTACTCAAACTTTTGGGATCATCGGGATCATGCCGATAGGACTTTAAAAAAGTTTTATCTTGATTGAATTCATACAAACCATTGCCATCGGTGCTGAACCACAGATGTTTATCCTGCGTGGCATAAATTGCTCGAATATCATAATTAGCATTTTTTTTATTATTTTTTTCTCCCCAATAGCGAATAAATTCCTTTTTATCTTTATCCTGCTCAGCGCTGCGATCATAAGCAAATAGACCCGATTTCGTGCCAATCCATAACAAACCACCCGGCTCATAATACAAACTGTGAATTTTATGATTACCCAGCGTATTCGCATTTTCTGCATCATAACGATATGATTTAATATCCGTACCATCATAACGATTCAATCCATCCCGGGTTGCAAACCACATAAAGCCTAAATCATCCTGGGCAATGGCATAAATGGTATTTTGCGATAGACTTTGCTCTATAGACAGGTGATGAAAAATTAGATTCTGAGATTCTTTATGTGCTGCCAATAGTGGTGAGCAGAGCAAAATCATCAATAAAAATATTTGGATAAAAAACACAAGGTAAACCTTTATGGATACTAAAAAATATTATTTTATGTAACGATACACGACTTTTATATTTTTGTTGCTAGTTTAGCGTTATAGCTTTGCTGATATGGGGGCGACTGTTAATCTATTTTTTTAAGTTATGGCATTGCCCCAATCGTTTCCCCGTCTGCTCATGCTCTGAGCAATCCCCATCCTTGTTGCAAAAAAAAAGGTAAACCAAATGGTTTACCTTTTTTTATTTAAAAGTACAGATAAATGCCAATCACTTACACCGAAGCAACGACATTGCTGTCAATTTAAATAGCGACAATATTCTCAGCTTGTGGGCCTTTTGGGCCTTGAGTGACGGTAAATTCAACTTTCTGGCCTTCTGCCAGGGTTTTAAATCCGGAACTCACAATGGCACTAAAGTGAGCAAATAAATCCGGGCCGGATTCCTGCTCGATAAAACCAAAACCTTTAGCTTCGTTGAACCATTTAACGGTTCCATTAACAGTATTAGACATAATAACATCCTGAAAATTAAATATAAGAGAGCCTTCAAGAGGCTTGAATAGCGGGAAATGAGATTGACACTTAAGAAACAACAGGACGAGGAATTACGAATAAAACAACGAAACAGTAGATTCAAACAAGATTCTTTCTTTTCTAGCTGGAACAGCAGCATATAGACTTTACTAACGATGTCAAGAAAAGAATTTATAAAAAGCTGGGGGGAAATGGCGCGCCCGACAGGAATCGAACCTGTGACCTCAGGCTTCGGAGGCCTGCACTCTATCCAACTGAGCTACGGGCGCATAATCATGACATTATTTATAGATAATCATGTCATACCACACACATAAAGGCGGCAAAGCATACCCGTTTTAGCGCATAATGTCCACTTCAATACCAATAAAATACCGTGTATGATTGGTAGATAATATTAATTAACCTGAATTCGATGTTAAGCTTCATTCATTCGCTTCGCTACTGAAAGTCGCTTACATCTCATGCCCGACTTATTGATCTAGGAGTTTTCTTATGAAGCAACCCACTCAAGTTCTCATTGGCGTAGCTGCAATTTCTTTGTTGGCTGCTTGCAGTCGCACTGAAGTGGTGCCGGAAATCCCTGCGCCAGTCTCAGGTACGGGGCCAGGTATGACGCCACCGGGTACGGTAGTGGTACAACCTGGTAGCCCAATAGGTGCGCCGCCAACGATGACACCGCCAGTTAATACCGGCGTGCCAGCGGGTATGCATGTGGTACAACCGGGGGAAACTTTATACAGTATTTCACGCCGCTATAACACTAGCGTCAATCAGATTATGGCCTTAAATAGTTTGCAATCGACGGCCTTAAGTATTGGCCAGCAATTGCGTGTTAGCGGCAGTCCCACAATGCCAGTTGCACAACCAACCTATACCCCACCGCCAACCTATACTCCGCCGCCAACCTATACCCCAGCACCCACTTATACACCTGCTCCTGCAACACCCGCCTATGGTGCAGTGCATAGCGTGCAACCTGGCGAAACCTTATACAGCATTTCCCGCCGTTATGGTTTAAGTGTTGAGCAATTAATGGCAGCCAATAGCCTGCGTTCAGCGACTTTAAGTATTGGTCAGCAACTGCGTCTTGGTGCTACCAGCGTACCGGCTTATCCCAATACTGCGCCTGTGGCACCCAGCTATGGCAGCGTGAAATACCATACTGTACAACCTGGTGATACCTTGTACAGCATTTCCCGGCGTTATGGTAGTACGGTGAGTCAGATGATGTCCTTAAATAACTTACGCTCAACGAGTTTACGTATTGGTCAGCAATTGCGGGTTGCGCCATAAGGAGCGAGAATTTTATAACTTCAGCAACTTGGCTGGTCTTTTTCTCCATTTTCTGCGTTGTGAAAACAGTTACATAGCTTGCTATGCGCCTGTTTTCACGCCTTGAAAATGAATAAAAATCCTGCGCCCAGTTTCTGTATTTATTTTATCCTCACTCCTAAGTTTAAAGGAGGCCAAGCCTGGGCTTGGATTTCTTGGGGCAACGCCCCAAAGTCATTAACTTAAGCAAAAACAAGTTTCACGCAAAGATGCCAGACAATAAAGGATGGCTGCTAAAAAAATAAAGCGCTCTTTGTGTTCTTTTTAAAATGTTTTTTGCAAAACAAGCCCTGAAGGGGCGTAATCACGATGAAACGTTCTTTTACTAAAATGCATGGTTTAGGCAATGATTTTGTGGTGTTTAATGCCGTTGCCCATCCTTTAGTGCTGACTGCCGGGCAAATCTGCAAAATTGCGGATCGGCATACCGGCATTGGTTGCGATCAGGTATTGCTGGTGGAATCTGGCAGTATTCCTGAAGTGGATTTTAATTATCGTATTTTTAATGCTGATGGTGGGGAAGTTGAGCAATGCGGCAATGGTGCGCGTTGCTTTGCCCGTTTTGTCCGGGAACAGGGCTTAACTGACAAAGATGAGTTGGTGGTACAAACCCATTCCGGTATTATTCGTCTGTATCTGGAAACCGATGATCAAGTGCGAGTGAATATGGGGGTGCCGCTACTAGAGCCGCTGGAACTGCCGTTTGAAGCTGAGCAACAAGCACTTGAATACGAGATTCAAGTGGGTGAGCAAAAACTGCGTATTGGTGCAGTATCTATGGGTAATCCCCATGCCGTGCTGGAAATTCCTTCGGTGGATCATGCGCCTGTGGCTAAAATTGGCCCATTATTGGAATCTCATCCGCGTTTCCCGCAGCGGGTCAATGTCGGTTTTATGCAGATTATTAATCGCCAGCGTATCCGGTTGCGGGTATTTGAGCGTGGCAGTGGCGAAACCCTGGCCTGTGGTACCGGTGCTTGCGCAGCAATGGTGATTGGTCGCCTGTGGAATAAGCTGGATAGTCAGGTGCAGGTTGACTTACCCGGCGGTGTATTACAAATACGTTGGGATGATATAACACAGCCAGTCTGGATGACCGGCCCTGCGATACGTGTTTTTGAAGGAACAATTGAATTATGAATAGCGATCCTTTTAGTGGTGCGAGTTTAGAACAATTACCCGAGGAAAAAGTTGCCGCTTATCTGCAACAACACCCCGATTTTTTTATCCATCACGAATCTTTATTGACTAAAATGGATATTCCGCATGGGCCAGATGCCGCCATTTCATTGGTTGAGCGTCAGGTACGGGTGCTGCGCGATGAGAATCAGCAGTTGCAGCGCCAGATTAATACCATGATTGAGGCAGCCAAGCGTAATGAAGTATTAAATGTTCAGATTCAGCATTTAGTGACTGCTTTACTGGAACAAACCGACCTGGATGCATTTTTTGATACTTTGTATCAAAGCTTAAATGAAGAATTTAACACCGATGCTGTTATCGTGCGTTTGTTTGATGTGTCACTGAAAGAACCGCAGATACAAGCAGAAATGGCCTTGCGCCAGGAACTGACAGAATATGATGCGCAAGTATTTAACCTGTTTGAAAATGTATTAAATACCAGCACGCCACTCTGTGGTCGGCTGACGAATGCCCAGGCTGCGTATTTATTTCCCGAGTTAAAACTTGGCTCTGCGGTGTTAATACCACTGGGCACTCCAAAACCGCAAGGGATATTGGCACTGGGTAGTCTTGATGTGGCACGGTTTTATGCGGGTATGAGTACCGATTTACTCAGTTATATGGGCAAGCTAGTCAGTCAGATGTTAAGGCGCTGGCAAGTATGAATCAGTTTGCAGTTATCAGTTATCAGTTATTAGTTGACAAACATGCCTTCGCATTAAACCGTAAACCGTAAACAATGAGCTTATCCAACGAAGACAACTTACGCTTAAATGTTTTGCTGGCAGGTGAAGTCAAAGCCATTCGGATTAATGAATCGAGCATGACTGTTCATGCCTTGACACCGCGTGGCGAAGCCAAGGTCAAACTCAATGCCAATTGCCGGGATGAACAATACCTGCGTCAGGTGCGGGAACTGATTTCCGCTGTGATTCTGGGTTCCCCGGAAGGTTATCCCGTATATATCAGCCGTTGGATCCGCATGGGGCAAGCACGGGATGAAAGCCTGGAACAGTTGCTGAAACTGGGAGAGCCTGAAGCGGTGATTGCCGTTGTACATGCGCCAGGGTTAACGCCGGAACTGGCAAAACGGGCCTGGTGGGCAGCGCAGGAAACAGACAATGCCCGCCAGATGCTGCAAAAAAGTAATATCATCAACAGTGAACTGGGCAAGGAACTGGCTCAGCATATACTGGAGTTTCTGCCATTTGAAGAAGAGCCGATGATGCAGGCCGAATCTGTGCAGCGGATATTACAGCCCGGTTTATTAAACACAGCGGAAATACAAGATTTATGGCATCGTGGTCAGCATAAAAATAGTTATTTATTGGGTTTTTTGCGCAGTGATATGCGTCTGTTGCCAGAACAACAAGCTGCGCATGATGCTTACACAAGCCTTGCTGCCAAGCTTAAACCTCTGACAGAACAAAACAACCCGGTGGCTTTATTGGTGTTAAAGATACTTTCTCCAGAGGGGCAAAGTTTTATCCAACTGTGCGAGCGGGTATTAAAAAAACCAATTAATCAGGATATCGTCAATCACTTTATTGTCTATTTGGCGCAGTACTTTACAAGCTTAAAACCGGATAATATGGACAATCAGGCGATTGAAAGCCTGTTACCCAATGTTGCGCAAGCCTGCTGCATGGAAAACCCCGGCATGGTGACAGGCTTAAACGCTGTGCTTAAACAAGCACCTGAGTTACAAGCCTATTTGCAAGCCATGATGACATTAGCCGCATTGGATTATGGCGTATTGCGCCCGATTTTCTCACGCACAAGCTCCATAGGCTCCCTGATGCGTAAAAAACTCAAACCTGTCACAAGCCCGATTTTTGAACAATTAAAGCAATTACGCCAACCCATTAATATCTAACCCTGGATAAAAGAAATGAAATATTCTTTACTACTAATTTGCTTAGGACTCTTCGTACACCCGGTACTGGCAGCCGACACCATTGCTTTGCAGGGCGTCAGTACGATTGGAGAAAAAAAATATGCCTTTATCAGTTTCCAGGGTAAAACGTTTAAACGCAGAGAGGGGGGGACGATTGGTGAGTGGCAAATTAAAAAAATTGCACCACGTACCGTACAGATCAAATCTCAGAACAAACCGGATATGCCATTACAGGAACTGACCTTGCAAAGTCGCATGACGGAACATACAAGCAAACCCGTTGCTAAAACCAAACCCGCAGTACCCATGCCTTTTGGCGCAAAACCCGCAGCCAAAACCTCATCAGCAACTGCACCCAAATTCAAACCCCGCACCATTGCCGATGAAGATGTACCCGCAGGTCACCACCGTGTCAGAACGCCATTTGGTGATGTTTTGGTGAAAGATGCCAAGAAATAACGATTGGTACTCGTATTTAACCCGGATATTTTATGATCCGGCACCATATTTCTAATTTTCGTGTCTTGAATGTATCCGTTTACTTCTCCTGGGAACGCTGGCATTCTGCTGGCCCTGGGAGAGACTGAACACTTACTCTTGAATATGAAAAAAAATCCTGTGCCAACTGTACCAGTTATTTAATTCCCATTCCTTAGGCAAACCCATAATTTGCCTCTATATTATTTAACAACCCCTGCGCAGCAGCTCCCACTAAGTCCAATACATGTTCAAACCCCTGCGTGCCGCCATAATAAGGATCAGGCACTTCCTGTTCTTTATGCTCAGGAGCAAACGCAAGAAATAAATGGATCTTATCCTGGTGTTCAGATGGACAAATGTGGCGTAGATTGTCTTCATTATCCTTATCCATCGCCAGAATATAATCAAATTGTTCAAAGTCACTCGCCTGAACCTGACGTGCGCGCTGGTCGCTTAAATCAATTTTACGGTTACGGGCTGCTGCCTGCGCGCGCTGGTCTGGGGCTTTGCCGATATGATAAGCATGGGTACCAGCAGAATCGATTTGGATTTTAGCATTCAAGCCCTGCTGTTTGACCAGTTCTGCAAAAGCACCCTGGGCTGTTGGTGAACGGCAGATATTTCCCATACAGACAAATAAGATTTTTAACATTCAGAAAAGTCCTCAAATTGTTTTGACAAACGTGGGTGATATTGTGGATCTTGTAATATTTCCACGCCATAACGCTGAATCAAAATATCAGCTGCGGTTTCATTTTGCAGTGCTTCCAGATGATGAACAGCGCGTTTGAACACGCCGCTGGCATAAGGTGTGTACACCTGACGCAAACCCAAACGCCCCAGTTTCAGACAAAAATCAACATCGGCAAACTGTGCCAGTTGTTCATCAAAACCATCAACTTCCTGCCAATGGGGGCGGGATACTGCCATAAAGTCCCAGGACAGCGCAGTATAATTACGAATGACTAAAGCATAATACCAATAACCGGGGCCTTGCCAGATATTGCGATGGGCATAACCACAAAAGCCATTGACGCCCAGTAACAAACCCGTGTGATAATAACAACCATTAGGATAAATCAGTTTACCGGCCACCGCGCCGATATCACTACGCTGACTGTGTTCCAGTAGCGCATCAGGATAATCGCTGTCCACCAGTTCCACGCTATCGGGAGAAAAAATGAGTTGCTGCCCCTGGGCAATGCGTGCGCCTGCATTATAGCGTTGCGCGCGATTGTGGTCATCAGCAACAATCAGCGTTTGTAGCTGCGCATCAGCCTGACGCAAAGCGATTGCCAGCTTGGCATCCTTACCGGAAAGCACCGCAATAATTTCCACTGGACGGCGACTGCATTGACGGATACTGCGAATGCTGTTAATCGCCTGCGCGCTGTCCACCGCCAGAATATGGGAAATTGTGCAATCCTGCACTTTGCGTTTAACCCGGTAAACACCCAATGCCGTACCCGGTGCATTCAACACATTCACAGTTTCGCCGCGCCGTGACATGGCATTCGCCAGCGCCCGCCGTCCTGATTCATAAGCATAGAGCTTACTGGCAGCATCCATTGCCACCGAATCAGGATGCATACGCCAGGCATATAACACTTCGGGAATATGGCCTATTGCGCGCGCTTGCTCGGTGGTGCGCAAATGAAAATCATAATCCTGCGCGCCGTCCAGGGCAGGATTTAGCTGGCCTACACGTTCCACCAGACTGCGGCGCACTGCCACCAGATGCGGGAAATACATCTGGCTGGTAAACATGTCGGGGTTCCAGTCGGGACGATGGTGCGGATTGTGACGGACACTGTGTTCATCCATCAGGGTTTCATCACTGTATACCAAATCCACGCTGGCATGTTGCTGGATATAATCCGCCAGCGTTTGCAGCGCGTGGGATTCCAGTACATCATCATGATCACAAAATAGCAGCCATTCACCACGGGCTTTTGCTAAGGCGCGATTGGTGTTACCGGCAATGCCTAAACGCGTATCTGCCAGTTGCACCACAAAACGGCTATCTTGCTGCCCCAGATTTTTTAAATAGTCACGCAAACGCGCCTTATCTGAAGCATCATCGGCAATACAGACTTCAAAATCGCTCCATTGCTGAACATGGATGGATTCCAGCATTTCCCGTAAATAGCCCAGATGACTATTCCAGGTGGTCAGAATAATTGAAAACTGAGGAGGCTTATTATTTGATAAGGGCGATGCCTGCCGATAAGGCATAAATGACAGACTTGTATTGTTATCTATAGTCTGTGCCAATTGTGGCTCATCAGGCAATGGATTTGGCAAGCGCCAGTCATTCCAGGGAGAAATCAAATTCGGGTTCAGATAAAGTTCTGTGGGGTGATGGATTTTAGACCTTCCAGATTTTAACAATCGGGGAGGTCTTGCAGGCACAGGGAAATCCCCAAGCCCACGCGCGCGTGCTTCCATGGCAGCCCAAGGCAGGTACACCACACGTTGCTGCTGTTGTTGCACAGCCAGACACAAAGCCACAAACCAATAGTCCGGGTGGCTGATGCCCTGAATTTCCTGGTGCTGTTGCAATACATCCGGGCGCATGGCTAACAAGTCACCAGAAACCACGCTGCAATCACGTACCCGCTTCGCCAGCGGTGTATCATTAAGTTTTCTGCCCTGAAAATCCGCCTGCAAGCGCCCGGATGGCAGATAGGAAAAGCCTGCGTGTAAAATTTGCTGCTGCTGATTGACAATTAAACCGGCTACCATGCCAACTTGAGGGCGTAAGGCCCAACCGCCTAATTCGGACAAAACCAACTCAAAATCGACGGCATCCAGACCTGCACGGCAAAATAAAATAAAATCATAAGGCTCGGCTTGCGCGGATAGCTGTGATAAGGCGGCAACAATTGGGGAAATGCCATCATAAGCAATAATCTCATCGACTTGCCAGTTTACGCTGAAAGTCGGTAAGGGTAAGTCCAGCGGCGCGGCATCCGGTCGGGTTTTTACCCACAACACCCGGCACGGCGTGGGCAACTTAAAATGGGCATGGTATTCACCACTGCCTGCTTGAGCGCTGATGTGATCTATACGCGCCTGGGTACGGGCAAAATATTCGATTAAAGCACGGCGACCGGCATCAAATACCGCAGGTTTTAACTGACCGCCCACCATGGAGGTATCACTTTCGCCCCAGGAATACAGTACTTGAGGAATATGGAAAAACGTGTGTTTGGCACTGAGCAGACGCAGTAACAAATCATAATCCTGAGAGCCGTCAAAACCACTGCGCAGGCAGCCCACCGCTTCAAAAGCAGTTTTAGTCACGCACACCAGATGCAAAATATAATTCTGGGTTTCCAGCAATGAGGGCGAAAAGCCGGGTTTAAAATTATGTTGATAACAAAAGCCCTGGGCAGAAAGCCGATCTTCATCAGAATAAAACACACTGGCCTGCGGCTGCTGCCCGATATGCTCAGCTAGTTTTTCCAAGGCATCAGCATACAGCGTGTCATCATGATCCAGCAATACCAGCCAATCCCCCTGCGCCAGCTTGGCGGCATGATTGGTGGCTCTGGATATACCTTGATTACGCGCATTAAATGCCAGACGTATGCGCCTGTCGCACCCGGCTAATTGCTTTAGCAAAAGGCGCGTGTCTTCCTGAGGCGAGGCATCATCGCATAATATCAATTCCCAGCGTGGATAGTGCTGACTGATGACAGAATCGACCGTGCGCTGCAACCAGACGGGATCGCTGTTATACACCGGCACCAGAATTGAAAAATAAGGCTGTTGCGCCCCGTATTTGTTTTTCGCGCTTAATAAGCGGGGGATGTACAGCTTATGTAACAACAGCCAGATAAAATAGCCAGAATCTGAGGTGCGTAAAGCTAAAAGCTGTTGTCTCAAGCCTTCATTGTGAGTATTGCCCCGGCGCGCTGCCTGCCAGATATGCCATTGGATGCGCCTGCGCTGGATGCTGGCACGGATAAACCGTCCACTGCCAGAGTCAGCAACTGCATCAAACCAGCGTTTAATGATTATTTTGATAAAAAGCTTCAAGCTCATCGGCATGTTCTGCAATGGTTTTCATTGGCGGCAGGGCAGCACGGAAATCGGCAATTTTCTGAGGCTTAGACACAATTGCCAGCAACTGTTTTTGTAAGTCCTCAGCATCACCGGGCTTAAATAACAGGCCATTTTTATCATGGGTCACAAAATCCGGTATACCGCCAATTTCCGCGCCAATCAAAGGCACGCCCAAAGCCATCATCTCAAACACCACTTGCGGCGCATTGTCCCACCAGATGGGCGGCACGATGCCAACATCCATTTTTTGCAGAATCTGCGGCAAGTCAGTATTACGGTAGCCATCATGGGTTTCCAGCCCCGCCAGTCGAGCATTTAACGGCTCCAGCAAAGTCCCGAAATTATGTACACCCTTGGCATAAATATGTAAATGAATTCGGGCTAAATCTTTACTTTCCAGGTTCGCCAGGGTGCGCAGAAAAAATGGAAACCCCTTGGGCTGCGAAGCCAGACCGATATATACCAGATGGATGGGGCGTTTATTATCACTGTAATCCGGCTGTGGATGGGTGTAATGGCGTCCCATTTCTGCAATACGATTACCGATATGGCAGGTTTCCAGCTTGGTTTTATCCACGCCCATGCCGATAAAAATCCGTGACACCCAGGTGGAGACCGATAACACCAAGTCGGCCTGATTAATTGCGGCAACCAATGTTTCGCGGCGTTGTTTATAAGCCAGACCCGCTGATTTTTCTCGTACTGAGATAGTTACCGGTTCAGTGCGGTGTAAGGTGAAGGTTGTTTCTGTTGTCGCTTCAGGTTGCGGCTGGGTATCCACCGGCTGCTGATTTAAACGCTTGCGCTCACGCCAGACGCCAATAATGGAACGCGCCAGCTTGCTCCACAGCAGCAGCGTTTTGATGCTGTTTTTCAGAAAATGGATAGGCCCCCAGAATAAATGACCTTCGGGGTATAAGTGAATGTGATAACCCAGCTTACGTTTGAAAATTTCCTTATCTTTCGGCGGCGGGCTGAAGCAGTTGACGCATTTTGCGCCGTCCTGAAAATCCTCGCAGATTTCCTGATTTTGATACAGTTGATACACCTGATTGCACACCGGGTGATAATTATGCAGTGAAAACACCACCCGCGCGCCGCTGGCCTTAGCCAGTTCAATGCAATGACCGGAAAAGCCCTCAATATTATTAAAGTGCACCAAATCCGGCTTTAAGTCTTGTAATAGTTTCTGAAAAATCTGCTCGATTTCCGGTTCGCGCAAATCCGCTGTCGGGTTGGGTTTGAGCAGATAACCTGGTGAAATATTCGGGGCATTGATCACTTCATAATTAATCACGCCCTGATAATCCGGGCCACGCTTTAAATACGTGCCACCGGCAAAATTATAAGCGTATCCCGCTGACAGCGAGTACATTTGATGCCCACGCGCCTGCAAAGCAAGCGCCATATTCTGGGCATACACATTAACGCCGCCGCCGATTTCAGCACCTAACCATAAAGGTGCCCAATTGATATATAGTATTTTCATGTAAAAGGTCTGTTACAAGGAAAAAACAGATCATTTTAAACGGAATACGGTGATAAACAAACCTTATTATTTGTTTTTATATGACAATATGAAAAAATTTTTCAAATAACTGGATATTTGTTTCAGATAAAACCTGCTGTGGATTTTGCCCCAGCACCAACATAAAGATTTTTGCCAGTTGTAAATGCTGAAAAACCTGCTCACGCTCATGGTAAAACCGTACATAAGGCGTTAAGGCATCCAGATAACCGTCTGCGCTGGTTTCTTTATACAATAGCGGTGGCGGTTCACCCGGCAGTTGCTTATGGGCCTGGCAAACCCATTCATGCAATAACTCATCAGGCAGTAAGGCTGCAATATTCTTAGCCTTTGCGGGCAAAGCCACATGGTCTGGGGCTAAATCCATTTTGTGGGTTTCCAGTATGCGTAATTGCGCGGCTTGTACGCCTAATAAGGCGGCCATATGCGCGATTTTATGCGTACCTGCGCCAGGTATGATGTCCAGCGCTGGCAGTCTTTTACCTTGCTCCTGCAAATAGACATAAATCGCTTCCAGCATGATCGCTTCTGCCAGTGAAGGCACCAATAAACACGGGCGTTGCGCAAACAAAGCGTTGATTTGCTCATAAGCCAGCGCAGCCTGCAAGGGAAACAGGGTGCGACTGTCATGCTTTAAATGCGCAGGACGTGCCTGGGGTTGATTACTGACCCAGGTGCCGTGCTCTGGATCAATATCCACGGTGCGTACACTACTCACTTCTTCCTGCGGAATCATAAATGGAGAATGGGTGGTAAATAAAACTGGTAAATCAAAATCGTGAATAAAATGATCCAGCAAGTCACGCTGTGCGTGGGCGTGTAAATGCATACCTGGTTCATCCAGCAACACAATGGCATTACTGGCCAGCCCCTCAGTGGTGTCGGCGGCAAAAGTGATATAAAAGGAGAAGAACCAGCGAAAACCACGGCTGCGCTCGTCTAAATTGACCTCAACATCATACACATCATCAGGTTCTGAAATCAGCGTGTCAAAATGTTCGGCATCGGCGTGAAAGCGTACTTTTAACGGACGATCACGCCAGAGTTTACGCAGTTTGCGGGTAACAATTGCGCTGGCGCGGTTGGTCAGCAGTTGTCGCTGTTGATGATCGCTGTGCAGCGATTTTAATAATTTTGCCGGTTCCAGTTCAGCGACTTTGCACAAACGCGCAAAGTTCTGCTCCGCCTCGCTCATACGACTTTGCTCAGCGTGTTGCAGAAAAACTTTTAAGTTCTGATGTCCTGCCAGTTTTGGATATTCATTCAGATACACAAATACCGGCAGGTTTGTACTGACCCAAATCCGCGCCTGTTTTTGTTGCGGGGCATCCGCCGCAATTTGCTCGGCATGTTTGCTCAACGCCTGCAACTGCGTTTTGCTACTGTCTGGCAAGGACAATTTTAAGCTATCGAAGGAGCGCTGAAACACGCCGATGACCTTCAACACCCGCAGCGCCCACTCCGCAGGATCATCTTGTCCGGTTGCAATTTCATGACTCAACACATTTAAGGCACGTCCAGCTTTTTCTATGCTGCGTTTATCCAGCGCATCTTTCAGCGCGTTTTTAATGCTGCGCTCAATGCTGCGGCGCTGCCTGTCGCTTGCCGCGCTGTCGATTTCCAGTGGCGGCAGATTTACAAAATGAATCTGACGTTTAGTCGTATAATCACGGCTGATGACTAGTTCTGTAACGGGTTCTGCGCCAAATCCGGTTCTGGGGAAAATTTCCAGTAATTGTTGTTGTTCCGCAGTGGATAAAGCCCAGCGGGTTTTCACCACAATCAGACTATCCTGATACGCTGAAATATTACGCCAGCGAGGAAAGTCTTTAACATAAGACAGCTTTTTAATGCCTGCTGGCGGATTGAGACTTTGCAGCGCCAACAGTAAGTTGGTTTTGCCGCTTTCATTACGCCCCACCAGCATGGTGCGGGGGTTGACATCAATTAAACCGCTGTCATTAATTGAGCGATAATTGGAAACCTGGAAATTAAGTAGTTGCATAGAAGAGATAATAATAAACTGATAGGATGAATTGGTGTTATGCAAAAGCTTCTGTTTCGTAGGTTTTAGAGATTTGAAATACGAAAAAACCGCTTTTTCTTCACGCTGGTTTTCATTATAAGCTTACGGAGAATGAAATGAAATGTTCCAAATGTAAGACTGCAAATCCATCTCCGGCAAAATTGGAAACCACATTATCTATTTGCTGCATTTATTGATGTCGCAGTCAGTGTACTTTGCATCAACGCTGGTTTAACCAGCGCCGGTTTACCCGTAAAGCGTAAGGTTTCCCCTGCTTTGCGGATATAAAAACCATGGGTTTGCAAGCCTGGCAAAATCCGCTTGGGGTCAAGCCCCGTCCCTACAAACAAGGTATGTAATTTTTCCAGATTTTTGGCTAAAGACATGCTGCCAATAAACCAACTGCCTAATTCTACAGCTTCCTGCTGCTCAAATAACAGCCCCCAGCTTTCTGCCCTGTGGTTGCTAAATACACTGTTAAAAACCAGACTGACGCCAGCCATGCGACTGCGTTTTAATAGCTGCGTTAATAAGCCGCTCTGGCGTATCTGCTGGTAAGGTGACAACCCATCTATCGCATCATCAAGTATGCAGACCTGGCGCAAGGCCGTGCCGGGAAATTGCTCTGCGTGATTATTCAGACTCAGCAGACTGTGCCACACCCAGTAATTTTGCTGGGCGGGCGTGCAGTGCTGTAAATCCAGTAAAATCAGGTTGGCGGCCTGACCTTGGTTAAGTTGACTGCGCAAGGTTGTGGAGCCGGTGCTGCTGGCGTGCTCGGATGTCATTAAACCAATATTGACAGGGAGTTGTTTCAACCCTTGCAATAAATTAATAAAATCAGCTTCCGGCAATGCCTGACGTGTTTGGTGCTGGCGTAAAAAAACTTTTAATTGCACCAGCGTCACCGCTTCATCATGATAATATTCCGTCAGCGCGTACAAGGCCTGACTTAACCATTTTTGTGCCGCCGTTGCAATCGATTGGCCTTGCTCGCGTATTAAGGCAACCAGCATGGCACTGTTGGCCCGACAATAATCAATGCGCTCATTACGCGGCAAGCGCCCTAATCCGGCAACCTGCACGGGCAGACTGATGTCCTGTAAGTTATCCGGGTGTTGACCGGGCGCATAATATTGTACTTGCAGATGATCACGCAAAGCCTGAAATTGTTGCGCTTGCACTGGATCAGCAGGCTGTTGCCACTGCGCTGGCTGCGCATAATGCTTAAAACGCCCCTGCGTATCAACCAGCAAGACCGGAATATCACGTAATAAAAGTTGTTCCATCAAGCTGGCAGAGAGTTGCCAGGCGCTGTGTCCATTTTCTTCCAGAATGCCGATATGCGCGCGCAGATCAACTTGTCGTTGTTGCATTTTATCGGCGCTACGCCCCAGTTGTACGCTGAGTGGCTCGCCACTGGTGCTGGGCAGGTATAATTGGGCTTCTGTCGCGGGTGCTTTGCTCTGCCTTGGTTCATGAGGCTTTACCAATAACTTTTCCGGTTTTGTTTTTATTGCAGTGCTTCCAGGTTTTAAAAATTGGGAAGGTCTTTGTATGTCTTGTTGCGTTGAAGCAGGTGCGGGTGATGGCATAACCGGCTTGCTGGTTTTATGCGCTGCTTCTGGCTGAGAAACGACTGCATGATTTAAATCCTCAAAAAATGAGGTTAAACGTTGTAATCCTGGCAGTTGTGACAGGGGTTGCCGGTGTTGCAGCCAGGATTGAAATCCTTTTTGCTGGTATTTTTGCTGATAAAACTGCCGCATAAACCACAGGGTGCGCCAGTCACTGTCTTCCAGGATGACCACCATGCCCCCGGCGCGACGGATTTCACCAAGTTTTAAGGCCACGCTGTTACTGGCGCTGCGACTGAAAATACTATGTCGTATTGCAATCGGGATACTGTCATCCTGATTTGCTATAGGCAAACTGGCATCATCCAGTAAATTTTGTAATTGGCGTGTCAAGTCACCGTTTTGCAGGCGTTGATTACATAAACGCAGGCGTAAAGGCGTATTCTGCTCACCACGCAGCAGCAGTATGTCACTGTCTTGAGTTTGTACCTGACATTGTTTTGTTAAACGCTGTTCTTGCAGGTATTGCGACAGGCTGTGCAGTAATAATGCTTGCAGGCCAGTCGCTTGCTCCGGCAGGGAGCGTGATAAGACGGGATGTAAACGCGCAATAAAATCCTGCCATTGTTTTTCCAGTGCTTGTTGTTCAGGTGGATATTGCAGCGGTTTTTGTGATAGTGACGCTGCTTGTTGTCCCGTTTGATGTTTTCCTTGTTGCCGTTGGCAGGCTTGCAGAATATCACGCGGTGTTTGCGTTGATGTCAGCACCAGATTTGCAATATTCAGCGGGTAAAACGGATCATTGGCCTTGGTTTGCAGTTGCAAGTGCTTAAAATAGGTTTTTAAACGTTGTGCAATCAAGTCCCTGGCTTCCTGTTCTGAGCAACCCGGTAACAAATCCAGGCTTGTCATATGGCTGTGTAAGCACTTGCGCAGACTCGCCGGACAAGTTTCCAAATAAGCCTTCTCCAGACAGCTAAGTAGCAGCAATACACGCGGTGCCTGCTGTGCCAACAGCAACAAAGATTGCATAAAAGCACTGAGCGGTACCGGGCTGCTGATATTTTCCAGTTCATCCAGGCATAACACCAAAGGTCCGCCGCTGACTTGAAAAATTACCTGACTTAATTGTGCCAGGCGTATACCGGGTTTGGTTTTAAGGGCTGTGGCAGGCATACCACCCAGAATTTTTAAGTCAGTTTTATTCAGTGGCTCGCAGCGCAGATATTTTAAGGCCCGCCGCCGATAGCGTGGCTCATGACGTTGTAAATACAACAACACACGTAATAATTCTGGCTCTAAATCCTGGAACTCCGGGTGTTTGCAAAGCTGTTGACACAAAGCCTGGGTTGCCAGCCCCAAACTGTGATCATTAAACTGTCCCTGGCGGAAAATCTGCAAAGCACTGGTTGGAATACGTTGATAATTTTCCAACAGCGCATGGGATACCCGCAATAAAGCAGAGGTCTGCGCACTTTCCTGCCAGGGTTTTTCCAGACCCTCGATCACCTGATTCAACAAATAATCATCAGGATTTTGCATTAGCAGCGGCAAGGACATGTTAACGCAACAACCGCGTCCCTGTTGATGCACCTGCTGGCGAAAATACTGTAATAAATGACTTTTACCTACCCCGGCCTGACCAGATAAATACAATATTCTGGGGTTTGAGGCCAATATCTGCGGGTTGATTTCCGGGCGACACAAGTTGTGATACATGGCCTGAAACTGACTGCGCGCTTCACTGTGTAAGCTGCGAATATCCACTGGACAGGACTTCCAACTTGCAGCCGCTGTTATCTGATCATCAAAAATGACTTTTGCCTGCGGCTTGCAAAAAGCAGATAAATGAGGTGAAGGTGGTGTTTTCATGATAGTTAGGATAACAAAATCCAGGTTTTTTTTTGTTCAGGATTGGGACAAAATGCCATTTTTTTAAATTGACCTGAATTTGATGTAAGCTTCTTTCATCCGTTACACGCTTGCGAATTGCTTTCGCCTCATGCTCAAAGTGGCTAGGGTTTATTCATCAGGACATGGTTTGCTCTTCAGACAACTCAATACAATTTCAGCAATATCATTTGATATTCGTTAAAATTCACTACAAGTTCCATTGCCTGAGACTCAATATATCGTGTATTTTTGTTAAAATACACACTCTATTTAAGTTTTTAATACAAGGAAGCATCATGTCATTAATTCGCCCCTTTGCAGGATTACGCCCGACGCCGGAATATACCGAAGCGGTTGTTGCTCCGCCTTATGATGTCCTCAATACCGAAGAAGCGCGACAGCGCGCAGCGGGGCGTCCCTGGAGTTTTTTACATATTTCCCGCCCGGAAATTGATCTTGCCAAGGGCATCAGCCCTTATGATCCTGCGGTTTATGCCAAAGGCGCGGAAAATTTGCAAAAGATGATTGCGCAAGGGGTTTTAAAGCAGGATGCCAAATCCTTGTATTATCTGTATGAACTGGTGATGGATGATCACAGCCAAATCGGTTTGGTTGCCGCAGCATCCGTGGTTGATTATGACAGCAACCGGATTCGTAAACACGAATTTACCCGCCCGGACAAAGAAGATGATCGGGTACGTCAAATTGATACCTTAGACGCGCAGACCGGCCCGGTTTTATTAACCTATAAACAGGATGACACCATCCAGGGTTTGATTGATCAATTGACCAGCAGCACGCCGATTGTTGATGTCACTGCGGATGATGGCATTATTCACCGGCTTTGGCTGGTGGAAGAAGATACCCATATCCAGACGATTACTGACACTTTTGATGCCATGCCTGCCTTATATATTGCCGATGGTCATCATCGCTCAGCTTCCGCTTCACGGGTGGCAAAAATGCGCAATGGCGAGCAAGCGCCACAAGATAACGCGCATGATTATTTTCTGGTGGTGATGTTCCCGGACACGCGCATGAAAATTCTGGATTATAACCGGGTAATTAAAGATCTTAACGACCTGGATGAGACAAGCTTCCTGCAACGGGTGGAAGAAAACTTCCAGGTGCAACTGGAAACTGAACCTTTCAAACCCTCTCATCCAGGTGAATTTGGCATGTATCTTAATGACCGCTGGTACCGTCTGGATATTCACAGCCAGTGTATTCCTAAAGATGATCCCGTGGCGCGACTGGATGTCAGTCTGCTCAGTGATTATTTAATTGCCCCCATCCTGGGCATTACCGATCCGCGCCGTGATAAGCGTATTGATTTTGTCGGTGGTATCCGTGGCCTGGAAGGCTTACAGGCGCGGGTAGACAGCGGCGAGATGAAACTGGCATTTTCCTTATTTCCCACCCGCATGTCCGATTTGATGGATGTTGCTGATGCCAATCAGGTGATGCCACCAAAATCAACCTGGTTTGAACCCAAACTGGCTGATGGGTTGGTTTCACATATATTGGATTGATTACACATCAACCTGGCAGGTCTTAAAGACCTGCCAGATTTAGGAACGAGGATAAAAAGACCGATCAAATTTTAGGTATTACTCGACTCTCAAGTTTTTATTTTTGACAAAAACAAAATTTATGCTTAAGACATACAATCTTTCGCCCTATATACCAACGATGGCGTTGGCTCAAGCCTACCCAAGTCTCTATCATTCATATGTTTTGAGGAATCCCTGAGCGGAAAAAGCCTTTTGGCAACTGCGATGATTTCATCCAATTTCTGAAACATGTAATCGCGCACTACCAATCATAACTTTCACTTCTTTGCCACGTATCCGTGGTATTTACCAAAATATTGAGCTACCGACATTTCCCGATTGCGATATTGGACAATTTGTGACTTTTGTAATTGACTGATAGTTTGTGTATCAGTAAAAACCTTCGTTGCCTGATTCATAAACCAAGCACTTCCATACAGCGCATCACCCAGGATTGCTTTAACGCGGATATGCAGATGGTAAAACTTGAATTCTTCCAGTAATTCCAGCATCAAAGCCAGCTTGCTCGGATATTTTGGATTTTTTGCAGGTTCCACTGGTCGCTCAGATTTTTTGATACCCTGCTTTTTCAGCTTTTCATCATTCTTCTTCCACTGCCTCATCACCGGGTCTGGCTCATAAAACCGAAATCCTACCGGCAAACTTATTTTAGGTGTGATCAAGTACAGCAAAACAACCGTTTAACCATTGAAGTATCCACCTGTCTTCTTATCAAAAATTTTGTATGCTTTGTAGATCCGCGTGGTAACTTTAGCATGTTTTTTATCCGTATCATCGCCAGCCAGTTCACCCTAATAAATTTGCTGATGAAGGGTAGTGGTTTGGTAAAGAGCATCTGTTTTCTCCTGAATCAGGCAGGACTATCTATAAATTAGATGCTCATTTACTGAAAATTGTCAAATTTAAAATCCTTGATAGTCGAGTGAAACAACAGAAAGGCGGGAATCCCTTTTATTGCTTTGCTTGTGGGATATTATGAAACGTTCTGAAATGAGATTGTGGAGCGGGTGAACGAATCCGAAAAGCAACGGTAATGCACTGTTTACAAAGTATAAAGTTATTTCAAATAAATAAAGTACCAGCATAAATACCATCAATTTTTTTTGTGAAGCTTGAGATTGTGTTTTTTTATACATGATATTTCACCTTGAAAAACCGCCCACGATTACAGGCGGTTTGCTTTTATTTATTCCCTTTTGCCTTTGCTCTTAAAACGCCTTTTTTACGTTCAGCGCCACACGCTGCACAGAAACGGTGCCAGGTTGTTTTTGCCTTGAATTCATCACCACATGACTCACAGTTATAAGTACCGCCTACTGTACGCTTATCTTTAGAATCATAGCCTTGTGCCGATATGGGCTTGCCTTCTGCTTTCTTTTGTCTGGCAACTTCAATAAAGCCAGGTATTGCAGCTTCCCCGCCTTGCTTTCTTAAATTGTCCAGTATCCCTGGGAAATAATCTTCTATCAATTCAGCATCGGCTTGGCTTAACTCATTGCCTTTAGTCATTGGCTTATTAGGCATTGAACTGGAGTCATTGCCTTTAGGCATTGGCTTATAGTCATTGACTACGGGCAAGGCTAATGCGCCCAGGTTTAAGTTATCCAACCAGTCAGGATAATTAACATCCAGCCAGCTTGTTGCCATGGCGTTTAATACACATTCCCCGGCATGGCCTTCTATTAGCCCGTCTGTGTTGATTCTGCCACCACTGCTCATGGCTGGAATAGGATCACCCGGCCTAGTGACTGTTGCCGGTGGCATCTGCTGGCCTTCATCTTGGCGAATCTGCGCCACAAAACCGCCAAATAACCAAAGCATGGCTAATGCCGCCACCTCACAAGCCGCGCCCAGTAATGAGTTGAAATATGCCTTCACAGTAGCAACTGGAATCCCCAGCGTTTCTGATAAGTTTCTGATGCCAGGCAAGGTTGCATCCGTCGCGCCGCTGGGTAGTGGTTGCGCTGCCAATCCCTGCGCGTGACTTTGTGCCGCTTGGTACGCTTGCCACTGCTGGATTGTTTTCTGGTGCTGGATCATTTCCGATTTTATGCGCTCTTGCTCGACACAGTATTTACTGTAATACCCATTGCAACCATACCGGGCAACCACTGCCTGGACAGTTCCCACGCTGGCACCGCCTGAGTTTTTAGCCTGACTGTTTTTGTATTGGTTTAAGTCTGATTCAAGTGCCTGCACTGCTGTTGCTGCATCCTGATATTGTGCTGGGGAAATTGCCAGACTTGCGGCTTTATTCTGCGCATTTTGGCGTTGCACCTGTGCTGATTGGTAAGCATCACTCTGGCGTAATCTTTCAGATTCAATATCATCTATGCGCCCTGATAGAAAAGATTGTCCCGCCGTCCAGTTGATAGTCACGCCACCCAAAAACAGGATCATAGCAATGATGGTTTTTGACACGCTCAATGAATTGAGACTATGCCCAAACCAAAAGGCTGCTGTAAATTCTGCTATCTGCCAGGAAAAGAATAGAAACACCATTGCCAGCTTCATAAACAGTGAGTCGCCCAGGCTGACAGCAAAGGAATAGGAAAACGCCATACTGACCAGCGCCGCCAATGCGCCAGCCACACCAGTTAAAGTTACCACGCTGCTGGGCATGGCTTCATTACCCGGCTTTCTGGTGCGCATGAAGGCATAAAGCCCCAATATAAACAGACCGGCTAAAATAAACGGCATTGCCTGATAAAACCATGCGTAAATGGTATTCATTGCACAGCCTCCCAGCGTTCTGCACCACTTTGGGCATTACCACCACAAGCAATCCAGGTATCTTGCTGTTCATCCACAGCAATGCAGCCTGGCTGCCATTGTTCAGGGTTACGTAACTTATTTACCCAGCCATTCACAACACCATTAAATACCACAACAACACCGCCATGCCCGTGCCGGTTGTAGTCTGTGCGCCATTTATTTGCCTGCTTAATAGCCTGCCTGTTTTTTGTTATACTATTCATTGCTCTATACCTTTCTTGGGTTTGAGTGATGCGGTGCTGTCGGTCTTTGGTCGGATGACAGCGCCGTTTTTTTATGCCTTCAAAGCTGATAAACCAGCCTTCAAAACTTCATTAATTGCCTGCTGGAAATTAACTTGTCCGGCATTGCGCCCGGTTGCTGCCAGCCAGCCCCGTTTTTTTGCAAGCTTTTCCAGTCGCTTAATATCTACGCTTGGTATCCAAACATTTTTTAAGGTGTGATCTGTGCTGCGTTTGGCGCGGTGTCGAGCATTCAGAATTTTTCGTTCTGTTGCCATGTGAAATACCTCGTTTATAGAAACAAAATTAAATAATAGTCGTTTCTACAAACAGTTTCAATTAAATATTTCTATAAACAGACTGAATGTTGGATAATGTGCGGATGAAAAAGACAGCAGCAACAGGCAAAGAACGCCATGCGCGTTATCGGGAGCGCAAAGACGCGGATAACAAGAAGCAATTTAATTGCTGGCTTGCGCAAGACGATATAAAACAGCTTGAGGCTATCGCCAAAGATAGAGGCTGGGTAAATGTCAGCGGACGCGGAGCAGGCAAACCAAATATGCAAAAAGCGATTGAAGCGGTAATAAGTGCAGGTATTGAGATACTGAAAAACAAACCTGTTTCTACAAACAAATAAATAATTTTTTACATTGTCAGCCCCCTATCAACGGAATGCCACGCAAAATGACCACAATTCACAACGTTCTGGAAGACTACCGGCAAACAGCCACATCCACCCGCAACCAGGGGGATAAATTCGAGCGTTTAATGCTGGCCTACTTAAAAACCGATCCGCTGTATCAGGAAAAATACAGCGATGTCTGGCTATGGTCAGATTGGCCTGGACGCGATGGGGGAGATACCGGCATAGATTTAGTGGCACAGGAACGGGATACCGGGGAATATTGCGCCATCCAGTGCAAGTTTTACGATCCTGCGCACAGCCTGCAAAAATCAGATATAGACTCCTTTTTTACTGCATCCGGCAAAGCCCCGTTCAGCAGCCGTTTGATTGTTTCCACCACAGATAAATGGGGCAAAAATGCAGAAAAAGCACTGGAAAACCAGCAAATTGCCGTAAATCGCCTGCGCGTTCAGGATTTAGCCCAAAGCCCTATAGACTGGGAACAGTTTATCTGGGAAAAGCCTGGTCACCTGAGCTTAAAGCCCAAAAAACAATTACGCCCCCACCAGCAAAGTGCACTGGAAAAGGTGATAGCAGGTTTCAGCAAACAAAATGAAGTCCTGCATAAAGCAGTTGATAATACGGTGGCGGGTTTTGAACAGGCCGACCGGGGTAAGCTGATTATGGCTTGTGGCACGGGAAAAACCTTTACTTCATTAAAAATTGCCGAAGAAATGGCAAAAAGTACAGGGGATCACGGCTTTGTTTTGTTTCTGGTGCCGTCCATTTCCCTGTTATCGCAAACCCTGCGTGAATGGTCAGCGGAATGCCAGTTAAGCCTGCATAACTTTACCGTGTGTTCTGATACCAAAGTCGGTAAAACCCAGGAAGATATTAAAACCCATGATTTAGCCTTACCAGCCACCACCGACCCGGAAAAACTGGCAAGCCACATAAAACAGGCAGGCAAACGCCAGTTAAATGTTGTGTTTTCAACCTACCAATCCATCCAGGTGATTGCTGAATCCCAGCAACAATACGACACCCCTGAATTTGATTTGATTATCTGCGATGAAGCCCACCGCACCACAGGCGCAACCCTGGCGGATAAAGAAGAATCCAAATTCGTGCGCATTCACGATGAAAACTATGTCCGGGGCAAAAAACGCCTGTATATGACGGCAACCCCGCGCCTGTATGATGACAGCGCCAAAAGCAAAGCCCAGGAAAATAATGCCAGCCTGTGTTCTATGGATGATGAAAGCCTGTATGGTAAAGAGTTCCACCGTTTAGGCTTCTCTGAAGCGGTCAGCAGCAACTTATTATCGGATTACAAGGTCATGGTACTGGCAGTTGATGAAAAATATGTCAGCAAAACTTTTCAAACGCAACTGGCGGATGACGATAACCAATTAAACCTGGAAGACGCGGTTAAAATCACCGGCTGCTGGAACGGCTTATCCAAACGCATGGCGCGTGACCTGGACGGTAACGTGCTGGCAGGGGATAACAGCCCCATGCGCCGCGCCGTGGCTTTTTGTCAAAATATCAAGGCATCCAAACAAATTACCAGCCAGTTTGCCGATATAGTCAGCGAATACCACCAGACCCATGAAGACAATGATAACTTGTTACACTGCGAAGTTGACCACGTAGACGGCACCTTTAACGCCCTGGCGCGTAATCAACGCCTGGACTGGCTTAAAGCGGAATCACAAGGCAATACCTGCCGTATACTCTCTAATGCCCGTTGTTTATCGGAAGGGGTAGACGTACCCGCGCTGGATGCCGTTATGTTCCTGACCCCGCGCAATTCAGTTGTGGACGTGGTGCAATCTGTAGGCCGGGTGATGCGTAAAGCCGATGGCAAACAATACGGTTATATTATTCTGCCCATTGGCATACCCGCAGACTTAACGCCGGAAGAAGCCTTAAGAGACAATAAAAAATACAAAGTCGTGTGGCAGGTGCTGCAAGCCTTACGCGCCCATGATGACCGCTTTAATGCCACGGTTAATAAACTGGAACTGAACCAAAGCAAACCTGATAATATCCAGGTGATTGGCGTAACGGGTGGGGATGCTGATGATGACGGCGGCACACCATCAGAAAACGATACAAATAAAAGCAATGATACAGGCCAGCAAGGTGTGCTGAACTTTCCCCATATTGACGAATGGCGCGATGCCATCTATGCCAAAATCGTGCAAAAATGTGGACAGCGCCGTTATTGGGAAGACTGGGCAAAGGATATTGCCGCCATTGCCGAACGCCACATCAGCCGCATTAAAGCCTTACTGGAAAGCCTGCCCCAACACAAAGCCACTTTTGATACCTTCTTGCAAGGTCTGCGAAACAATCTGAACCCCGCCATCAGCACCGATGATGCCATAGAAATGCTGGCACAACACCTGATTACCCAACCCGTATTTGATGCCCTGTTTGAAGATTACGACTTTACCCAACACAACCCCGTATCCCAGGCCATGCAAGCCATGCTGGACGTGCTGCACGAACAATCTTTACGCAAGGAAACCGCCACCCTGGAAAGATTTTATGCCAGCGTCAAAATGCGCGCAAAAGGCATTGACAACGCCACTGGCAAACAAAAAATCATTGTTGAACTGTATGATAAGTTTTTTCGCGCTGCCTTCCCGCGCATGGCGGAACGTCTGGGCATTGTTTACACCCCCACTGAAGTGGTGGATTTCATTATTCACAGCACCGATGCTGCCTTACAGCAAGAGTTTGGCAAGGGGTTAAGTGATGAAGGCGTACATATTCTCGACCCCTTCACTGGTACGGGCACGTTTATGGTGCGTCTGCTGCAAAGCGGCTTAATCAAACCTGAAGATTTACAGCGCAAATATCAGCAAGAACTCCATGCCAATGAACTGGTATTGCTGGCTTATTACATTGCGGCGGTAAATATTGAAGCGGCTTATCATGGCGTGGCGGGGGGAGATTACCAGCCGTTTAACGGCATCGTCTTAACCGACACCTTCCAGATGACGGAAGGCCGGGGTGATATGCAGGGCTGGGTTGATGCCATGCTGCCAGCCAACAGCGACCGCGCCAAACAGCAAAATAAACAAGTGATACAGGTGATTGTGGGCAATCCGCCCTATTCAGCAAAGCAAACCAGCGAAAATGACAATAATAAAAATCTCCAATATCCCAATTTGGATAGCGGTATTCGGGATACTTACGCTGCCTGTTCCAGCGCCACCAATAAAAATAGTTTGTATGATTCTTATATCCGGGCAATTCGTTGGGCAAGTGATCGGATTGCGGATAAAGGCATAGTCTGCTTTGTCACCAATGGATCATTTATTGACAGCAACGCAATGGATGGTTTGCGCCAGTCTTTAACCGATGAATTTAATAGCATTTATTGTTTTAACTTGCGGGGTAATCAACGTACATCAGGCGAAACATCACGCAAAGAAGGTGGCAAAATTTTTGGTTCAGGCAGTCGCGCCCCTATTGCCATTACTTTATTGGTCAAAAATCCAGGAAAAGGCAAAAACTGCCAACTGTTTTACCATGATATTGGTGATTATCTCAGTCAAAAAGAAAAGCTGAATATTATTGATGATTTTCACAGCATACAGGGGATTGACTGGAAAACCTTAAAGCCCAATGCTGCCCATGACTGGATTAATCAGCGCGATCCTGCATTTGATAAATTCATATCATTGGGAGATAAAAAAGATAAAGCGGGAAAAGTTATATTTAGTGATTATTCAAGAGGGATTGCAACAAGTCGTGATACCTGGACATATCATTTTAATAAGCAACAACTTGAAAATAATATGCAACAAATGATTGATTTTTATAATGCACAGGTCGCTGAATACAAAGCCTTGCAGAATAAGAGTATTTCTGTTGATAAATTCATTAATACCGATGCGACTAAAATAAGCTGGTCAGTTAGTTTAAAAAATAATTTAGGAAAAGAAATAACCCATTCATTGAATAAATCATCAGTCGTATGTGATATGTACCGCCCTTATTGCAAACAATGGGTTTATTTTGATAAAAATTTTAATGATAGACGTTATCAAATGCCTCGGATTTTCCCAAAGCCTGAATTAAAAAATCTTGTGATTTATGTTAGTGGTATTGGGGCAGGTGGAAAAGATTCTTCAGCACTGATAGTAGATACATTACCAGATTTAAATATGCAACATTCTGGCGGTCAGGGTTTCCCCCTCTACACCTACGAAAAAATAGAAAGTAGCGGTGATCTGTTTGGCATTGCTGATGAATACGTCAAACAGGATGCCATCCCCGACAGCATTCTGGCTGAATTCCAAAAAACCTATACCGACACCAGCATCAGCAAAAAAGACATTTTTTATTATGTTTATGGGCTAATGCATTCCCCTGAATACAAAACCCGTTTTGCCGCCAATCTCAAAAAAGAACTGCCGCGTATTCCCTTTGCCCAGGATTTTTGGGCATTCAGCAAGGCAGGTCAGGAATTAGCCGACTGGCATCTCAACTATGAAAGCATAGACCCGTACCCGGTGCAGGAAAGTGCAGCGGATATGCTGGAAGATAAAACCAGTTTTTACCGCGTCCAGAAAATGCAGTTTGCCAAAAAAGGCAAGGAAAAGGATAAAACCACGCTTATCTATAACAGCCGTGTCATTTTAAGTAATATTCCCTTGCAGGCTTATGACTATATCGTCAACGGCAAACCGGCATTGGAATGGCTCATAGACCGCTACCAGGTCACCATCGATAAAAAAAGCGGCATCAAAAATGACCCTAATGACTGGTCGGAAGACCCGCGTTATATTATCGATCTGGTTAAACGTATCGTGCGGGTGAGTCTGGAAAGCGTGCGGATTGTGGAAAGTCTGCCGCCTTTGAATGAGCAGGTTTAAGCCATGTCTGACTGGCAACCCGCAGCACTGCCCCCAGCTCTGGAACTCGAAACCAAAGCGGTGTTGAAACAGGCAGCGCTGGCGCATCGTTATCTGGCGGAATTAAAAGGCGTTGGGGCAACCATCCCCAATGAGACTATCTTAATCAACACCCTGACTTTGCAGGAAGCGCGGGATAGCTCAGCCGTGGAAAACATCATCACCACGCAGGATGCGTTATTCAGGGCTGAACTGCAAACCGAAGTATTTGCCAACACCGCCACCAAGGAAGTGCAAAACTACGCCAATGCCCTGAGAACCGGCTTTGAACTGGTGCGCCACGGTAAAATTTTGACGCTGAACCACATCAAGCAAATTCAGTCTGAACTGGAAGGCAATAACGCAGGCTTTCGCAGGCAGGCGGGAACGGCACTGAAAAATCAGCGAACCGGGGAAACGGTATACACCCCGCCGCAGCATCCCGATGACATCAACCGCTTAATGGATAATCTGGAACAGTACATCAATAATGATGAATTATCGGACGTTGATCCGCTGATTAAAATGGCGGTTATTCACCATCAATTTGAGAGCATCCACCCGTTTTATGACGGTAACGGCAGAACAGGGCGGATTATCAATGTTTTGTATCTGGTCTGTAAGGATTTGCTGCAACTTCCTATTTTATATCTGAGCCGTTATGTAATAGAAAACAAAGACGATTATTATCAATACTTGCAGCAAGTGCGTGATGCCAATGATTGGGAATCATGGGTTTTGTTTATGTTAAAGGGCATTGCCGATACCGCACAGAAAACCATCCACCTGGTGCATGATATTAAGCAGCTCATGCAGGATTATAAGCATAGAATTCGCGCTGAACTGCCTAAAGTATACAGTCAGGATTTACTAAATAATCTGTTTAAGCATCCTTACACCAAAATAGAATTTGTCATGGATGATTTGCGGGTTTCCCGTGCGACAGCCACCAGTTATCTGGATAAATTGGTCGAAGCTGGATTTTTGGAGAAGTTGAAAATAGGTAGAAGCAACTATTATCTGAATAAACCTTTATATAAAATTTTTATCAGGTAATCAGTGAAAAATATGTATAAAAATACCAAAAATTTATACATGTCCTGCTTGATATGTGCAAGAAATTGATTTTTTTATACCTATTTTTTATAGGTTTTTTATACCCATTAAGCAATCCATTCTACTCTGAAATAGATTATGGACTGTATTAAATCATTGTTAATAAAGCCAGCAACATCAAAGCAGAGGCCTTAGTGCCATTGAATAAAGCTAATTTGAAGGGAGGTTATCCCGGCAACTTGTTGGCAAGCACCGCCAGTGCGGTGGTTTTGTGGTCAGCACTTATCGTGTCCAGCTTTAGAGTATCGCGCATAAACTCGCTGAATTCTTCCTGAGTCCTTAACTTGCTCACGCGCTGCCGTGCTGCTTCTTTGCCAAAGTCTGCGCCGTCAAAATAAGAGATTGAGATAACTATACCTTCGAGTTTAAGCCATATATCAAGGAACTGACCTTGTTCTCCTTCCAAAGCCTTTAACCGGGTTTTAATGCTGCTGTTCATGCACACTCCCGTCTACGCCTTTGAATTGAATACAAATAGCATTATCCCCAACCACAACCCCGTGACGCGCTTCATATTCTGCTACTGCCTGGTCTTTAGTCTGGTTAAGGCAAACGATGATCGGCGCATTATCACCCGTGCCTTTTTTTATTTCCAGGGCATCCAGCCTACTTTTAATTGTGCCGTTCATTTTCCAATACCTCAAGCCGCTCAATAATTTCAGATACCTCAACAATCCGTGCCTGTGATTGCAAGGCAGACAATAACACCGCACCTTGGGCTGGTTCTATTTCACCACCTCCCAGGGCATCCAGTACCGCCGCGCCGCGTTCAGCCAGACTGCCAACAGCCAAACCTGGTATATTTACTGGTGCAGTTTTCATTGGCGGGATCAACCTATCAAGACACAGCTTTAATGCTGCCGTGTCACCTTCCAGCGCCATCTTGACAGCTTGCTTTACCAGTTCATCCGCATGGGGATCGAGCAAATCCCGTAATGCTGCACGTTTATCCTGGATTCCCGGTGGTCTCCCGCTGGGGTTTCCGCTCTGGCCTTTTTGGAATGGCATTGTTTTGTCCTTGTTCTAATCAATAAAACCTATATAAGCAGGCTGGCTGATTTAGCCAGACTGCATCCTGAACCCGCATAAATGCAAGGTTCAGACATTGGTTAATTACTGTAAGCGCTGCTGTTTAATATCTTGCTCAACAACAGCCATATAAGCATTAATACGCTTTTTTTCGTGTGGCATTAATTCACCAGGTGGTTTCCCGCCATGATCTAAAAACCGCTTTAATCGCTCCACATGAATTTTCCGCATAATCAACATGCGCCCTCTGTTTAATTTGCGCTGTTCTTTTGGGGTTAAGTTCATGATATTGCCCCCCCACCATTATCTGAATAAAAATCCTCATCCATAACCAATGCAGTGCTTGGGCTGCCCACATAAGGTTTTTGATAAGTTTTTTTTGGCAAACCTGTTTTTATAGTGGTTACACTGGATACAGTGGGTACAACATTGTTTTCATTACTGTTTTCTGTGGATACAGAATTTCCAGCAGTGGTTACAGTGGATACAGATTTTTTCTCTGGATGGTTCTGTCCAGAACAAGACTGGCTTTCAGTGGTTACAGAATCGCCCGTTGGATACGAAGTGGCTACAGGGTGGTTACAGCTAGAAGCCCCGTTATTATTAGCTTTATGTATAGTTGTATCCAGTGTATCCAGTGTATCCAGTACGTTTTCTGTAAAGTCCGTTTTAATTGCATAAACCTTTGATGGTTTTTTTGCATTTGGCAACCTGATTTGTAATTGCCGCCGCTTTGGTGAATAAACCAGTATCCCGCGCTTATCTAATTGCTTTAAGACAAACTCAGGCCGGTATCCCTTGCAGGTATCTTTTTTGAAGATTTCGGGCATGATGTAATATTCATTTTCATCTTCAGACAAGTATCCCACCTGGTGCGATATATTACGTCCACCGCTGCTGGCATCCTTTTCATTCCAGCGCCGGAAATTTTCCTGGTTGGTTTCGATAAAATAAGCCACTTGTGCCAGCGCCGCTTGTTCTTCCGGGTTGCCCGTGCCATTTTCTGCCAGCCAGTCATTAAAACAACGCTTTGCCGCTTCCATTGCTGTGCCGGGTTGCCAGGGTAAAATGTTAAGCTGGATCGCAAGTTCCCCAGCTGCTGCTGATAAACTGAATAACTTGGCTGCACGTCTGGGAACGCTCCCGGCATCACTTGGTAGGCATAACATAAATTCTGTGCGTTTACTTGTCACAAAATCCAGGGTTTTGGCTATTCCCATTTTTAATAAAGCTTGCACAAAGGCGCGTCCAGCAGTGCCATAAAATTTATGCGTGGCATCCTTGATGCGCTCTGAAAAAGCAGCCCCCGCCGCTTTTGTGTTGCCCGGTGTGCCGTGTACATCCTCAAACACACCAAGTCCTGCACCCGCATCCGCTGGAATATCTACACAGCGTACCGCCTGACCGCCATATAGACGTTGCCCCGCTTCTTCAATATGTTGGGCAAGGGTTTTTTCCGCGCTGGATATAAACGGCATTTTCCAGGTTTTGAGATTCGCCAGCCCGATGCCGGTATCACCTGCCCGTCCACGTCCTTTTTGTACGCCACTGGCAAGCTGGTAAATCAAACGCCCCGCTATTTTCGGATCAACTTCGCCCAGTTCATCAATGCAAAACAACGTGTGATTGCGTTGCACTGCCTGGATTTCCAGCCCGGTTGCCGTGGCGTTCCATTTTGAGATAAAACCACCCGGCTCAGGGCTGCCCCATACAGAGGCCGCTGCACGTTGCGTGGTGGTTTTGCCCGTACTGGTATCACCATAAATATTAGTGCCTGCGCCTTCATCCCCAGTCAAAGGCATCAACACCCCGGCAAAGGCAAGAGAGGTTGAAAACAGTAAACGGGAATTGCCTGTACACAGCTCTGCTACTGCTTGTTGCCATTGAGTAAGCGTACCTTGTGCCGCGTAAATATCGGTATCCGCACCGGTAAAAATTACCTTGTTATCATTACCAATGACTTCACCGCCAGTGAACACAAAAGTATGATCATGCCAGCCAGTGCTTTCAGTTGTGGTCAAGGTTTCCGGTGGTCTTACTGAATTAACATACTCTGCAATACCATCACGGATAAATTTTTGATGGGGAGCAACACACCAATAACCACGATTTAATAATGCGCCTGCCAGCTTTGAAGTTTCACTGGCAAGCATTTCCATAGGCATGACAAACTGGCGTTCATATTGACGATCATAAAATACCAACAAACGCCCGTGATTGCCGCCGCGCATATCAACAGTGGCAGCTTTAACCTGGATTGCGCTGCCAATACAGATATAATCCGACTTTACGCCAAGTTCATCTTTTTTAGAATGTAACCTGTACAATTTCCCGTTTTCAAGCTTGAATTGGGGCTTATCATCATCTGATTGCCCCGTAAAACCAGCATTTAACAAACCAGATTCCACACGATCAACCATTTCGCTGATTTGTTTTTTAACAGTATTTAGCCCTGCCACATTATGCAGGTCATTAAAATCATTTCCCTTGCTGTTTATACCTGAAAAATCAGGGATGCAATCAAGGCCACCAGATTTTTTAACCGCTTTCCTGGCTGCATTTTTCCCAGCTTCATCAGCATCCACGCAATAAATAAAAGGGCATTGATTTGTTTCATTGCGTAACTTCTGCGCAACCCTTGGAAGATTGCCGGAATCAAAGCAAACCACAACAGGCAGCCCGGTGGCTTCATGAATACTTGCGCCAGTGGCGTAACCTTCACAAAATAGTAGTGGCTTATCTTCCTCCACTTCACCGATTAGACAAAACGCGCCTTTTTTCTGCGTTCCTTTAATAAAAAGCTTGTCTGTACCTGATTTATTCCTGGTTGGCAGAATGCGCTGCACTGATGTCACCGTACCAGCAAAATCAGTTTGTAATGGGATAATGAGTTCATCACCATTTTGCCGGGCAATATAAGGCTGGATATTTTTACGTTGCAGATAAGCGTGATCGGAATCAGCAGCGGGTAATGTTGACCATGCCCCCACTGCATCTGCTGGTGTTTTGAAAAACTGCTTTTTATTGTGATGCTGGTTCAGCGCTTCTGGCTTTTTCCGTGGCTCTTGTTCACCATCATCCAGGCCGCTTTTAATGGTTGCCCGTGCTTCAGATTCCTGCAATTCAACATCAAGCGCCGCTTGCATTAAATTATCTTCAGCCTGTTGTCGGGTGTAATCATTCCAGTTAGCTGCACATAAGCTTCCCAGCGCAAAAGCTGCACTATTCAGGGCATTATTACGCCCACCAGTGCTGCTGCTGATGTTATCCAATTCTGCATCAATGGCAGATTGAATGTATTTATCAGTTGTCATGGATTTATATCCTATAAAAAGTTAGATATAAACAGCATGAAACACCATGTTATACTTATAAGTACCAATAAATAATGGCTGTAACCACTATTTATTGATATAATATAAGCACTTAACAAAGTGTATGCTGTTTGTGTTATCGACTACAAAAGACACATTGACCAGATCGGGCTGGCACCCTTTCTGGTTTTTTTATGCCTATAATTCATGCTGCTGCCCTCTCATCAATCCAGGATTCAATATCTGATTTTTTCCAAGCCGTGCAGCGTTCTGATAGTTTGATAGGTTTTGGAAATTTGCCGTCTCGCGTCCAACGCCAAATTGTTGCCCGGCTTGCTGGTACGATTTCCAAAACCTGTTTTAAGCGTAGTAACTCCATATTTGCCATAATTAACCTCTCTGGTATTGTTTGGGGTGAAATGAGACTACGCACCTATTTTTGCAAAACACTGATACACAAGTAAAGGCAAATAAAAAACTGCGTGCCAGCAATTATTTCCCTTTCACCAAAAAATAGGAGCAGGTAAGAAAGTGCCATAGAAAGGGATACAGCACCTTATCAGGCAGGTTCATGACTTCCCGCCCTATCCCCGGCTTAATCGTTACAACATCTTAGCCAGCCTTATTGATTGGTACAATATTATTGCCATTGATACCATCACCCACTTGCAGATCATCCAACCAATCAGCCCAGGCTTGCATCATGCGCTGGCGATCATCAATGTATTGGGTTCTGTTGTATGCCCGTCCATTGGCATCACGTACCGCATGGGCAAGCTGCATTTCAATCACTTCAATTCTGAATCTCAACACTTCATCAAGGTTGGTTCTAGCCATTGCCCTGAATCCGTGACCGGTCATTTGTTCTTTGGTATATCCCAAACGCCGTAAAGCAGCATTGATGGTATTTTCAGACATTGGACGGCTATTAGAACGGATAGAGGGGAATACATAGCGGCTTGTTTGCTGGGTAAGTGGCTGAATTTCTTGCAAAATCTTAACAGCTTGGCTGGACAGGGGGATAAGATGATCGGCTTTCATTTTCATTTTACTGCCCGGTATCGACCACAGCGCCGCGTTCAGGTCAATTTCTGACCATTCAGCCTGGCGAAGTTCGCCAGGCCGGACAAAGACAAGGGGAAGCAGTTTTAAGGCGCATCGGGTGACAAGTTCACCTTCATAATCCCGGATTACTTGCATTAATGGGGCAATGTTTGCGGGGTCTGTGATGCTTGGATGGTGTTTGCGTTTAACAGGCGCAAGCGCACCACGTAAATCACGGCAAGGATCACTTTCCAGTACCCCAGTAGCCACGGCATAGCGAAAAAACATACCACAGATTTGCAACATCCTATGTGCTGTTTCATTTGCGCCTCTGGATTCAATACGCCGCAACACCCGTAATACATCAGGTGGTTTTATATCGGTAATTGGTTTATTACCCAGCCAAGGGAATATATCCTTTTCCAATCGCTTGATAGTTGCGTCTGCATAACCCTTTGTCCATTTGCTTTGGGTTCGTCCAAACCAGTCACGCGCTACCATCTCAAGGCTGTTTTCAGCATCCAGTTTATTGGCCTGTTTTTGCGCCTGTTTGTATGTGCTTGGATCTACGCCATCAGCCAGCAATAAGCGAGCATCTGCCAGTTTTAGCCGTGCTTGTTGGAGGGTAGTTTCTGGATATACACCTAATGCCAGCGTTTTTTGTTTGCCTGAAAAGCGATAACCATAACGCCAGTATTTCCCAGCTTTATTAATCAGCAGATAAAGCCCTTTGCCGTCTGATAATTTGTATGGCTTATCTTTGGGTTTGGCGTTACGGATTTGTATATCGGTCAATGACATAACTGCACCTTTTGGGGATTTGATGGTATGCAGTTTTGCTGGTATGAAAATGCCAACATAAATACCAGCAAAAGCGGTGGTATGTCACTATACAAGATGGTATCTAATGAAACAACAGAAAGGCGGGAATCCCTTTTATTGCTTTGCTTGTGGGATATTATGAAACGTTCTGAAATGAGATTGTGGAGCGGGTGAACGGAATCGAACCGTCATCTTTAGCTTGGGAAGCTAAGGTAATAACCATTATACGACACCCGCGAAAGCGCTAGAATTATACAATAAAAGCTTTAACTGTGGCAGCCTTATTTTAAATTTTGGGGTACTTGGGATTCCCAATGTCCCTGATGATAAAATTCCAGGGGTTGATATTGGATTTTATAACGCATTTTTTTACAATCACGTATCCAGTAACCTAAATATAACCATTCCAGTCCTTGACGTCGGGTTTCTTCAATTTCCCATAAAATGGCATAAGCGCCGAGACTACGTTGTTTTTGTTCTGGATCATAAAAGGTATAAATGGCGGAAAAACCATTACTCATTTCATCTAAGACCGCAACAGCCAGCAATTTTTGGTTTTGATAAAAAGTATAAAAAAAAGTATGTGACCAGTGATTGGTCAAAAATTGCATATATTCTTCTGGGCTTGGATTATCCATCCCCCCACCTTGATGCTGATGTGCCAAATATTTCTGATACAACTGAAAATGAGATGTTTGAAAAATAGCTGGGTGTTTTATGACGGTTAAATCCGTATTTTTATGCCAGATACGGCGCTGACTGCGACGCATTTTAAAATCCTGAACCCGTACCCGCACTGATAAACATTGTTCACAGGCATCACAATGTGGGCGGTATAAATGTTCACCACTACGGCGAAATCCCTGTTGGCTTAACTGCCCATAAATAAAGCTATCTTTAGGTATGTTAGGATCCAGAAAAATGGTTCTGGCTTGCTGTTGCGGCAGATAAGTACAGTCATGGCTTGGCGTGGCATATAAATTTAACTGCCGTGGGCGTTGTTCATGATGTTGGGCAAGTGGGCGCATTGTGTAAACCCGCGTAGTTTATTCAGAAGAATGATTAAAAAAAGAAGTCATTGCCAATTGTTTTTTTGCACTGCTTAAGCAACTGTCTTGTTCACAATGGGAATCTAATAACTGCCGGAACAGGGTGCGGGGTATTGTTTCCGCGCCCAGGCTTTCTAAATGTGTGGTATGCACCTGACAATCGATTAAGGCATAATTCCAGGCTTGCAATTGGCGGGTAAATACAGAAAAAGCCACTTTAGAGGCATTACTCATCAGGCTGAACATGGATTCGCCAAAAAATACACGACCCAGGCCCAAACCATATAAACCACCCACCAGACGTCCCTCAAACCAACATTCTACCGAGTGGGCAATGCCTTGTTGATGCAAAGCATAATAAGCTTCCATCATTTCTTCCGTAATCCAGGTACCTTCCTGCTCTTCCCGCACCACCAGCGCACAAGCGGCAATCACATCAAGAAAAGCGTGATTTAAGGTAACACTGAAACCACCATTGCGGATATTTTTACGCAGGCTGCGGGAGACTTTCAGGCGTTCAGGAAATAACACCATACGCGGATCAGGCGACCACCATAATATGGGTTGCTCATCACTATACCAGGGAAAAATGCCTTGTTTATAAGCATGAACCAGGCGCTGCACATGCAAGTCGCCGCCTATGGCGAGTAAGCCATCAGGATATTTTAACGCCTTGTCTAATGGCGGAAACTGATGCCAGGGCGTATCTGTAGAAAGTAAATAAGGGCGTTGCATGGCTTGGTTACTGACAGTGTTAAGGTGATATTATTTCTTTAAAGTATAACAAAATCTTGTGTGCTTAGGAGTGAGGATGAAATAAGTGCAGGAACTGGGCGCAGGATTTTTATTCATTTTCAAGGCGTGAAAACAGGCGCATAGCAAGCTATGTAACTGTTTTAACAACGCAGAAAATGGAGAAAAAGACCAGTTCAGTTTCTGAAGTTATAAAATTCTCACTCCTTAACTGATGCTAGCCCATCTTTAACAACTCAACCCCTAAAAAACCTCAAGGAAGACCCTGTTGAATGCGAAAGATTGAGTAATTTTAATGTATGCTAATTTTCTAATTTGAACATCGAGTGGAAGCTCTGCTATGGAATGGTTGATATTCCGACCCCAACACTTTAGGTACTTGTTCCAGACGCCAATGTCTGATTGCCCAGTCCCAAAATGCATCCAGGTCTGCTTCCTGTAAATCTCTGGGGGGCTGTTGTCCGAGAAAGTCCAAGGCCTGCCACAGCCAGATAACGGGGCGCTCCAGCGGTAATGCCGGAGCGTGGGTTTGTTTGCTGAGCTTTTCACCCTGGGCATTTTGTGCAACTGGCAAATGTATATAATCCGGGGATGGTATACCGAGCAAGGACTGTAAATAACACTGGCGTGGCGTTGAGTCAATGAGGTCGCTGCCACGCACGATTTCCGTAATGCCCTGGTCACGGTCATCCACCACCACTGCCAGTTGATAAGCAAATAAACCATCTGCGCGACGGATAACGAAGTCACCTACTTCCTGTTCCAGATTTTGTTGCCAGAACCCCTGCACCCGATCCTCAAACCCTAAGCATTGATTTTCAACCTTAACCCGAACACTCATTTGCTCATGGGTTTTGAACGTATCATTGGGTATGCCATTGCGGCAAAGTCCCGCATAAAAACCTGGTGGATGGCCCTGTGTTTGGTTATGCGTTGCAATCGCTTTACGACTACAGGCGCAGGCATAAATCTGATCAAGTTCATGCAGTTGCTGCAAAGCATAAGTATAGGCTTCACTGCGCTGGGTTTGCACCATATAAGACTCGTCCCAGTACAAGTCATAAGCTTCCAGAGTACGCAGAATGCTATCCGCTGCCTGAGTAAAGCAGCGGGTTTGATCCACATCTTCCATACGCAGCAACCACAGTCCATTCTGACTGCGTGCTTGCAAAAAGCTGCCCACGGCGCTGACCAATGAGCCAAAATGTAAAGGGCCGGTGGGAGAAGGCGCAAAGCGACCACGATAAACTGACATGGCGCTTAATGAAATACCTTAAATAAGCCTAATAACAGCTTATCCATTTTACGCAGCAACATAAAAAAGCTTTCCTGTAGTGGGCGCTTGCGAAAATTGGTCAACGGTTGATTCAGCCACAGCACCGGCACTTTGGCAATACAGGCTGCCAATACGCCGGTCAACAGTCTATCATCCACCAATAACAGCTTTTCCACAGGCTGCCCACTTTGTTTAGCTATGGCCAACAAACCATCAGGATAGGGTTTTTTGCTGGGACTGATAAAACACTGCACTTGCGGAAAATGTTGCTCAAACCAGGCAAAACGTGCAGACATGGGTTTATTAGTGAGTAAATATATCTGCTGAATATCTGTGCTTGCTGTACATTGCTTCAACCAGCTTTGCACCGCTGGCGCAGGTGCAATTTCTCCGTGACTGGCAAGTACGCCATCAAAATCCAGCACCAGCACAGAAATGCCTTGTTGTTGCAAATCCTGTGGTAACAACGTGCTGATATCAGCGCATTGCCGGTTTTGTTGTGCTTGTTGCAGGCAATGCCGGTAAGACCAGGCTTGCTGTAAAGCATAAAAACTGCGTTTTAATAAGTGACTCATAGCGTTTGTAGATGTAAAGGAAATTCCCCACGTTTACGGTCATTAAAATAATGCCGCAAAGTGACTCTCACTGCATTAAATGCCAAGTCATCCCAGGGAATCTCCGCTTCAGAAAATAATTTTACCTCCAGGCTTTCACTGCCCGGCCCAAATTCTTGTTTGTCCAGATGACCACGAAATAAAACATACACATGGCTGATTCTGGGAATGCTGTAAAAGCCATATAAACCATCCAGTGTAACCCGTGCCTGCGCTTCTTCAAACGTTTCCCGACAGGCTGCTTCTTCTATGGATTCATTATTTTCCATAAAGCCGGCAGGCATCGTCCATAAACCATAACGCGGCTCAATGGCGCGGCGGCATAATAAAACCTGATCCTGCCAAGTGACCAGACAACCTGCAACAATTTTGGGGTTTTGATAATGGATGCTACCGCATTGTGAACAAACAATACGCGGCATATTATCGCCTGCGGGGATTTCTTCTGCCAGTTGATCCGCGCCGCAATAACTACAATAATTTATGTTTAAATTCACAATGTTTCACCTATCCTTAGACAACACCCTAAAATCTACTTAGGTAACTCGCAGCGCATAACGCCCCCCATTTCGCTGGTCTTTTTACCCGTTTTCCGCGTTGTAAAAACCGTTACATAGCTCACTATGCGCCGGTTTTTACGCCTTGAAAACGAATAAAAATCCTGCACGCTACGGGGGTGTTATTTCTTGCGAGTTACCTTACAATAAATGATGCCGAAAATATTGAAATCAATCACAATCAGTTTATTCTTCCTGCTGGCTTTGGCAACCTGGACGGCTTACGGGCTGACCGGTCATGATAAGATGCAAGTCACCCAGTATGCCATGTTTGCTGACAGCAGACAGATACCACCACCTAATAGCACTGCCATGTTAAAAGTCTGCACCTTAAATATTGCGCACGGGCGCAGCAATGGTTTTCATCAATTTTTTCAGTCTGAAAAAAAGATTCAGCAACACTTAAACAATATTGCAAAACTCTTGCAGCGGGTGCGGCCCGATATTGTGGCTTTGCAGGAAGCCGATGCCGAATCCTTCTGGAGCGGTGCATTTAATCATGTGCAGTATCTGGCAGAAAAAAGTCATATGCACAGCAGCGTGCAAGGCAAGCATGTGCAAGGCATGGGGCTGCAATATGGCACCGCGCTTTTATCCCGCTTGCCCTTGCAGGAAGGCCGTTCTATTCGTTTTGCCAGCACCCCGCCAACACCGCCGAAAGGCTTTGTTATTGCCACTACGCATATTCCGGGACATCCTCAGCAAAAAATTGATGTGGTGTCACTGCATCTGGATTTTTTACGTGCTCGCGCCCGCAGTCAGCAACTGGAAACCTTAAGCCAGTTATTACAGGCGCGCCAAAATCCCGTTATTATTATGGGTGATTTTAATACTGGCTGGCATGAGCAACAAATTTTGAAAAATTTTGCAGAAAAACTTGCCCTGCATACCTGGCAGCCAGAGCAAAATAAAGAAGGCACATTCTGGATGAGTGATAAACGCATAGACTGGATTTTGCTGTCCAAAGAACTGGAGTTTGTGAATTACCGGGTATTGCCGGATGTGGTATCCGATCACCGCGCAGTGGTTGCGCAAGTGCGTTTACATCAACCCACGTAGAGACCCAGGAAAAAAATACAACCATGCCCCGCATTTTACATATTGGAAAATATTATCCCCCCTTTGCCGGTGGCATTGAAAACTTCATGGCGGATTTGCTGCCGGAACAACAGGCGCAAGGTGACGAAGTTTATGCGCTGGTACATGATCATCGCCTGCCGGGTTGGAATCCTGTTTTACCTCTGCATCAAGCCGCTGATCCCGACTGGTTATTTCGCTGTCCCAGCTATGGACGCTTATTATACGCCCCGGTTGCGCCGCATTTCCCACTTTGGTTTTCACGCCTGCTCAAACGTATACAACCCGATATACTACATTTTCACCTACCCAATACCTCTGCGTTCTGGGCGCTGCTCTCGCCCAGCGCGCGCAAAATCCCCTGGGTGCTGCACTGGCATTCTGATGTGGTTTCCTCCGACATCCACAAACAACTGGCTTTGGCTTATCGTCTCTATCAACCATTTGAACAGGCACTGCTGAAACGCAGCGCAGCAATCATTGCCACCTCACCGCTTTACCAGCAAGCCAGTCCAGCCTTAGCGCCCTGGCAACCAAAAACGCACACAATATCCCTGGGCATGGACTTAAAAAAACACCAGAAAATGCCCACGCCACAAGACCAGCAATGGGCGGAAAAAAGCTGGGGTGACAGCCGTCTGCGTATTTTATGTATTGGTCGCATGACCTATTACAAAGGCCATGAAGTGCTGTTGCAAGCCCTGGAGCAACTACCCGATGTGCATTTGATTCTGGTGGGCAAGGGAGAAATGCGGGAGACACTGCAACAACACATTCAACAAGCGGGTTTATCCAAACAAGTCAGCCTGCCCGGTTATCTGGAAGATGCACAATTACAGGCATTATTTACCACTTGTGACTGTTTTTGTCTGCCCTCACTGGAGCGCACGGAAGCCTTTGGCGTGGTATTAATGGAAGCCATGTCTTATGGCAAACCCTGTGTTGCCAGCAACATTCCCGGTTCCGGTGTTGGCTGGGTAGTGCAAGATGGTAAAAATGGTTTACTGGTGCCGGTGGGGGATGCCGATGCATTGGCAACAGCCTTACAGCAACTGACACAACAACCTGCGCTGCGTCAACAATTAGGTGAAAATGCAGCAATTGATGCGCAACAACGTTTTGCTATTCAACCCGTTGCAGAGCAGATTCAAGCACTATATCGGGATGTTTTAGGCTGATTTTGCTTTTTTGCCAAAACCACAAATGTTTATCTTGTTCGACATAAAAATAGAGAGCTACAAGCGAGTGCAGGCTTATCTATTTAGAGGTAAAATAAGCAACGTAATGCAGAAGGGTTTTGATTCTATTTTGGAGCAAAGCAGGCATAAAAAAACCGCTATGGTAAGCGGTTGATTTTTACATTAATTTGGTCGGGGTGAGAAGATTCGAACTTCCGACCACCTGAACCCCATTCAGGTGCGCTACCAGGCTGCGCTACACCCCGATAAAAAACGTGAATTGTACGTGGATTCTACGTATCATGCAAGCCATATCTTTTTTCATGAAGGAAAATTATGTTAAAGCAAGTGTCTATTGTACTCATTGAAACCAGTCATCCAGGCAATATCGGCGCGGCGGCGCGAGCGATGATGAACATGGGGCTGGAAAAACTGGTACTGGTGCGACCACATAAATTTCCCAGCGCAACCGCAACTGCAAGGGCTTCAGGTGCGGTTAAGGTGTTGGCAGAAGCCAGAGTTTGTGACACATTGGATGAAGCTTTGCAGGATACACGCTTGGTGTTGGGGGCGAGTGCGCGCAGTCGCAGTATTGCCTGGCCGGAGTGTGACCCGGAAAATGCATCACAGAAAATTTCAGCAGTCAATGGTGAAGCAGCCATATTATTCGGGCGCGAGCATTCCGGGCTGAACAACGAGGAACTGGATCGTTGTCATCAATTGTTAAAAATTCCAACTAATCCAACATTTTCTTCATTAAATGTGGCATCAGCCGTGCAAGTGATGGCGTATGAAATGCGCTGTTTATGGCTGAAAATGCAGCAGAATGAGGCGAATGAAGCCGAGCAAAACGGACAAGTAGCGCAAAGCGAGCAGCATATTCCTGCCAGCAGTGAGTTAATGGATGGTTTTTATCAGCACCTGGAACAGACACTGATTGATGTGGATTATCTGGATCCGGAAAAGCCGCGGCGTCTGATGCGGCGTTTGCACCGTTTGTTTAACCGTGCAGCCCCCAGTGATACCGAGATTAATATTTTGCGGGGTATTTTAACGGCGGCACAAAAACAATCCAAATAATGGTTTGCGGTTTAAGAGGAATTCCGGGAAAGCCCTATTGGGCATTCCCGGAACAAAGCATTATGCTGCTTTCAAGAACATATTATTAACCCGTGCAACAAAAGCCGCCGGATCATCTAATTGACCGCCTTCGCTGAGTTGAGACTGTTCAAACAGGATGTTGGCCCATTCATTAAACTGGCCTTCATCACTTTCACCTTGAATATGCTTGATCAAAGCATGTTCCGGGTTGATTTCCAGAACCGGTTTGCTGGCAGGCAGACTTTGACCACTGGCTTGCAGCATACGCTCTAAGCTGGCATCCATTGCATTTTGATCAGCAACCAGACAGGCGGGTGAAGAAGTCAGGCGATGGGTGATTTTAACATCCTGTACCTGAGCTTCCAGTGCGGTTTTTAAACGTTCAGCAAAGGGTTTGAGTTCTTCACTGACTTTTTCCGCCTGTTTTTTCTCTTCTTCATCTTCCAGATCGCCCAGATCTAAATCACCTTTGGTAATTGACTGCAATTGTTTGCCATCAAATTCGGTGAGGTGCGTAACCAGCCATTCGTCAATCTGTTCGTGCAGCAGAATAACTTCAATGCCTTTTTTACGGAAAATTTCCAGGTGTGGGCTGTTTTTGGCTGCGGCAAAACTCTCTGCGGTAATATAGAAAATTTTATCCTGGCCTTCTTTCATGCGCTCGACATAATCGGTCAAACCAATGGCAGAAGCTTCTACTTCATCATGGGTGGTTGAGAAGCGCAGTAATTTAGCGATACGTTCACGGTTACTGGTATCATCCAAGATACCTTCTTTTAATACCTTGCCAAACTGTTCCCAGAAAGTGGCATATTTTTCTGGCTCATTTTTCAGCAGACTTTCCAGCGAACCCAGCACTTTTTTCACAGCACCGTTACGGATTTTTTCAATCTGTTTGTTGTTTTGTAAAATCTCACGGGAAACGTTCAGCGGCAGGTCTGCGCTATCAATCACACCGCGCATGAAACGCAGATAAGGCGGCAACAAATGCTCGGCATCATCCATGATAAATACACGGCGGACATAAAGTTTGATGCCATGAATATTTTGTCGATCCCAGAGATCAAAAGGTGCGCGTTGCGGGATAAACAGCAGGGAAGTATATTCCAGGTTGCCTTCTACGCGGTTGTGCATGTGCAGCATGGGGTCTTCAAAATCATGCGCAATATGTTTATAAAATTCGTTATATTCTTCGTCTTTGATGTCACCCTTAGAACGTGTCCACAGTGCCTGGGTGCTGTTGACGGTTTCTTCTTCGATGGTGGTTTCTTTGCTTTCTTCATCGGTAACGCTTTTATTCATCGTTACGGGAATCATGATGTGATCAGAGTATTTTTTGACAATACTCTGTACCTTCCAATCTTCCAGTAACTCATCTTCCTCTTCTTTCAGATGCAGGGTGATTTCCGTACCACGCTGGCTGCGTTCAACATTTTCCAGGCTGTATTGACCATCACCACCGGATTCCCAGCAAACGCCATGTTCTGCGCCCATGCCCGCTTTACGGGTGCATAAAGTAACCTTGTCGGCAATAATAAAGCAGGAGTAAAAACCCACCCCAAATTGACCAATCAGTTGACTGTCTTTGGCTTGATCACCGGTAAGATTTTTGAAAAACTGGCGGGTGCCGGATTTGGCGATGGTACCGATATTTTCCATCACTTCTTCGCGATCCATGCCGATGCCATTATCACGAATAGTGATGGTACGGGCATCTTTGTTGACATCAATAAAAATTTTCAGTTCCGGGCTGTCTTCAAACAGCGCGTCATCGGACAAAGCCTCAAAGCGCAGTTTATCTGCCGCGTCAGAAGCGTTGGAAATCAGTTCACGCAGGAAAATCTCTTTGTTGCTGTACAAAGAGTGAATCATTAAATCCAGTAATTGTTTAATTTCCGCCTGAAAACCAAAAGTTTCTTTTTGAGTGCTTACAGTCATTCATGTCTCCTATTCTTATCAGAATTTATAAAATTAGCTTAAGCAAGCTGGGTTCGATATAGGCGCTGTATGCGTGCAAGAAGTGGCCATCGAACTCAGCTTAAAGATTGCGCAAGATATAAGGTTGTATTTTGGAGATTCAACTGTCACCCAGATATTTCATTCTCATCCTTTTCTTTTTCACTATTGTTTGATGCTCTACCGCTGGCAAGCAGCAATGATTTTTTCAAAATGATAAGCATCCACCCAGGCCGTCAGTGTGTCAGCAATTTCCGGGTAATTAGCATGGATACGGTTGACCACATCACGCGCTGCTTCATCATCCAGATTCAAAGCCGCCGTTTCCAGTTCAGTGCGTAATGTCTCAGGGAGCTTATCCAGATGCATTTCATTATTTGAAACTGACACTGGTGCAGTTTGTATGTCTTCATATAAGAATTGTACATCCAGTAATTTATATATCATTTGAAATAAGCGTGCTTCCATGACGGGTTTAGTCACCAGTTCATCACAGCCAGCAGCCAGAATATCTGTGCGCTCTTCAGTAAAAGCACTGGCTGTCAGGGCTACGATGATAACCTCCTGACCATCGGGCAGCGCCCGGATACAGCGGGTTGCTTCATAACCATCCATAACCGGCATGTTCATATCCATCCAGATAAACTGTGGATGCCAGGTCTGGAAAATTTCAATGGCCTGTGCACCATTTTCCACACTCTGAGTTTGCAGACCAACGCGGCTTAATAATGTGACCAGCAGTTCACGGTTATCCGGGTGATCTTCTGCAACTAATACCCGTACCTCGGATTGTTCGGGTGACAAGCCAATAACACGGCGGGTTTGCTCAAGTACCGCTGTGGGCGCTTCAGTTACGGGCAAGGGAATAGCAAAATGAAAGCAACAACCTTGTCCCAATTCGCTGTTGATCTTAATTTCCCCCCCCATGAGGTGGATAAATTCCTGGCTGATAGCCAGTCCCAATCCTGTACCATCGCCTTTAGCAATGCCATGTTCAGTTTGATAAAAAGCCTGAAACAAATAAGGCTGATCCACTTTCGCAATACCCGGGCCGGTGTCTTGCACTGCAAAAGCAATGGCTTGCTTTTCTGGAAAAACTCGCAGATAAATACCCCCTTGCTCAGTATATTTTAGTGCATTGCCCAGCAGATTGATGAGTACTTGTTTGAGATGCGGCGCATCTCCCAAAACGTGGCGTGGCAAGTCATCAGCCAATTCCACATTAAAAAAAAGTCCTTTGCTTTTGGTGCGAACCTGAATCATTTCTTCAATGCTGTGAATCGTATTATTTAAGTCAAAGCTTTCCTGTTGAATATGCACCCTTCCGGTTTCAATACGGGAGATTTCCAGAATATCGTTAATCAATGACAGTAAATGCTGTCCGCTGTGATTAATGGTTTCGAGTTGACGCTGGTGTTCATCTGTCAACTGGGTATCATGCTGGAGCAGTTGAGCGAAACCTAAAATCGCATTTAGCGGTGTGCGCAGTTCATGGCTCATATTTGCCACAAAAATACTTTTCGCCCGGTTTGCCGCCTCTGCTGCTTCTTTGGCTTTTAGCAAAGCGGTTTCAGCCAGTTTTTGTTCGGTAATGTCATGCATGGAAACCACAGCGCCAATTTTCACGCGATGCTCATCAAGTATGGTTTGACCCGAGGCAACCAGTATGCGTTGGCCACCATTGACATGTTCAATCACCATTTCTTGATTATGCACTTTATGACCCTGAAAAGCGCGGAACAAGGGGATGTCTTCCTGAGGCATTAAGGTTTTAGCATCGGCTTGCAGCAGGTGATAGTGCTTTGCCCATTGTTCAGGGGGTAGTTTTTCCTGGGTGATGCCGTGAATTTCACGGGTTGCGCGGTTAAATAATGAGAGCATACCCCGTTCATCACAGGCGACAATACCGTCTGCAATATTTTCCAGGACAGCCTGGAGGAATCTTTGCTGGTGCTGTAGTTCACTGGTCCGCTGGGTGACCAGTTCGCTCAGATGTTGGCGGTGTTGATCTAATTCCTGTTGCGTACGCAAGCGTAAAATACCAAAACCAATATTTTCTGCCAACTCGATCAGTAATTGACTTTCTTCCTTAGCAAAAGCATTAGCTTCCGTGGCATAGACGTTTAAGGCACCCAACATCTGATTTCCTGCTTGTATTGGAAAAGCCGCAGAAGAGGCGTAACCACGTTGCAATGCCTGTTCACGCCAGGGTGCATAGTCGGGGTTATTTAAGATATTCCGGGTGAACATCGCATGCCTTTCCCGGATTGCGGTTCCAGTCGGGCCACGTCCACGTACGGAATCAGACCAGGTGATATTCACCGTGTCCAGGTAATGATCAGAGTAACCGGCTTCAGCCACAGGTCTGACGGTTTTGTTTTCATCCTGTTCAGCCAGTCCAATCCAGACCAGGCGATAGCCACAATCTTCCTTCACAATGCGACAGGCTTCCTGTAACAAAAGCTGCTCATCATCAGCCCGTGCAACGGCACGGTTACCCATGCTTAGTGCAAAATAAGCACGGTTGAGTTGCTCCAGATCAGATTGTGTTTTTTTACGTTGTTTAACTTCTTCTTGTAGTTGTTCCAGTGATTGCTGAAGGCGCTCAGCCATATCATTAAAGGCATGGGCCATATCCCCAATTTCATCATCGTTTTCCACTACTGCCCGACATTTGAGATTACCATCCCGAATTTCACGGGCCGTGGCAGAGACTGCAACAATGGGCCGACTGATATGGCGAGCGATAGGAATACCCAGCATATACGCCCCTAATAAGGTAAACACCACCACCACTACGCTGATAATCAGATCATTTATCACTGAATGTAAAGCAACACGTGTCTCACGTTCAGCGACTACCTGAAAACTGCGTTGTCCAAATTGAACTGTGGTTATCGCCATAAAAGCATCCTGCCCATGCAGGCCGGATTGGCGTTGCAGATGAGGATTTACCGCAAGCTGGGTTTCACGTAGAACAATTGAGGGATTGCGGTGCGCAATAACTTTATTCATGTCATCAAGCAAATAAACATCTTCCCCCTGTGCCAGATTCAATTCAGCAATCATATTCCAGATGGGTTTAAGGCGTACTTCTGCAACGATGATACCGCTCATGTTACCACTGCGAGGCTCAATAATAGGAATGGCTATCATCATCAGCGGTTCGTTGTTTTGCTCATCAAAATAAACATAACTTTGAAATGCCTGTTGGCTCAGGATGATGGCCTGAAAAGCCTCATTCATGACTGGAGAATGGTTGTACCCTGGAAGCAGCAGACGAATATTAGAATGATGGATTTCAAATTGCTTGTGACCACTCATGTAAGCAATTTCGCGGAAGCTATCACGTTCTGCCAGTATCGTAGCCAGAATGGCTTCCCGTCTGTTTTTATCAGCCGTTGCAAAATTGCTCAGACGTACACTGCTTTCCAGAATAAATTGAAAGTGCTGTAAAAAAGATTGGGTTTGTACCGCTACCCGCCGGGTAAGTTCAAGCTGGCGGGCATAGGCTTCATCAATACTTTGCTGATAAGTAAGCCACCCCATAATGCCCCCGGCTAATAGTAGCGGAATGGTGGCAAGTTCAATAAAAGCTATCAGTAAGCGATGACGAATACGGATGCGTGTCATATTTATTCACGAACAATATGTTCGGCCTGAAGCAGAATTTTATCCGGAATTATAATGCCTAATGCGCTGGCTGTTGCCAAATTCAGTGAGAGTGTATTTTCAGCCATTTCCACGGGTAAATCACCGGGTGCTACCCCTTTAATAATCTGATCAACCAGGCGTGCAGCCTGACGACCAATATCATAATGCACAAAGCCATAGCTGAACAGTGCGCCTTGCTGCACTTGAATCAGGCTGGGTGCGGAAATTGGTAGTTGTCGGCTTCGGGCTGCGCTTACAAATTTAGCAATTGCTGCTTCAACCCGGCTGTCCCGTGGCAGAAATATTGCATCAATATTTACAGGCATTGCCGCAATGACTGCGGGAATATTACTGGCCTGTTGCACATCCTCAAGTATCAGTTCCAGACCCAGTTGCGGTGCGACACGTTTAATCTGGGCAATGCTGGTCTGAGCACTTTTGTCATTGGCATGGTATGGCACAAACACCCGCTTGCAGCCAGGTACAATCTGAGTCAGCCAATGCAAACGCAAATCATCCCCCGTTGGCAAGCGAATGCCGGTGATCATGCCGTCAGGTTGTTTAAGATCGGCAACAATACCTGCCGCCACCGGATCATTAACTGGCGCAAATACCACCGGGATATTCAAGTCTGCGGTTAAACGTTTAACCGCTAAAGTTGCAGGTGTGCTGGAAACCATAAATAAGTCCGGTTTTTGTTTCAGGTGTTCCAGGATCATTTTATCTAAGCGTTCGACACGACCTGCAAAGCCGCTGGAAAGGTAAGTCAAATCTTGATTTTCCTGATAACCCAGTGTTTTCATAGCGGTTTTGAATCCTTGCTGAGTGCTGCTATCCACTTCTGTGAGTTGCACAATCGCAATCAGCCATCGGGTTTTTCCCGTGTCACCATTCCAACTGGGGAAAAAGTAGAGTGCTGTCGCTGATAAAAATAATAATAACAGTATTAGCAGGTATTTTTTCATTTTGTACCCCCTGTGGATTCTTGGGTTTTATTAGTTTATATATTAAAGATTAGTGTATGGAATGAATTTTGCGCGACTGAATACTGAAACAAAAAATAATTTGTATTCTTCTATTAACTAGAATGAATAGTAAGGAGCGAGAATTTTATAACTTCAGAAACTTGGCTGGTCTTTTTCTCCATTTTCTGCGTTATGAAAACAGTTACATAGCTTGCTATGCGCCTGTTTTCACGCCTTGAAAATAAATAAAAATCCTGCGCCCAGTTCCTGCACTTATTTCATCCTCACTCCTAAAGGTAGGATCTTTTTATACAGGCAACCCAAAATGTCCCAAAAAACTAAATATTTTTACTGGCTTCGTCAACAGCTGCGGCGCTTTGGCAGGATGAGCTGGCTGATGGTTTCATTACTTGCCGGTTTAAGTTTTATTTTAGTATTAGCCATTCGCGCTAGTGGGCAGGTACAACCCATAGAATTGATGGCTTATGATTTTATGCTGGCAAAACAGGCGATTAAGCAACCTGTTGAGCAGCGTATCTCGATGATCTGGATAAATGATGCCGATCAGCGTCGTTATGGGTGGCCATTATCTGATGCTTTGCTCGCCGATACCCTGGAAACGCTGGAAAAATATCAACCCCGTGCAATCGGTGTGGATCTGTACCGGGATATTCCTGTTCCTCAGGAAAAAGGTGCGGGTTATGAGCGTTTTCAGCAAGTCATCAAAGACAATAAAAATATTGTGCTGATTACCAAGTTTACTGATGATAAAGAAGCGTATGTGTTGCCTCCACCCTTTTTAAAAGATGATCATGAGCAAGTAGGATTTAATGATATTACCTACGATCCCGGCTATTTAGTGCGTCGTGGACTGTTATTTATGACCAGCGAGGATAACTGGTATGAGTATTTTGGTCTGCATCTGGTGCGGCGTTATATGGCCTATGAAGGGGTTTATTTGCAAAATAAAGAAGGTGAAACCTCTAATATCGCTTTAGGCACAGTCGATGAAACCGGGCACTTTGGCAAAATTATGGCGCGTTTTCCTGAGGTATTAAGTAAAGACTTCGGTGGTTATGTCACCAACGATGAAGGGGGTATGCAATTTATGATGAGCTATCCCGGCGCACCCGGTGAACTCAAAGGCATCAACCTGTCAGCTTTATTAAATGGCAATTTTGATGCAGATTTAATCCATGACAAAATTATTATTATCGGTACCCGCGCCGAAGCCACGCCAGACTTTCTGGCAACCCCGATAGGCCGCTGGCTGGAAGGCGAGCAGCGCATGGCAGGAGCTGCGGTGCATGGTTATGCGGTGAGTCAGTTATTACATTGGGCAGAAGGCAAGTCACATTGGCTGCAAAGCTGGAATGAAACTGAGGAGCGATTGTGGATTGTTTTATGGTGTTTGCTGGCCGGTTTATTATGCTTTTATACCCATTCTTTCAGCCATTTATTTATTTCTGCCCTGGTCGGTATCAGTTTAATTATTAGTATTGTCTATCTGAGCTTTATACAGGGTTTGTGGCTGCCCATGGCTGCACCTATTTTTGCCTGGGTGCTGAGCATTATATTGATTACCGGTTATTTTTCTTATTTGAATCGCAGCGAGCGCACAGTGCTGATGAATATTTTCAGCAAACATGTGTCCAAAGATGTCGCTGAAGCCATCTGGCGAAGTCGGGATGAATATTTATCGGAAGGCCGTCTGCTTTCTCACCGGCTGACGGCAACCGTATTGTTTACTGATTTACAGAATTTTACCAGCGTGTCTGAAGGCATGGAACCCCAAGCCTTGATGGATTGGCTGAATGAATATATGGGAGAGATGGTCAAAATCGTTGAAGCGCATGGTGGTCAGGTGAATAAATTTATTGGTGATGCAGTGATGGCAATTTTTGGTGTACCCGTGCCGAGTACCAGTGATGAAGCCATTGCCAGGGATGCGCGTAATGCTGTGGAATGCGCCTTGGCGATGCGCAAAAAAATTGAGCAATTACGTGAACATTGGCAACATGCACATTTACCACAAATTAGAATGCGTGTTGGCATCTTTACGGGACCGCTGGTGGCAGGTACACTGGGCGGCATAGAACGTCAGGAATATACGGTGCTGGGGGATACGGTCAATACCGCCTCCCGTCTGGAAAGTTTCGACAAATCCCTGGATGCGGATAATCCTTGCCGAATCCTGGTCGGTAATCCCACCTTAAATTGTCTGGATAATGATTTTGACAGCGAAAGCGTGGGTACGGTACACCTTAAAGGTAAAGAGGATCTGGTGGCGATTCACCTGATTTATGGTTATCGCGACACCGGGCCGGAGTTTTTACCACTAGATAGCTTTCCCGATGAAGCAGAAGAGAATTGAAGATGCTTAAACCGGTAATAGATACGTCACGATTTTTTCAAATAGTCTGGCGTTTTAACGCGCATATTTCATTGACTGCACTGTCAATTTTACAACAGCGTGAAATACCGCTGCCAGCGCCATAATTACAGGTAACGGCCCTTATCCATGCGCTTTCAACACCGTAAAGACTGGTTAATCAGTGTTATCCTGGCACTGGGCATTTTATTGTTTGCGCGCATAGGCTGGTTAGAACCGCTGGAGGACTGGCTGTATGAAACGCAAATGTCCTGGTTGGCAACACCGCCGCACCCGGATATTCTGTTAGTTGCCATTGATGATCAAAGCCTGCAAGCACTCAGTGGTTGGCCCTTATCTTATACGCACTACGCGCGCGCCGTACAATGGTTGAATCAGCAGCAACCGCGTTTATTGGGTAATACCTTGTTCTGGCATCAGTTAGAATATGAATCCATATATCCGGTTATACAAACCGTGTTGGATTTTTACGAAGCCAGTGAGTTACTCAACCGCGCATTTGATGATGATCCACAAATCATCTCAGAAATTAATCAACTGGGTATACAACTGGGACAGCTTAAACAGGTTTTGAACCCTGAGCAGATTTTAGCCCGCGCAATTCAAAACAATGGCAAATTTATTCAAGCCATGCCGTTTTGGTTGGATCAACAACTGACCACAGAAACTGCAAACCCAATTTTGCAAACCCAGCCCCTCCCGACCAGTATTATTGCCCATCGCCTGCAACAAGTTAATCAGGATTTTCAATTGCCAGAAGCACCGCCTCGCAGGGCAGCAATGGTGATTCCCCCATTGTCAGCTTTGCAGCGCGCAATTGCTGGTGTGGGTGGTCTGGCTCCCGGAGATTTTGATCCAAAAAGTAGTCCTTATCTCTCGCCACTGGTGTTCCAGTATCAACAGCACTATTATCCTTCGCTGAGTTTAGCACTGGCAGCCAAGGCTTTAGACGCACCGATTTCAGTTGCTTTAGGGCAAGGCGTGCGCATCGGCACGCAGCGTTTTATGACTGATGCGCAATTACAGGCGCGTCCCTGGTTATACCGCCCCTTCCCGGTGATTTCTCTGGCGCAGATTCTACAAAACCAGGCTGATCCCGACAGGTTTCGTGACAAAATTGTATTACTGGGCTTAACTGCCAGCAGCTTGCAACTGCCGCAACAGGCACTGGCTAATGCCAGTGTTGCCCCGCTGTTACAAGTTGCCAATACCTTAAGCAGTTTGTTAAATCAACAACTGGTCAGTCAACCACGGTGGATGCTATTAGCGCAAGCCATCGCTGGCCTGCTGACCTTATTATTTTGCTGGTTTGTATTATCACCACGCAACCCGGCCTGGTTGACCCTGGCAAGTTTCATGGGATTATTGCTGTTATTGATGGTGCAATGGGTTTTGCTGTTGTGGATGTCCTGGTGGATTCCCTTGTCGTGGGCAATGTTGTTACTATTGAGTGTATGGCTGGTATTAATCCTGAAATATATCAGTTTTACCTTACGTCATCAGGTACATCTGGGGAATGAGGCGATAGAAGCCAATCGTTTGCTAGGGCTGGCTTGGCAAGGGCAGGGACGGCTGGAAGCAGCCTTTGAAAAATTTTTATTATGTCCGGTGGATAAACAGATGGCCGGTATTTTATATAACCTGGCATTGGATTTTGAGCGTAAGGCACAGACCCGGCAAGCACTTGCGGCTTATCAATACCTAATAGAAAAATCACCGAATTATCGGGATGTTGAACAACGTTTGTTACAATTACAAACAGCACAACGCGCGCGCCTGCCGGGTAAATATGCCAGCAATCGCCTCAGTCAATGGCTGGAAGCGAACAGCGAATTACGCAAGCCCATGTTGGGACGTTACCAAATCGAGAAAAAGCTGGGTAAAGGCGCAATGGGCGTGGTGTATCTGGGACGAGACAGTAAAATGGATCGTATGGTTGCCATCAAAACCTTAGCCCTGGCAGCAGAATTTGAAGGCGAAGCCCTGCAAGATGCCATTGCCCGTTTCTTTCGTGGTGCATCCGCAGCTGGGCGTTTGACGCATGAATCGATCATTGCCGTGTATGATGCTGGTGAAGAAGGCGATCTGGCTTATATCGCAATGGAATACTTTAAGGGCGGCAGTTTGGCTGCCTACACGCGCCCGAATAACATTTTGCCATTGGATAACCTGTTTGATATTGCGATTAAAACCGCTGAAGCACTGTTTTATGCGCATGAGCGAAAAGTAGTACATCGCGACATTAAGCCCGATAATATCCTGTACAATGCCGCTAATGGACAGTTCAAACTGACTGATTTTGGCATTGCCCGAATCACTGACAGTCAGAAAACCCGTACTGGTATCATATTAGGCACACCTTCATACATGTCGCCAGAGCAATTAGCGGGTAAAACTGTTGATGGTCGCTCAGATTTGTTTTCTTTAGGTGTTAGCCTCTATCAATTATTGACGGGGGCTTTACCTTTTGAGGCAGACTCTATGGCCAGTTTGATGTTTCAGATTGCCAGTGAGCCACATCGGGATATTTTATCCGTGCGTAAAGATTTGCCCGTTTGTTTACAAGAAGTGATTGATATTTTATTGGAAAAAAACTATAAAAACAGGTATCCCGATGGCGCAAGTCTGGCTGAAGCGTTACGTCAGTGCCGGGATCAGTGGATTTTACAAGCTTATGTAAAAAACCAGCCCGAATTAAAGAACGGATCAGACACCTCATTATGAGTAAAACCAATACCATACAAATTGTTTGCCACACAGATACGGGACAGTTGCGCGAGCATAATGAAGATCGTATTGTTGCGGATGTGGGGCCTGACTGTGCAATTGCTGTGCTGGCTGATGGCATGGGCGGTTATCAGGCGGGTGAAATTGCCAGTGAGGTAGCCGTTACGGAAACCATGCAGGCCCTGCAAGCGGAGCAGGCCCAGGTAAATCTGGTGGCAGTGGATGAGAGCCTGGGTTATCAACATGCCAGTTTATTATTGCAGCAAGCGGTATTAAAAGCCAATCTTGCGATTTTTCAAACGGCGCAAAGCCGTACTGAATATCGCGGCATGGGAACCACGATTGTCGCAGCATTATTTTACGCACAAGCCTTAAGTATCGCGCATGTGGGTGACTCCCGCTTGTACCGGTTGCGTGGACAAAAGCTGGAATGCCTGACCAATGATCATTCCGTTTTACAGGAATTAATTGATAACGGTCTTTATACCCAGGAAGAAGCGCGCCATTCACCTAACCGCAACCTGGTCACGCGTGCCTTAGGCGTGAATATGGATGTTGAGGTTGAGCTTACTGAAGCCCAGACCCAGGCCGGTGATCGTTATCTGCTGTGTTCCGATGGCCTGAATGATATGCTGGAGGATATTAAAATCCAGCAGATACTTTGTGCGCAAACAGATTTAGATCAGGCAGCAAAACAATTGTTGGAAGCGGCTAATAACAGCGGTGGCGAAGATAATATTTCCGTTATTCTGGTACAGATTCCACCTTCATCTTCCCAGTTGCCACGCCAAAGCTGGTGGCAACATCTGCTTGCATTTTTCCATATCAAGCACTTAGGTTGAGGTGGAAACGGTTTTCAGTCATTGCCTGCAAATTCCTCTACTTTGCAGATTCGTTCACCCAGTCAAGGGTAATAGGCGTTGTGGTAAAGTCCAGTGTTAATAAAGGTGAATAGCGTATCCAGCCTTCCAGGGATTGGTAACGCAAATAAAAGCGAAACTGTGGCTCAGGATAACGGGTGCGTACCTGGCCTTTGGCAGGCAGGGGTGAAGCCCCGAATAAAACCGGATCAATAATCTGATAGCTGCCCGTGGTATAAGGGCCAAACTGCCATTGCAGATGATGGCCCTGGTAAGAGAGCTGTACTGATAAAGGCGCTGTGCTTTTCCGTTGTGAGCGCCACTGCTGTAATTGTGGTTCAAGTTGTGGGGTGATGTTTTTAATGCAGGCGCAAGCCGTTTGGTATTGAAAAAACTCGCTAGCTGGTTCGTTATCTGGCAATGCAGCTTGATCCATTTCTATCCAGTCAAATAATAAACGTGGTGCTGTCGCGCTGCTTTGCTGACGTAGCCATAAAGCACCATGTGCATACCAATCCCCCGCATCAACCAGCACCTGATTGGCTTTGGCATGGGCGATAAAACGGCCTTTGACTTCAAACGCCTGACGTTGCTGGTTTAATATGGTATGCACGCTCATAGCCTGACGCACCCAGATAAAACTCATAAATAAAACAGCCAAAAACAGTAAAATCCGCAGCTTGAGGGGGCGATAGCGCTGGTACAACTGATTAATAATCAGCGCGCTTGCCATACAAACCGCCCAGGTGGGGAGTATTAATAAGCGTTGATTTAACGGGGATTGGCTGGCTAATAATAAAATAACCGGCAGCAGTGGCCCGGCAATTAACACGCTGCTTGCCAAAATTAAATAACGTGTGTGGCGGAAAAACCAGAGGCTGTACAACACAGCGGATAAGACGAGTAAAGCCGCAAGCAGCGCATAAGTGCTTGTTCCAAATAACATATTACTGAGATAAACCGGTAATTGCAGTTGTAAATGTAATAAGGACTGCGCCTGATCCTGATAGCCACCGATCCAGGACTCCAGCATAAAAGAGCGCCACAGTGCATAAGCCAGCAGCAATACCAGATAAGGGATAAAATGTGTTAAGCGTTGCTTGAGTGTGGCTTCCGGCAGAAAGGGCAGTAGTAATACCAGTGGCACATAGGTTTCTTTTGCGGTCATCGCCAGTACAAAAGCGCAGACACTTAAGCTTAACCAATAATAACGAACTGGTTTAGCGTGACGCAGGGACATGATATAGGCATACAAGGCCACAATAAAAAATAACAAACCTTCCAGATAATGCCGAATCATTAATTGCTGGCTGATGGCAACGCTGGCGGGTGCGCATAAAAACAACAAACTGCCAAATAAAGCGGGATATAAGCCAGTGTATAAGCGTAATAAAGCATAACTGAGGTAAACGACCAACGCCAGCGCCAGTAATTGGTGTCCATAAAAAGCGGCAGGGGTATGACCGAATAAATAAGCGTCTATAGCAAATGAGAAAGAAACCCAGGGGGTGAGGTTGGCACTGGATAAAATCTGCCAGCTTTCCGGGGAGAAAAAATATTGCCAGGGTTGATAAGATAAGGCGTGTTTCAGAATCTGGGTATCATCCCAGGCCCACCAGAATCCCAGGCTGTATTGATACAGGCTGAAACAAGTTAACAGGAAAAACAGAAAAACCCATAAATTTGTTTTGTTGGATAAAATTTTCATTCGCTTGATGGATATTGGCATTGGTACAGGCTCAGTTTAATCGGTCATTTTATGAATCATTGCGCTGCTGGAGCAACCCGCCAGAAAATCCAGTATCCGCACTTCACCACCTTGTGCCTGTACGCATTGATGTCCCGCAATTTCATGTACCTGGTAATCCCCCCCTTTGACTAAAACATCGGGCAATAAGTCACAAATCAATTGCTCAGGAGTGTCTTCACCAAAGGGTACCACCCAGTCCACAGATTCCAGGCCATTGAGTACCGCCATGCGTTGTGCCAGAGGATTAATCGGGCGCTTGTCACCTTTGAGGCGGCGCACGGAATCATCATCATTTACGGCAACGATCAGCCTATCCCCCAGTTGCCGAGCCTGAGATAAATACTGTACATGACCGGCGTGAAGCAAATCAAAACAACCGTTAGTCATCACCACCTTCTGACCTTGTTCCTGTGCCTGTAATACCAGTGGCTTGAGCATTTCTGCAGCATATATCCCGTGTTCGTGCGGCATATGCTGTGCAGTTTCCAGTTCTGCCGGGGTGATGGTTTCCGCGCCCAGTTTGGCTACCACCAGACTGGCGGCGAGGTTTGCCAGTGCAGTGGCACTGGCAAGATCTTCTCCGGCGGCAAGGCTGGCAGCCAGTACGCCAATGACGGTATCACCCGCGCCCGTTACGTCATAAACCTCCCGTGCTTGCGCAGGCAGGTGCAGCGGGGCATGATTTTTTTGCAATAGCGTCATGCCGTGTTCGCTGCGGGTGATGAGCAAGGCTGCCAGCTCCAGGTCTTTGCGTAGTTGTTCACCGCGCTCCACCAGGGTGTTTTCATCTGGGCAGGTACCAACCACGGCTTCAAATTCGGTTAAATTTGGTGTAATCAAAGTTGCGCCACGATAACGCCGGAAATCCTGGCCTTTGGGGTCTACCAGCACCGGGCGTCCGGCAGCACGCGCCATAGCGATGTATTCACCGGGATCGGATAATGCGCCTTTGGCGTAATCGGATAACACCACAACCTGAACCTGAGGCAGAATGTCAGCAAGTTGTGTTTGTAAGGCGGGGATGTCCAGACTGGCAAAAGCTTCTTCAAAATCCACGCGAATCAGTTGTTGGTGACGGCTGAGTATACGCAGTTTGGTGATGGTGGGGACATCGGCGTGACGTTGAAAAAAGCAGTCAACGCCTTGTTCGCGTAATTGCTGTTCCAGCATATCGGCGATGCTATCATCGCCAGTAACGCCCATCAGTTGCGCGTTAGCATTCAATGCACGAATATTCAGCGCGACGTTTGCCGCGCCGCCAGGACGCTCTTGTTGCTGTTGCACACGCACCACGGGTACGGGTGCTTCCGGGGATATGCGCGAAGTGCTGCCGTGCCAGTAACGATCCAGCATGACATCACCAAGCACCAGAACACGGGCGCGTTTGAAATCAGGAATAGGTAAATACATAGTGCTTATCAGGTAAATACTTTATGGATACCCCTTCGGAGGGGGTATCCGTTATTTTTCTGGGAAATTAATTATTAGCGGCTTCTCGTTGTACAGCGCGATAGCCAATATCCGGGCGATAAAACATATCCTGCCAATGCACTTGTTTAACCCAGTCATAGGCAGCCTTTTGCGCATCACTGACCGTATTGCCTAATGCGCAAACACACAACACCCGCCCACCATTGGTGACAACATCACCGTCTTTTTCCGCTGTACCGGCATGGAAAATTTTGGCATGTTTTCCATCTGTTTCCGGTAACTTGATAGGGTGGCCTTTAGCATAATCGGCAGGATAACCACCTGCGGCTAATACCACGCCCAGGGAAACCCGGCTGTCCCACTGTGCGCTACATTGATCCAGTGTGCCTGCCAGCGCGGCTTCACACAGAGTCACCAGATCAGATTGCAGACGTAACATGATAGGCTGAGTTTCCGGGTCGCCAAAACGACAATTGTATTCCAGCACCTTAGGCGTACCATCTGCGGTAATCATCAATCCTGCATATAAAAACCCGGTATAAGGATGGCCTTCCGCCGCCATACCGGCAACGGTGGGTTCAATCACTTCACGCATAACGCGCTGGTGCATTTCCGCTGTCACCACGGGTGCTGGTGAGTAAGCCCCCATACCACCGGTATTAGGCCCCAGATCGCCAGCATCACGGGCTTTATGATCCTGAGAAGTTGCCATCGGCAGAATGTGGCTGCCATCCACCATGCAAATAAAACTGGCTTCCTCACCCTGTAAAAGTTCTTCAATCACCACGCGATGTCCGGCATCACCAAAAGCATTACCAGCCAGCATGTCTTTCACTGCCTGCATGGCTTCTTCTTCGCTTTGCGCCAGAATCACGCCTTTACCGGCTGCCAGACCATCCGCCTTGACCACAATCGGCGCGCCTTGCTGTTGAATATAAGCACAGGCGGGTTCAATTTCGGTAAATGTGGCATAGGCCGCAGTTGGGATTTTGTGACGTGCCAGAAAGTCTTTGCTGAAGGTTTTAGAACCTTCCAGTTGTGCTGCACCTTGGCTTGGGCCAAAACAAGGCAAGCCTGCTGCCAGAAATTGATCCACAAAACCGGCAACTAAAGGGGCTTCCGGCCCAACTATGGTTAAATCAATGTGTTGTGCCTGGGCAAATCTCAGTAAACCCGCTAAATCATCGGCACTGATGTCGATATTTTCCAGTTTAGGTTCCAGTGCTGTACCGGCATTGCCGGGTGCCACGTAAACCTTGTTGACGTATTCAGATTGTGCGGCTTTCCAGGCCAGCGCATGTTCGCGACCACCGCCGCCAATAATCAGGATTTTTTTATTCATAGGAACTTTTACTTAAGGAGTGGGAATGAAACGATAACCTTGTTTGCGTACACTGCGGATACAAGGGGGAATTTTATCACTGAGTTGAATTTTTCTGCGCAGGCGACTGATATTAACATCAATCGCGCGTGCCGTTTTATGGTCTTCCAGACTGATTTTACAATAGTTAGTCAGCCATTCTCGGTTTAAGGTTTGATTGGCATGGGTAACGAATGCTGTGAGTAATTTGTATTCTGTATTTGTCAAAGAAATCTCATTGTTTTGGTAATGCAGACGATACTGACTCACATTAAAAACATAATCACCAAAGTGAAAAGTTTCTTGTATTTCAGCTTGAATCTGGATATCGACTTGTTTTTGATAGCGACGAAAAATGGCATTGATTCTGGCTTTTAATTCTAAAAATGAGAGTGGTTTTATCAGATAATCATCAGCACCTAACTCCAGCCCAACCACGCGATCAATTTCTTCTACGAATACCGCAGATATGAGGATAATGGGTTTTTGATGATAGGCACGTAATTTTTCAACCAGGCTTAAGCCGTTGCCGTCAGGCAAATGCACATCGAGAATAATCAGATCAACCTGATACTTTCTCAGATAATTTTCCATTTCTTGACAATTGCGTACCCAGTCAGTGTTAAAACTTGCGAACTGAAGATAATGCTGAATTGCGCTACCATCTTCCGTGTCATCAACAATTAATATTTTTACAGTGCTTTCCTGTGTCATCTTGTCCATTTTCTTGTTATTTAATTTGAATTTGGTGCGAGCTTCTTTCATTTGCTATACGGCTGAAAACTGTTTTTACCTCATGCCAAGTTATTGATAGTATTTACAGGTTTAAGTATTTTGGATAAAAAATCTCATCTCGAACTCGGATTGCTTAGATTTTTGTAACAAATTGTCTACGCTCAGACAACTTCTGTCAAAAAATTTTGTATTAAAAAGTAGTAAAAAAAAAGCGGGTATCTATGAAAGATACCCGCAATTTCTACGCATGGCATAGCCAGGAAAATATAATTTAGCCCGAGTTAAGGCGTGAGAATTTTACAGTATGTAACCACGTTCGTCGTGTAGTGCCATATCAAGACCTTTCACTTCGTCTTCTTCACTAACCCGCAGACCCATCACTAGATCAATAATTTTCAGCAGGATATAACTGATCACTGCGGTATAAGCGATGGTGGCAAGCACGCTGACAGTTTGTATGCCAACTTGTGCCGCAATGGTAGTGTTGTCGCCGCCAAAACCCAAACCACCTAAACTTGGTGCTGCAAACACGCCAACCAGAATCGCACCGACAATACCTGCTGCGGCATGAACACCGAATACATCCAGTGAGTCATCATAACCCAGCATGTATTTCAGCTTGGTTGCGGCAAAGAAGCTGATGATACCCGCACTGAAGCCAATGGCGATAGCACCCATAGGGCCAACGGAACCACATGCCGGGGTAATCGCAACCAGACCTGCAACCGCACCGGAAACAATACCTAAAACACTGGGTTTGCCATGATTGAGCCATTCAATAAATAACCAACCTAAAGCCGCTGCTGCGGTTGCAATTTGTGTGACCAGCATCGCGGAAGCAGCAATGCCATCAGCCGCTAACTCACTACCGGCATTAAAGCCAAACCAACCGACCCACAGCATGGAAGCACCAATCACAGTTAAACCTAAGTTATGTGGCGGCATCGCCGTAGTCGGATAACCTTTACGTTTACCCAGCATTATCGCCGCAACCAGACCGGCAACCCCGGCATTAATATGTACTACCGTACCACCGGCAAAATCCAGCACGCCGTCAGCACTCATCCAGCCGCCGCCCCAGACCCAATGACAAACTGGCGCATAAACGATAGTGCCCCACAGCGCCATGAAAACCATCATGGAGGAGAATTTCATGCGTTCAGCAAATGCGCCCACCATCAAGGCCGGGGTGATAATGAAAAAGGTCATCTGAAAAGTCAGGAACAGGTACTCAGGAATTGTGCCGCTAACTGTATCCGGGGTGATGCCAGCCAGAAACATTTTATCCAGCCCTCCAATCCAGGCATTCATGTCACCACCGTCGGAAAATGCCAGGCTGTAACCATAAACTACCCATAAAATACTCATCATGGCAGTAATTGCAAAACATTGCATCAAAACCGATAACACGTTTTTACTGCGTACCATGCCGCCATAAAACAAGGCCAGTCCCGGCAGCGTCATAAATAAGACCAAAGCGGTGGCAACCAGCATCCAGGCGGTATCCCCTGCACTGAGTTTATCTTCGGCAAAAGCCATTGCTGGCAGCAATGTGAATAAACCGGTTGCGATTTGCAGCGGTCTTTTCATATTTTTCATATTCATCGTATCTCACCTTTTGTTAAAGCGCGTCTTGATCCGATTCGCCAGTACGAATACGAATGACTCTATCCAAATCATTAATGAAAATTTTGCCATCACCGATTTTTCCGGTATTAGCTGCTTTGCTGATCACATCAATCACTTGATCCAGCATGTCTGCGGAAATTGCAATTTCCAGCTTAACCTTGGGCAGAAAATCTACCACATATTCAGCGCCGCGATATAACTCGGTATGACCTTTCTGACGTCCGAAGCCTTTGACTTCAGTAACGGTAACGCCCTGGACACCAATTTCAGATAAGGCTTCACGCACATCATCCAATTTAAAGGGTTTGACAATTGCTGTGACCATTTTCATTGTGTTTTATTCCTTGTACGCTGTATTAAAAGGTTTTACCAACACTGAAAACAGCGCGCGCGGCTGCCAGATCGTCGGCATCATCGGCATCTTTGATATTGGTATCCACATAAGCCAGACTGAAATCCAAACCAAAAAATGATTTACCCAGTCCAATGCTCCAGTCAGTGTAATCACCGTCACCTTTTAAGTTCTGCCGACCCACCGCACCACTCAAGGTAATGTCATAAGGCAAGCCATATTCTGCACCAAGACCAACATAATGGGCTTTGCCGCTATTGCCAAAAAATTCTGGTGAATAGTTATAAGACAGGGTTAAAAAGCTGTAACTACCTTTGACATAGAATTCTCCAAAATCATAATTCCGTTCACTATTGGCACCTGGGTAAAAGTAATGGTTATAACCCATATCCAGACCCATGCCATTTTTGAATTCAGTGCTGTAACCTAAATAAGTATCCCATTCCACCTGCGCGCCATCTGATACTGCGCCATCAGGAACAAAACGCACGTTAGATGCCCAGGTACCCACATATAAACCGCTGTCATGTACCAAATCCAAGCCCCCCTGGATAGCGGGTTTTTTATAAGTCTGACTAAAACCGCGCCAGACATAATCACTGGCCATGCTCACATTGGCACTGATTTCCATGCCGTTGGTTTTTTCTGCGGCTTGTACACTGGATAAGCTGCTGACTAAGGCTAAAGCCATGGCTGATTTCAAATACATTGATAATTCTCCTTAAACATAAAAAATAAATAAGTACACATATTGTGCAAAACGTCTGTACTTTTCCTGCGATGCTCAATCTAATGACAATAACTGTGCCAATGAATCAATTTTTAATAAAATCAATTTATTACATGTTTTTGCAATTATTTATAATAAACCATATCGTATTTTTGCGCACCAATATAGTGCGTTTGCACGGTGTAATAGCACGCACTAAATTCAATCATGACGCCATATCCTGATATATGGTCATCTCGTGTGGCTAAACATAAACGTGCTACACTCTGAAATAACCTGAGTTAGTACTTTACCCGGGCTGGATAAAAACGGGCTGGATAAAAAACAGTGTGGAGCAAAAGCAGTTTTTTTGTGCCTCAAAGTGCAAAAAAGAAACTTTTGCGTAACTTCTAATTAACTTTCGGATTAACTGTGTTCCAGCGTTTTTTCCCAATTTCCTTGCATACTGCGCTTGCAGTACCGTTTATGCTATTTATCCTGTTTAGCATATGGCTCAGTGATTATTTGTCTGAGCGTCATGAAAAGGAAAATACTGAGCGCATGACCATGGAGCTGCGCGCTGAAATCACCACCCGCATTAAAGACTATTTACAGCAATACATCCACACCCCCTGGCTGGCTAACCAAAATGCGCTGAATGCGTTTGAACATCAGTGGCTGGATGCTCGCGATCCCGCAGAACTGGTCAACTACTTTTGTCTGCAAATGGATCTATATCCCACCTTAAATGCGATTGGTTTTGGGTTTGTTACAGGGCAACAGATACTGGTGCGTAAACATGCTGATGGTACCAAGCGGGTTATTGCCAGCCCCGATATTGCAAAACAGATGTTTTCGCTGGACTGTCAGGCATTTGTAGAAATTGAAGCCCAAACCGATGTGCGTCAGCAAAATTGGTATCAAATTGCCATGCAACAAGAACACAATGCCTGGAGTCCGTTTTATGCTGCGGCAGAAACCCCTGCAAACCAGCATTCTGAAATTAGAATGGCATTGAGTCGTGTGGTGATGGATAACAACCGACAGCGCCAAGGGGTATTGCGGGCAGAACTGGCTTTATCTGAGCTTAACGAGATGCTTAGTGAACTGGATGCGGATCGTTCAGGCATGACATTTTTAATTGATGAAGAAGGTTTTCTGGTGGCCTCTTCCAGACAAAATACCGCATTTATACGGCAAAGCCGTACTTCAGCAGGACTGATGCCGGGTTCCAGTATCTCTCACCTGCAACGCGTTGCCGCCTTAGACAGTGATGAACATTTATTAAGCCATGCGACTAAACATCTTTTTGGGAACCTTGGCGGTGATCTGAAAGAACTTGAATTCTGCCATAAAACAGATTTTATGTTAGGTGATGAACGTATTTTTATTCAGGTTACCCCGTTTCAGGAACCGCTGGGTTTGCAGTGGCTCATTGTCGTGGTTTTAAAAGAAGCTGATTTTATTCAATACAAACATAATTATTTTGAACTCAGCAGTTGGTTACTCATTGCTGGATTACTACTGCTATTATTGCTGGGTTGGATGCTGACACGCATTATTATTCAACCGATTACCGTACTGAGTGAAACGACTTCACGTATTTCTCATGTACAATGGGGGCAGTATTTTCCAGACAGCCGCATCAGCGAAGTACAGCAGTTATCCAGTGCTTTCCGGCGTATGACACGGCAGTTGCAGGAAATTTTTTATACCCTGGAACAGCGGGTGACTGAGCGTACGCATGCACTCAAGCAATCTATGCTGGCACTGGAAGAAAGTCAATCTGCGCTGCAAAAAAGTGAAGCCCGGTTTCGGGCGGCTTTGAAATATTCCAAGATTGCCGTATTCTGTCATGATTATGACTTGCGTTACCAATGGTTATATAATGCGCCACCTGTGTTGGCGCAAGCATTTGGCAAAACCGATGACGAGTTGTTGCCGGCAAAAGCAGCCATGCAACTGACTTCAATCAAGCAGCGTGTGTTGACAACCCATCTGAGTGCACGTCAGGAAATTCCTTTATCTGTCAATGAGCAAACTCGTTTTTATGATTGGATAGTTGAGCCGACTTATGAGGATAAGCGTAATGACGGTAAGCAAGCTGTTTCAGGTTTGATTTGCGTGGCAATCGATATTACGGAACATAAACAAGCGACAACAGAGCTGTTTGAACATCGTGAACATTTAGAACAACTGGTACACCAGCGCACCGCAGAATTACAAACACTCAACTACCGCTTACAAGGCGAAATTACCGAACGTAAACGCATTGAAGCCCTGGAACGGCAATATATGGAAAAACTGGCGCATACTTCAAGACTCAGTGTGATGGGCGAGATGGCAACCCAGATTGCACATCAGCTAAATCAACCACTGACGGCAATTGCGACCTACAGTATTGCCTGCAAACACCTGGTTAAACAAATCCCGCTGCCAGGCAATGATGATAAACAGGAAAAAGTACAAGTTTATGAAGTGCTGGACAAGATTAACAGCGAAGCACAGCGTGCGGGCGAGATTATTCGTCACCTGCGCAGCCTCAGCCAGGGTAGCAAGTTGCACAAAGCCAAGTTGCATATCAATGTATTGGTGGATGAAGCGGTGAATCTGATCTCGGTAGAAGCACAGTGGCATGAAGTCCGTCTTGCCTTGCGTTTGGCTGAGAAATTACCGTTGATTCTGGCGGATAAAATTTTGTTAGAACAAGTGTTGCTTAATGTGGCGCATAATGCGATTGAAGCGATGGATGCGATTCCTAAATCTTCGCGTTTATTGACTATTGGCACGCAGTTAACCAATGATAATCAGCTTTTAATTACAATTGCCGATACCGGGCCTGGACTTTCTAAAGAAGCGATTGAGCAGGCTTTTACCTCCTTTTTTACAACCAAAAAACATGGTGTGGGTTTGGGTTTGTCGATTGGTTTATCGATTGCCAAGGCGCACGAAGGTCAGTTATGGGCAAAACCCAATGCCCAAGGTGGTACCACTTTTTATTTCAGCTTACCGGTCAAACCGGTAGATAATGAGCTTAGCGATGAATAAAATAGTTTATATTGTCGATGATGATCCCGCTATTTGTGATTCATTATCACTATTAATGAGTGCTGTGGGGATGCAAACCCAGACTTTTCCAGAAGCAGACAGCTTTTTATCGGCAATTGAACCCGAGCAGGCTGGTTGTTTGATTCTGGATGTGCGTCTGCCCGGCATGGATGGCCTGGAATTGCAACAGGAATTGCAACAACGGCAAATTGATATTCCGATACTGATTATCACCGGTCATGCCGATGTACCCATGGCAGTGCGTGCCATGCGCGCAGGTGCGATTGATTTTATTGAAAAGCCTTTTGATGCTGAATTATTAATCCTGCGCATACAGGAATGTCTGTTGCTCAGTCAGCAAACCCGTAGTGGTCAACAGAAAAATGAACGCCTGGCTTTACTCACCAAACGTGAGCGTCAGGTTTTTGAATTACTGGTTGATGGTAAACTCAATAAGGTTATTGCGCATGAATTGGGTATCAGCATTCGTACCGTTGAAGGACATCGCGCGAATCTGATGGAAAAATTACAAGTAAAATCCTTATCGGAGTTGGTGCGTATTGCCTTGTCCTGATTATGTTACGGCGTCTGTTATTTTATAATTTTCGTACGGTATACCGCGTTGATCGCTGGTTCCGGCAACGTTTTACACCGCTGGGCATGTTGATTTTCGGCGTTGCGATTGCGGGTGCTGTATTTGGTATTGACACGCGCAAAACCTTTGCTTATCAAATTTTTGCCTTCGCCCTCGCCTTGCTGCTATTGGCTATGTTCAGCAGCTTATTTTTTCGCAGTCGCTTTGAACTGCATCGCCAATTACCCCGTTTTGGCACGGTAGGTGAGCCGGTGCATTATCAATTACACATCAAACAACACAGCAAAGCACCTTGCTTAAATCTGGTTGTGCGTGAAGAAGCGCAAACCCGGCATTTACGCTTTAGCCAATTTCAACAATTTAAAGAACCAGGGGATCACTACCGTAATCGTTTTGATCGCTACGTAGGCTACCCCCGCTGGCTGATCTGGATTCGTCAGCAGCGCGGTTTTTCCTGTGATTGGCAGATTTTGCCAACATTACTGCCAAAACAATGGCACAAAATACCCTTAACCCTGTATCCGCATCGTCGTGGATTTATTGATTTACAAGCATTGATTATCGCCAAAAGCGACAGCATGAATTTATTTCGCGCATTATATAAAAATGAGCAGAAACAACGTTTGTTAATTTTACCGCGTTTATATCAGGCACCTGATGTACAGCTGCCCGGTACCCGTAAATATCAACCGGGTGGTGTAAACCTCGCTATGTCAGTTGGAGATGCCATGGAGTTTTTTGCCCTGCGCGAATACCGTCCCGGTGATCCTCTGCGTAATATTCATTGGAAAAGCTGGGCCAGACAAGGCAAACCCATTGTTAAAGAATATCAGGATGAGTTTTTTGTACGCCACGGTTTGATATTGGATACATTTCACCCGGAAGGTGGTGGTGATATATTTGAAGACGCGGTTTCTGTGGCAGCTTCTTTTGTATCGAATATGACCACGCAGGATACCTTACTGGATATGATGCTGGTCGGTGATCAGGCGTATTGTTTTACCAGTGGACGCGGTTTGCAGCATCTCGATAAAATGTTGGAAATTCTGGCCTGTGTACAACCGGAATCACGTAAAACTATCAAAGAACTTAAACCTTTAGTCACGGAACATGCCAATATCTTAAGTGGTTGTATTTGCATTTTATTAGGTTGGGATGATGCACGTAAAAATTTAATTCAGTGCTTACACGCACTGAACATCCCTTTACTAGGTTTAATTATTTGTCCACCAGATACTATTTTAGAAGCCTTGCCCGCAGATATTTATGTTTTGCATAGTGGACAAATCCAAGAAGATTTAAACCATTTACAGCGATCATAATAGCGGCACTCTCGGACAGGCTCCTAGGTTGCTTCAAAGGAACAGGAAAACCGATGAAAAAACAGAATATGCGTTTATGGCTTTATTTAGTGATACTGATGTTTTTGACCAGTTGCGGCAGCAATGGTACACGCGCAGGTATCAGCAAAGTCAAAACCCGTTTATTTGCCATTGATGTTTCACAACGGGCAAATTTAAACCATCCGGTTGCGCTGGATCTGGTCATTGCTTACAACCAATCACTGTTTCTGGATTTGCTGAAAATTTCTGCCAAAGAGTGGTTTAAAAAACGTCAGCAGTACAAAATGGATTACCCCGCCGCCTTGCAAAGCTGGGAATGGGAACTGGTACCAGGGCAGGTTGTGCCTTTTTTCAAATTGCCTAAAACGACCCGTAAAGGTGTGGGCGCGGTGGTGTTCGCCAATTATGTTTCACCCGGTAATCACCGCGCACGTATCGATCCTTATGAAGGGGTTGTGGTGCGTTTGAATGAAAGTGATTTTTCTATTTCTTCATTACGTTAAACTGCTTTGCATTCCCATCGTGAAACCGCTAAGATTCACGAACCCGCGTCATATACGCTGCATGGCATCAATATTGAAAAGAATTCAATTTTCCTAAATGGATGGCAGACGCTTAAAATCAAGGCACGACAATATGTATATTGAATATACCTTTGAAATGGATGATGGAAAACGCTTGGATTATCATGTGGACTTTGATCGTCCACGGGACAAAAAACTGGATTTTGAACAATACCCGAACTGGACAAAACTCAAATTTCATCAATGTCCGAATTGTCCGTTGCATACCGATGAATATTCTCATTGCCCTGCTGCTATTGATGCGCAGGAAATTGTGATGGGCTTTAACGAAATTTTGTCGTGTAAAGCCACCGCGATTCATGTCAAAACTCCGGAGCGAGAATATTCCAAACAAACGGATGCGCAAACCGGTTTGCGTGCTTTGATTGGTTTTGTCATGGCCAGCAGCGCCTGCCCCATTCTTTCCACCATGCGCGGCATGGCTTATTTTCACCTGCCATTTGCCTCTATGGATGAAGCGGTCTACCGCATCAGCTCTTCTTATCTGTTAAATCAATATTTTAAGCATAAAAAAACCGGGCAGGAGCCTGATTTTGAGTTTGCTGGCTTAAAAATACATTTTCAGGAAATGCAAACCTTGAATTTTCATTTCTTAGAACGTATACGCGCAGGTTGCGAGGGGGATTCCAACCTTAATGTACTGGCCACCTTATTTACGATTTCTTCCATGTTATCCTTATCGCTGGAACGTCACTTAGGTGAAATTGAGCATTTATTTGATTGAACAGTGAGTTCGATGAAGGTTTCTTGCAGTGCTAAAGACGCTGAAAAGTGCCGCTACCTCACACTAAGTTATTGATAGTGTCTACCAAATACTGGATTCAGATTAACAAAGAAATTTTATGGCTCAGCAACACAACAATAGTGAAGAAAAAGTTCGTTTGGACAAATGGCTGTGGGCCGCGCGCTTTTTCAAAACCCGCAGTCTGGCAACCGATGCCATAACCGGTGGCAAGGTTCATCTTGACGGGCAACGCATCAAACCCTCTAAAGCCGCACAAATTGGACAAACCTTAACCATACGCACCGGTTTTACCGAACGCACGGTTGTAATTACCGCTTTGGCAGCCAAACGTGGCAGTGCCACCATTGCCCAGCAACTGTATCAGGAAACCCCGGAAAGCATCGAACAACGTGAACAACAAAGCAAACAGCGACAGGTGGCGAATTTATCCATGAGCCGGGAACGTGGAACAGGCCGTCCCACAAAAAAAGATCGTAGAAAATTACAAGACTGGAAAAAAGGAGATTAATTCATGCAAACAGCCGCTCAATGGTCATCCCGCTGGATGTTTATTCTGGCAGCAACCGGTTCTGCTGTCGGTCTTGGCAATATCTGGAAATTTCCTTATATTGCCGGGGAAAATGGGGGCGGTGCATTTGTCCTGGTTTACCTAGCTTGTGTTTTTAGCATTGGCATTCCAGTGATGATGGCAGAAATCATGATTGGGCGGCGGGGGCAGCAAAGCCCGATTAACGCCATGCATACTCTGGCGGTTGAAGCCAAACAACATCCCATCTGGAAAGGCATAGGCTGGTCTGGCGTGATTGCCGGTTTTTTGATTTTATCTTTTTATAGTGTCATCGCGGGCTGGGCGTTGGCTTATATCCCAAAAATGCTCTCTGGCACTTTCTCTGGCATTACGCCTGAGGGTGCCGGGCAGGTTTTTAATACGCTTACAGCCAACCCCTGGATGTTGTTGCTATGGCACAGCCTGTTTATGGGCATGACGATATTTGTGATTGCGCAGGGGGTGGAAAAGGGTCTGGAAAAAGCAGTCAGCGTATTAATGCCCACTTTATTTTTCCTGCTGGTAGCGTTGGTGATTTATGCTGCGGTCAGTAGTGGACACTTTATGCAGGGTGTACATTTTTTATTTGATACCGATTTTCAGGCATTATTTTACCCCGGTTGTAACCCTGAACAGGGCGTGACTTGTGAAATGAGCTGGCAGGGCGTGCTCAGCGCAATGGGTCTGGCTTTTTTCTCACTCAGTATCGGCATGGGCGCAATTATGATGTATGGCGCGTATCTGCCTAAAACCACGCCGATCACCAGCACTACGGTAACGATTGCCATTGCTGACAGTCTGGTGGCTTTATTGGCGGGTCTGGCGATTTTCCCCATTGTTTTTGCCAATGGCTTGGATCCTTCCTCAGGTCCCGGTCTGGTTTTTGTCACCCTGCCCATTGCTTTTGGGCAAATGGATGGCGGCGTGATTTTTGGCAGCTTATTTTTTATTCTGCTGGTATTTGCCGCCTGGACTTCTGCATTTTCATTATTGGAACCGGTGGTTGCCTGGTTGGTTGAAAGCTGGCAACTCTCCCGCAGCCATGCGGCAATCGGTTGTGGTTTTTTGATTTGGCTGCTGGGCATTTTATCCATTTTATCTTTTAATAACTGGAGTGACTTTCATCCTTTGGCTTTTCTGGGGGATAATGTCTTTGCCACTAAAAACTTTTTTGATCTGTTTGATTACATCACCTCTAATATTATGTTGCCCTTGGGTGGTTTATTTATTGCGATATTTGCAGCCTGGATTATGTCACATAGTGCGCGTTGTGAAGAAATGGGCGGGGAACCCGCTGATATTAGTTATCACACCTGGTTATTTCTAATTCGTTATGTCACGCCGCTGGGCGTTTTGCTGGTGTTCTTAAATGCCGTGGGTCTATTGAAATTCGGTTAAACCTGAAAATATTTTTCCCTTTATATCGGTCTTAATCATACACATATTTAAAACTTTCGCCCAATGTAACAAATGTGACAATAGACCAGCTAAAAACAATATTGCATCGGCAATCCATTTTATTTTGCAAACCACTAGAGACAACACTTCATGAAATACGGGTTTCAGTTCTTTTTTTTATCCCTGTTGATGCAATCGGTCTGGGCTGCAACGCCCTTACCAGTAATGGAACAAAGCTTTCAAATGCAGGCAAAGGTCATTGGTGCGCAGCATATTCGCCTAAATTGGAAGCTTGCGGAGGGTTATTTCTTTTTTCGTGATAAGTTTCGTTTTCAGTCCAATACACCGGGTATTGAGTTTGGGCGGGTTGAGTTGCCACCCGGAAAAATAGAACATGATGATTTTTTTGGTGATTATGCCGTTTACCGCCAGCAAGTGAGCATAGACCTGCCACTTGAACGCCTGGCAAGTGCAGACAACCAACTGGATTTTTCAATTTTATTACAAGGTTGTCTGAATATTGAAAGTTGTTACCCCCGCCAGGAAAAAAAACTATCACTGGCTTTGCCTCCATTATTTGCCAGCACGCTTGCGGCTCCAACCGAAAAAGCCTCAGAAAGCCAATCCAATAGTCAAGCTGCACCACCGATACAGATTGAAAACAATGCAGCACCCATATCCGCCTCAAATGAGGATGAGACATTTTTAGACCCGGAAATGGCTTTTTTGTTTTCCGCGCATAAAACTAAAGACCAACAAATTCAGCTATCCTGGAGTATTGCGCAAGATTACTACCTGTACCGTAACAAATTAAAATTTGAAGTACTTAATGCTGACAATATATTAGGCAAAGCTGTATTACCGCCAGCCAAGGTCAAAGACGATGCTTATTTTGGTAAATCCGAGGTTTATTACGATAAATTGCAGGCCTTGTTACCCCTGCAAAATATAGAAAAACTGGATCATCTGGTTTTACAAGTCAGCTATCAAGGCTGTGCAGAAGCGGGTTTATGCTACCCGGTTATTAAAAAAAATCGTACTATTTATTTAACAGAAGTTAAACAAGCTCTGAAAGTAGACGCACAAAGCGCGTCTCCATTAGCTGCCACGCCTGATGCAGATGGGCAAGATGCTATCAGCATACTGAGCAATATGGGCAAATCTCAGGCAGCTTCCATGACGGAGGCTCCATTAAGCAATGTTGATGAAGATGAATTTTTAGACCCGGATAAAGCCTTTATTTTTGATGCAGAATTTCGTGGCGATCATATTTATGCTTATTGGCAGATTGTCCCGGGTTATTATCTTTATCGTCATAAATTTGAATTTCAGCTCACTTCAGGCGGTACTTTGGGTGAGCCGGAAATTCCCGCAGGAGACATTAAAGAAGATGAGTATTTTGGCAAGGTAGAAACTTATCATCAACAGGTGGGCATTAAATTACCCGTGAGTGGTATTAACCGCTTAAGCCATTTGGATTTGGAAGTGGGTTTTCAGGGCTGCGCGGATGCCGGTTTATGTTATCCTCCGACAAAAAAAACCATACAATTATCCTTGCTGGAAGCCATGCCGGTAAGCAAAGCCACTAATCTGCAAAAGCAGGCAACAACAACACCAGCAGAAAACCTGTCAGAGCAAGACAGCATTGCCAAGACCTTGAAAGAAGGTAATTTGTTGTGGATCTTATTGCTATTTTTTGGCTCTGGTTTGTTGTTGTCCTTAACCCCTTGCGTTTTCCCCATGATACCGATTCTGTCAGGTATTATCGTGGGTCAAGGCAAGGATTTAACGCAACGTAAAGCCTTTATCATGTCGCTGACCTATGTGCTGGCAATGGCTTTGACCTATACCGCTGTGGGCGTGATTGCCGGTCTGCTGGGTGCAAATTTGAGCATTGCTTTCCAAACGCCTTGGGTGTTATGGAGTTTTGCCCTGGTATTTGTTGCCTTATCCTTGTCCATGTTTGGTTTTTATGAGTTGCAACTGCCTTCCTCGCTGCAAACCAAATTAACTGAAATGAGTAACCAGCAGCAGGGTGGAACTTTAATCGGCGTTGCGATTATGGGCTTTTTATCCGCCTTGATTGTCGGCCCCTGCGTTGCCGCGCCACTGGCTGGCGCGCTGATTTACATCAGTCAGAGCGGTGATGCGCTATTGGGCGGTATTGCACTATTTACCTTAAGTATGGGCATGGGTGTGCCACTGTTGTTAGTCGGCATGTCGGCAGGTAAGTTATTACCCCGTGCTGGTGGCTGGATGGATACGGTTAAATATGTGTTTGGCGTGATGCTGCTGGCAACCGGGGTGTGGATGCTGGATCGTATTTTAGATGATCAGATAACCATGTTGCTGTATGCCTTACTGTTGATTATTTCCGCAATTTATATGCGGGCGCTGGACAGTCTGCCGGAAACTTGCAGTGGTTGGCAAAAACTCTGGAAAGGTTTAGCCGTAGTCATGCTGTTATATGGCAGCTTATTGATTATCGGCATTGCCACAGGCAAGGGTAGTTTATTACAACCGCTAAAAGGCTTAAGCAGTGGTACTGCCATGCAAATAGCTGGAACGTCAGCAAATCAGGCTGCAAAGTTCCAGAACATTAAAGGCATAGCAGGTTTGGATAAAGCACTGGCTGAAGCTAAAAAACAAAACAAACCCGTTATGTTGGATTTTTATGCCGACTGGTGCGTTTCTTGTCTGGAAATGGAGCATGTCACTTTTTCTGATAGTCAGGTACAACAGGCTTTGGCCGATGTGGTGTTATTACAGGCAGATGTTACCCCGAATGATGAACTGGATAAGGCCTTGTTAAAGAAATTTGGTTTATTCGGCCCACCGGGTATTATTTTTTATAATGCCGCAGGTGAAGAGCAAAGCCATGCGCGACTGGTTGGTTTTAAATCACCAGAAGACTTTCTGGCACATCTTAAAGCCACCTTTTAATTAACCACCATGAATACAAGCCGCAGGAATTGCCTGGAAACAACCATACACGGCGTTTTGGTTGAAGTTTTTGGCTGCGGCATTCTGATTACCGGTGACAGTGGCACGGGAAAAAGTGAATTGGCGTTGGAATTAGTCAGTCGTGGGCATTTTTTTATTGCAGATGACTCGGTACATTTACAACGCACAGCCACACAAACCCTGCAAGGGGGTTCGCCATTGTTTGGCGCAGGTTGTTTCATGGAAATCCGCAGCCTGGGAATTGTCAATATTGCCCGTTTATTTGGTCAACATGCGGTGAAACCCAGTACCCACCTGCAATTAATTGTACATTTGCAACAGGAAGATACGGTAGAAAAAGCGCTACAGGATCGTTTAAATGGGAATTGGGCCGCAGCCCGGATTCTGGGTATCGAATTACCTGAAATTTCCTTGTTACTGGCTCCTGGACGCAACCTTGCCGTGCTGCTGGAATGCGCAGTGCGCAATTATCAACTAAAATTAAAGGGGTACACTGCTGCCGAAGAGTTTATGAATTGGCAGCAAGCATTATTAATGCAACAAGGACATTCAACATGAAACGGCATCATTTTATTAACATGCCTGATAAGCAAGGTGGTCTGGTCTTGATGTTAATTGTTTCCATACTCATACTCAGCATAGTGACTTCTATTGCATTAAGGCTCAACCAGGATCAAGCCCAGGCCATTTATCACAAAAGCACTATTAGCGCGCTGGAAGATGCAAAAACTGCTTTAATCAGCTATGCCTTGTTATACGACAAGACCCATCCAGGGTTCTCACCTGGTTATTTGCCCTGTCCTGATAGCAGCGGTAATGGCAGTTCAACTTCACCTTGCAGTAATGCGGGTAAAAGCGTTATTGGTTGCTTCCCCTGGCGCACCCTGGGCTTACCCCAATTAAGTGATGTCAGTGGCGCACCGCTCTGGTACGCAGTTTCCGGTGGTTACAAAAATAATCCTAAAAGTGTGTTGACAGCAGATACTGATGGTTTATTTGTGATTGAAGACAGTGCAGGCAATGCGCTGGATAATACAGATCAGGAATATGCCATCGCCGTTATTTTTGCCCCAGGGCCGCAAGTGGACAGCCAGGGGCGCAGTCCTGATTGTAGCGAGCCAAGTCAATACCTTGAAACGCTTAATAATGTACACAATGATACGGGGAAAAAAAATGGTGTTAGAGCAACGGGAAATTTACCTACAAAGAAACGCTCGGTATTTATCAGTTCTCCCGTACTAAAAGATGCGCATAATATCGTGACTTTTAATGATCAACTGCGCTGGATTACACCGGATGATTTTGCACCCGTTTATATTCAGATGAATCGCTGGATTGCGCAACGTATCAGCACTTGTCTGGATGAATATGCGCGGGAACATGATAATTATGGTGATGTACCCGATCCCGGAGATTTATATCCGTGGATGGCATCCTATAATAATATTTCGGAAGATATAGATATCAGTGGCTTGCGTTTTGGTCATATTGCCATTAAGGCTGAAGAGCCACTTAAGTTTACGAAAAGAGACAGTTATCAAAGAGGAGAAGACGATCCCGATCCCTATATTGATGGTGATTTCTGGGAAATGAATGATGAATGGCCGGATGATCCCATTACCAACGATAATTGTTTTGATCAGGATGACACCGATATTAACACCGCTTATGGTTGGTATTCCTGGCCCGAATGGCACGATAAGGTATTTATTGCCGTCAATAAGGATAAAAGCCCCTATCCAGCACTGGCAAGCACTCAGGCAGATATTTCATTTGATGGCACAGTGGTAACAGACTATCTGATACTGGTGGCAGGGCGCAGGCAAAACACCCAGGTACGCAGTGACGATACTGAAAAAAATGATCTTGATAATTATCTGGAAGGTGATTATAGAGATGCAGTAAATAAGTTGTTAAGCAACCAGGTTGCTAATTTCCCCAATAACCGGCCTGCAACGGCTGCTGATGATTGGGTCTGTATTAAAGGTGGCTGCTGATGAACAAGCCAGGTTTAAAATTACAGGGTTTTACGCTGGTTGAGCTGGCAATTGTGCTTATTATCGTGTCGGCATTATTAGGTACGGTACTCAAACCACTTTCCATGCAGCAAGATGTGCGGCGCGTTCAAGCAACACAATCTATTTTAGAGCAGGCAAAAACAGCTTTGATTGGTTTTGCCATGCTTAATCAACGCCTGCCTTGCCCGGATATGGATAATGATGGGCAGGAAGAATATGATCCAAGCGATCTTACGGTTTGTCAGGCAAATACTGAAGGTTATTTACCTTGGGCAACATTGGGTATTATCAGCCGTGACGCCTGGAAAAATCCAATGCGCTATCGAGCAGATAATAACTATACCAGCAATGCCTGGATGACAAGCATTACGCCAACGACTGCAACTTCAGATAAACTGCGTATTGGGCTTGTCAATACGAGTGCACCGGATTTAATCACGACCGATGCTAACGATGACTCCCAAGTATTAGCCATTATATTTTCCTGTGGAAAAAATGCTAAACCAGATCAACGTAATAATGATGGTGGTGGCTTACAATGTACTAATGGCACCTCACCTGATGCAACCTATGCGCAAGATTCTCCCCGCTATAATGAATCGAATCCGAGCAGTGATTTTGATGATATTTTAGTCTGGCTACCCAAAAATATTTTTATACCACAAATGGTGCAAGCCGGTGTTTTGCAATTCTGAACTTTGGCATTTAAGCTTGAGAAACTTAGTTAATTTGTTTATGGTGTTTTGCTAAGGGGACGGAAAGTATGCACATAAAAACACTGAATCAACACGGCTATCTAATGCTGGAAACCTTATTATCCGTGGTGATAATTGCAATTATAGTCATGTTATTTATTCCACTATTTTCCACTTATCTCAACAAAGCCAAAGTTGCGGAATCACTGGGCTTAATGAGCACTTTTCGTCAGGCAGTGACAGAACATTATGCGGTTTATGGCACGCTGCCGCAACGGGAAAGCACATTAATTGATATGGGGCTTAAAACTCAGGGGCAATATACGCAAAATATTGAAATGGACGAACAGGGCGCTGTTACTGCAAGTTTTCAAACCACTACACTGGAAAATGCACGTTTGACCATGCGCCCTGCTATTCATGCGGATATACCCGTGTTGTTGTGGGTTTGCGGTAATCATCATCCCCCTGCACCCTTTAGCGTACAAGGTAAAAATCAAACCCGGATTTCACCGGATTTAGTGCCTTTTAGTTGCCGTTCCAGGAGTAAATAGGATGTCTGAAAAAAACAGGCTCATTGATACGGATATTAACGAGTTTCTACATGAATGGGTTTTATTATCTGAAGCGGGAATGGAAACCAATGACATGTTGGAAGTGTTGCAAAATGGTCAGGAAAACCGTGCTATGCGACGTTTTGTAAGCCGTGTTTGCCAGGTGGTCAAAAATGGCGAAACACTTACTGACGCCTTGTCCCAACACCCTGCTTTTTTCCCAGCGTTTCAGTTGGATGTATTACGCCAGAGCAAACCAGCAGATTTGATACCCACGCTGAAAACCTTGCTGGCTTATCGTGAGTCTATCGCTTTTGCAGAGATTAATCTCAAAGCGCGTCTGCGTAATGCACTGATTTATCCAGCGTTGCTATTCATTGCCGTGCTTGCCATTAGTCTTTTTTTAATGATTTTTGTCGTACCGGTGTTTGATGAGATGTTTCAAAGTTTTGGCGCAGCCTTGCCGCAACTTACAGCCGGTGTGCTTGCTTTCTCAGGGTTTTTGCTGCAATACGGGCCGATTATTGCGCTTATATTGATTGCTTTAATTTTTTATTATGTCTTTGATGTAAAAAGGCAGGGGGCCTTTTCACGATATATTCACTGGGCGCTGCTGGCAACACCAGGATTCGGGCGTATGACCCAATACATGGAAACCATCACTGCACTGCGCACCTGGGTGTTTATGCAGGAACAACAGCAATCCCTGGCACAATCGACTAAAGCCGCTGTGGAAGCCAGTAATAATCCATTTTATGCGCATTTGCTGGCACAGGTAAATAAACAGGTCGAGCAGGGTTCGAGTTTACCCCAGGCAATTTCTGAAGTTGGACGTTATTTCCCCGCTAAATTACAGCACATTTTAACGATAGTGGAAAAAACTCAAAAACAGGTATTATTATCAACACTGGCAGATTTTTATATGCAGAAACTTAATTTGATGATAAAACCTGCTTCTCAGATTTTTAACCTGTTTATGATATTGATACTCTGGTTGATCGTTGGCACCTTGGTCATTGCCATGTATTTGCCTATCTTTCATGTCGGAACGGTGTTGTAAAATGAGACTTCCACAGCTAAAAAAACAAGGTTTTACTTTAATCGAACTGATGGTGGTGATTGCGATTATCGGTGTATTGGCAGCCATTGCAATTCCTGCTTATACCAATTATCTTAAGCGCAGCAAAGCGGTTGAAGGTTTGATACTGGCGAAACCTGTGACCAAAAGCATTACTGAATATTATGCCTGGCATGGATACTTACCTGCAAATAACCTTGCGGCAGGACTTGCCAAAGCTGAGCATATCGCAGGTAATTACGTACAGCGTATTGAAGTCGAGCAAGGCGCGGTGCATATTGTTTATCGAGATGAATTAATGTCCAGCTGGCTGGAAGAGGGGCAACAAGCGGATAAGTTGGTACTGAGTCTGCGCCCGGTTATTTCACGCCAACCACAAGAAACTGAAAGCTTTGCGATTTCCTGGGTTTGTGGTAATGCGACATTAACTAAAACAGCGATGCAGGATAAAATGCTGGCAGGTGAAAATAAAACAACCTTAGCAGAGACTTATCAACCCAGTGCTTGCAGATAGGGAATGGGGAGACAATAATGAAACAGCAAAACAGCGGGTTTACCCTGATTGAACTGATGATAGTGGTTGCCATTATCGGTATATTATCAACCATGGCGGTGCCGACTTATCAAAATAGCGTCATTCGCACTCAGGTCAGTGAAGCCTTAAATTTATCGGCATCCATTAAAGCCGCTGTGACTGAATATTACCAGATGCGTAAGCATTTCCCCACCAATAACCAAACGCTGGGCCTGGCAGACAGCCAACATTTTATGGGTAACTTTGTCACTGCGATCAGCGTTGAAGATGGTGCGATTCATATTCATCTGGGTAATCGCATCAACGCCCTGGCAAAAGGCAAGGTACTGAGCTTGCGCCCAGCGACAGTCAGCAGTCATCCTGAAAATCCGATTTCCTGGGTTTGTGGTTATGCCGAAGTGGTTGATGGGATGAGCGCAGCAGGTCAAAATCAAACCAGCCTGAAACCGCAACAGCTTTCACCCGCTTGCCGCTCCTGGAAAAAATAAATCATTTTTTCCACCTTGTTACCATGCTCTGCATGGTAATAAAAACACTATCCGCTCTGCGGATTCTTTTTTTTAAAATCTGCCAGATTTTGGCAGGTTAAAAACTTTATAGCAAACAAGGAAACACTATGAAAGTCACCGTTTTTGGCAGCGGTTATGTGGGTTTAGTCACCGGCGCATGTCTGGCTGAAGTGGGACATGAGGTTATTTGTGTTGATATTGATGAGCATAAAATCAATCAACTTAAGCAGGGACAAATTCCAATTTATGAGCCGGGCCTGGATGAAATGGTACAAAACAACAGCCAGACAGGCCGTCTGCTATTCACCACCGATATCGCCACAGGTGTTGAGCATGGTTTATTACAGTTTATTGCTGTCGGTACCCCGCCTGATGAAGATGGCAGCGCAGATTTACAATATGTATTAGCCGTTGCCAAAAGCATCGGTGAGCATATGCAGGATTATAAGGTTATTATTAATAAGTCCACAGTGCCCGTGGGTACTGCCGATAAAGTACGTGCAGCTTTAAGCCAAAAACTGGAGGAAGCGGGAAAAGAAATTGATTTTGATGTGGTTTCCAACCCTGAATTTCTTAAAGAAGGTTCGGCCATTGATGATTTCATGAAACCTGACCGGATTGTAGTGGGTGTTGAAATGTCCCATGCTACAGATTTAATGACCGAGCTTTACGCACCGTTTAATCAGGAGCACAATCGTTTACTCATTATGGCAGTGCGCTCTGCGGAATTTACCAAATACGCAGCTAATGCCATGCTGGCAACTAAAATCAGCTTTATGAATGAAATGGCAAATATGGCTGAAAAGGTGGGGGTGGATATTGAAGAAGTCCGTCACGGCATCAGTCTGGATGCGCGTATAGGCAAGCATTTTTTATATCCTGGCTCTGGTTATGGCGGTTCTTGTTTTCCCAAGGATGTGAAGGCTTTAGAGCGTATTGCGCAAAATCAGGAAGAAGATGGCTGGATGCTACACGCCGTTGAAGCAGTGAATAAAGCACAAAAACGTATTTTATTTCAAAAAATTAATCGTTATTTTAAAGGCGATCTTAAAAATAAGGTTTTTGCTTTATGGGGACTGGCATTTAAGCCGGAAACTGATGATATGCGCGAAGCACCCAGCCGGATTCTACTGGAAGCCTTGTGGACAGCGGGCGCGAAGGTGCGTGCTTACGATCCGGCGGCAATGATCGAGACCCGCCGCATTTATGGTGAGCGTGATGATTTATTGTTATGCGACAATAAAGAAAGTGCTATCAATGGCGTAGATGCGCTGATTGTACAAACAGAGTGGGCCGAATTTAAAAACCCGGATTTTGCAGTGCTCAAAAATCAGCTTAAGCAGGCACTGATTTTTGATGGGCGTAATATTTATGATCCCAAGGCGCTTGCACAGGATGGCTTTATTTATTATGGCATAGGACGTGGCGCTTCTATTCAACGTGAATCAGGAGCATCTTAAACTTAGCCTAAACAACAAGGTAAATACATTTATTTGCTGGGAGTGCTGATACTCTGTCGGCTTCACAGCGTATGCTAAGGAACGTATACAAAATAAGTTCAACAATATCGTGCAGATGTCTAAGTTGTTGCATACGCGTTCCTAAGCCAAGTCTGATTCCCCCTTCCTCCCTACCCTTTTTTCATATTCTGTATTATATGTTGAATTATTAACGTATTATGCATATTATTAATAATATGATTAATAAGTATTTATTTTATAAATAATAAGTATTGATTAACTTAAGTAAAATCATCCATTAGCAATTGACATTGGCCATTAAATCAGGAAGTCATAATGAGTGAAAAACAAATAGAGCAGTCACTATCAGCTGTAGTAAGAGCATCATCGCGAATTACCGATGACTCAACAGATGAAGTAAGAGAGCTGGTCATATATATTGATGAGCCATCTTTTCGTTATCGTGTAGGGCAAAGTATTGATGTTATTGTGCCAGGTAAGGGGGAGTTTGGAAGTGGCAAGCATATCCGCAGATATACCATAGCCAAAGGCAATCATCCTGAATCTGAACAAGGCGTTGAGCTGACATTATTAGTGAGACGCTGTTTTTATATCGATGATGTGAGCGGTGAACAGTACCCTGGAAAAGCATCAAATTATCTCTGTGATGCTAAAGTTGGTGATACCGTTTCTGTGACGGGTCCCTACCGTAGTGTATTTAATATACCTACTGATAAAAATGCCAATATTCTTATGATTGGAACAGGTACTGGAATCGCGCCATTCCGTTCCTTTATTGAAGCTATATATAAACAAGAAGGTGAATGGAATGGAAAAGTAAGGTTATTCTACGGCGTAAAAACCGGACTTGATTTGTTGTATATGAATGATAAAAACAATGATTTGACTAATTATTATCACCAGGACACCTTTAATGCATACAGTGCATTAGCGGATAAACCCTTGTCAGGTGAGGAAGTAGGTTTGGAAAAGTCATTAAAAAACAATCAGCAAGAAGTTTGGGATTTAATCAACTTACCTGATACTTATGTCTTTATTGCAGGCCTTGCAAAAATTTCATCCTCTTTAGATACGGTTATGACTCAGGCAGCAGGTTCTGAACAGAACTGGGAAGCGTTAAAGCAAAAACTAAAAGATGAAAAGAGACTATCAAAACTGCTTTATGATTAATGCCTTCAATTTCCATCGAATCCCTTAAGGCACTGATAATAACTTAGTGTGAAGTGTAAGCTTATTTTAAGTAGGCACTAAAATAAGCTTACACCGAGTTCAGATTACTTGCCCGGAAAAGCGCTTAATCCTGGATAGATTGCAGCATCTCCCAAGTTTTGCTCAATCCGAATCAACTGATTGTATTTGGCAACGCGATCCGAACGGGATAAAGATCCGGTTTTGATTTGACCAGTACCGGTGCCGACTGCGAGATCAGCAATAGTGGTATCTTCCGTTTCTCCACTACGATGAGAAATGACCGCAGAATAACCCGCCTCTTTTGCCATTTGTATGGCTTCCAGGGTTTCGGTTAAGGTACCAATCTGGTTGACTTTAATCAGGATAGAATTGGCGATATTCTGGTCTATACCCTGTTTCAGGATTTTAGTATTGGTGACAAATAAGTCATCACCCACCAGTTGAATCTTATCGCCTAACACTTGTGTGTGCTGTTTCCAGCCTTCCCAGTCACCTTCATCCAGACCGTCTTCAATCGACAGAATCGGGTATTTATTTACCCAGTTGGCGAGATAATCAGTAAATTCTGCGGCATTGAGTTTTTTATTTTCTGAGGCCAGGTTATACAGACCATTTTCATAAAACTCACTGCTGGCAGCATCAATCCCTAAATAAATATCCTTACCCACTTCGTAGCCAGCTTTAGCAATGGCGTCTAAAATAACCTCAATGGCTTCCTCGTTGGAAGACAGGTTTGGCGCAAAACCACCTTCATCACCAACGGCAGTATTCATGCCTTTGCCTTTTAAGACAGCTTTTAAGGCATGAAACACTTCAGCGCCATAACGCACGGCTTCGCGCAGGCTGGGCGCACCTGCGGGAATAATCATAAATTCCTGCAAATCCACATTGTTATCCGCGTGCGCGCCACCGTTGATAATATTCATCATCGGCACGGGCATTTGCAGCTTACTGCCAGAAAGTTGCGCAATATGCTGATACAGCGGAATTTTTGCAGCAATAGCCGCAGTGTGCGCGCTGGCTAAAGAAATACCCAGCAAGGCATTGGCACCATATTGACTTTTATTATCCGTGCCATCCATTTCCAGCATTTTATGATCAATTGCCGCCTGATCATCCACAGCCATGCCAATTAATGCCGGACGATAAATGTCGTTAATATGGCTGACTGCTTTACTAACGCCCTTGCCAAGATAGCGGCTGTTATCGCCATCACGCAGCTCTAAGGCTTCGCGTGAGCCGGTGGAAGCACCGGAAGGCACGGCAGCGCGCCCTCGTTCACCGCTATCGGTAATGATGTCTACTTCAATTGTGGGATTGCCCCGCGAGTCAAGAATCTCGCGTCCTTGAATATCGGCAATTTTTGCCATGTTATTAGCTCCTTAAATATGCAATCTGAATTTGGCATGAGTTTTAATGAAAAATTTGATGTTGTTCATTTATAAGCCGGTAATCCCTTCTTCATGCAAAATGTTTTTAATCTCATGTTGGGATAATTGGACAATGCTTGCAATCATATCAATCGCCATGCCTTGTTGATGCGCAAGCAAAACGGTTTGGCGTTTGTTTTCATATACACCTTCCTCCCTGCCTTCCTCTCTACCTTCCATTTTGCCTAAAACATAAGTTGACTCATACATACTTGCTTCATAATGAAGTTGTTCCTGATGGCGTTCATAAGCCAGGCGTTCTTCCGGGTTCATTTTGAGTACATCCAGCGTTTCTTTGGCTTCTTCTAAACCTTTGGCACTAAAATCAGTTTTTATTTCTTCATTTTTCAGAAAGTAAATCCATTCATCCAGGGTGTCTCTGGCGATGTCGTTAAAGTTCCTTAGCTCAATTAGATAGTATTCAGGATAAAGGTCAGCGATGGTTTCCGTTGTATAGAGGTTTTTCTGTTCCTGGCTGAGTTCCAGCTCGGTTTGGTTATGCAGGCCAATAAATCGCGTGGTACCGTGATAGATATAATCATCCCCTCTGCCCAGATCAAAATGTAATATATTGACTGAAATAACCTTGCTGACATCTGCATAAGCGGCACTTTTTGACAGGTGTTCGACAATAACTTTGGCACTTGCGTATAAAATCCGCTGTAAATAATCCAATTCCCGCGAGTATTGTACTTCGATAATAATGATGCGTTCATTACTATCCGTGACCTTAATATCCACGCGGTTGAATTTATTATCCTGTGTTTCCTGATTACCTTCGCTTTCCAGTATCTCCAGAATGCGAATATCAGTAAACAGCAGTTCGGACAAAAATCCTTCAAGAATACCAAAGTGCGCCTTACTTCTGAGTATTTTTTTAATTGCCCAATCAAAACTTATCAGTTTTCTTACCATTTTAGTACTCTAAAACCTCAAGGTTTTACTGCTGTATCCAGTGTTTTCAGCATTTCCAGCAAGGCTTTCATTTCTGCCAGCGGCATGGCGTTAGGGCCATCACTGAGCGCTTTATCGGGATCGGGGTGGGTTTCCATGAACAATCCGGCAATCCCTACCGCCACCGCTGCGCGTGCTAAGGCTGGCACAAACTCACGTTGCCCACCACTGCTGCTGCCTTGACCGCCAGGTAACTGCACCGAGTGGGTAGCGTCAAACACCACCGGGCAGCCGGTATCACGCATCACCATCAGTGAACGCATATCCGAGACCAGATTATTATAGCCAAAAGAAACCCCGCGCTCACACACCATAATCTGTTGATTACCGGTTGCCAGCGCTTTATCAGTCACATGTCGCATATCCCAGGGTGCCAGAAACTGGCCTTTTTTGATATTCACCGGCAAGCCCTGATTGGCGACATTCTGGATAAAATTGGTCTGGCGGCATAAAAAAGCCGGGGTTTGCAACACATCCACCACAGAAGCAACTTCAGCCAGTGGTGTGTCTTCATGCACATCGGTTAATAGCGGTACCTGAATCTGTTGTTTGACCTTTTCCAGTATTTGCAGCCCAGCTTCCAGCCCTGGGCCGCGAAAGCTTTGATGTGATGAGCGATTAGCCTTGTCAAAAGAAGACTTATAAATAAACGGGATGTTTAATGTACCTGTGATTTCCTTTAAAAAACCTGCCGTGTCTAAAGCCAGTTGTTCGGATTCAATCACGCAGGGGCCAGCAATGAGGAATAGGGGGTGGTTAGGGCCAACTTCAAAATGACAGAGTTTCATGGGGTTTGTAGGGAATCCTATAAGTTACAAGTAGTTGTATCCAGCTTATAAATCATCTAATAATATGCTGATCCATACGCTCATTTTTTACATAATTTTCTACATCAATATCCTGCCAGATTTCTGCCCCTAGTCCTGCGGCCTTGCGAAAATCCAGTTTTCCTGATGCCTGCTGTTTTTTTTCATTGATAGGAGATAAGCGGACAACTTGTTTTCCTGCTTGCTCAATAATAATCTCTTCCTGGTATTTCCATACTCGATTGAGTATTTCTGTAAAATGCTGTTGCGCTTCCGCAATGGGTACAGGTTGTGTCATGTTCACCTCGGCATCATTTGCATGGTTATTTTCATCGAATGGATAGCCCCCTTTAAGGGAGGTATCCATAAAAATACTATCGCTTATTGCCGTTCATAAGCACCCATATCCATAGTTGCGCCAGAAATAATGTTATCCGTAATAACCATGTTTTATGAAAAACGATATGGTTTATCTAAATATTTGGAATGGCTCGCATACCAGAACCGACCCTCACCCCCGTATACTGATGAATAATCGTCATATATTCTCTGCTTGTGTCGGCATTTTTGGCTCTTCTATGGGCGACAAACCGTAGTACAGCTAAAATCTTCACCAGGATTTTAATATCAATGTCAGGTGCATCGGCTTTGATAGCCTTATCAACATATTGTACGCCATCGGCGACAACAGGATCGCCAGGGTTTGAAACCGTGTCGCCAAAATGATAAATATCCAGCAGGCATTCTAAAATATGGATTGCCTGGGCATCTTTCAGGGTGTTACCTACTTGCACATCGTAAGCGCATAATGCACCTTCTATGGTATGGCTATAGGATTCCAGCAATGTATCATTTTGCATATCCTTAGGCGTATAGGCGGGAACTTCATGATATTTTCGTTTGGGTTTCTGATAAAAGCTGCATCCTGAGCAGTCTGCTTCTGTTCTTACCTCATTGCAACAAAGGCTGCAAATAAAATCATCGTGAAGTTTGCATTTTCTTTTGCCTTTTCGGGCATTACATATTGGACATTTAGCCATGTCTATGCTTCCTGATATCCCCGTGCTGCCTTGATAAAGCCGGTAAACAACGGATGCCCATCACGCGGTGTAGAAGTAAATTCCGGGTGAAACTGACAGGCGACAAACCAGGGGTGATCAGGTAGCTCTATCACTTCAACCAACTTACCATCTGCGGACATGCCGGAAAATACCAGACCGGCATCGCGCAAGGGTGTGATGTAGCGGTTATTAAATTCATAACGATGGCGGTGACGTTCAGTAATCACATCCTGACCATAAACCCGCTGGCTGAGTGTACCGGGTAATAAATGACATTCCTGCGCACCCAGGCGCATGGTACCGCCAAGATCGGAACTATGATTGCGCCGCTCAACACCCCCGTCACTGGTTTGCCATTCTGTAATTAAAGCGATAACCGGGTGATCGGTATACGGTGCAAATTCGGTACTGTGCGCTTTTTTCAATCCCGCTTGATGACGGGCAAAATCAATCACCGCCACTTGCATTCCCAGGCAAATGCCAAGATAAGGAATTTTGTGCTCTCGCGCATATTGGGCAGTGGCAATTTTGCCTTCAATGCCACGTTCACCAAAACCACCGGGTACCAGGATGGCATCGGCCTGTTCCAGACCACTGAAATCTTCAGCTTCCAGATTTTCAGAGTCAATATAGGCTATATTAACTTTAGTGCGGGTCTGGATGCCTGCGTGAATCAGCGATTCAGTCAGTGACTTATAAGCTTCGGTCAGTTCCATGTATTTGCCAACCATGGCAACAGTCACTTCGCTATCAGGATTTTCCAGCGCGTCAACCACTGCATCCCATTCACTTAAATCTGCGGGTGCTGTAGCAAGCCCCAGTTTTTCACAGACAATGCGATCCAGGCCTTCTGCATTAAGCATACGGGGGATACGATAAATAGTATCGGCATCAGTAACCGAAATCACGGCTTCTTCAGCGACATTGGTAAACAGCGCTACTTTACTGCGTTCACTGTCTGGCAGCGGTGCTTCTGAGCGGCACAATAAAATATCAGGCTGAATGCCGATAGAGCGCAACTCTTTGACAGAGTGCTGCGTGGGTTTGGTTTTTAATTCACCACTGACTTGCAAATAGGGCACTAGGGTCAGATGAATAAACAAGGCATTTTGATGGCCCTGCTCAAATCCCATCTGGCGTATGGCCTCCAGAAAGGGTAAGGACTCAATATCACCAACCGTGCCGCCAATTTCAATCAACACCACATCATAATTATCCGATTCTGCGGCGCGCTGAATATGATCTTTAATGGCATTGGTAATATGCGGAATAACCTGAACCGTCGCCCCCAGATAATCCCCGCGCCGTTCCTTACGAATGACATCAGCATAAATGCGCCCGGTGGTGCAATTATTAAGCTGATTCATACGCACGCGGATAAAGCGCTCATAATGGCCTAAATCCAGATCCGTTTCCGCACCGTCATCGGTGACAAAAACCTCGCCGTGTTGAAACGGACTCATGGTGCCGGGATCAACATTGATATAGGGATCGAGCTTAATCAATGTGACTTTAAGGCCGTGTGCTTCAAGAATGGAGGCCAGGGATGCCGCAGCAATACCTTTACCTAAAGAAGAAACAACACCACCGGTGATAAAAATAAACTGACTCATAAAATGGATTATTTAAAATAGGGCAAATAGGAGGGTGGATACAAAGAATATAATCTTGCGAAAATTAGCGTTATAAAATAACAGATTTACCTTTGTTTCTCAATTTCCGATATTGACGATCCATGTCTATTACCCGAAGATAGGTATTATCCATTATCCAAGGAGACCTCCCATGACCGAACATCAATCATCCATTGCCAGCAGCTTAGCCGCGCCCAACATGGCGCAAACCCGCATTGCCCTGCAAGAAGGGATTATCCACCATCTTTCTTATACCATTGCCAAGGATCCACACACGGTAACGCCGCGTGACTGGTTTAATATTATTGCTTATACCGTACGTGATTTTCTCACTAAACAATGGATGAAAACCACACGCCAGATGTATCAGGAAGACAGTCGACGTATTTATTACCTGTCTATGGAATTTCTGATGGGGCGTGCATTAGTTAATAATATGTTAAACATGGATGTGTATGATCTTTGTCGTGAAGCTTTAGGTGCGCTGAACCTGCCGGAAACCTTACTGGCTGATATTGAGGAAATGGAATCTGATCCTGCGCTGGGTAATGGCGGACTGGGGCGTTTAGCAGCCTGTTTTTTGGATTCCATGGCGACTTTGAATCTGCCGGGATATGGCTATGGGATCCGTTATGAATACGGTATGTTTTATCAGCGCCTTGAAAAGGGTCAACAAGTTGAGCAACCAGATAACTGGCTGCGTTATGCCAACCCCTGGGAATTCCCGCGTGCTGAAATTCTTTATACGGTACATTTTGGCGGGCGGGTTGAAAAACATTATGATGCGCAACAACATTTGCGTTATAAATGGATAGATACCGAGCCAGTCATGGCAATGGCTTATGATACTCCAGTGGCAGGTTATGGCGGGGAGTCGGTTAATACCTTGCGTTTGTGGTCGGCAAAATCTTCCCGTGATTTTAATCTGCAATCGTTCAACCAGGGCGAATACCTGAAAGCCGTTGAAGATAAAACCAATTCAGAAAATTTATCCAAGGTTTTATACCCTGATGATAGTACGGATATTGGGCGCACCCTGCGTTTGCGTCAGGAGTATTTTTTTGTTGCCGCTACCGTGAAGGATATTTTGCGGCGTTATTTAAGCGTGCATGATGATTTAAGCAAATTACCTGAAAAAGTAGCGATACAACTGAATGATACCCATCCGGCATTAGTGGTACCGGAACTGATGCGTTTATTAATGGATTTACATCAATTTGAATGGGATGAAGCCTGGAGTATAACCACCCGTACCTGTGCTTATACCAATCACACCTTATTACCTGAAGCTTTGGAAACCTGGCCTGTCAGCCTGTTTGAATCCTTACTGCCCCGGCATTTACAGATTATTTATGAAATCAACTGGCGCTTGTTGCAGGATATACAACGGCAATATCCCGGTGACAGTGGCTTGGCACAACGCATGTCACTGATTGATGAAGACGGTGAACGGCGGGTGCGTATGGCGCATTTAGCGGTGGTGGGCTGTCATAAAGTCAATGGTGTTGCAGCCTTGCATACAGAGCTGTTAAAAACCACCTTGTTTGCCGATTTTGAACGCTTTTATCCAGGTAAATTAGTCAATAAAACCAATGGTATTACACCACGCCGCTGGCTCAATGAAGCAAACCCGGCGTTAACCCACTTAATCAATGAACATATTGGTAAAGACTGGCTGCGTCATCTGGAGCAATTAAAACAGCTAGAACCACTGGCTGATAACGCAGATTTCAGAACGGCTTTTCAGGCGGTTAAACAACAAAATAAACAGCGCCTGATTGATTTTATACAAAAAAAATTGAATATTAGCTTACGCGAGGATGCCTTGTTTGATGTGCAGATTAAACGGATTCATGAATACAAACGCCAATTGCTGAATGTGCTGCATATTATTACCCGCTACAACCGTATTCGTACAACAGGCGTGAAACAGAATATTATACCGCGGGTGGTCATTTTTGGCGGTAAGGCCGCACCAGGTTACGCGCAGGCCAAGTTAATTATTAAGCTGATTAACGATGTGGCGGCTATTATCAATCATGATCAACAAGTTGGCGATAAACTGAAAGTGGTATTTATCCCCAATTACGATGTTTCCAATGCCCAGCGCATTATCCCGGCAGCTGACTTATCCGAGCAAATATCCACTGCGGGTACCGAGGCCTCTGGTACGGGAAATATGAAACTAGCACTGAATGGTGCGTTGACGATTGGCACATTGGATGGTGCCAATATTGAAATTCATGATGAGGTAGGTGCAGATAATATTTTTATTTTTGGTCTGACCACCGAAGGTGTGCATCAGCTATGTCAGCAAGGTTATAACCCCAGAGATTACTACCAGAAAAACTATGAGTTAAAGCAGGCTTTGGATATGATTGCCGAAGGACATTTTTCCCCCGAGCAGCCAGATCGTTTTCGTCCATTGGTTCACAGCCTGCTAGATGGTGGTGATTATTATTTATTACTGGCGGATTATGCCGATTATATCGCCTGTCAGGAGCGAGTGGACGCACTTTATCAACAACCTGAAGAATGGACCCGTAAAGCCATTATCAACGTCGCTAATATGGGAAAATTTTCTTCAGATCGCACTATTGCTGAGTATGCAAAAGAAATCTGGAAAGTTGAACCGTTGAAATAGCCTGAAAAAATATATTAATACTAAATATTTATTTATGGGATATTTGATGATTATAGATATACCTATGTTTTTTATGGGTATTTGGCACTATTCTGCTTCAGGGTTTATTAAAAATACTGAAAACGCTGAAGAACTTTTTTGCCTCTAATAAAATCAATAGCTTATACAGATGTACACCACCTAAAATCAATGACTTATGGGCTTTTTCAGAGTTTTTGGTAAAAATAGTAAAACTCCTTGATTTAAAGCATTAAAGTTGCGATTTTCGCCAAAATTAGGTATAACTCCCGGCTTCCAAGTGGGGTATTACCATTTGGAAATCTTTTTTTGACCCGTTTGTTATTTCCCAATTTAATAGGAGGTAGTATGGCAGATCAAGCCACCTACAATTACAAAGTCGTCAGACAATTCTCCATTATGGCGATTGTCTGGGGCATTGTCGGTATGACCGTTGGGGTCTATATCGCCGCAGAACTGGCCTGGCCTTTTCTAAATTTCGATATCCCTTACCTTTCCTTTGGCCGTTTACGCCCATTACATACCAATGCAGTGATTTTTGCATTTGGCGGTAGCGTGTTATTTGCAACCTCCTATTATGTTGTACAACGCACTTGTCATACTCGCTTGTTTGGCGGTGGCTTGGCTGCATTTACCTTCTGGGGCTGGCAACTGGTTATTGTACTGGCAGCACTCAGTTTTCCTCTGGGGATTACCAGCAGTAAAGAATATGCAGAGCTGGAATGGCCGATTGATATTCTGATCACTGTGATCTGGGTGGTTTATGCCGTTGTCTTCTTCGGCACTATCATGAAACGTAAAACACCACATATTTACGTTGCCAACTGGTTTTATGGTGCATTTATTATTACTATCGCCGTATTGCATATCTTCAATAACCTGGAAATTCCGGTTTCCCTGACCAAATCCTATTCAGTCTATGCCGGGGTTCAGGATGCGATGGTACAGTGGTGGTATGGTCACAATGCAGTAGGTTTCTTCCTCACCGCAGGTTTCCTGGGTATGATGTACTACTTTGTACCCAAACAGGCTGGGCGTCCGGTTTATTCCTATCGTCTGTCTATTGTGCATTTCTGGGCTTTAGTCTTCACCTATATCTGGGCTGGCCCTCACCATCTGCATTATACCGCACTGCCTGACTGGACCCAGTCTCTGGGTATGGTCATGTCGCTGATTCTGCTGGCACCTTCCTGGGGCGGTATGATTAACGGTATTATGACTTTGTCCGGCGCTTGGGAAAAACTGCGCAGTGACCCGGTTATCCGTTTCATGATTGTTTCACTTTCCTTCTACGGCATGTCTACCTTTGAAGGCCCGATGATGGCAATTAAAACCGTTAACGCTTTATCCCACTATACCGACTGGACCGTAGGTCACGTCCATTCTGGCGCATTAGGCTGGGTTGCTATGGTGAGCATGGGTAGTTTGTACTACATGATTCCACGTCTGTTTAATAAAGAAATGTACAGCATGAAACTGATTGAGATTCATTTCTGGCTCGCAACCATTGGCGTGTTGCTGTATATCTCCTCTATGTGGGTATCCGGTATTATGCAAGGTCTGATGTGGCGCGCAGTGAATGCTGACGGCACCTTGACTTACAGCTTCATTGAATCTGTAGAAGCCATGCACCCATTCTATGTGATTCGTATGCTTGGTGGTCTGTTGTTCCTGGCGGGTATGTGCATTATGGCATTAAATGTCTGGCGCACAGTTGCTGGTAGTGAACCCCAGGAAGCTAAAATTCCCGAACCTGTCCTGGCTCATTAATTGAACCAGTCCGAAATATTAAGGAGAACAAATAATGGCAGCAGGACATGAGAAAATCGAAAAAAATATTGGTTTGATGATAATTTTAATCATCATCACAATCAGTATTGGGGGTTTGGTTCAGATCGTACCCTTGTTTTTTATGAAACATACCACTGAACCCGTTGAAGGTTTAAAACCTTATACGGCATTGCAGGTGGAAGGCCGTGATATTTATGTACGTGAAGGCTGTTATCTGTGTCATTCACAGATGATTCGTCCGTTCCGCGCAGAAACTGAGCGTTATGGTCCTTACTCCGTTGCCGGTGAGTTTGTTTATGATCATCCATTCCAGTGGGGTTCTAAACGTACAGGCCCTGATTTGCACCGTGTAGGCGGTCGTTATAGTGATGCCTGGCATTATGCGCATTTAATTAATCCGCGTGATGTGGTGCCAGAATCTATTATGCCAGGCTATCCATTCCTTGCAGAGACTGAGCTGAGTACCGATTTGATTCAAAAGAAAATGGAAGTGCTGAGAATGCTTGGCGCACCTTATACGGATGAAGAAATCGCGAAAGCGCCTGAAGCCATCAAAGGCAAAACCGAAGCACAGGCCTTGGTTGCATACCTGCAAAACTTAGGACTTGCTGGCGGTAAAGCCCGGAGGTAGTCATGGAGCAGTTCTATGCAGTCTTCCAGTCCATTTGGACTGTATTAGTAATGGTGATGTTTCTCGGTATCATTGCTTGGGCCTGGAGTGGCTCTAATAAAAAAGCATTTGACGAAGCCGCGCATCTACCTTTTGATGATGAAGATGAATTCAAGGCAAAAGCCTCTGTAAAGGAGAATAATCATGTTTGATTTTGTCAGCCCATTTTGGAGCTGGTTTATTATAGCGGGTACCGGAGGCGGTATCATTGCGATGTTTATCCTCAATATCTGGTTGGGAAAAGACTCCGGACCTAAGGGTGAAAATGGTGAAACTGTCACCATGGGACACGTTTGGGATGAAGACTTGGCGGAATATAATAATCCGCTGCCCAAATGGTGGTTGAATATGTTTTATATCACCCTGGTATTTGGCATTGTTTATCTGATTCTGTATCCCGGCATGGGTTCCTTTCAAGGGGTTCTTGGTTGGACGCAGGCAAATCAATATGACACTGAAGTCAAAGCCGCAGACGCGCAATATGGTCCTTTATATGAAAAGCACCTGAAAGTACCGGTTGCAGCATTAGTCAAAGATGCTGATGCGCTAAAAATGGGTGAGCGTCTGTATCTGAATTATTGTACTGTTTGTCATGGCTCTGATGCAGGTGGTGGCCCAGGCTATCCTAATCTGCGTGATGAAGATTGGCTGTGGGGCGGTACGCCAGAGCAGATTAAGGCAGGTATCACTAATGGTCGTATGGGTATGATGCCACCTAAGGGCGGTAAAACAGATATGACCGAGGCTGATGTGCAAGATGTTGCGGCTTATGTATTCAGCCTCAGCGGTCGTGACGCAAAAGCCGGTGATGCAGCCAAAGGTAAAACCACTTTTGACACCGTGTGCATGGCTTGTCACTTACCCGATGGTAAAGGCAACCAGGCTTTAGGTGGTGCTAACTTGACTGACAACATCTGGCTTTATGGTGGTTCTGAAAAAGCGGTTCATAAAACCATTACTGAAGGTCGTTCCGGAAAAATGCCAGCACATGGTGAGTTTCTGGGAGAAGCCAAGGTACATTTACTGACAGCTTATATTTATAGTCTGTCTAACAAATAAACTGAAATTATGTAAGCTTCAGGCTGATTTTTAGCTGAACCAAAAAAATATGAGGTCTCGCTAAAAACAACTGGAATTGCATAACATCAGTCACTAAATGTACTGTTGTGCCAGGGTGGTTTTTTTACTTAAAATAATTGTTTTGAAGGTAAAATAATCATCCTTGCATAACACTTGACTGGTTTTAAATGAAATATAAAAAATGGGCTAAACACTTGTGTTTAGCCCATTTTTTATTGTAGAATGGCAAATTTCATATAAGAATATATTAATAAACTTAGTAAGACCCAAAGGCAAGCCACCCGTTTTTTATCTTAGGCGACTGATGAAAATAAAGCTCAGTTAAATGATACTTTATTGGATAACAATCACCTTATTTTATTTTTAAAAGGAGTATCTATATGCCTGAGCCATCCAAAAAAGAAATAAAAATTCCGGTGGAATCCGTAAAAACGGGTATGTATGCTGAACACCAAAAGCTTTATCCTAGGCAATCTAAAGGTTTGTTTACCAATCTCAAAGCACTGAGCGGTATTATATTGCTGGGTCTTTATTATATTCTGCCCTGGATTAACTGGGATGAGCGGCAAATTGTCTTGTTTGATTTGCCTGCACGTAAATTTTATATTTTTGGACTGACGTTCTGGCCCCAGGATGCTATTTATCTGGCTTTTTTACTCATTGTTGCCGGACTTGCCTTATTTTTCTTCACCACACTGGCCGGACGACTCTGGTGTGGCTTTGCCTGCCCGCAAACCATCTGGACCGATGTTTATATCTGGATGGAGCGTTTGGTTGAAGGCTCCCGCCAACAGCAGATGAAGCTCGACAAAGCCCCGATGTCGCCACGTAAATTCCGTATTAAAGCCACTAAGCAATTCTTATGGGTCACTTTTGGCTTGTTTACCGGTTTTACTTTCGTCGGCTATTTCACGCCTGTTCGGGAATTAACCGATGCTGTTTTCACCTTGTCAACCAGCCCCACGGAAACCTTCTGGATATTCTTTTATGGTTTTGCCACCTATGGCAATGCCGGCTGGATGCGTGAGCAGGTTTGTATCTACATGTGCCCTTATGCACGTTTCCAGAGCGCCATGTTTGATAAAAATACACTGATTGTAGCCTATGATGAAAAGCGGGGAGAAAACCGTGGTCGGCGTAATAAAAAAGCCGATTATAAGGCACAGGATTTAGGTGATTGTGTCGATTGTGGTTTGTGCGTACAGGTTTGCCCTGTGGGTATCGATATTCGTGATGGTAACCAATACCAGTGTATCAGTTGCTCACTCTGTATTGACGCCTGTAATGAAGTCATGGAAAAAATGGCATACCCCAAAAATTTGGTAAGTTACACCACTGAACATAGTCTGGAAGGTAAAAAAACTAAAATTTTCCGACCACGTATTTTGATTTATGGTACCTTATTATTAACCCTGTTTATAGGCATGGGATATTCCATCAGTCAGCGTGACAAAGTGGGCCTGGATGTGATTCGGGATCGTAATATGCTGTACCGGGAAACCAATGATGGCTGGGTGGAAAATGTGTATGTCTTAAAAGTCATGAATATGACTGAAAATGCACAAACCTATAAGTTTAGCGCGCAAGGCATTGAAGGTTTGAAACTGGAAATGCCAGAACCTGAAGTGAAAGTAAAATCAGGTATTGTCACAGAGGTTATCGTGCGTCTGCAAGCTGATCCAGATATCTTAACGGAGCGTAGCAGTAAGGTCTATTTCAAAATTCAGTCAGTGGAGCATCCTGAAATCACAGTGGAAGAACAGGCACGTTTTCTGGGGCCATTGAATATATAATGTGTTCGATTTCGGCTTCTTTCAGCGCTTATCGCGCTGAAAGAAGCCAAAATCTCACGCTGGTTTTTGACAAAACATATCCAGTTTAAGTGATTTAATTTGGGAAGCTGTTCGAGAATAGCAAAATTAGCAATTTTTCCAAATTTAATTTATTTGTTACAGTTCAGTTTAAAAGGAAACTTTTATATTTATGAAAACAATATTAAATATTTTAATCTTGTTACTTATTCCAATTTTTTCTTATAGCCAAGAAGTAGGATACATTGCTGATGAGGAAGTCATTAAATCAGATGTAAAACCCTGGATAGGGCTGACAAGCACAGAATATCAGGGTGTGTATAGTCTGGGGTTTTCTGAGGGTTCATATGATATGGCATTATTTTTTGCCAATGGACAGTATCATGGGCAGATATCCTTTCAGGAGTGGGGTGATAATGGTTTCCCAATTTTTAAATATCAAAATCTGGAAAATGTAAAGGTAAAAGGGAATAAATTTTTATCAAATAAGTATAATGGTAAATTTATAATTTACCAAGGAAAAAAGGGTATAAAAATAAATGGAGGTATTGGTGATTATGAAATAGGTGTTTTTCATGAAAGTCTTGTAGACTATTTTCCAGGGAAATATCCTCATGCTTCATTAACACTATTAAGTAAATACACATTAAAGGATATGACATACTTTGAATTAAAAATTATGAGAAATGAAATTTTTGCAAGGTATGGTTACATATTTAAACTTAACGGGAAAATGGATAAGTACTTTAAAAAACAAGGATGGTATCGACCTCAACATAAAGATGTATCTGCATTTTTAACTACGATAGAAAAGAAAAATATAAAACTTATAAAAAGTTTTGAAAGTAGAAAGCCTTAAAATATAGGAAATCAATCAGGATGGACTAATTCCATCCACTGTTTACTGGGAAATGAAGGAAGTGAAAAGGGTGCTGATTTTTTTCGATGTAAAATTGTATTTTATACCGTATGAAGTAGCCAAAAATAGCTACTGAATGCTCAAATTTATAACTTGAAATGGCATGTTTTTAATATTAAGCACTAAAATTCATGT
>NZ_JAUCGJ010000039.1 GCF_030378065.1 Candidatus Venteria ishoeyi | reverse complement strand
ACATGAATTTTAGTGCTTAATATTAAAAACATGCCATTTCAAGTTATAAATTTGAGCATTCAGTAGCTATTTTTGGCTACTTCATACGGTATAAAATACAATTTTACATCGAAAAAAATCAGCACCCCCTAAAAGTATTGTCTTTTCTATAGCTGACTACCGTGTTGAATAACAGCCATACAATATCAAGCCTTTTAAGGTGATGAGGATGAATCCCTGAGTTAAAAATACAATTTAACAATGGTGAAGAAGGTCTGTATGACTGTTCCCACCTGCTGGAATTTGGCGTATTCAAGGAATTGAAAAATAAAAATTACTTTAACAAGGCAAAAGCATGGGATGGTACAGTGGTTTGGCCTCATGAACAGGATATATGCCCAGACACCTTGTATCTGGATTCAAAGAAAAATGCTGCACAATAGAAATATTGTGAAAATGAAAAAACTAATACCAGAAAAAACTGTACTTTTATCAAAAACTCAGTGGGCAGCAAAGTTGACTCAGGAAAAGCTTGTGCATGAGTGGCCACAGTCGATTATCGATATGGTTGGAACCTGGGAAGATTTTCCTGATATTGAAGATATTCGCTCTCAGCAGGAGCAAGATGTTGAACGTGAGCATTTGTAATGTATTTTGTTTCCTCGTTCCCAAGTTCTACTTGAGAATGCCTATCTTGGAAGCTCTGCTTCCCATGCACCGCATGGAAAATGGTGGATGACGCGATACTTATCCGCCCTACCCTGATGAAAAACAAAGAAAAGAACAATGAAATATATAACACTCGGACAAAGCGATTTAAAGGTTTCCAACATCTGTCTTGGCAGCATGACCTGGGGCACCCAAAATAATCAGGACGATGCCAATCAGCAAATTGAATATGCCTTAGTCAGGTAGGGTGGGCAAAATTCCGTCCAATGAATTTTGATGTTGGCGTTTAATTATCACGGAATTTTGCCCACTGGAAAGCTCAAAGCCTTAGCTGAAAAAGCACTGGCTGATCATGCTGCCAGTTGGACAAAATCGCTTTGATTCATTATACCAACCCGGACTTCTGGTATTGCTACAGGCATCTGCCGGAAGATATTCAAAGATGTGCGGATAAGGGTTATGAGTTATTACGCCAGAACCCTCGCCATTCTTCACTGCATTTCAAAAAAACTCGTAAGGTGCATAAGCGATAGCCCCAGGCACCGTATGGAAAATAATGGGTGACGTGATGCTTATCCGTCCTACCGTATTTTAACCTTTAAAATAGTACTGTATATTGGTACTATTTAATTATGAAACGCAAACATCAAAAGACTCTTGAACTCATTTTTTCCCGCCCAGTGAGTGGTAATATCAAGTGGCGTGATATTGAGGTATTGTTTATTGAGTTGGGTGCTGAAATTACTGAACGGGAAGGCTCCCGTATTGGTGTGCGTTTGTTTGGTGATCGTCGGGTATTTCATCGACCACATCCCTCACCTAATACAGATAAAGGTGCTGTAGCGGCGATCAGAGAATGGTTGAGAGCAAATGAGGTGACACCATGATGAATATGATGGAAATTAATGACTTTCGTGCAGCGATTCAATACGATCCTGAAATTGAGATGTTTCGGGGTGAGTTTGTTGGCCTCAATGGCAGCGCAGATTTTTATGCCAGCAATATTGAGGGGCTGAAAAAAGAAGGAGAAATTTCTCTGAAGGTATTTCTGGAAATGTGTCAGGAAGAAGGCGTTGAACCCAGAAAAGAATATTCTGGAAAGTTTAATGTACGTGTTCCTTCCAGTCTTCATGCTGATATAGCCAGTGCTGCGACTGCTGAGGGAAAAAGCCTGAATCAATGGGTTGTTGATACATTGGATCAAGCTGCTCATATTTAATGTATTTTTTTATACAAAAAATCACTGATTCAAAGGTATGGACAATGGCGGATGACGCGATGCTTATCCGCCCTACTGTAAAAATAAAAAAATAACGATGAAATATATAACACTCGGACAAAGCAATTTAAAGGTTTCCAACATCTGTCTTGGCAGCATGACCTGGGGAACCCAGAATAATCAGGATGATGCCAATCAGCAAATTGAATATGCCTTAGCCGCAGGCATTAACTTTATTGATACGGCAGAAATGTATGCTGCGCCACCGTCTCCTGAAACCTATGGCAAAACGGAAAAAATCATTGGTCATTGGTTAGCCAATAACAAACAACGTCGTTCAGAGCTTATTTTAACTTCAAAGATTGCGGGTAACGGTCTGCCGTGGGTACGCAATGGTGGGGATATTACGGGTGAAGCCATTATCCAATCTGTTGATGCTTCACTGGCGCGCCTGCAAACCGATTATATTGATTTGTATCAACTGCATTGGCCTAACCGGACTTCCCCGCACTTTTCCAAACATTGGCCGGGTATGCTTAAGTTTACAGAGGTTGATGCCAAGCAGCATTCAGCACAAATGCTGGAAATTCTGCAAGCTTTGGATAGTTGCGTGAAAGCTGGGAAAATACGCTATTGTGGTTTGTCGGATGACACGACCTGGGGCATTAATGAGTTTATTCGCTTAAGCGAGCAGCATCAACTCCCGCGTATCGTGTCCATACAAAATGAGTTTAATTTATTACATACTAAAGATTGGCCCTATCTGATAGAAAATTGCGTACATGCGAATGTCAGCTATTTGCCCTGGTCACCTTTGGCGGGTGGCGTGTTAAGCGGTAAATACTTAAATGGCGCACGTCCTGAAGGCAGCCGTTGGAACAAGGCACAGCGCAATGGTTTGTTTCGTGACAATACAACGGTTAATCAAGCCGTCAGCGCGTATATGGAAATTGCGCAAAAACATGATTTGTCAATGGCACAATTAGCCTTGGCCTGGTGCAATCAAGTGGATGGCGTTGCTTCTAGCATTATTGGCGCGACCAGCCTTGTACAATTAGAGGAAAATATAAGCGCTTTTGATAAGTCTTTATCAGAAGAACTATTAAGTGATATTGATTCTGTGATGCGTCAATATCCCGTTCCATTTTAAATTTAGCTTTGGCAGAGGAATTATGAAACAAATAATCTACAAATTTTTGACGGTGATATACCTGATTTCCAGTGTATCAGCATTTGCAGCAGAGGATAACAACCCTGACAAGCGTATCAGCCTTGGCTTAAATGCCACTGAAAAAGTTGCATTTCTGACTGAAATGCAGCAAATGTTGGCGAGCATACAGGGGATTCTCATCGGTATGGGTGAGGATGATCGGCAAAAAATCATGAACTCGGCACGCGCTTCCGGTAACAAAATGGCGCGCGCAACCCCTGAGTCAATCAAACAAAAACTACCGCCTGCGTTTAAAGCGCTTGGCGGCCCTACACACATGCTATTTGAAGAATTAGCCATATACGCTGAAACCGATGATATGGATATGCTGGCGGCATTTTCCGGTAAGTTAATGCAGCAGTGCATGAATTGCCACGCCATGTTTAAAGTTGATTGATTGCGGTATAATTAACCTGAGTTTTTAACTGTATGTGCCAGATTTGGGTATTTTAAGCACGAAAATCTTATGTCAAATTCAGGTTACAACAACCCTATATTTTATGACCTCACTTGAGCCAAACCAAATGGATACATCCCCCGATTCTTCCCCAGACTCTCTTGATAATTTAATTGCCACTGCAAAATCAGAGATTGCAGCTTGCACCGAGCTTGCGCGCTTAAATGATTTGCGCGTTGAACTGCTGGGCAAAAAAGGCAAAATCACCGCACAGCTTAAACAACTGGGCAAGTTGCCGCATGAACAGCGTAAAACCGTTGGTGCAGAAATTAACCGTGCCAAACAAGATCTGCAAAGCGATATTAATGCGCGTCAGCAGGTTTTGGAAGCCGCTGCACTGCAAGCAAAATTAGTGGCTGAAAAAGTTGATATTACGCTGCCGGGGCGCGGCGCATCTGCGGGTGGTTTACATCCCGTCACCCAGACTTTGCAGCGCATCGAAACCTTGTTTTCCCGTATGGGTTTCAGTATCGCGGAAGGCCCTGAAATTGAGGATGATTTTCATAATTTTGAGGCGCTGAATATCTCGGAAACGCATCCGGCGCGGGCGATGCACGATACTTTTTATTTTGATGCGCATACCCTGCTGCGCACCCATACTTCACCGGTGCAGGTGCGGATTATGGAAACCGATCCACCACCGTTGCGTATTATTGCGCCGGGTCGGGTGTATCGCTGTGATTCTGATTTAACCCACACCCCGATGTTTCATCAGGTGGAAGGTTTGCTGGTGGATGAAGCCATCAGTTTTGCCCAGTTAAAAGGTATTATTAACGATTTTCTGCATGTGTTTTTTGAACGCGAAGATTTAGCCGTGCGTTTCCGGCCTTCTTATTTTCCGTTTACCGAACCTTCTGCTGAAGTAGATATTCAATGTGTGATGTGCAGCGGTAAAGGCTGCAAGGTTTGTAAGCAATCAGGTTGGTTGGAAGTGTTAGGCTGCGGCATGGTGCATCCTAAAGTCTTTGATTCAGTGGGTATTGACAACGAAAAGTATACAGGCTTTGCCTTTGGCATGGGCGTGGAGCGTCTGGCAATGCTGCGCTATCAGGTGGATGATTTACGCCTGTTTTTTGAAAATGATTTACGCTTTTTAAAACAATTTTAATCCGGGGTTTGTGATGAAATTTAGTGAACAATGGCTGCGCACCTGGGTTAATCCAGCAATTGATACCGCAGCACTGGTCGAGCAGTTGACCATGGCAGGTTTGGAAGTGGACGGGGTAGAACCTGTTGCCAGTGATTTTAGCCAGATTTTAGTGGGCGAAGTGCTGGAGATTAATCCCCATCCTGATGCTAAAAAACTGCAAATCTGCAAGGTTAATGTCAATGCTGATGAAGCCTTGCAAATTGTCTGTGGCGCGGCAAATGTACATGTGGGTATGCGCGCTCCGACTGCGGTTGTTGGCGCGCAGTTACCCGGCTTTAACATTAAACAAGCGAAACTGCGCGGTGTGGAATCGTTTGGCATGTTGTGTTCTGCCAGCGAGTTGGGGCTGGAAGAACAGTCTTCCGGTTTATTAGCACTGCCAGCAGATGCGCCTATTGGACAGGATATCCGGGAATATCTGCAACTGGATGATGTGGCGATTGAAGTGGATTTAACCCCCAATCGCAGCGATTGTCTGAGTCTGTTGGGTATTGCGCGGGAAGTCGATGCCTTAAACCGTTGTGGTTTGAATATCCCGGATATTATGCCAATACCGGCGACCACAGATAAAACTTTTCCTTTGGATATTCAGCAGCCGCAGGCGTGTCCGCATTATGTGGGGCGGGTGATTTCCGGCATTCAGGCGCAAGCAGTTACGCCGTTATGGATGCAGGAACGCTTGCGGCGCAGTGGGCTGCGCAGTCTCAGTCCGGTCGTGGATGTCACCAATTACGTGATGTTGGAGCTGGGCCAACCCATGCACGCCTTTGATTTGGCAAAACTCAGCGGCGGCATTCAGGTTAGAAACGCAAACGCCAATGAAAAACTGACCTTATTAGATGGTCAGGAATTGAAGCTCAATGCAGACACGCTGGTGATTGCTGATAATAACAAAGTGCTGGCCCTGGCTGGGGTCATGGGCGGTGAAGGCAGTGGCGTTGCTGATGAGACCACGGATATTTTCCTGGAAAGCGCATTTTTCACCCCGGAACAACTGGCGGGTTGCGCGCGCGCTTATGGCTTGCATACCGATTCCTCGCACCGTTTTGAGCGTGGCGTGGACCCTGAGTTACAGGCAACTGCGATTGAACGCGCAACGGCGCTGTTATTAAAAATTGTTGGCGGTGAAGCCGGGCCTTTAATTGAGGCAACACAGGCAGAGGCATTACCTGAATTAAAGCCGATTAGCTTACGCGCCAGTCGCATCAAACGGGTATTAGGCGCAGAGATTTCCGCAGAAGATATTGAACAGGCTTTAACCCGTTTAGGGCTTGCGGTGGTAGCAGAAGAAAATGGACAACAATGGCAGGTTACGCCAACCAGTTTCCGCTTTGATATTCGCCTGGAAGCCGATTTAATTGAAGAAATTGCGCGTATTTATGGCTATAACCAACTGCCCAGCGAGATGATTAACATCCATGCGGAAATAGAGCCGCCGCCGAGCAATCTGAATTTACAGCAACTGCAACAAGTGCTGGTGCAACGCGGTTATCAGGAAGCGATTACCTACAGCTTCATTGATCCCAAATTGCAGGCACAGTTTACCCCGCAGCATTCCCCCATCGCATTGGCAAATCCCTTAGCCAGTGATTTATCGGTGATGCGTACCAGCTTATGGCCGGGATTGATACAGGCCTTTTTGCGCAATCAAAAACGCCAGCAGGCGGATGTACGCTTGTTTGAAACCGGCCTGCGTTTTATTTATGATAATGAGCAGAAATTACAGCAACAACCTATGCTGGCTGCTGTTATCAGCGGATCGGTCTGGCCGGAACAATGGGGCGCACCTTCCCAAGCGGTCGATTTTTTTGATCTGAAAGGGGATGTGGAAAACCTGCTGCACACGGCGGGTATCACGGCAGAATTTGTACCCAGTACCCATCCCGCGCTGCATCCGGGACAAGCTGCAAAGCTGATGTTTGAAGGCGAAAGCTTAGGTGAAATCGGTGCTTTACATCCGCAATTAGCCAAACAACTGGATATTGACGTGCCGGTGTATGTATTTGAACTGGCACTGGAGCCTTTACTGGCAAATAAACTACCGGTATTCCAGGCTTTGTCCAAGTTTCCTTCGATTCGCCGTGACCTTGCGCTGCTGGTGGATAAAGATCAGGTCGCAGCGGATATTATCAACTGCATCAAGCAAAATGCCGGAGAATTACTCAGTAAGTTAGAGTTATTTGACATTTATCAGGGCGAAGGCATTGATTCACAGAAAAAAAGTCTTGCTTTGGGCTTGACCTTTAGAGCATCTTCGCGCAATCTAACGGAAGCTGAAGTTGAACCCGTGATTGAGCAGGTTTTACAGCATTTACAACAGGATTTTGACGCAAGTTTGCGTTTCTAATAAGGTAAAAAAAATGGCATTAACAAAAGCTGCAATGGCAGAACGATTATTTGCAGAATTGGGCTTAAACAAACGTGAAGCCAAAGAAATGGTGGATCAATTTTTTGAAGAAGTCCGTCAGGCACTGGAAAAAGGTGATCAGGTCAAATTATCGGGTTTTGGAAATTTTGATCTACGTAATAAAAGTGAGCGCCCCGGTAGAAACCCAAAAACCGGGGAAGAAATCCCTATTACAGCACGCCGGGTTGTGACTTTTCGTCCAGGTCAAAAACTCAGAGCACGGGTAGAAGAATATGCTGGAAATAACGACTCATAACGAACTCCCGGAAATTCCCACCAAGCGCTATTTCACTATTGGAGAGGTCGGCGAGTTATGCGCCGTTAAGCCCCATGTGTTGCGCTACTGGGAACAGGAGTTCCCACAATTAAAACCCATTAAACGGCGGGGCAACCGCCGTTATTATCAGCGCCATGATGTGTTGCTGATTCGTCAGATTCGCAGTTTGCTGTATGAAAATGGTTTTACCATTGGCGGTGCCAGACAGCAACTGACCGATGAGCAGAAACAGGAAGAAACGCCTTGCGCGGATGTTGCCATGATTCGGCAGTTGCGCACGGAACTGGAAGACTTATTAGCCCTACTCAATGAGCCGATAGCGGTTAAACCATCATTCTGATGTTGAGTAAAACAAGCACCCAGAGAAAAAAAAGCGCAACAAAAAAAGCACCCAGAAATCGCACGACAGTTTTAACTGAAGCCGATAAAAAGTCTTTTTCTCGGCATCTGCTGTCGTTAAGCGCAAAAGCAGAACCTGAGCAGGTTTTTGGTAAGGTAATTCATCAGGACTTGCACGATGCCTTGCCTTTGCTTCCTGCGCACTGCGTTGATTTACTGATTGTTGATCCGCCTTATAATATGAATAAGGCGTTTAATGGTCGCCAGTTTACTAAAAAAAACCTGGATGACTATGAAATATGGCTGGATTCCTGGATTAAAGCCTTGTTACCAACCTTAAAGAAAACTGCTTCATTGTATATCTGTGGTGACTGGCAATCTTCCAGCGCCATACATCGCGTGGCTCAGCAATATTTTCATATCCGAAACCGTATCACCTGGGAGCGGGAAAAAGGCCGGGGCGCAAAAACCAACTGGAAAAATTGTGCTGAAGATATCTGGTTTTGTACCGTATCCAATGATTATACGTTTAATGTTGATGCGGTAAAAATGAGGCGTAAAGTGATTGCGCCTTATACCGATAAACAAGGTAAACCCAAAGACTGGCAAGAAACTGATGAAGGGAAGTTTAGAATCACCCACCCTTCTAATTTATGGACTGATATTTCCATCCCTTTTTGGTCTATGCCAGAAAATACCGACCACCCTACCCAGAAACCGGAAAAACTGATTGCCAAATTGGTTCTGGCTTCATCAAATCCTGGCGATGTGGTGTTTGATCCTTTTCTTGGTAGTGGTACCAGCGCCGTGGTTGCTAAAAAATTAAAACGCCAATATTTTGGCATTGAAATCGATCAGGATTATTGCTGTCTGACAGAAAAGCGTTTGGCAATGGCTGAGCAAGTGCAAAGCATACAAGGTTATGTGGATGGCTGTTTTTGGGAACGTAATACGCAAGCTGCACAAATTAAATCCCGGTAATTGGATATGAAAAAATCTATTTTTAAAGCCGGTAAAAAATATACCTTCAGTGACTACTTTGAGCTAAACAGTCCCACAGAAGAGATTGTTGCGGAACTGGGTTATGCTTTTTCTTACGAAGTCATTCATCTTCCAAGATCAAATGATTACAGTATTGATGAAATCAACAAGCTTCAACAAACCTTATACACCATTCTGCCAAAAATTATTATTAATTCAGAAATTGCCAAGCGGGAATTTCTGATTGCGCCTATTTTAGTGGAGATTGCTAAAAATACAGCCTCTAAAATTAATGTTGAATACGCGCTTGAAGTCGATGACAGATTAAGTGGTTCTTTGGATTATTTAATCCAGTTAAAACAGGAAATCATTGTCATTGAAGCCAAAAAAGGGGATTTGGATAAAGGTTTTAATCAATTATCCGCTGAATTAATCGCCTTGGATAAGTATGAGGATGATAATACCAGTAATGTATTATATGGCGCGATCAGTATTGGTGATGTATGGAAATTTGGTATTCTGAAAAGACAAGAAAAGCAGATTAGCAAAGACATTAACAGCTATACCATCCCTGCCGATATTGAAAAGGTATTTTCAATATTAATGGGCATTTTAACGAAAACTTAGGCAATAACAAGACAGCATATGAAACTTGAATTCTGGCATCAACGCTGGGAAGCTGGGAAAATCGGCTTTCATCAGGCGGATATAAATGTTTATTTGCAAAAATACTGGCATCAACTGGACTTGCCCGTACAAAGCCAGGTGTTTGTGCCTTTATGTGGTAAAACCCTGGATATGCTATGGCTGTTAGAGCAGGGACTGGAAGTTATTGGTATTGAAACCAGTGAAACAGCCATTGAAGATTTTTTTTCGGAAAATGGCTTAACCCCCACGATACAAAGCCAAGGGGCTTTCCAGTGCTGGCAGCAGGATCAGTTATGCTTGTTGCAGGGGGATTTTTTTGCTCTGGAAACCGATGACTTGCAGGGTTTTAATGCGGTTTATGATCGGGCTTCACTGGTAGCACTGCCCCCGGCGATGCGTCAGCAATACGCAGAAAAGATGGCGCAACTGTTGCCACCGGATACACCGATTTTATTAATCAGCATGGAATACCCGCAAACACAGATGGATGGCCCACCATTTTCTGTGACGGAAAGCGAAATCAAACAATTATATGCACAGAATTTTTCGGTTGAATGTCTGGATCGGGTGGATATTTTAGCCGATAATCCGCGTTTTCAGCAGCGTGGTTTAGCGCAAATGGATGAAGTTATTTATCGTTTAACACGTTTGTAAATGATAGTTACACATTATTGCTTGACACTTATCGGCTTCTTTTTTTTACTAAACCGTAAACCGTAAACCGTAAACCGTAAACCGTAAACCGTAAACCGTAAACCGTAAACCGTAAACCGTAAACCGTAAACCGTAAACCGTAAACCGTAAACCATCTGCTGGAAATTCAATTAATGCGTAAAACACTCTTACAATGCACCGACTGTCCCCGTCTGGCTGAACATCTGGCAGTGTTGCGCCAGGAATTTCCAGGCTATCACAACCAGCCGGTATTGCCTTTTGGTGTGGAAGACCCCAGCTTATTAATTGTCGGACTGGCACCGGGAAAGCACGGAGCCAATGCCAGTGGACGGCCTTTTACCGGGGACTATGCCGGGATTTTGCTCTACCAAACCCTGTTTGATGCCGGTTTTAGTAATCAGGCAACAGGAGAAAATGCCGATGATGGGCTGGAACTTTACCATTGCCGCATTAGCAACGCGGTTAAATGCCTGCCGCCGGAAAACAAACCCACTACGGCAGAAATTAAAACCTGTAATCATTACCTGCAAGCTGAACTGAATCAACTATTATCCGCCAAACCCGATAATCATCTGGTGTTGGCCTTGGGTGGCATTGCCCATCAAGCGGTATTACGCGCCTGTAATCAGCCGTTGAGCAGCCGTAAGTTTGCACATAACACCCTACACGAATTAGATAACGGCCTGCGTTTGCTCAATGCTTATCATTGCAGTCGTTATAACACCCAAACCCGACGTTTGACCCCGGACATGTTCCGGCAGGTTTTTGAACACGCTCACACACTGCTTAAAATTACTTAAATAGCTGATTTTCAAAACCTGCGAAAAAGAAGCTTTTGCGTAACACCAGATTTAAACAATTCCTACAAGAGACAATTTTATGAGTTTTTCCTCCCTGGGGCTATCCGCCCCTATCCTTAGCGCTGTTGCCGAGCAGGGTTATGAAACGCCATCACCAATTCAGGCCCAGGCGATTCCCGCCGTATTGCAAGGCAAAGATGTGATGGCCGCAGCACAGACCGGTACCGGTAAGACCGCAGGTTTTACCCTGCCTATTTTAGAACGTTTATCACAAGGGGAACGGGCGCATCCCAATCAGGCACGCACGCTGATATTAACGCCAACCCGTGAATTAGCCGCACAAATTGGTGAGAGCGTACTGACCTATGGTCAACATTTGCCGTTACGCTCTACGGTGGTTTTTGGTGGGGTGAAAATCAACCCGCAGATGATGCGCTTGCGCAAGGGGGTTGATATATTGGTGGCAACGCCGGGACGACTACTGGATCTCTACAACCAGAATGCCGTAAGGTTCAAGCATTTGGAGGTTCTGGTACTGGATGAAGCAGACCGTATGCTGGACATGGGTTTTATTCATGATATTCGTAAAATTCTCGCGGTTTTACCCAAACAGCGCCAGACCTTAATGTTTTCCGCGACTTTTTCTGATGATATTCGTAAGCTGGCTAAAGGCTTGGTGCATAATCCGGTGGAGATTTCAGTCACACCGCGTAATACCGCAGTGAAAACAGTCACCCATTGGATTTGTCCGGTTGATAAAAAACAAAAATCTGCTTTGCTCACGCAATTGATTCATGATAACCAGTGGGAACAGGTGCTGGTTTTCAGCCGCACCAAACATGGCGCTAATCGTCTGACCCGTCAGTTGGAAAATGCCGGTATTAAAGCAGCTGCAATTCATGGTAACAAAAGTCAGGGCGCGCGCACCAAAGCGCTGGCTGATTTTAAGAAAGGGGCAGTGCGGATTCTGGTAGCAACCGATATTGCCGCCAGAGGGTTGGATATTGATCAGTTGCCTCATGTGGTCAATTTTGATTTGCCTAATGTGCCGGAAGATTATGTGCATCGCATTGGACGCACCGGTCGGGCGGGGGCTAAAGGTGAAGCTATTTCTCTGGTCAGCGCAGATGAATTTAAACAGCTTACGGATATTGAGCGTCTGATTAAACAGTTATTACCCCGTAAATTGATTGATGGTTTTGAGCCAGTTCATGAGCTGCCAGAGTCGCGTTTGGCACAACGTCCTGTACACACCAAAAAGCCAAAGAAACCAAGGTCGGGACACCGGGATGGACAACGCTCTGGAGAGAGTGCCCAAGGCCATAAGCCAGCAGGTAATAAATCAGGAAATCGGGGGCGCGGAAGTCAAGCTGGGGGGCAGGGCAGAGGTCGTAACAGAGTTCGCTAGCGCTTACTTCACTGTGCATGGGTCTTTCACCATAACTGAAGCCCATGCAACGGCGTGTCAATCCTGATGAAGAAATCCTCAACTGGAGAGCCGTATGCACGGTTCGGCGGGAGGGGAGATGAAAGTCTTCCCTCCCCTATCTTTAAAACCAAATTTTTCACCTCACGTCAAAATTTACTGTTTTTGCACTAGACTTTATGCGAGTGAACCTATACTTTTCAAACAACAAAAACATTTCAGGACACTATCATGAAATCACGCAGAAGAACCAAAGACCCTTTAACTACGGCTTGCCCAGCCTCCTGGTTATGGTTATTAACCGGCATTTTGATCGGTTTATTCCTCGCTTTCTTAATCTATCTTAAGGGTTGGCTACCTAGCGCGCCAGTACCGCCACCACAACCACTGGTACAAGCACCACCACCGGCTTTACCGATTCAGGCGGAACCGAAAATAAATAAAAGTGCAGAAAAAATAAGTGAACAAAAAACAGCGGAAGCATCTGAAAAACCAGCAGCACCACATTTTGAGTTTTACGATATGCTGCCCAAAAGTACGCCAAAACCCACGACGCGACCCAGCCCGGAAGTAGAACTCGCGCAGGCACAGGCAGCGGCTATGGTTGCGCCAGTTGCCCCTGCCAGCACTTTGGCACTACCTGTTACACCACCAATACAGACACCCATGCGCCCGGAAGATTTTCCCGTGGCAGGTGTCACGCCAGCTACAGGGCAATTTATCCTGCAAGTAGCCTCTTTTCGTGACCGCCGCGCAGCAAATGAATTGCAAAATGAGCTGCAAACTCAGGGCTATGCTGCTGCCATTGCACAGGCGCAGGTGAGTGGAAAAACCTGGTATCGGGTACAGATTGGCGCTTATAGCTCACGCACTCAGGCTAATCAGGCGCAGCGACAACTTAAACAACAGGGTTATCAGGCGATTGTGCGCCAGCAATGAGTCGCTGGCATAAAAACAAGCAGAGTGCGGTAACATCAGTGAGTAATACCGATAACTTTAGTCAGGCTGTCTTAAACTGGTTTGCCGTTAATGGGCGCAAGGATTTACCCTGGCAACAAAAAACCAGTGCTTATTCAATCTGGATTTCAGAAATCATGCTGCAACAAACCCAGGTGGATACGGTTATTCCGTATTTCCGGCGTTTTATGCAGCAGTTTCCTGATGTTAATAGCTTAGCCAACGCACCATTAGACAGTGTTTTACAGCATTGGAGCGGCTTAGGCTATTATGCCCGCGCGCGCAACCTGCATCGTGCCGCGCAAGTGCTTTGTGAGCAGCATGAGGGGCAGTTGCCACAAAACCTGGAGGCTCTGTGCGCCCTGCCGGGTATCGGGCGCTCAACTGCGGGGGCTATTCTGGCCCTGGCTTTCGAGCAGCAGCAAAGTATTCTTGATGGCAACGTCAAACGTGTATTATGCCGTTATTATGCTATCTCGCAATGGTCGGGACAGAGTGCCGTGACCAAGCAACTGTGGGAACTTGCCGATAAACATACCCCCATGCAGCAAGTCGCAGCTTATACCCAGGCGATGATGGATATGGGGGCAACCGTGTGTAGCCGCAGCCGTCCACATTGTGATTTATGCCCATTGGCAACAGGCTGTCAGGCATTAGCGCAAGATATTATTAAAAATTGTCCCGCACCTAAACCCCGAAAACCGCTGCCTGAGCGTCAAACCCGCATGTTGATGTTGCAAACCCTGGGAAGTGGCGATATTCTCTTATCGCAACGTGAGCAACAGGGTATTTGGGGCGGCTTGTGGAGCTTCCCGGAGTGTCCGGCAGAGCAGACAGCGGAACATTGGTGCGCGCAACATTTAGGGATAACAATCAATAAACCGGATAAAAAACACTATTGGCCCGTGCGCCAGCATTGTTTTACCCATTTTCGGCTCAATATTGAGCCTGTGCATATTCTGCTGGATGCAACAGAAAGCCAGAAAATTACCGACTTACTTGTCACACAAGGCAACAGTCTCTGGTATCATCCTCAGCAGGAAGCACATTTTGGTTTAGCCGCCCCGGTGGCAAAATTAATTCAGCAATTGAAATAACAGGAGAACTCCATGAGTCGCATGGTACAGTGTGCCAAACTTGGCAAAGAAGCAGAAGGTCTGAAATTTCCCCCTTACCCCGGCGATCTGGGTAAAAAAATTTACGAAAATATTTCTAATGAAGCTTGGCAGCAGTGGGTGCGCCATCAGACCATGCTGATTAATGAATACCGTTTATCACCCGTTGATCCAAAAGCGCGCAAAATGATTGAAGGGGAAATGGAAAAATTTCTGTTTGGCGAAGGTGCTGCCGCGCCTGAGGGCTTTACGCCGCCAGCATAAAACATTTGTTACTCAAATGTTTTATTAACTTTTTAATTTAGAAATGTTGCCTTGCAACATTTCTAACAGGTAATCATTATGCGCCCTCTGCTTTTATTATCCCTCTCAATCAGCTTGCTTGCCATCACCAGTTGTTCTGCACCTAAAATTGATTATGAAGGCTGCGGCCCGCGCTTATTGTTCTGGGCTATAGGGCCAAAACCGGAAGAGCCGTTTCTGGATGTCTGTTATACCCAGTTGGACATCACCGAAATGCAGCAATATTTTGATTACGTGCCTATCGCGGGTTTTAACAAAGATACCCGGCAACCGCTGGATAATAATCAGGATGGCATTTCCGGTAATGGTCAGGTGTTTAACCAGGATCGGATTCATTGGGGCGGTAATGGTTGCAGTCATTATGCAAGGCGTATCGTGCAACAGGGCTGCTCGCGCCTGGGCAATGCCAGTCGTACCGGTGGCTGTGAATGGGTGGCGCTGCAAATCACCCCGAAATCCGGTATCAGCAAAGGCTTGGTATCGCTCACCCCGGTTTCCCATGTCCGCCTCAGTGACGGTACAGAACAGAATAACTACGCAAAAACCTTAACCACCGCGTTTTCTAACTGCCCATAAGGGATATAAGCATGGCACAAGCAGACATTGGTTTAATCGGTCTTGCCGTTATGGGGCAGAATCTGGTGCTGAATATGAATGATCACGGTTTTCAGGTTGCCGTTTATAACCGCACCCACCAGAAAACCAAAGATTTTATCAATGGCGCTGCAAAAGATACTCAAATCCAGGCCACTTATTCGATTGAGGAATTGGTTGGGCAACTCAAATCCCCCAGAATCGTGATGTTAATGGTCAAAGCCGGGGAGGTCGTGGATCACTTTATACAACAATTGCTGTCTCACCTGACACCGGGTGACATCATTATTGATGGCGGCAATTCACGTTATATTGATACCAACCGCCGCGTTACCGAATTAAAAGCGCAGGGCATTCGTTATATCGGTAGCGGCGTTTCCGGTGGTGAAGCAGGGGCGCGTAACGGCCCTTCCATTATGCCCGGTGGCGAAACCAGCGCCTGGCCTGCGGTGAAACCAATTTTACAAGCAATTGCTGCTAAAGCCGAGGGGCAAGCCTGCTGCCAATGGGTGGGCAATGGCGGCTCCGGGCATTATGTCAAAATGGTGCATAACGGCATCGAATACGGTGATATGCAATTGATTGCCGAAGCCTGGCAGTTGCTGCGTGAAGGCTTAAAACTGGATGATGATACGGTTGCTGATATTTTCAAGCAATGGAATCAAGGCGTGCTGGATTCTTACCTGATTGAAATCACCGCAGAGATTCTTGCCACCAAAGCTGAAGATGGCTCGTTGCTGGTGGATAAAATTCTCGATAGCGCAGGACAAAAAGGCACTGGCAAATGGACCGGTATCAGCGCACTGGATACCGGCATTCCGTTGACGTTGGTGACAGAAGCAGTATTTGCCCGTTGCCTGTCCGCCCGCAAAGCCGAGCGCCAACGCGCTGCCAGTATTTTTCAAAAGAGCGTTAATGACACCATCAGCATAGAACAAGAAACCATTATCCAGCAAATTCATGATGCCTTGTATGCCTCCAAAATCATTTCTTACGCACAGGGTTTTATGTTAATGCGCGAAGCCGCCAAGGAATACGGCTGGTCGCTGGAATATGGCAATATTGCTTTGATGTGGCGTGGTGGCTGTATTATTCGCAGTCAGTTTCTGGGTGAAATCAAACAGGCATTTGAAAAAAAACCACAACTGGAAAACCTGTTATTGGATGATTTTTTTGCACAGGCTATTCAAAAAACGGAAAACAACTGGCGCAAAGCAGTGATTTTTGGAATAGAGCGTGGTATTCCAACCCCGGCCTTCAACGCCGCGCTGGCTTTTTTTGACGGCTATCGCAGTGAACGCCTGCCTGCCAGTTTATTACAGGCACAGCGCGATTATTTTGGCGCGCATCAATATGAACGCATAGACCGGGCGCGTGGTGAGTTTTTTCATACCGACTGGACTGGGCGCGGCGGTAATGCCGCCTCCAGCACTTATCAGGTTTAAGAGAAGAAATAAAGATGCTTAACATGACCTTAGCAGAATTTGAAAGCTGGTCACTGACCTTAGGGCTTGGCGGCCTGATGTTTTATATGTTCTTTATTATTTATGATCTCGCCAAGCAGTCCAATGCCGGGAAATATGGTTATATCGCCCTATTTCTGGTACTGGGCCTGGGCATGGCCGGGTTTATTTTTAAGCTGGTGATTACTGAAATGATGGATCTATAGATTTTCAGAATCAGGGATTACCAATCAACAAAAATGCAGCCCAGTAATAAGGGTGTCGGTAAGCGATATAAGATTCATCTTCCAATAATAAGCGCTGAGCGCTGCTCAGGGCATGGGCTTTTCCCAGATTACCGGCTGCAAAACTGTTTTCCTGTAAAGCCTGCTGCCATTGCTGATAAAAGTTAGCAACCAATACAGATGTCAGTTGATCGTCAATACGCCATAAGCTGGCTAAAACACTGCTCACCCCGGCTTTAATGGCAATTCCTGCAAGCCCTAAAGCTGCTTTATCATTACCTGCGGCAGTTTCACAGGCGCTAAGAACGAGCAAATCCAGTGCTGCTGAGTTTGTTTGTAAACGCAGCAGGCTTTCCAAAGTATTAAAATTAATTTTTTGATCATAGGTCAGAATGAAACTTTGCTCGACATCCCCATTAAACTCTCCGTGCGAAGCAATATGCAGGTTACGATAAGTGCGCTGACTGAGGTTTGTTTTCATCAGTGGCAGGACAAATGATTGATTGAACAATAAATCAACCGACTGATTTTGATATAAATTTTGTATCTTACTAAGTTCGTGTTGTACGCAAGGCAAGGCTGGGTATGCCTGTACTGATTCACTTAAACCCGCCAGTAATATTGCCTGTTGCTCCTGCTGAAGATTTGGATTTGGGCTGAGAATCAAGCATTGCCCCGGCGCAATGGCGAGACTCAGGTTTTGGATGAGATACTTTTCCCCATCGTGCAGCGCGGCAAATGGCAAGGTATAAAGTATTTTATTGGGGATAACCATCAGGGTATCGATTTGCGCAGTTTGCAAGGCAGATTCTATGGGGCTTATCAACCATTGATACAGAATTTGCGCAGATTTTAGATACGCTTTCTGGTCATCAGCAGCCGATGTTTGCATGGATAAATAACGTGAACGACTGGTTAAAACCTGACAGGATTCAACACCGCCATTTTTATTTTTTTTTGTTAATCCCCTGGTATAAGCGGGGGGGCGACGCAACTGACTGACAAAATCAGTGACTTGATAGCTTAATTGCCCTGCACTCACCGGGATGCTGCGCAGTGTCAGGCGATCACCAATTTTCAGTAGTAATAATAATTCCTTTTCTAATAACAGCGGGTATAACACCGCTTGTTTTGCAGGTAGCGGAGCACTTAATCTGCTACAAGCACTACCTCTATTATCTGCATTGAGTTTACAAGGACTTTTAAAATAGTTTTCCAGTTCCACCTGATTAAAGGCTTCAATCACTTGTAATAGCGTTTGTAACAGCGCCTGATCCTGCTGTTTCTGGCTTTGAATTTGATTTGCCAGCAATTGGAAAAATTCAGCATATACGGGCTGAACATTTTGCTCAAAGCGTTGGTAATGATCACGATAACCCTGGTAAGATTCATTGCGCCAATGTTTTTCCAGGATTTTAATTGCTGCCTGGTAAGCACTGATAGCCTCTGATGAGTTTTGCTGTTTAGCACTTAAGCGCCCCAGTTGATGATACCAACGATAAATACGCGCATTTTCCGGCTGGTATTGTGCGTAAAACAAGGCCTGGCGGGTGAGTTTTAAGGCATTATCCAAATCTCCCCGTGCTGCCAGATAGCCACCAAAACCACCAGCAGCATAGGCTTTTGCATTATTGTTATTTAATTCCAGGGCTTGTTGATAAGCCTGCTTCCAAACTGTTAGAAGCCTATGATGCTCAGGTTTTGGCAAACGTTCTCCCTGTTGAGCCAGACGAATCAGGGCTAAAACCTGGGTATAGCTGCTTGCTTGTTTTTCCAAACTGCTCCAGGTTTGTTGCCAGACAGTGTTTAATTCGACAGGGCTAACTGATGGTTGTTGTTCCAGCAAAACGACCAAGCGATTGAGCTGGATTTTAGCGTGCAGTAAATCTATTGCAGGCACAATCTCAAGCGCTTTATCGTAGGCAAGCAGCGCCTCTGGATAATTTAAGGCAATGCTTTGGATATGCCCGTGTTGATTCCAGACTTTGGCAAGCCATTGATGATGCTGCGCCTTATGATTTCTCACCTTATGGTTTTTCAACAGGCTCGCCGCAGCGAGTGCTTTGGCATTAACATCAAATAATACATCAAACTGAAGCCGCGCCTGACTCATTGCTATCTTGTTATAAACAAGCCAATAGCGGGTTTGTTCAACTGCATTTAAGCCTTCGGGTTTTAATGCCTCCAGTTGCTGAATTGCGCGCTGGTAATGACCCAGGGCATGATAGGTTTGCGCAAGGCTTAAATGATGTTCAGCCGCGCCAGTTTTCTTAACGGCTTGTTGTAACAAAGACACCAGTTTTTGATATTCACCCTGCTGTTGCAGGGTTTCCAGCTCATCCGCCTGCACCAAAATGCTACAGACCAGCGCAAGCAAGCCAACAATATAAGTGATGTCAGATAACAATTTTCTCAAAATAAGCAAAATCACTCCAGCCACTTTAACGGCTCTTTGCTGCTAAACAACAAATCAATTTGGCTTTTACAGCCTTGTTTTACCATCCAGGAGACAATATCACTGCCACTTTTCAAATCTTCAGGTAAAACATGCAGGGTAACTGCCACATAACGTTTGCTATCCATTTGCAATAAATAACTTTGTTTATCCTGAATGGGCAGATATTGGGCTTGCCAATATAAACGTTGTTGTCCATATCGCCACACTAAAGGAGCCGGTGTCGCTGTTGTTAATGAACTTTTAGGGCGGATTGAAAGTCGCTGTGCCTGGCTATCATCCCTGCGCCATAACAATACTTTTTCAGTATTACGCACGCAGACATCACCATCTTGCTCCATATTGATCGCCCATAATTCTGTAGGGCCTTGCGCGGTGCTGCGCTGGCTTGGCACCCAGGTTTTCAAGTGTGATGCCAAAGTCGGACAGGTGGCTTTGCCTTGATAGATGCCTTTAAGCGTACAATATTCAGCAACACCCAGTTTTTTGAGACGCAGTTTTTCCCCATGTCTTAAATGAATATCCTGATGCTCGTCAAGCTTTTGTTTTATCCTATAATTTTCTGAAGTGCTAAGTACAACTTCATATTCAACCGCTGCATACACAGGGCTTAGACCGAGACTAAATCCAAATAAAATAAAGGCGCTTTTGCGTAATACCCGTAAAACAATCAAAATTAAATACTGGAAACTAAAGTGATTCATTTTAATACCTATGCTAATGTTTGACTCATGCAGACTGCTTGGCGCAGTAATTCTATATGTACCTGATAATATCCTGCCTGCCTGGGTGAGGCTTGAATTAAATCCCGCTGTAATAAATGTTGTAATCTGGTTTGATGCTGTTGCATGTCCACTTGTTGCCAGGCACTTTCCCCCACAGCGGCAATTGCGTTTAATAATAACAAATCATGTTTATCAATTTGATTATAAATCATATCATTAAAATAAAAACTGCCCGCACTCAGTGCCAGAGGAACTGTTGCTTCGACATCCTCAAAACAAACAAGGTGACGCACCTTGGCAGGCTGGGTATTTTTTAATTCCACCAGTTCATTACATAGTAATTGCACCAAGGCAGGATGACAATGCGTGAGTTTCAGTATATAAACCAGGGCATCGTCTGTATAACGCAGCTTGTAACCGGACACCGGCGCTGTAATAAGTTTCAGAGCTTCCGCTTTGTCCAGGTAGGCAACCGTAATGACCTGCACATTAATAAAATATCCCGCCCAACCATGTAGTTCATCTAACTGATGTGAACCGGACAGTAATAAACGAAAACAGGGACGATGTTGCACAATATGGCGAAAAATACCCAGTACAGTGTTTAATTCATGAGCTGCCAAGTGTCCTGACTGCACACGTTCCTCCAGGGTGACAAACTCATCCAGGGCAAGCAATAAAACCTGATCCCCAAGATAGTCAGCCATTTGATCCAGCCAGTTATCAAATGTAACCAGCGTGTCTTGAGAGGTGTCACTATCCAAGCTGGGACAAACTTTTTCCGGGTATTGCAGATCAAGTGAACGATTAATCACCTGCACCAGACCGGAAAGGATTTGTTCCGCCTGATTGGTCAATAAACGTGGACTTTGAAAATCCACATAAACAAAACAAAAGTGGCTGGATAATAAACGTCTTAAATTATTTAATAAAGAAGTTTTACCCATGCGCCGCTGTCCATACAATAATATCGGTGGAGCTTGTCTGGCAAGTAATACATGCTCAATCCGGTGCATGATGTCATCACGCCCGATAAAAATTTCCTGTTTGGTGGTTAAAGGCACACCCACTACATAAGGGTTATAAATTTCCTGCTGTTGATAACTCTGGATTGAAATTTCTTTATTTTCTTTAAATATTTTATCGTGCCACTGGGCTAAAATGATTTGAAATGGCTTGGCAACACGCTTGGGGTGTTGACTGATTTCCAGAATCAAATGGTCTAAACGTTCTTCAATATCTGTAAGCATCAAGCGCTGGTTATAGAGACTGTTTTGCTCAAGCGCCGCAGCCACATCCTGACTGATAAGCTTAAAACGACGTATAATACTGGCTTCTATCGCAATACCCTCGGTATAAGATAATTGTTGATGAACTTGACTGAGCTGCCTCATATCGCTTACTGCTTCCAGATTTGCCATATCCTCCAACAGGCTTAAACGTCCCACAATCCAGGCTTGTTGTGTACATGCTAATTTTTCTAAATAAAGTGGTAATTGCATAGGCGCATATTGTTTTAATAAGCGCAAATGTTGAACCAAGTCCAACCAGGGTAAAAATTGGCGTTTATCCCAAAAGGCACTGTGCCAATACAAATAGGCGGGCGCGAGACCCTGCCGATAGCGATAATGCTCAATATGTAATAAAACCAGATGCCATAAGCCTTGCAATGGATAAGACAACACCGGTCGCCACCAGGCTTGAGCCAACCCCAAACCCCAGGCCAGCAAACCCAGTAATAGCATCCAGACGGGTTGTTCCCAGTAAATAAAACAGTACAGGCTGTAAAGACTCAAACCACCGGCTATCAAGCCCAGTTGTTGATTAACAAAATAATATGCGGGTAAATAAGCGGCTAAAAACACGCTGCCAACCAATATCACAAGGCTGGCGCTAAGGATGGCATCGGTAAAAAACCACTGCACAGCAAGCGGCAGGCTGGGTTTAATCCAATAGGCTTGTAAAAAAAACAGTGCCAGAATTAAACCCGGCAAAACAGCGCTGATACTTGCCCAAAACCAAAAATACTTACTGCGATAAGCGCCTGCTCCAAAACTGATAAGCAGTGCAATCAACCATAAGCGCAGATTAATGCCATCCCAGCTAAATTGTCCAAGCCCCGCATTAACCAGGATATAAATAAGGCTAAATACGCTCAAAGCGATAACAAAACCAATCCCCAGCTTCCAACTAAATAGCATGCATACAAACTGGCGGCGGGATAATAACAGGCTGACAAATACCCCCAACATAAACAAGGCAGCCCATAAAACTGTCATCAGACCCGTGTTTAAACCACACAACAACAGCCCCACCAGCAAACCGCCCCAAAAACCTGCAATCGCAGCCTTAGCTAAATCAATACTGATACCCAATAAAAGAGAGGTAATGAAATTCCAGCTACCCGCGCAAACCATGCCTAACTGAATATATTTCCAGGCATAACCCGAGAGTAATAAAACAAGCCCCGTAGTCAAACTACAAAGCAGCGGCAGCAGACACAGATACAAGCTGAACTGACGATAGAGCAGCAAGGATTGCCAATCTCGCCAATGCAACTGGTTTAAACGCATACTAATAATCAAGCTCCAGATTACTTAAATGATTAGCACAGCATTGTTGCAATAAATCCGGCTTCCCCTGGCTTTGTTCCAATATCTCCTTTATCACCTCATTGCTAAATGCCGTTGGCACATTGCTTATCAGTGCCAGAGCTTCTTCTTCAGTAAAACCTTCAAGTTTGACCTGATAACCAAACACATTAAAAAAAGGTGAGGGTTTTCCCACTTCCTGCGCCAATTGGGCGGGTTTCTGTCTGGAGGTCATCAAAAAACCCAGACGTCCCTGACAATAATTATGCTGTACCGAGCGCATGGCCCACCAGAATTCCTGCGATAAGCTATCCGAGGCCAGGCCATATTCAATATCATCTAGCAATACCACGGTAGGATGGCACAAGACATGATGGCTGAGCAGCTCTTCAAAGTTGATCAAGCTGCAATTACTCAGTACAGGCAAGCCTAAAGCTTGTAATAAAAATTGTAATAAACTGGTTTGAGAGCGCATCCGGGTTTCTTTGAAATCAATTAACACCACCTTAAAATCCACCGAAACACGCTGCACGGCAATGGCTTTTAAGTAATGCAATAAAGAACTTTTACCAATCCGGCGCTCCCCGGTAATCGCGATATTTTGCAATGGGTGGCGCTGCCAGATGCGGATAATGCGTGAAACCAGTGCTTTGCGACCATAAAACTGCCTGGGATGCACTACCGGTTGTCCAATAACAAAAGGACTGAGCTTTTCAGGTGGCAGATCAAAGGGATCGGCATTTTGCGTGCTAACACTGAGCTTTTCAGATGCCTGAGTGAAATCACAGCCTGCTGCTGCCAATAATTGGCGTGCTTCATAAGTGGGCAAGTTTAACTGCTGGGCGCACAATAATACTTTTTCGCAATTAGGACGCTTGGTTTTACCACTGCGCCAATGCAATAAGGTATGTCGACTCAGATCGATACGTCTGGCCATTTCAGAGACATTAATATCGGCCTGTGACATTGCCTGAATTAGCAATTCAGCAAAACCTTGGGTATTGGCTTTAGTCAAAAAAATCCTCCGGGGATAGAAAACTGCCATTGACTGGCACAAGTACAAAACGGCTATTTTCCTGTGGCCCGCAACGGGCAGTGAGCAATTCAGGTTTTATAAATTCAGATAGTCCGCCGTGGTAGCGTAAAAACCACCGGAGACATCCAGTCTGGCATGTTCAGCAAAAAAAATACCCGCCGGGTTGAGTAAATAGGTATTCGCGCCGGGAATCGTGTTGCTGATGGTGCCGTTGATATGAGAAGGACTGCCGCCAGTCACGCGGGAAATTACATTGTTGATATGGGCAGCGCCGGAAAAACGTGCCGTTTCCCCTTGCTTGAGATTAAAGTCCTGAAAAGAATGAAACAGGTTATTGCCAATGACTTTCCCTAAATTCTGGGTGATAGCGTATTCACCCTGATTTGGTGTCAGCAACTGTGGTTGCTGAAAAAAACTGCTATCGACAGTAATTTCAGCGGCAACGGGAGAAAAGAATAAATACAGTCCTCCAAAGAACCAAATTTTTCCTGTATTATTTTTGTTTATCAGCATCAGCTTTTAATAGTCCGGTGATTTGCTTTTCTGGCAAACCACTGATTTCTTCGATGGTGGATAAGGGTAAACCTATTTGATGGGCATTACGGACGATATTTAAAGTCGTTTGCTCAACACCTTGTTCTATACCCTGCTCTATGCTCTGTTTAAGACCCTTCTCAATACTCAATACCCTGTGTAATCCCTTGTTTTACACCTAATTTCTCTGCTTTGAGCATGGCGTTTTTCTGAATATAAATCCAGTCCCGTTTTTTATGCTGTAATTCCAGTTCTTCTTCGCTGAGATTTGCTTCATTAATCACTGCAAATGCTTTTTTTAACTCATTCCTTAGTCAAAAAAGTCCTCTGGAGACAAAGGGCTGCCATCTAATGAACCCGACACAAAACGGCTGCTGCTCTGTGCCTGGCAATCTGAAGCTAACAATCGGGCCTCGGTAAAATCAGCCAAATCCAGTGCTTCCATCGGGTTTAATGTCGTGTCTGGTGATTTAATATGTATTTTGCCATCAATGCCCATGCGTGATGAGGCGCTGATAACACTGTCTGTTGAGCGCATAAACTGCTGGCTGCCGATGTTGATATTACCGCCGCGCCCTGCATCGGCCTGCGCCGTGATTTGACCTCGATTTAATATCACCGACTCCGTGTTGCTAATCTCAATATTGCCACTGTTGTCATTACCGCCCCGAACATCAGTAACAATATGCCCATTGTGCAAATAAAGCTGCTGTTTGGATTCAATGTTGATATTACCGCCTTGTGCCTGGTTGGCACTGCTATCAATATGCGCACCATTTAATAAGGACAGGTTTTGGGTCTGAATCTGAATGTTTCCGGCAGTGCCTGCTCCAGCTAAAGCAAGTTCTGAATTATTATTAATAATAGCCTGATCCATCATCAGTTCACCATCTACCATAATATTTATTTGCCCAGCATGCGCCTGTCCCATGGTTTCTGTGCTAATAAAACTGTCATGTTTAATAGATAACTGTCCTGCATTGATTTGAATTTGCCCACTTTGACCACAGGTTGATTGCTCTGCAAGCGATATGATATTTGATTCATTGTCCAATGATAAATGTTGTTTAATATCTAAAATCAAATTACCGCCAAACCCGTGCGCTTCAGCGGCTAAGGAGCTATTAATGTGGGATTGATTGTCCAGGTTTAAATAATCTGCATGGATGTTAATCACGTTACTTTTTTTATTATCGCTAGTCACAAAATTTACAATACTACTATTACCAAGTCTTATGTTTTCAGCTTTAATAATAATATTTCCTGGTTGAGATGATAGGTTTTTTTCAGCACGTAAGTCAGTGGAGCTATTGATGCTGGAAAAATTAAGCATCTCAAGTTCACGCACCTGAATATCAATATCCCCCGCATCGCCCCCTCCTAGCGACGATGATATAATCCAGCCAAAATTATCCATCAATAATTGATCAGCACTTATTTTAATATCTCCGGCATCCCCCGCATCGGCATTCTCTCCCACCGCCAGGGAATATAAGCCACTGAAAGAAATTAGTGACTCCGCGCCTTGTATAACTATATTGTCTTTGACTTGCAGGTGAATATCTCCACCTTGTCCGGCTTCGCTCACGCCCGTATAAATTGCCGCACCGTTAGTTAAATACATATTATTTGCCTGGATATTAACATTACCACCTGCCTGTCCATGCGAGATATTCAGACCGGGCAGTTGAGTAACCAGAGGCGAGTGCTCTGATAGAACACTATTATTTAATCCCAGTATTGAATGAAAATTAATCTGACCCGCATTTAAAAAGCTATTATCAATATTGACATCCCCGGCATGAATAAAAATATCACTATTCTGCCCACTGGCGGATAAACTTGTTTTATCCAGTAAATCCACGCGGCCTAATGCGCTGAACCCGGTTGTGTTCAAGCCTGTAGGCGTTAAACTCACTTCACCTTTTGCGGCAAACGCCCCCAAATACAAATGCCCCCGTTCCGCAGCCATTGAAACTAATGGAACCAAACCGAATAATGTCTGGTTGCCCTGCCACATACGAATATCCCCCGCAAGCAAAGATATATCATACCCTTCAGGCACACCTAAGCCGGTTTGCCATGCAATCTGTGGATAATCAAAAAATAAACGGCTCAGGTCTGTGGAGATTAAGCCATGACCCTGAATACTGACAGGTGCAATCTGTGCGTCAATAAAACCGAAAGCACTGACTGCCGCGCTACTGAACTGGCTGCCTTGCTCAGTAGATGTATATAAACGCTTATCATCGGCAAACTTCAGATAATCTGCGGTACTGACATGAAAACTGCCCTGTACATCCCACTTGGCATTACCTGAAAACATCACCCCGGCAGGATTTAATAAATAGGTATTTGCCCCGGCAATCTCATTACGAATTGTGCCGCGAATATCAGAGGGAAAACCGCCGGTCACTCGGCTAATTACGTTTTGAATGTTGGCATTGCCGGAAAAAGTCGCTGTCTCAGTGTTGCCAAGATTAAACTGCTGAAAAGAATGAAACAGGTTTGTACCTACGGTTTTACCTAAATCCTGGCTAATCGCATATTCACCCTGGTAAGGCTGCAAGGCTTTTATTTGGTTGGAAAAACTGGCATCAATGATGACTTCGGCATGAAGCCCGGAACATAAAATAAAACCAACCAAAAAACAATTTTGTTTTACAAAAAAAACAACAATACCATTCACTGAATTTTCCAGTTAGTCAAAAAAACACCTCAGAAGAAAAAATACTTAAAATTCATTATACGTCATTTTATCACTCATTCCCCCAATCAATGACCGACTAAAACCAAAAATTTATCAAAATAATTACAATATTGAAATAAAAGCATAATCACATTAAGCTAATAAAATCAATAGATTAAATAAATGGTGTTAAAAATAATGTTACAAATTAACAGGCATGGTTTGGGTAAAAAGATGGATTTTGTTAATTGAAATTTAACAGGCTGTTTCCCTAAAATCTCTTGGCATAAGCGTTTTAACGCTTTTAACTTGGATGAATAATATCCGTAACCCAATTTTCACGGAGTCATACGTAATGAACGTACCAATATTCCACGAGTCCTGTTCAGGCAGGCAGGGCTTGACCCAATATGCTGTTAACCCCAGGTTGACAGGCTATAAAGACAGGCCTTTCGAGGAGAATAATATATGAATATTCTAAAATTTTCCGTACACAAAACGGTTTGGTTGGCTTTATTGAGTTTGTTTTTGTTGATGGGGCTGGGCTTGAATGCGCAGGCAGGGGCGCCAACTAATTGTAGTGCCAGAACTGACAATGATGGTTGGCTTAATAATGCTGCTAACAACCCAGGTTCTACTACAGCAGGAAATAATAGTCATGCTCCAGCTTCAGTCTGTGGTTGTAAAGGTGGAACAGGTTGGATGACCTCGCAAAGCAATTCCTATGATACCGGTGGTGTCATTACTAAAGATGATGGTGCAACACGTACTATTGGTAATGCTGAAGAGTATAGTGTTGGTTTTTGCATTGATGGTTCTGACAGTACCTGTTCTCAGGGACAACCCAATAATTTGGTTAGTGGTACCACCTATTATTTTAAAAATACCAGCGGTGATAATAACTATTATCATTGTACCTGGGATGCATCTGGAGTTTGGGCTTCGCCTGTAACTTATAGTATTTCACCTGCACCAGGCAATGTTTCCGGTGAATTAGAACTTTGGCTTAAAGCTGATGCGGGTACAACACCCACTACCAATAATACTGCTGTCACCGATTGGGTTAGTCAAGCTGGCACTCATACTGCGAGTGGTACTGCTGGACCAAACTATTTAGATACAGACAACGGACTTAACTTTCGCCCTGCTTTGGATTTTAATGGTGTTAATACAAGTTTGAATTTAGGTAGTGATTATATTGACGTGGATAGTACAAAATCAGGTTTAACCATGATTTTTGCAGCACGGACGCATAGTTCTATTGCTGGAGATAATTTTATTTTTGATTATGGTAAACATGTAGGAAACAGTTATAGTCTTCGATATACTAAATCAGCGTCATATGGTGTGGTATTTAGTACAGGACTTGGTGGTACACATAATAGCGGTTCTGATGCTGCCATTTTAACCTATAAACTTGATTTTAGTGGAAATGGTGATGTCTTTGTAAATGGTGAAACATTGGGAAGTGCAGATGTCAGTGGTTTGACATCCATCACCACAGCTCAAATTAATGAATCTGCTGTACATACAACCGATGCAGGTCCAATGTCTATCGGTCGCCAATCTAAAGCAAATGTATCAACAGGTCGTTTTTACGCAGGCAAACTAGGCGAATTCCTATTTTATCGCCAAGCCATGTCAACAGCCGACATCAACAAAGCTGAAACCACTTTAGCAATTAAATACGGTGCAACCCTCAACAAAGATTACATTTTCTCTGATGGATCAACCGTTGTTTGGGACGCAACCACCAACGCAGGTTTCTTAAACGGTATTGCCGCAATTGCTCATGATGATGACGCTGATTTAATGCAATCAAAATCCCGCAGTGAAACTGTTGGTGCAATCTTAACCATTGCACATGGTTCATTAACAACACCTACCGATGTAACCGCTGATAACCTCGCTTTTGTTTGGGGTCATAATGGCCTGGATACTGATTACAGTAGTACATCCGTTTTAGGCAAACTACCCATGAATCGTATCTGGAAGGTACAAGATAATGATGATAAATTTGCTGCAATGCCATATAGCATTCCTGCTAGTACAGGTGCTAAATATATAATCACCGATAGTGATACTGATTGTAATTTCAGCACCGGCACACCTGTTGTTCAAGCCCTCACAGGTAGTAATAGTGATATGGTTATTACTAAAGACCATACTAATGGACAATGTTTTACTTTTGCTAAAGATATTCCTGAAGTAGCTTATCCCGGCAATGCCTTAGATTTTGATACAAATCCACGTTCAACAGGTGCGCTTGTTTATGGTGGTTATTATCATGTTAATACAACACATGCCGATATGCCTGGTGATAATTCTCCTATGACAGTTGAATTCTGGCTTAACTATAAGCGCGGGGTAACATATTCAAAATATTTCCAAGGTCCAGGTGGTTGCTTGAATATGGGATACAGTACCAGTGGCGCTTTCTGGTTCGGTCCTGGTAAAGGCGGTGGTATACCGGATGGTGGCTTACCTACCAATCGCTGGTTCCATTTTGCTGCCACAGTTGATGGCTCAGGTAGTGGACAATTTTATATTGATGGTGAAGAGGCAGGTGCATTTACGGGTGATACCAGTACTTGCACCAATTTCGCATACTTACAAGTCGGTGCTGATGTTACTAATCCAGAAAGCATCCCAGGTACAATGGATGAACTGCGAATCTGGAAAGTTGCACGGACACAGGCTCAAATCAGAGCTTATATGAATGGCCCTATCCCTAACCCTGATTCAGTAGCTGATTTATCTTTATATCATAAATACGATCAAGGTACTGCGAATGGTGATAATACTGGCATTACCACTATTATTGACAGTAGCCAATATGGACATAATGGTGCAGCAACTCGTTTTGCATTTAGTGGTGTCGATGGTAATTATGACAGTAATAATTTCATTAAATCCGAAGCACAACACAGCTTCCAGCCGGGGAATGGGTTGAATTTTGATGGCACGGATGACCATGTTGATATTGCGGCAAACTCAGCATTAGACGTGGCTGCTGGCTCTTCCACCATCGAGCTACGTTTCAAAGCAGACACTTTTCTTAAGAATGGCGCATTATTGACCAATCGTTGCACTGGCCCCAATACTCGGTATAGCTTCCACCTTAGCTCAGATAAATTAGCCTTGTGGAATGGATCCAAGAGTGGTTCCATCAGCCATGCTTTCGATACGAGTACCTGGTATCACCTTGCATTGCTGCCTGGCGCTACCGCGACGGAAGTGCTGGTAGACGGTGTCTCTATCGGCTCAATTGATGTAGCAATTAATACCGCTCAAACTGGCTGTCCAACGAATTTAGGTGCGGCCTATAATGGTGGGTCGACTTATGTAGAGTTCTTTGACGGGGATCTTGATGAGGTTCGCATCTGGAACACCGTGCGCACCACCGATCAAATCCGCGCATATATGAACCGCGACATTCCCAATCCAACTGGCGAAACTAATCTAGTCGCTTACTACCAGTTTGACTATGGTCAGCCCGGTGGAACCAATACTGATATGACCGAAGCCCTGGATTCTTCCTTGAACGGGCATAATGGTACCTTGGCTAACTTTGCTTTAACTGGTTCTAGCTCCAACTATTTAGACTCATCAGCCTATAGCATTTGGACAGGTACAGGTGGCGACTCAAATTGGACTAACATTGCTAACTGGACAGATACCGATGCCAGTGGTTTACATCTCAAACCCACTACAGCGACTAATGTACATTTAGCTGATGTGGGTAATATACCAAGTGAATTATTGGCACCAAGTATTAACCACCTCGTTATTGATTCTACAGGAGTAGGGCTTGAGTTAAAGGTGCAGGGGAATGTCTTTGCAGTTAATGCAGGTCAAAGTGCAGGGACTAAACCCATTATTCTTAAAAATGGCAGCCAAACTCATTATGTTTCTGGTACTTTTGCCAAAGGTTTATCCCAAACCGATCCCTATCAACCTATGAAGCTGGCAGGTAATTTAAGTATCAGTGGTTCAGGTGCTTATTTTACTCGAGTATTCCCAGCTACTGTAGATGCCAATGGTTATACTTTTAGCTATTCAGGCAGTGATACGGATTTAATCAGAGGGGGTACAGTTTCTGGTGATTTTGGTGATGAATTTCCAGCTATTAATGGCCCCTCAAGATTAGTACTCAATGGTACTAGTTCAGCCAGCTTAATTGGGGACAGAAGTATTGATAAAGTAGCTCTAGGATCGGCTGGTGCAATGCTCTCTTTAGGTGACCATACTCTAACTGCAACGATGATAAGCCTTGACCTTAATGGTAGTTCTGGACATGTAGTTGCCACAGGCACAGGTGAGCTTCGTCAAACCTACAGCAGTGGTAGCAAAACCTTCCCTGTAGGTGATGGTCAAAAATACACTCCGATTGATATTGATATCACAGGCGGTACTGGTGGTAGCTATGTTGGTGTAAGAGTAACAACATCCAAACAACCACAAAACTTAAGCACTACAAACTTTATTGAGCGTTATTGGTCTGTCAGTACCGATATGACCGATTTTGCAGCCGATGCAACGGCAACTTATGTAAGTAATGACGTCCAAGGCGCTGAAGACAAGATGTTAGGCCTATTCTATAAAGCCAATCCCTGGGAAGTGGGCAATGCAGCAGCGGGTAACAGTGTCAGCGGTTCTTTGAGTAGTGCAGGTGATTTCACTGCTGGTGAAGACCTCAGTGCAACTCTGGTTTCGGCAATTATAACCGGCTCTGGTGATTCAGGTAACGGCGATTGCTCTTCAGACAGCACGACTTGTGACATCCGTACTGCGATTAATTCGGTAGAAGACGGTGGTACAATTACCTTCCCCACCAACCCCACCAACATTACCTTAACCAATGGTCCTTTGGATTTATCCAAAAACCTCACTATTGATGGTACGGGTAAAAAAGTTACCATTACTGCAAAAACTGGTGAGCGGGTTTTTCACGTCAATGGCAATAAGAATACCGTGACCTTCAAAAACCTGACAATCCAGGGCGGCAGTCCAACGAGTGCATCTAACGAAGGAGCTTTCGGTGGTGGTATCCTGGTAGGTACATTTGGTGGCGATACTGCTACTGCGAATGTGGAAGGATGTACCTTAACCGGTAACAACGCCAATACCGGGGCAGCCATTTATGTACAGAAAGACTCAAGCTTAAATATGAGTAACAGTACTGTAAGCGGCAACACCACTACTGCGGGAACGGGTTCTGTTTCAGGTGCCGGGGCAGAATTAAATATCAGCTATAGCACCATTGCAGGTAATACAACAGAAGATACTAATATTACTAGCGGGGTTTATGCAGGCGATTATGATCCAACACCAGAGAATGGTGATAGTGGTGATGAAACAGAGTCACAACTAGTCCTCATCAACGTGTTATTAGCCTATAATGGTGGTACCGATCAATGCACGATGATGGGTAATAATGTGTTTGAAGAAAGCAACCTTATTTTTGGTGCTCACACCAGTTGCGGTATACCAGCAGTGACCACTGATCCAGGCTTGTCAGCCTTAGCGGACAATGGTGGTGATACCCCAACGATGGCAATCAGTGCAGGCAGCTCAGCAGAAGGTTCATCTGATACGGAGGCTTGCTTAGCTGATGACCAACGCGGCGTAGCCCGCCCCGAAGGTAGTGCTTGTGATATTGGTGCATTTGAAGCCACTCTGTCCCCCGCACCTCCTACGGGTTTAGCCGTGGAAGTTGATGTTACTACTGCTCCAGCTAATACCTACCCGGCAAGCTTAACCTGGACTGCCTCCATAGGCAGCCCTGTAGCTGAAGGTTATAAGGTCTATGCAGGCGGCAGTTTAATATCCACTATATCCGGTGGTGACAGTGCTGATACAAGCATTGATATTGCCTGCCCAAGTCCAACAACCATTGAAGTCCGTGCTTATCGCACTGACACCTTTGGTAATGTGCTGGAATCCATGCCGGGTGCTAAGCTGACAACAACAGAAGCAGGGGCTTGTCCGGTGGTTGTTTCACCGCCACGCCCTGCCCCGGCGACACCGGGTGATTTTGTCGGTCAGCCAAAACTGCCTAATGGTATGCAGGAATTGCGTCTCACCTGGGAAGATGTGTCAGGTGAAGCCAACTACATTCTGGAGCGTTCTGACAATGGTAGTAATAACTGGACAGCAGTGGCTAATTCACCTCTGCCAGCAAATACGGCTGAGTACACTGACAGCAATTTAAGCTGTGGCATGATCTATCAATATCGTCTGCATGCTAAAAACAGCAGAGGAGAATCTGATAATGTCATCATTAAAGTGAGCACTGAAGCTTGTCTGACAGCGCCGACTGGTTTTGTTGCAAAACCAACTGGAGAAACCTCTGTGGACTTGAGTTGGACCGCTGTAGCCAATGCTGATACTTATATACTGGAACGTTTAGACAGTGGTGGCAGTGATTGGAATTTGATTACCAATCCTGCTGCGGGTTCTTCCAGTTATAATGATACGGGTTTGACTTGTGGTACAACTTACAGCTACCGCCTGCGAGCTGGTTATAATGGTCAGGAGTCGCAGGACGTAACGACCCAGGTCACTACTGCTGCTTGTGCAAATACTGGTGGAACTGGTGGAACTGGTGGAACTGGTGGAACTGGTGGAACTGGTGGAACTGGTGGAACTGGTGGAACTGGTGGAACTGGTGGAACTGGTGGAACTGGTGGAACTGGTGGAACTGGTGGAACTGGTGGTACTGGCATTAACCTGGCATTATTAACGCCGCAGACATCATCAAGCATTGCTGAAAATGGCAAATACGTGGAACTTGCCGTTACACGCAGTGAAAACGATGAAGGTCTTGTGAGCATGCAGTTCAGCCCCAGTGCAGATAATACTGCCATTGAAGGTCGTGACTATAAAATCCTGAATCCGGGTAACTCTGTGAAATGGGGAGAGCATTTGTTGGAATGGGGAAATACTGAATTAGGACAAAAACTAATTCGTATTCAACTCATCGACAATGCGATTCCTGAAGCGGACAAAACCTTGAATTTTGATTTAACGATTAAAAAAGGCAATGCCCGGTTTACAACAACTGCGTTATTACAGTTGACTATTGTCAATGATGATCAGTGTCTGCCAAAAGGCAGCAACACAACCACCTGTATCAGTTCACAGTTAACACCGCAGTCATCATTAAGCATTGCAGAAAATGGCAGACACATAGAACTTGCCGTCACACGCAGTGAAAACGATAAAGGTCTTGTGAGCATGCAGTTCAGCCCCAGTGCAGATAATACTGCCATTGAAGGTCGTGACTATAAAATCCTGAATCCGGGTAACTCTGTGGAATGGGGAGAGCATTTGTTGGAATGGGGAAATACTGAATTAGGAGAAAAACTAATTCGTATTCAACTCATCGACAATGCGATTCCCGAAGCGGACAAAACCTTGAATTTTGATTTAACGATTAAAAAAGGTAATGCCTTGTTTACAACAGCTGCGCTATTACAGTTGACTATTGTCGATGATGATCAGTGTCTGCCAGCAACTGCCATAGAGAGCAATCAGCCAACACCGGAAGGCAGCAACACAACTGCCTGTATCAGTTCACAATTGATGCTTGAAGGCGCAGGTATGCCACGTCCCGCAAATTGGCTTGTTGGTGATCAGGTCGCCCTGCACACCTGGATGGACACTGGCAGCGATGTCGGTATGGAAGCATCAGTGATACTGGTCTCCATAGATTCACTGGGACATACCTGGATGCACGATGGTCAGCAATGGCATGAGTATCACAGTAATGGCTATCATGGTGATCAACATCCGCAATGGCATTTCTATAAGCATTACAGCCTGACTGATGGTGGTTTGCCGCAGAAACTGAGCCTGATACACGACGAATCGACGCGACTGGATATTTCTCAAGCCAGTCGTTATTGGCTCTATACTGGCTATCTGCTCAGTGATGGACGCTTGATATTTAATGGTGGTAAATCGGATGATAAGGCGCAGCCGCTCGAAGTGAATGTTCTGGCACAAGCCTGCCGGAATAATAACAGTGCCGGCCTTAATATTCACGATGGCAAGGGTTTTGTACCAGCAGGCAATAACTGTTTCAGCCTGTCTCTGGTAAATGGCCTTGAACATATGCAAAATGCTGATAAAACCATTGAATCAGGTGAAACACTGGCGCTGCATTTACGCATCAACAGTGATACCCATTACAAGCAGGATGCCAAACTGCTGCTGGTTGCACAAACCCCGCAAGGGACGTTATTGCACGATGCAACAGGCTGGCAGACATGGGATGGCAGCATTGCCGGATTGCGTGGTTATCGTGAAGAAGCTTTGGGTGAATATCGCTTTGAGCAATTTGCACTGGATGCGCATTTTGCGACACCAGGGGCTTATTACATATACGCCGGTTATCTGTTAGGCAACGGTGAGTTGTTGTACGGTGCCAACAATCCTGTAAGCTTTATCCGGAAATAGGGAGGTACTGTAGAGACGTAGCAATGCTGCGTTTCTACCGAGTAATAATAAAAACCCGCAAGGTCTTTGACCTTGCGGGTTTTTTATTGCAAGTAGCAATTAAGAAATAAGAGTCCAGCACTCCAGTGCTACTGGCCTGACCAATCAGATATTTTTGTTGCTACCTTCATCTTTTATGCTGAATGTAGACGAATATCACATCAGTTTAAGCAGGATAAGAATAATATTGATGGTGATGGCCTGAACGCCTTGCAGGAAGATCATACGCACTTGTTAGGAATAATCGGCGTTGTTGTTTGCGGCTGTGGATTTTGCGCGCGCTGGCGTAATAAATGATCCATCAGCACCAAAGCCAGCATGGCTTCAGCAATCGGTGTGGCGCGGATGCCCACGCAAGGATCATGGCGGCCTTCTGTGACCACTTCCACGGCATTACCGTGAATATCAACACTGCGCCCCGGCAGGCGGATACTGGATGTGGGTTTTAAGGCGATGCTGACCAGCACATCCTGACCCGAGGAAATGCCGCCTAACACGCCACCGGCATGGTTGCTTAAAAAACCTTGCGGGGTGATTTCATCACGGTGCTGCGTGGCTTTCTGGTTGATCACATCAAAACCATCACCAATTTCCACGCCTTTTACTGCATTAATACTCATCATGGCATGGGCAATATCGGCATCCAGGCGATCAAAAATCGGTTCACCCAATCCCGGCGCTACGCCAGTAGCGACTACATTCACCCGCGCGCCAACGGCATTGCCTTCTTTGCGCAGGGCATCCATATAAGTTTCCAGTTCCGGTATCAGTGCCATATCCGGGCAAAAAAATGGATTCTGATGCACCACATCCCAGTCGAAACTCGCCGTTTCCGTGCAAATACTGCCCAGTTGCGCCAGATAACCCCGGATTTCTATGCCGTAAAATTCCCGCAGATATTTTTTAGCAATACCGGCTGCCGCCACGCGCATTGCGGTTTCCCGCGCTGAGGAACGCCCCCCGCCGCGATAATCACGGAAGCCATATTTTTGCTGGTAGGTGTAATCGGCATGACCGGGACGAAATCTGTCCATGATTTTGCCGTAATCTTTAGAACGCTGGTCAGTATTTTCTATTAATAAACCAATCGGCGTACCAGTGGTTTTACCTTCAAATACCCCGGATAAAATTTTCACCTGATCCGCTTCACGGCGCTGCGTGGTATGACGCGAAGTACCGGGTTTGCGCAAATCCAGATCGGCCTGTAAATCAGCCTCAGAGATTTCCAGCCCTGGCGGACAACCATCAACAATACAGCCCAATGCAGGGCCGTGACTTTCTCCAAAACCGGTGACGGTGAAAAGCTTTCCAAAACTGTTGCCTGACATGATAAATCCTGTATTTAGCGAAGTTGTTTTATTTATGCGATGACTATTTGAGCCACACATCAATATCCTTGGTTTCTTGCTGTACCGTTTCATCATTGCTGACGATTTCTATGCCAAGATTACCAAGGTGGTTAATAAAATTAATGAGTGTCAAACTATTAAGTTTGACAGCATATTCGGCTCATTTAGTACACTTCATCATGCGCACCAATATTAAGCAAAACAATGACTTCTTTATCATCATTTGTCATTTGGATGCTTTTCCAAGGAAAAAAGAATCCTGCAATCATAGCCGCAGGAACATGCGCGCACACCGTGCAGTTTACCAGTCAGATGATGGATGGCAAGGTGAGGCATATCCAGGTTTTGCGCCATATCCTGTAGCGTTTGTTCAATCTTCATTTGTAATACTGAATTACGGCGCACGAAGCGGCGAAAAGCTCGCTTAAAGTATGGTGTTAACACCAGTTTTCGCATATCAAGACTCCGTCAAGTCTGCCTGTAATGCCTTAATAACTTCATTACTGCTTTGTGCTGGCAAATCACCTTGCCGAAACAAAGCCAAAGCCTCTTGCGTTTCAGCAGCCAATAAATTGCGGCGTTCTTCCAATTCTTTTGTATCAGTTACAGGCGTTTCATGTACCATAATTTCGATATGCTTATGCCGAAACAAGGTTTTTAAAGCGTCAACAAAATCTGCGTTTAATTCATCAGCGTTAATTCGGTAAATGGTGTGCATCATTGTGTCCTGAAATAAGTCATAATATTTGTGTTTCTGTTTGGTAAAAAACAAAAATCAAAGGTTACTGTCCGCCGCGCATTAAGGGCATGATTTTGTTTGTACCCGATAGAGACGTAGCACTGCTACGTCTCTACGTTTTCATTCCAGCGCTGCAAATCCTCCGCCGTATCCACCCCGGCCTGCGGCTCTTCTGTAGCAAGATCCACAAAAATTTTACCGCCGTGATACAGCAAGCGCAACTGCTCCAGGGCTTCATCTTGCTCTAAATCACAAGCAGGCAGGCGGGTAAGCTCTTGCAGATAGTGGTTGCGATAAGCGTATAAACCGATATGGCGCAACGGTTTGACCTGGCCTGCCAGGGCAATTTGTTGATCCTTGTTGCTGTTTTCCGGGGCGTGGCTGAATATATCCCGCACCCAGGGAATCGGCGCACGGCTGAAATATAAGGCAAAACCCGCTTTATCACGCACCAGTTTAACCACATTGGGATTCCATAGCAGACGCTCATCACTGATGGCTTCCGCCAGGGTTGCCATGTCCGCCTGCTGCTGTTGTTCCAGCCCCTGTGCCACCTGCTGAATCAAACTGGCGGGCATACCCGGTTCATCGCCCTGCAAATTAACGATAATGGTATCAGTATCCGCGCCCGTGAGACGCGCCACTTCCGCCACGCGATCAGTGCCGGAGGCATGGTTGATATCGGTCATAAAGACTTCCGCGCCAAAACCCTTGGCGCAGTCTTCAATACGCTGATCATCAGTGGCGATCATCACCCGCGCCGCGCCGCTGTCTTGCGCGCAGCGATACACATGCTCCAACATGGGTTTACCCTGGATTTCCAGTAAAGGTTTACCGGGCAGGCGGCTGGAGCCATAACGCGCAGGAATAATGACCCAGAAACTCATAAGCCCTCCAGCAAACTCAAATCCGCTTCCTGACTGACAAATTGCAGGCGTATCTGCCCGGCTTTCTGGCGCAGTTTTTCAATTTTGGTCATAATCAGCTTGCCGGGTTCCAACGCATCACCACTGATACCGCGACTGCTGAGCAGGGCTTCCACGCCCCAGGGCAACAATTCAACCTTATAACCTGCTTTCAGCGGTTCCAGCACCCGTACAATCAGATTTTTATCAGACCATTGCTGTTTCAGATACATCACAAACCAGCGTTTTTTGCTGTCCATTTCCAGAAACTTGGCTTCGCGTGCGGTACTGTCTGCGGTGGCTAAGACCTTAAATAATTCTTCCTGATCATAAGGCAGGGTTTCGCCATTGAGATGGGCATCTAACTGGCGTTGCATCACTAAATCGGCAAAACGCCGCAGCGGCGAGCTAAATTGCGTATACACTGATAAACCCAAGCCACTGTGCGCGCCGGGTTGCAGCGATAGCGCAGAAGGCTTGAGCAGCTTGCGCAGTTTCAAAAACGCCATGGGATCTTGTAACAAGCTGCGATCTATAGGCTCTACCGGCGCATCCTGAGTACGGAAAATTAAGGGCACTTCATGTTGCTGGGCATATTTACCCGCCAAGTGATTTGCCAGAATCATCAACTCCGCCACCAGATCGCGGCTGGGTGAGTTGCGTTCAATCATTTTGACTGCAACCTGCCCATCTGTCACCTGCATTTTGTATTCCGGGCGATTAAAGCTTAACGCACCATTGTCCATACGTTGCTGACGCAGTGCATCTGTGACTTGCTGCAAGGCTTGAAGTTTTTCAGCCATTTCATCACTGCCATCTGCTAACAGGGCATCCGCCTGGGCATAGCTCAGGCGTTGCTCCAGCAGTACCGCAGCGCGGCGAATCGAAAAATCCTGCACCTGATACTGTAAATCCAGCTCAACCTGAATCAACACGGAAGAACGCGGTGTTTGCGCAGTCAGACTGGATAAATCCGTGGAAACCCGTGGCGGAATCATTAATATAGTTTGGGTTGGCAGATAAACCGTAGTGCCACGGCGCATGGCTTCTTTGTCCAGTGTATCGCCTTTGGCAATGATGGCTGCCGGATCAGCAATGCCTATGGTCACTGTCCAGCCTTGAGCATGAGCAACGATATTCAGTGCATCATCGACTTCGCGGGTGTCTTCATCATCAATACTAAAGGCCAGTGCCTGAATTTCCTGCGCTGGCGCTGGCACCCAGGGTGCTACCGCCAAAGCTGCTTCCTGTACGGGTTCAGAGAAATCTGCGCGCAAACCGGCAATAATCACATCCCGATCAGCATCAGCAGGAATGCGCCCGACTTTTTGCAGTACCTCAAAAATCAGTTCACGCGGTGGTAAACGCACACTGGAAGCGATTTCCGTAATCAGGGTTTCAATATCCTTATCCCGATCCCCTCGCATCCAGTTTTCCAGGCGCTCAATAAAAGGGTGCTCATCTTCGCTGATGTCTACGCTGGCTTTGGCTTTGCTGGCGCGGGTCAGGCATTCCCGCGCAATCGTTGCGGTTCTGATGCGTTCCTGCTCACGTTCACGCTGGGTGCGCAGTTCTTCAATTTGTTGTTGATTGCGGATTTCCCATTCTTTGCCCTTGCGCTTGAAATGTAAGGCATCAACCGCCAATGCCTGCCAGATGGCAATTTTATGCTCCACGCCAGTGTCTTCGCCAAAATACAATTCGGCAAGCTCATCCAGGTCGCTGGTTTCCAGTTCCTGCGCAGTTTCCCACAATAAAGGCACATCAATTTCATCGCGTAAACCCGCCAGACGGCCTTGTATGCCTGACAACACTTCCGGCCATTCGGTGGCATTGCGAACTTTAGCCCCCAGCAGCCAGAATAATTTATTCTCAGGCAGGCTGTGCTCCCGAAACTTTTCATTTAAGCATTGGATTTTCTTTTTAATGGTTTTAACCTGGCAAATCAGTGCCAAATCATCATTATTTTGTATTACCCAGACCCGACCGTCCCATTCGCTCACGCTTTATCCTTGTTGTCAGTATAGTAACTAGGAAGCTGTCTGAGAACACAAGACCTACTGCGGAAAAGCTGGATTTGGTCAAATTTCTCCCTTATTTTCGTTAAATATACCCAATATTCGCCTCAAATAATGAAAAAATCTGCCTCAAACCAGCTTTCCCTCGCTACGGCCTCTGTTCTCGGACAGCCTCCTAGAGCTACGCAAAAGCTTCATTTTTGGTGCTTTAAGGCGCAAAAAAGCCGCTTTTTACTCCACGCTGATTTTGTCAGATCCTAAAGAACATGGGGTCAAGCCAAAAACAAGCAGAGTGCGTAACATTAATAATTATGTCAGCTTATTGTAATGCATCCGGCTTAAACCTGCACCCGACGAGACTCGCCCGGTGCCAGTCCCTGTACGCTCCACTGCCCGACAGCGTAGCGAATTAAACGCAAGGTGGGAAAACCCACAGCCGCAGTCATGCGCCGCACCTGACGATTACGGCCTTCAAAAATGGTTAATTCCAGCCAACTGTCAGGAATCTCAGCACGGTAGCGTATCGGTGGCGTGCGTGACCATAAATCTGGCGGCTGCGCTATGACGCGCGCTTGTGCCGGACGGGTTTTACCATCTTTCAGTAACACACCCTTGCGCAGTGCTTGCAGCGCCTTATCATCAACCTGACCCTCCACCTGCACCCAGTAGGTTTTCCCCAGCTTTTTACGCGGATGGCTGATTTTATGCTGCCAAGCACCGTCAGCAGTTAAAATCATTAAACCTTCGCTGTCGTAATCCAGCCGCCCTGCGGGGTACACCTCGGGTATTTTTATATAGCTTGCCAGGGTTTCCTTGTCGCCATCACTGCGAAACTGGCTTAACACCCTAAATGGTTTATTGAATAAAATAAGTTCCGGCATCTTTTGTTTCCTTTTTATCTACTCACCTTGCTTATTGACACTGATTTCA
>NZ_JAUCGJ010000038.1 GCF_030378065.1 Candidatus Venteria ishoeyi | reverse complement strand
AAAAAATAAGTGTTATGTCTCTGTACAGGACATTAAAAAACCGCCTGAGGGCGGTTTTTTAAGTTTTAACAGCCTAAGCGGCCAATGCGTCTGAAACCATACACCATAAACACCTTTTGAAATCAAGCACTTTCAAGGCGTTTCCGCGCACCCCCTTAAAATTGCACAGATAATACAAAAAATTTTAAAAAAGTAGCTCAAAAACCGTTGTAAGTCATTGATTTTATAAGTACCGCCGACCTGTCTTAATAAATAACATGAGTTTTTATTGATAAGTCATTGAACGATATTATTATTTTGAGTTTAACCCTATAACCACTTTAATGGAATGGTCTTTAGCGCGGATTTATGCTGTTTTTGCACTATTTTGGTGCCATTAACTTAAGGCGCGAGAATTTTATAACTTCAGAAACCGGGCTGGTTTTTTTCTCCATTTTCTGCGTTGTGAAAATGAATGAAAATCCTGTGCCCAGTTCCTGCACTTATTTCATCCTCACTCCTCAGGGAAAGTCACCGTCACCCGCCAGTCCTGCCCCACGGCGCGCATATCTGCAATTTTCAGTGGAATACGCTCCGCCATCAATTCCAGCCCCGGCAGGTGGAACAAGCCGCGCGCGCTGTCGCCCATCAGCACCGGGGCCACATATAACACCAGTTCATCAATCAGTTTGGCGCGCAGCATGGCACCGGCAAGGTTAGCGCCGCATTCCAGATGGAGTTCATTGATTTCCTGATCTCCCAGTAATTGACATAAGGCCGCCAGATCAATGCCGCCTTCTTTTGCCGGTAAATACAAGACTTCAGCACCCGCTGCTTTTAAGTCGGCCTGGGATTCGGGATCATCGCTGGCAGTGACCACCAGGGTTTGTCCCGGCAGGCCCAGCAATTTGGCATCGGCAGGCAGGCTGAGGTGATGATCGACCACAATGCGTAGCGGCTGGCGCAGGTTTTCCGGTATGGAAAAATGCTCCGGCAGTTCTCCGGGGCGCACGTTCATGGAAGGGTTGTCGGTTAATACCGTACCTACGCCGGTCATGATGGCGCTGCTGCGCGCGCGCAGGCTTTGTGCGTCACGCCGTGCAGCTTCGCCGGTAATCCAGTAGCTTTCACCGGATTTCATCGCGGTGCGCCCGTCCAGACTCATGGCAAGTTTACAGCGCACATAGGGGCGGCCTTTGCACATGCGGGAAATAAAGCCGGGGTTGAGTTTTTCGGCATCAGCTTGTAATACGCCGGTTTTGACTTCAATACCGGCGGCTTGCAGTTGTTTGATACCGTTGCCAATGACTTGCGGATTGGGGTCTTGCATCGCTGTGACCACCCGCGCAACACCGGCTTTAATCAGCGCATCAGTGCAGGGTGGTGTTCTGCCATGAATACAACAAGGTTCCAGGGTGACATACGCCGTTGCACCGCGCGCGGCATCGCCTGCATCGTTTAAGGCATTGACTTCGGCATGGCCTTCGCCTGCGCGTTGATGCCAGCCCTGTCCCACGATTTGCTCGTCTTTAACCAGTACGCAGCCAACGCGCGGGTTGGGATCAGTCGTCCATAAACCTTGTTCTGCAAGGCGCAAAGCCTGCGCCATATAATATTCGTCATTCATTCTTTATCATCCGGGATGTAAGGAATTAAGCCTTTTTCAAAAGCGACTTCCTGTATTTCTCTGGGCAGATGACGCGCATCTACAATCAAACCATCGACTTGAATCATCCAGACCATTGGATTGTCATCCATGCGGCTGGGCAATGTCCAATTGCCATCAAACTGGCTCATTTTAAGCGCGTCACGTATTTGTTTTGACTTCGCCTGCCCGGTGCTTTCAGCAAGACCAAAGGCTTGATACATGGCTTTGGCTGTGATTGTTGGTTGCTGACTTTTATCAAAAACAAAATTAGTCATACCAATCGCATGTGCCGCGCCACAAGCCCATGAATTTGCGCGCCCTTTCACAAGCGGGGAAGGGCGCTTTCTTGCCATTGCCGCAACGGCGTAACGAATCATTTTTGCATATTCATCATTCAAGTGCCGTTGGCAGAAATCATCTGTGAGCGCAGTAATTTCAGCATATTTTGCTGCCATATTTTTAGGCACATTTTCTGACTTTTTAGCTGCCATGATTCATTTATCCTTTATGCTGAATAAACTGGAAATTGTTTACACAGGGCTTCAACTTTCCCGGCGATTTCCTGTTGCAAAGCTTCATTACCCAGGTCATCAATAATGTCACAAATCCAGTTTGCGAGTTGCTGACATTCCGCCGATTTAAAGCCGCGCGTGGTGATTGCGGGGGTGCCGATGCGAATGCCGCTGGTGACAAACGGGGATTGCGGGTCATTGGGTACGGTATTTTTATTAACCGTGATATTGGCCTTGCCCAGCGCCGCGTCAACTTCTTTGCCGGTGAGTTTTTTGTCGATTAAATCGACCAGGAATAAGTGGTTGTCGGTGCCATTGGAGACGATATTATAACCGCGCTCCTGTAGGGTTTTAGCCATGATTTGCGCGTTTTCTATCACCTGCTGCTGGTAGGTTTTGAACTCAGGTTCCATTGCTTCCTTAAAAGCAACGGCTTTGGCGGCAATGACGTGCATTAAGGGGCCGCCCTGAGTACCGGGGAATACCAGAGAATTGAGTTTTTTCTCGATTTCGGGGTTGGCTTTTGCCAGGATAATGCCGCCGCGTGGGCCGCGCAGGGTTTTATGGGTGGTACTGGTGGTGACATCGGCAATCTGTACCGGGCTGGGGTACAAGCCTGTGGCGATTAAACCGGCGACATGAGCCATATCCACCATTAAATACGCGCCCACCTTGTCGGCAATTTCGCGCATTTTTTCCCAATCAACAACACGGGAATAGGCGCTGAAGCCACCCACCACCATTTTTGGTTTGTGTTCCAGGGTCAGTTCTTCAATCTGTCCATAATCCACAGTGCCAGTGTCAGGATTTAAGCCATATTGTATGGCATTAAATATTTTACCGGAAAAATTCACTTTAGAGCCGTGGGTTAAGTGTCCACCGTGCGCCAGACTCATGCCTAAGATGGTGTCTCCCGGCTGCAATAAGGCGAGGTAAGCGGCGGCATTGGCCTGCGAGCCAGAATGTGGCTGCACGTTGGCGTAATCTGCGCCAAACAACGCTTTAACCCGGTCAATGGCGAGTTGCTCGGCAATATCCACATACTCACAGCCGCCATAATAACGTTTTGCTGGATAACCCTCTGCATATTTATTGGTTAACACGCTGCCCTGCGCTTCCATCACGCGGGGGCTGGCGTAATTTTCCGAAGCGATCAATTCAACATGCGTTTCCTGACGCACTTTTTCTGAATCGATTGCTTTTGCGATTTCTGGGTCAAATTCTGCAATGGTCATAGACTGGGAAAACATGATATACCTGCCTGTATAGCCTGGATAAAAATAAAACCGGTTATTATATACCAATCCCAGCAGCAACTGTAAAAATTACCGTGTTCAATTCAAGTTGTTTTCTCGCTCCCACGCGCCTTGTGTGGGAGCAAGCCGCCACGGGTTACCACGCAGGGCGCGTGGGAATCAGGAAATAACGCAAGGTCTTGTTTTATTAACTTCCCTGCCTTGTGTTGGATTAAGTTGCACCAGCCAAACCTCAAAGCGTGATAGCATTTTTTTACCATTCAAGCGTTTCATCCTTTATCAATGAAGCATCTAACCATTCGCTGTCTATCGTTTCTGAATCAGAAGATGCCAATATTGTAGCGATTGATTCCTGCCAGCCTTCTCTCGGCTTGTGTTTAAGTGAAATGAGAATACCCTCTGAGACGACCTTGATAGACAATTCAGCCCCTGCAAAATGTGCCTCTTCAATTAATGGTTTTGGTATTCGTATTCCTTGAGAATTACCAATCTGTATGAGATGTGCCATTTTTCTGCTCCAAATAAAATCTATAAAGTAATTACAATGTAATTACTTTATTTTTTCTCATTCCCAAAAAGGAAATATCACATGTGGTTTAAAGTACTTACAGGTTTCCAAGAAGAGTCCCCGACGCAGGTTCGTAAAAACTTATCTGTTACTGGAGAAATATTGAAATCTCATATAAATGATAAGGAATATAGCTGCGGGTTATTAGAAACACCATCTTTGGCAGAGTTACGAGAGCGCGTTGCACACAACGAAGACCAAACTAAAAAAATATCTGTTCGTGAAGTAGTGGCTGATGTTCAGCAACTGCATATTGAAAGCGTAAATGCCGGTTCATTGTTTCAAGTCGCTTCCCAATTTAACCTGCTGGAAATGGTTTCCCCCAATGTTACACCAGAACAGGGGGTCAGTGATTATGAGTATGATCGAACACAGGGGCCTGCTTGCGCCATAGCAGCGGGGGCGGGTACTATTTATCGAAACTATTTCGCAAAAGTTCACGGTGAAATAGGTCAAACCACGGATAATCAAATAGATTGCCTTGCTAATATGGGCGAGGCATTAGGCAATTCAGATAATCGTCTTTGGCAAATGAGAAATGGTTATGCTTTAGCATCTGAGGCAGGGCTAATCAAAATCAACCATAAAATCAAATCAGCAAGTGAAGCTGAAATTGATGAGCTGAGAAAGTTGTTGCGTATTGGAATTCAGTGGAATACAGAGGTAACATTACATGATGCCAAACACAGCGTTACCCAAACTTATTGTTCGGCACTTCCCGTTGCCTATTCACAACAATCACCTATGCTGTGGGCAGAGTTTGCCAGGATTGTTTTAGAGGCTTCATACGAAGCAACTATCTGTGCAGGTATCTTGAATTCCCAAAAAACTGGCAACAATAAAGTCTATCTCACACTACTTGGAGGGGGTGCATTTGGCAATGAAAGTACATGGATAGTAAACGCAATTGAGCGCTCTTTAAAGCTTTATAGGAATGCTGGTCTTGATGTCGTCATTGTGAGTTATGGGCATTCAAATCCTCATATCCAAGCATTAATCCATCAAGTAAATAATTTCTAAACATCTAACGAATACCCCCTCTTGAAGGGGTGTTATCCATGAAGCTATAGTTATTTCTGGCTCCCACGCGCCTTGCGTGGGAAGCAGAAAGATTGATGTTATTACATATCTGGATATTGACAAACCTAGATATGGCGATTAATATATTCTGAAAACTTAGCCTTTAGAATATTTAGTAGATAACTGTAAAAACGTATAGCGATTTTCAATCAAATGCGCATCCTGACACTTCTTTTGACACAGTTGTTGGCTGAAAATTAACGCTTAGTTTTGGCTCTTCATATTGATATTTTGCAATTTCCACATACAGGCATATTACAGATGAATGCAAGCTCATTATTTAAACCCGTAAAACTCGGCCCCTACACCCTTAACAATCGCATAGTCTTGCCACCTTTGACCCGTTGCAGAAGTAGCCAGCCAGGCAATATTCCCACTGATTTGATGGCAGAGTATTATGCCCAAAGGGTTAATGCCGGACTCTTGATTACAGAGGCCACTCAGATTGAGCCACGAGGTCAGGGTTATGCGTGGACCCCCGGTATTTATAGTTCTGAACAAGTGGAAGGCTGGAAGAAGGTTACTAAAGCGGTGCATGATGAGGGTGGAACCATATTTTTGCAGCTCTGGCATGTTGGTCGCGTATCACACACCTCATTTCAACCCAATGGAGAGCCTCCTGTCGCTCCATCAGCTACGCGCGCTGATGCCGTCAAGGTTTTTATTGAAACCGCACCAGGAGAGGGCGAACTGGCGGAACCGAGCGAACCCCGCGCATTAACAACAGAAGAGGTCAAGGAAATTGTTCAACTTTACGCCCAAGCTGCAAAAAATGCTATTGAGGCTGGATTTGATGGTGTGGAAATCCATAGTGCTAACGGCTATCTTGTCAATCAGTTCCTTTCAGATAAAACCAATTTCAGAACGGATGAGTATGGCGGCTCATTGGAAAACCGTTTGCGCTTCCTTAAAGAAGTCACTGAGGCAGTCGTGCAAGTCGTTGGTAAGGATAAAGTTGGCGTACGTTTCGCGCCTCTATTTGAAACCACAGATGAGGATCGTATCTACCTGGGTCTTGTGGAGGAGAATCCCCACCAAACTTACATCAAAGCCGTAGCACTGTTGGAACAGATTGGGATAGCATACCTCTCTATTGCTGAGGCTGACTGGGACAATGCCCCTGACTTGCCAGAGTTGTTCTGTCAGGAGGTTCGCAAAAGTTTCAGTGGGCTAATCATGTATGCAGGCAAATACACCGCAGAAAAATCATGCCGTATGCTGGAAGCGGGTTTAGGTGATATCTTTGGCTTTGGTCGTCCCTTTATTGCTAATGCTGATCTGCCGGAACGGATAAAAAATAACTGGCCTCTAAACCCTCTTGATCCCAATACGATGTTTGGCGGAACAGAAGTTGGATATACGGACTATCCACTGTATTCCCCTTCAGTATAGAGCCAGTCAGGCTAAGGAGGGCTAGTACATCAGCAAGCTTATTTTGACGGGTTTCAGACCTGACAGGTCTTTGGTATGGAGACCGACAATAGAATGTTGCTGATGTACTAATATCTGTAAGCTGGAGAGCACAATATTCACTTATCATTTCTATGTTTTAATGGATATTATTGGGCTACTCTCCCTTCTGGAATATTAAATTTTGTCAAAGGGTTCGGTTTTACAGAAATACCTAAATATCGTAATATGCAAGTTTCATATCTAAACAAAGGACTGATTTCATTGGATATTCTTGAAGTATTTAAAGCGCTGTCAAATCCAGTACGATTAACAATCGTCCAAAAACTGAAAGAGCCAAAGAAGCATTTTCCCGTTGCAGATCAGCTTGTTGATGCTGATCAAGAAGGTGTGTGTGTCAGCATCATTCAGGAAACATCGGGGCTATCTCAGTCTACAGTGTCATCTTACCTAGCCACCTTACACCGTGCAGGTATTATTCAATCCAGGCGTATTGGCCCCTGGACCTACTATAAAAGAAATGAAGAGAATATACAGATATTTATGAAACAACTTGCTGAACAAATTTAGCACCTCTTTTTCTCGCTCCCACGCGCCTGCGTCACGAATCAACTCGCGGCACAGGTACGCCGCCACGGGTTACCATACAGGGTACGTGAGAATTAGAAAAAGTTACAATACAGAACAACAACCAGCACAATAAAATAACATTTTTACAAAATTAAAAATATTATACTGGAATAGTCTTAATACCATCATATGGTATTAATTTCACATTACACCCTGCTGAGCTGTTTTTAATATTGAAAATTTTACACATTGCACGAGCAGGTTAAATTCAATATACAAGGACTTTATTATGAAGAGATATGTATTACTTAGCTTTCTGTTATCCGCCCTGCTTAACCATTCCGTTTTAGCAGTGACAATTTCAGGTTTACCTAATGTTGGTAAATTAACCATTGATGCGCGCATGTTGGGTACGCTTGATGCCGGACAATCAACCGGTGATTTTGACTTACAATGGCAAGAAACCAAGCGTGTTGTTACCAATAGTGGTGATTCAGTTATTGCTGGTTATTTTTATGCCAGCCAGGACAATGTAAGTTGGGGCAACGAAGGCAACCCTGAAATCTATACAAAAATCTGGTTTGCACAATCTGGCACAGTGAATTTAAATTTTTTCCATGTTGGCTTGTTTGAAGTGCGCATGAGTAGTCAATTTGAAGGACGCTCACCTAGTATTATTGGCGGTCGTTCTGATGACTCAAGTCGTATTAGCGTAGATAAAGCAGACTGGCGTTATGTTCGTCATGACTATTGCTGGGGCGAAGGCTGTAATAATGTGTCCGCACCGCCAGCAAATACCAGTAACTGCGAAGGACTAAGTGGAAGCAACTACAATCGTTGCCAGCCAGAACGCATGTATGGCAGTTGGGAGTTAAAATTTAAGATACTGAGTGAATTCACCAGACAATATACATTCACTGGGGAAGCCATAGAGAATGATAGCGACCCAGGCACTTATATTATAATGGGTACTGACCAATCTGGTAATACAGCAGCAGTTTCCTATAACCCTGATGTTCAATTATTTTTAATACTTGATTTTAACAGCCTTAATAACATCGACAATGTTTATACATTTTCAATAAACGATGATAATAACTCGTTATCAGGATGTCGTTTCAGCTCTGTTGAGAGCATTAGAACCGGTAGTTGCTATAGCATGACCGGAACCAAGCTAAGCAATATGCTTTCGTTATCGATGATGAAGTCGGGAGAAATTAAGCAGAAAAATATAGATCGGAAGATTGCTGAGCAGGAATATTTTGCCAAAAGACTTACCCATGAGCCACAGCCAGATGATTTAGGGCAAATCGAGTTCGCTGAGAGTGTGATTAACGAGCTATTAATTAAGCTTAATCAATAACCTGGTCGAATAGGCCGAGGGAGCTTCCCCCCTCAGCCTTTCACAGAACCGAACATGAAACTCTCTTTTCATTCAGTTCTTCATGCCCCTTGCAAAGTAGCAAGTTTGCGTAAACTTAAACCTCCTCCCATTTCTGGTTGAGATTAAGTCTATTTTTTCCCACTCCCACGAGCCTTGTGTTAAACCAATACGCGGCGCAGGTACGCCGCCACGGGTTACCACGCAGGGCGTGTGGAAACCAAAAAAAACCTGCAAATCCAATCAGGATTTGCAGGTTTTTTTTGGTGCAACATCAGTGCTTCAAGAAATCCGCTAGGCGACATTCCCAAAGCAAACACAATGGCATCTGGTACACACACACTATCAAACACTTAAGTTGAGACGGAAGCGGCTTTTTGCGCCATAAGCGCAAAATGAAGCTTACGTCGAACTCAGGTTAAACAGCATGAGACAGAAGCGGTTTTCAGCACTGTTAATGCTGAAAGAAGCTTCTATCGAATCCAGATTAATTACATCATGCCACCCATGCCACCCATGCCGCCCATGCCACCCATAGGATCAGCGCCACCCATTGCTGCTGGTGCATCGTCCTTAGGTACTTCTGCAACCATAGCTTCAGTGGTGATCATCAGGCCCGCAACAGAACCGGCATTTTGCAGTGCGGTACGTGTCACTTTGGTGGGGTCTAAGATACCCATTTCGATCATGTCGCCATAGGCTTCAGAAGCGGCGTTATAACCGTAGTTATTTTCACCTTCAGAAACCTTGTTCAGTACCACGGAAGCTTCGCCACCGGCATTGGCAACGATTTGGCGTAAAGGCTCTTCCATTGCGCGGCGTGCCAGTGTAATACCGGTATCCTGATCGCTGTTTTCACCTTTAAGTTCACCCAGAGAAGAGAGTGCGCGAACCAAAGCAACACCACCACCCGGTACCACGCCTTCTTCAACGGCGGCGCGGGTTGCGTGCAGCGCGTCTTCTACGCGCGCTTTTTTCTCTTTCATTTCAACTTCAGTGGCTGCGCCTACTTTGATCACGGCAACACCGCCAGCGAGTTTGGCAACACGCTCTTGCAGTTTTTCTTTGTCGTAGTCTGAAGAGGTGGTTTCAATTTGTGCGCGAACTTGATCAACACGTTCTTTGATTTCTTCGCTACGGCCTGCGCCATCAACAATTGTGGTGTTGTCTTTGCTGATGCTGATTTTTTTCGCAGTACCCAGGTCTTCCATGCCGGCTTTTTCCAGGGTCAGGCCAACTTCTTCAGAAATTACGGTACCACCGGTGAGAATAGCAATATCCTGTAACATGGCTTTACGACGGTCGCCAAAGCCTGGAGCTTTAACCGCTGCAACTTTAACGATGCCGCGAATGGTGTTAACCACTAAAGTCGCCAGGGCTTCGCCTTCAACGTCTTCGGCAATGATCAGTAAAGAATTGCCTTGTTTGGCAACGCCTTCCAGGATTGGCAGCAGGTCACGGATGTTAGAGATTTTTTTGTCATGCAGCAAAATCATTGGATTTTCGAGTTCTGCGGTCATGGTCTGCTGGTTATTGACAAAATAAGGTGACAGGTAACCACGGTCAAACTGCATGCCTTCAACTACATCCAGTTCGTTTTCCAGGGAATTACCTTCTTCAACGGTAATCACGCCTTCTTTGCCCACTTTGCCCATCGCGGTGGCAATGATTTCGCCCACAGCAGTATCGGCGTTGGCAGAAACAGTGCCGACTTGAGCAATAGCTTTGTCGTCGGTGCAAGGGGTGGATTGATTGCGCAGCGCGTCAACGGCTGCGTGAACGGCTTTATCGATGCCGCGTTTCAGATCCATAGGGTTCATGCCCGCAGCAACGGCTTTCATGCCTTCAGTCAGGATAGACTGTGCTAATACGGTAGCGGTGGTGGTGCCGTCACCTGCGGTGTCAGAAGTCTGGGAAGCCACTTCCTTGACCATCTGTGCGCCCATGTTTTCAAATTTGCCTTCCAGCTCAATTTCTTTGGCAACGGAAACGCCATCTTTAGTGATGGTTGGGGCACCAAAAGATTTATCCAGCACCACGTTACGGCCTTTAGGGCCGAGGGTTACTTTAACGGCATTAGCCAGGGTATTTACCCCGGAAATCATACGTTGACGCGCGTCATCACCAAAGCGAACTTCTTTTGCACTCATGTTGTAAAACCTCTATTGCGTAATTCTTGGTTAAAATTTAATGTTGGATGCAGGTGGGAGCGATTAAGCTTCAACCACTGCCATGATGTCGTCTTCACGCATCACCAGAAGTTCTTCGTCGTCAACTTTTACTTCGTTGCCGGAATATTTGCCAAACAATACGGTATCACCGACTTTGACATCCAGACCACGCTGTTGCCCATTATCCAGAACCTTGCCATTACCCACGGCAATCACTTCACCGCGAGAAGGTTTTTCAGTGGCGCTATCTGGCATGATGATACCACCGGCGCTGGTACGTTCTTCTTCCATGCGGCGAATAACCACGCGATCATGTAATGGACGAATATTCATATGTTCAATGTCTCCTTAGAAAACAAATATAAACTTAATAACAATATGTAGGAGAGAAAGATTGTTAGCACTCTCTCCGAGTGGTTGCTAATAATAAGGGTGAAATATTTGATGTCAACCATTTTGGGTGAAAATTTTCTGTATTCTCTGTATTCAATGATTAATGTTACGCAGTTGCTATTTTTTGCATCACATTTGCGTAACAGCGGTTAATCATGAGGTGACAAATGTAATAAAAAACCCGCATAACTTAGCGTTATGCGGGTTTTAGGTACTTGTGAAACACTATGGTTTCATGATTTGGTGCCGATGGCCGGACTCGAACCGGCACAGCTTTCGCTACCACCCCCTCAAGATGGCGTGTCTACCAATTTCACCACATCGGCATGTTCTGTATTACTGAGTATCAGGTGCTGCTCCTGTTTCTGTTGCTACAGGCTTCGCGTCTACAGGCGCAGGCTGTTGAGTTGCAGGCGCAACGGGTATCTCAGCGGATGCTGCTTCTTCTTTTGCTGGTACTACAGGTATTGTGGGAACTTCATTACCCGCTTCCGGCAGTACTGGTATTTCAGTCGGTAAAGACAAAGGTGCAGGTTCTGTCACTTCCTGTATCACACTTTCTGGCTCAGCAACTTGCGAACTGAGATAAGCTAAGACCAGATTGGTAACAAAAAAGATAACTGCTAATATTGCCGTGGAGCGAGTCAGAAAGCTGCCAGATCCTTGACTCCCAAATACGGTGGAAGAAGCGCCGCTACCAAAAGCTGCACCAGCGTCTGCGCCCTTGCCATGTTGAATCAAAATCAGACCAACAAGGCCTAAAGCAATAAATATGTGCAGTACATGAAAAAATTCAGTCATAATATTATTTTGTTCTCTTGTTTCCACGCCTTAGCATGGAAATGCTGATTACGTATCGTAATACGTTCTTATGCAGCCGTGCAAATACCCAGGAAATCTTCTGCTTTCAGTGCTGCGCCACCAATTAAACCACCATCAATATCTGGTTTTGCCAGTAAGTCCGCAGCATTGCCCGGTTTCATGCTGCCACCATAAAGAATCTGTACCTTATCGGCAACTTCCTGACTTTGCTTGGCAATTTTTGCACGAATAAAAGCATGAACTTCTTGCGCTTGTTCCGGTGATGCGGTTTTGCCGGTACCAATTGCCCAGACAGGTTCATAAGCAATGACGCCATCTGCCAATGCCTCTACGCCATTACGGGCTAAGACGGCATCCAATTGTTTTGCAACAACAGCTTCTGTTTGACCCGCTTCGCGCTCTTCCAGTAATTCACCAACGCACAAAATGGGTTTGAGTCCACCTGCGCGAACCACTGCATATTTATCGGCAACGATTTCGTCGCTCTCACCATATAAACTGCGGCGCTCAGAGTGACCAATAATCACATAATGACAGGCAAAGTCTTTGAGCATGTCTAACGCAATTTCTCCAGTAAATGCCCCGGAAGCTTCGCTAGAAACATTTTGACCACCCCAGGCAATTTTGCTGCCTTCCAATGCACTGGCAACCTGTTGTAAGTAGACAAAAGGCGGGCATACGGCAACACTGACATTACCCTGTACCTTATCCATTCCGGCTTTGATACCGTCAAGTAAGGAGGCAATGCTGGCGGTTGAACCATTCATTTTCCAGTTACCGGCAACTAAAATCTGGCGCATGAAACAACTCCTGGAGAAGCTTTAGATACTAAAAAAGCCGTAAATCATACCTGTTGCTCAAATGAAAATCAATATTTTCAGCATAAAAAAATCCAGGCTGGAATCTTAAACAGATTTCAGCCTGGATTTTTTATTACACTTGAGGAACAAAAATGAAATAAAAACCGAAACTAACGCAGAAAATGAACCATAAAGCGTTCTCAAGTTTCGGGCGTTATAACATTCCCGCCCCCTGGTACATCAGCAACATTCTATTGTCGGGTTTCATACCAAAAACCTGTCAGGTCTGCACTTCCGTCAAAATAAGCTTGGCAATGTGCTAGTCTCAGGCTTCCAGGTTATCCAGAGCTTTCTGGAAACGGTTTGCGTGGGAGCGTTCTGCTTTAGCCAGGGTTTCAAACCAGTCTGCGATTTCGTCAAAACCTTCTTCACGCGCATCTTTAGCCATACCCGGATACATGTCGGTATATTCGTGGGTTTCACCGGCAATGGCTGCTTTCAGGTTGTTGCTGGTGCTACCGATAGGCAGTCCAGTTGCTGGATCACCGGTTTCTTCCAGGTATTCCAGATGACCATGTGCATGACCGGTTTCACCTTCTGCGGTAGAACGGAAAACAGCGGAAACATCATTATAGCCTTCAACATCGGCTTTGGCTGCAAAATACAGGTAACGACGGTTTGCCTGAGATTCACCGGCAAAAGCATCTTTCAGGTGTTGTTCGGTTTTGCTATTTTTTAAATCCATTGTGTACTCCCAAGTGTTGTAACTTATGAAATCTGTCTAATAAAAAATTTAGAATCAATCTAAATTGAATAATAAGTTACCGTTTTACTCAAATAATGTCAAATACCTTGATTCCAGGGGGATTGCATGAGTGGCTCTACTTTTTTTAACATTTTTTTACTCACAAAATACCGATAGCCTGAACCTTTTGTAAACTTTGCTTGCGTGCAGGTGCTGCATCAGGATCTTGTTGCACTGTTTTAATCGGGCAACTGCGTTTACAATAGTGTTCATGGAAAATCAATTCCCAACATACAATTGTCCCTCTTGCGGCGGCCCTTTAGCCTTGCATTTTCGTTATACCAAATTGATGACCTGTCCGCATTGCGGCAGTGGTTTGTTTTTGGATGACAAGGTGGTGCAACTGCGCGGCATACAATCTGTGATGGCAGATTATCCCTCTTTGCTGCAACTCTATCAAAATTTTACCTATCGTGACTGGAAATTTACCCCGGTTGGTCATGTACGTTTTGAATATGCACATGGTTATTGGGATGAGTGGTGGGTTATTAGCAGTAACAGCGGAGAAGAGGGCAAATGGGTGAGCGTGGATGAAGGTGATATTGCCATTGAAGTGCCCGTATCCATCCATAGTTTATCGCTGCCTGCGCAGTTACTGAGCGCCCCACTGGACTTTAGTTTAGATTCAGCGCAACCCAAGCAGTCCACTGAGACGATAAAAATTGCACAAGCTGAAAGCCTGCAACAACTTTCGGTTGGCGATGAGATCAGCTTAAATAATCGTACCTTGTTGGTGACAGAGCGTGGCACAGCCAACTGTATTGGTTTACAGGGGGAATTACCGGAATTATTTAATCTTGGCGATCACTATGATTACCTGCATCTTCAGGGGGAAAAAGGTTATTTCATGACCCTGGAAATTGAGAAAAAAACATTATACGCCTATGAGGGACGCTGGGTTGACTCGTTTGAAGTAAAAGCCTTATGAAATTTTATTCCGGGTCTTAGGAACGAGGATTATAAAATCCTCGTTCCTAAGACCTGGAAGGTTTTCACAATTCAGCTTAATTATCCAAAAATGTTTGTAAACGCTGGTATTCCATCATAGAACGACTGACGCAATCCTCAATTGATAAGCCGTAAAAATAATTTCCCGTTAATGCCAGTGGCAAGGAGTCTAAGTTTTTTTGTAAATGCGCAAGGTTTTGATGATGTCCGGCACCGAGGCTGGGCAGGCTACTATATCGGGTTTTTTGTTGCAGAATCTGCTCTGGTGTGATGTTCAGCACTTTGCACACGGTATTTATTCGGGTTTTTTCATCAATTTGTGGCTTAAAGTGGAAAGTAAAACCACGATAACGTTCATTGGGCAGGGGGTCGCGGGAAACCACGGAATAAAATGCTGCATCGGTGGCAATAATACCGCCTACAGGTTTCAGTGACACGGCTGATGCGTCAACCAGCACTCCCAGACTTTGAATATTGGCGGAGGGAATATGTTGCAAGGATTCGCATAACTGTGGAAATGCTGTTTTTAATAAAGACACAGTAGTTGCCACAGGCGTTGCCAGCGTCAAGGTACGACTATAATATTTTTTATTTTGCTGATCAGTAAGCTCAAACAGACCTTCTTGATAAGTAATCGCTTTAATTTCAGTTCCAGTCAGGCATTCAAAATTATTTTGTCCAATAATCGCTTCGGCAATACTTTGTAAACCTTGCGTTAAAATCATGCTGCGGGGCTGTGTCTTATCGCGTGGTTTCTTACGAAATAGTAAATCTGCGGGAAATGCATCGGCTGGTTGGGAAATAACCGCGTTAAACGCATGACGAAATACATGCTCGTAATTGTAATCACCCACCACCTTGCGGTAATACTGCGCAACGCTCAGACCATTTTTACGAGTAATAAATAATTTGGGTATATTTAACAATAAGCGCGGAAAGCTCAGTTGTGAAGGAATCGACGACAGCATATTTTGTTGCCACAACTGGAAGCTGAGTCCAGTTTTTTTCTGCACTTGCTCCAGTTGTTCCACATCTTTCAAAATCCCCAGCAAGTGACGATAGGAGTTAAAAAGACTATGTCCACCCAGTTCCAGCCAGAAATCTGTTTTTTCAAAATGTGTGGTATGCAGCAAGCCGCCAACCTCCGGCGTTGCTTCCAGTACTGCACTGCGCCAGTTTGAACGCAACGCATAATGTGCCATGCTCAAACCACTGATGCCCCCGCCTACGATAAGCATATCATATGTTTTCATAAGTCTCCTGTTATCAATAACGGGTGTTACTATGCAACGCGTTTATTTTTGGCTTGGCATCGGGATTATCCAGGACTAATCAAAAATCAGCGTGAAGCAAAAAACAGTTTTTTTATACTTTAAAGCATAAAAAAGAAGTTTTTGCGTAACTCCTTTAAATAATTAAAATATTGAGTATTGTAGCATTACCACTATAAATGCCAGTATCCACGTATTGTTATTTTTTTATCCGCTGCCGCATAAGATAGACCAAAAAGGCATAAATACCTGAAAATTTATAATTTTTATCCGTATATTTTTCAATTACATAAAACATAAAATAATAGCTTCTGGCAGATGACCATATCACCAGTATAAGTAGAAAAAATATTTTCAGGCTTGGGTATGTGTTTAATATCAAAAAAGAAGACAGCAGTAATATCAGAAAAAACAGAAAACCTTTCAGATAAATAAGTTTTGTGGATTGCAAATCACTAATAAGGTATTTCATGGGGTGTGAATTTTTGTTTTTTTAGCTTCACGCAGGTGCAACCAGACATCATCACTTTTTTCCTGCAATAATGCCTGCCATTTTTCTAACTCCTTTACCGCCTGTTTTTGCTTCAGTATTTTTTTAACCTGGATCCACAATGCCAAATTCTGCGTTGTACCTTTGGCATCCTGCATATGCAAGCGTATGGTAATGGCGCGTTCTAAACGATTATCTGCTTCTGACCAGTTTTGCTGTTGCATCAGTAATTTGGCCCATTCAGTTAATGTCGCCGCAAGACCGGGACGATACAGCGCGCGGCGATAATGAAGCAGTGCTTTGTTTAATGCTTGATGCGCTGATTGCACGTCATGTTGTTGCAGAGCAAGTTGCGCTTTAAACCGTTCCAGACGTCCGCGAAAAGCCGCAAGAGTCCCGTGTTGTGGGCGCGGCCTCGCATTTAAACACAGCAATAAAGCAAATTCAAAACGCCTCAGTTGTGTTGCAGCTTGTTGAGGCGTATACATAAAAGCCAATAAGGTACGATTACTCATGGCGCTCAGATGTAGATTAGAAGGACAATGCTGCTGACCTTCAATTTCCAGCAACAAGGTTTCCAATAACGCCAAAGCTTTATCATAGTTTTGTTGACGTATTGCCAGCGTTGCTTGTAATAAATTTAAACGTGGTAACAAATCACTTAAGCGTTCACGTTGAATCAAATCCGCTACAACATCCAGATGCTTTTGTGCAGCTTTCAAGCTATGCAGGGCTAAGGCAGTTTCTGCTAAATTTAAATGTGCGGGTACCATGCCTTTAACATAATCCAGCGCACTATAATCAGCTAAAGCATGTTGAAAATGGGTGCTGGCGGTAACATAATCATTTTCTGCGAAAGCCCAGGTACCGGTACTCATTTGCTCTTCAGCTTTAAGCAAAGCAAATGGTGGGGTTTCAGGTGGCGCAGAAATACAAGCCGTTAAGAGCAATGATAATAATAAAATGTATGACAATCTTCTATTCACTGAGGCCCTGTATTTTATCGAAATCGAATTCAGATTATTTACTCATTAATGGGTAGTGGTATGGTTAATAAATCACGTTTCGGTACCTCCAGTGTACTGGAAACCGGCCAGATACGCTGTATCCCCATCAACAAGCGATCCGTATCTTCAATCAGCAGTTTTAACTGTGTCATGAGTTGTGGAAACTGTTGTAATTCGCCGCTTAAACTGGCAAGCAGGGTATTGAGTTGCACCACCAGTTTGTGTACTTCATTGGCGGTAATCGGGAGTGTGGCAGAGGCTTTGCGTACATCGCGGGTAATGGCTGAAGAATCCCGCAATAGTGGTTGTAAAGCTTGCAACATCTGATTCACTGTTTCCACAACGCGGTTTACCTGAATAATCGCAGCTTCCAGATTATTTGCCAACGCTTCATCAAATAATAATTTACCCAATGAGCCTTTACCAGCACTGATACGGTGAATAATCGCAACCAGATCCTTTCCCGATGTATCAAGCATGGCTTCCAATTTAATTAGTTCAACTTGAAGCAAATGTTGACTGATGAGTCTGAGGTTTTTGGCAGTAACACTGATATCTTCAGTAATACCAGTCACTTGTTGAGGATCTATGGCACGAATCAACTGTGCTACATCAACAATTGTGGTACGGATGGTTTCAACTATGGGTTGCGTTTCATTGATAATATCTTCCAGCGTTTTTTGCTCTTTGGCTTGTAAATAAGCCCCCTGTTTCAGCAAAGCTAAGGTTTTATCACCAGGACTGATCTCTATTACGGCTTTACCCAGTAAAGAAAGCGTACCCAAGGCAGCTTTTGAGTCTGTGCGGAGCAATTCCAGAAAGCGTTTACGCACGGAAAGCGTCAGACGAATACGATTGTCTTCAGATAATTCAATGACAGTTACCCTGCCAACCTCAATGCCGGAGATTCGCACCGGGGTTTCAGTGGAAACACCACCAGCGTTTTGCAACAGGATATATAAATCAATATGTTCTTCAAACAGGTATTGAGTTTCACTGTTGACCACAAATAAAAATATCAGTACCAATGGTGCAAAAAAGACAAAAACACCCACAATCCGCTCCTGAAAAGAATAGCGGACATGGTGTATATAATGCTGTTCACCCAGAGATGTTTTAGTTTCCATTTTTATCTGGTTTATGACTACTTTTATTTAGCTAAGCACATACCTAAGTCATTATTTATCAATGGCTTAAAAAACTGGTTTTTTTAAAAAACTGAGTTCCCGGACAGCCTTCTAGCGCAAAAATGGGTTGCTATGCCGTTCCTCACCAAAGCTCGACATAGGGCCATGACCGGGAATAAAACGTACTTCATCACCCAAAGGTAATAACTGCTCGCGGATACATTTTAATAAGCTTGCAGTGTCACTTTGCGGAAAATCCGTGCGTCCGATAGACCCCTTAAACAGAACATCACCCACCCAGGCTAATTTTGAATCTGCATGATAAAAAATGATATGTCCCGGCGTATGTCCAGGGCAATGCCGTACCTCCAGCAAGAGTTCACCGACTGTTACCTGATCGTGTTGCTTCAGCCAACGCTGCGGAATAAAACTTTCAACTTTAGGAAAACCGAATACCTGGCATTGTTCAGCCAGACTGTCTAACCAGAAACGATCAGCCTGATGGGGGCCTTCTATGGGTATTGACCAGCGTCGGGCTAGTTCTGCAACCGCCCCAACATGATCGATATGAGCATGCGTTAATAAAATTTTTTCCGGGATGAGTTTACGGCTTTCGAGTTCGCTACATAATAAGTCAGGTTCCCCTCCCGGATCAATTAAAGCCGCCTTTTGGCTTTGATCACACCATAATAAGGTAGAATTCTGTTGAAAATCTGTAACGGGAATGATTTTATATTGTAACATAGCGATAATATATCTAGAATGAGTGTAAATGAATATGTAATCGTAACAAAATAAACAAACTTTTATTTGTTTATGGGAAAACTATTGCAAATCAAGGAAGTCATTAAATAAAAATAAATTTTAGGACATTATTATGAATAAGAAATCATGGCAGCACAAAATAACAGTAATGATGGCTGTGTTCGCTGGTAGTAGCATTTTCCCCCTATTATCTTCTGTTGCAGCACAGGAAGACCCGAAAGAAATTATTCAAGATTTACGGGGCCTGAGCCTTGAGCAGTTGTTGGAAGTACGCATTGATGATATTGCCAGTGTGGCGCGTAAATCTCAGAAAATCACTGAAACTGCTGCTGCTGCTTTTGTCATTACCCGCGAAGATATACGCCGCGCGGGTATTACCAGCATCCCTGAGGCATTGCGCATGGCACCAGGTGTGCAGGTCGCACGTTTGGACTCCAGCACCTGGGCAGTGAGCATTCGTGGCTTAAATGGGCGCTTTTCCAGTAAACTGCTGGTACTGATAGATGGCCGCAGTGTTTACAGCCCCACCAGTTCCGGTACTTATTGGAACCGTATTAATACCGTGATGGCAGATCTGGAACGTATCGAGATTGTACGCGGTCCCGGTGGCACCTTATGGGGTGCAAATGCGGTAAATGGCGTCATTAATATCATCACCCGTCACAGCCAGGATACACAGGGCGCTATGCTCAGCACAAGCTTGGGTCAGGGCGGAGAAAAAGGCAGCTTAAGTGCGCGTTATGGCGGTGAGTTAGGTGACTCAGGCACTTACCGTTTCTATGCCAAAACTTCGACATTTAATGGCTCGGTTGATGCTTTAAATGCAAAGCAAAAAGATGATTGGCGTATGCAGACCGGCGGATTTCGTGCTGACTGGAAAAACGATGAAAAAGATGCCTTTAACATGCAGGCTGAGGTTTATCACAGTATTTTAAACAGCCCACCATTACAGCGTCCCGATATTGTTGATCGTAATCATCATAATGGCTTTTTCCTTTCTGGTCGCTGGCAGCATGATCTGGAAAATGGTAACACCATTCTACAAAGCTATTTCGAGCGGGAGAAGCGTACAGAATTCAATTTAACGGATTCCAGAAGAATCTGGGATATTGACTTTCAGCATCGCTTTCAACGTGGCGAGAAACAGGAATACGTCTGGGGTTTAGCTTATCGTTATATTACAGATCATCTGGTTTCACCTCCTGGCGGTGCAGTCAATTATAATCCACCTAAACGCCAGGACAACCTGTTCAGTGCTTTTATACAGGGAGAATGGATTTTGATACCGGAACACTGGTGGCTGACGCTGGGTACCAAATTTGAACATAATGATTATACTGGACTTGAAGTTCAACCCAGCGCACGTTTGTTGTGGCGTCCTTTTGACAAGCACCAACTATGGACTTCGGTTTCACGCGCAGTACATACACCTTCGCGCTCTAATTCAGATTTGGATGTTTCCAGTGTTCAGCAAGGGATGCGCATTAGCGTCAAGGGTAATCCTGACTTAAACTCAGAAGCCCTGCTGGCTTATGAATTGGGTTATCGTTATCATCCCTCTAAACGTTTCTTTTTAGATACAACGGTTTTTTATAATGATTATAAGCACCTGATTATTGCTGACATACAATTTTCTCCATTTCCACCGCCACCCACATTAAATCAGCATTTTACCAATGATATGAAAGGTTCGGGGCAAGGTTTTGAACTGGCTGGGCAATGGCAGATCGCAAAATCCTGGAAATTGATTACCAGTTATACTTATCTGGATATGCGTTTACAGGCGCTGAACCCGTCACTCAGCAGTCAGGAAAGCAAAGCGGGTAAAACACCGCAGCACCAACTTAATTTACGCAGTTTATGGAATCCTGCAAAAAACTGGGAAATTGACAGCAGTATTTATTATGTTGACAAACTGACGGAATCAAATACATCGGCTTATACGCGGGTAGACTTAAGATTAGGCTGGAAACCTCATCAAAATTTAAGCGTTTCTATCGGTGGACGTAATCTATTTGATCCGCATCATGCAGAGTTTGGTCAGGAAACAGGATCAACAATTATTACTCAGGAAATACCACGGACGTGGTATATACAGGTACAGTATCAGCATTAAGGAGTGGTTATGATTCACAGGGGACTGTGAACCGACAACTGTAAATTATCAAGTGCTTGCCTCATCAATCTGTTTGGATTCAACAACGCACCGGGCTACACCATCGACAAACTTTATTTGCAATTTTTGCCCAGTTTTTATCATTTCAATGCGGTGTAATACCTTTTTAGCACGCGCATCAGTGACAATACTATAACCCCGTTGCAAGGTTGCCAATGGGCTGACTGTATCCAGTCGTTTGCCCAGATTGGCTGCGGCTTGTTGATGGGTTTGTAAATGTTGCTTGATTTCGCGTAATAAGCGAGCTTGCAAATAATCTAATTGTTTAGACAAACTTTCAAGTTGCTGAGCGGGCTGTAAATCCAGTAAATGCTGCGCTTGCCGCGCCAGACGATACTGGTTTTGTTGCAGTGTTTTGTGTATGGCATGGTGTAAACGCAACTCAAAATTATCCAGGCGTTGACTGAAATCATTAAGCCGACTTTGTGGATGCTGCACCCGGGCGCTTAATAATGCCTGTTTTTGTTGCAAAAACTGTATTTTGTTTTTTAATTGCCGGATCAGATTCTGTTCAATCCGTATAAAACTATCCAGCCACACGCTGACATCAGGGCTGAGTAACTCAGCAGCAGCAGACGGCGTGGGCGCGCGCGCATCAGCCACAAAATCGCTGATACTGAAATCGGTTTCATGACCAATGGCTGAGACCACGGGCAGGCGACTGCTGGCTATTGTGCGCGCCAGGCGTTCATCATTAAAAGGCCATAAATCTTCTAAAGAACCACCGCCCCGGGTTAATAAAATAACATCATTAAGTGAGCTGGCATTGGCTTTTTTTAATGCACTAATGATTTCCCCAGCGGCATTTTCGCCTTGTACTGCAACCGGATAAATATAAACGGGAATAGCCGGGAAACGACGTTGCAGTACGCTTAATACATCATGAATGGCAGCACCGCTGGCTGAGGTGATGATTGCAATACCCTGAGCTAATAAAGGCAACGGCCTTTTACCCACGGCTTCAAATAAACCTTCTGCCAATAAACGCTGTTTTAAGGCTGCAAAGCGTTGTTGCAGCAAGCCCTCTCCCGCTGCCTGGATATGCTCAACAATTAATTGAAACTCACCGCGTCCCTCGTATAAGCTCACGCGGGCGCGCACAATCACCTGTAAACCATTTTTTGGCTGACAAGTATTTAATTGCGCACGATAACGAAACATCGCGCAACGCACCTGTGCTTGCGCATCTTTCAGGGAAAAGTAGAGATGTCCTGAAGCAGGGCGGGCCAGATTGGATATTTCACCCTCTACCCAGAGTATTGGAAACTGGGTTTCCAGCAGGGCGCGGGCTTTTTGATTGAGTTCGGAAACCTTGAGAATATCACGGGATTGCATGGTTTTGAAATGAACGATAAGCGTCTCTATTGAGTGAGTGCTGCCAATTTTTTGAGAAAATATTGTGCACTTGGACAAGCTGGATGAGCAGCAGCACGCTGAAGGGAAAAACCATAATCATTTAACATTTTTCTGGTAAATATTGGCTTTTTCTTACCTGGACCTCTGGTTTTATATTTGTTGGCAAGACATTTTAACTCATCCCAAGGCTTTTTTTCAGTACCTGAGAGTTCAGGGTTTTTGTGTTCAGAAACTTTCTTTTCCATCCATTTTTGCAATGCTTCAGTATCAGCAAGATACCAGGATTCTAATGCCTTGCAAGCAATACAGAGCAAATCAATATGCTCAATCCCAATACGTTGACGTGCTTGAGTAATACAAGGCTCACATTCCAAATCAGTCAGTACAACAATTTTATCTGGATTTGCTTGTTTCTGACAGAGTTCCACATAAGGCTGGATTTGCTGTGGGCATAAATTTCCTCCACCACGCACATCAATTACTGGATCACAAATTTCCAGTTCATATTGAACAGCCCAATCACGGAAATGCTTTGATTCAATCAGTATTTTTTCACAATCACCTTCAACGACAAAACCAACTTTGACTACCATGGCAATCCACCATTTAGTGCATTAGAAAGCCACATCTGATCAACAGAAATCCCGGTTTGTTTGGGAATATTTGCTTGTTTTATTTTTGTTGTACCGTCTTCATCTTTTTCAACTAACCAAAGCTCCCCATTATGCAAGCCTCTGATTACTGCTTCACTATGTGTTGTCAGCCAAATTGGAGCATTTTTTCCTGACTTCTCCCGAAAAAAATCAACCAATTCATAGATTGCTTTCGGGTGCAAGCCCCGCTCAGGTTCTTCAATTAAAGTAAAAGGTGATGTTCCCAGTGAGGTTTGACCTTGAAAAACAGCAACCAATAAACATAATAAATAAACTGTCCCTTCAGAAATTAAACGTGCTGGAAATATACTGTTTGCACCTTTTTCATGCAATAAAAATGAGACATTACCTGTTAAGTGCTCTCTGTTGGTTTGAAATTTTTTGAAGCCAGGCACAATTAATGTCAGCCACTCTTCAATTTCCTCTAACCTTTCTGTCTTAGAACAAGGCAGCATATTTTTTTCTTGCTCACGTTCAAATCTATTTAAAACATTTGCCAGATTATTTCCTGTTTCATTTAATTGAGCATTAGAATAATTAGATAGGGAAGGGGGATATTTAGCAGATACAGGATCAATTTTATAAACTCTTACACCTTTCAGGAACTCCTTAACCCATCGGTAATACTCTTTTCGGATTCGATTTTTGGTATTTTTACCTTTTATCGGCGCTGCTTGTTCCAGGTTATCGGAATATTTTTCCTCTTTATCTTTAAGGTTTCTATTTTTCAGATCAATCGTTAATTTATACTGATAAATTACATCTTCATCTCTGGTGTGGTCACGAATAATTGCCTCAATTACAAATTCAAAAAATTGATTATTTTCAGCAGAACGCTGATAACAATAAATATTTTCATAACCACCATATTGTCTGATTGCTTCTTCAGCACCAAAATGCAAAATTTTACCAACAAAATTCATCGCATCAAAAAAATTACTTTTCCCTGAACCATTAGGACCTGCAAATACTGAAAAAGGCTGGATATTACGCAACTCAAGCATGTTGATGCTTTTAAAATTACTTATTTTGAGATAGCGAATCATATCTTTTCGCTAATTCTAATGCACACTACCAGTATTAATAGCAGGATCTTGTTCCGGTTCGCCCGTTTTAATCTCTTCCGCCGTAGGATTACGCACGTCTGCAACCTTGACATAAAACGTGACATTTTGCCCTGCTAAAGGATGATTGGCATCCACCGTCAGTTTGCCATTTTCAATTTTTGTCACATAAAAAGTTTTGCTTTCGCCCTGTTCATTCTGGAACTGAACTTCCGCGCCAATACGATGAAATTCTGGAGGGACATTGCTCATGTCATCAGTAAAACTCAGGCTGGGATCGCGTGGCCCATAAGCTTCATTCGGCATCAGGGTGACACTGACTTGCTCGCCTACCATCTTGCCTTCTAAAGCGGCTTCAACGGGTAAAAACAAACCCTTGTCAGAACCCTGAATATAACCAACGGGTACATCAGAAGATTCAAAAAATTCACCTTGCTGATTTTTGATGGAATAGGTAATAAATACAACCTTACCTTGGCTGACAGGAATCGTCATTGATATGCTCCATTTAAGCAATTTAACTTGAGTTTGGTCAAACTTGATTTTTTCGTTAGATGCAAACAAGCCCCATTCACCGTTTTTAGCGGTGAATGGGGCTTGTCTATTATGTTTTGGATTTACTTAATCCGCTTACGCAGTTTTTCAATCGCCTGAATCTGTGCCATAGCTTCTATCAGTTCAGCTTGCGCTTTGGCATAGTCAATATCGGACTGCTTATTGGCTAACAGGGCTTCGGCCTGTTCTTTGGCTTTCAGCGCCGCCGCTTCATCCAGGTCTTTTGCCCGCAAAGCCGTATCAGCTAATACTGTCACCGTATGCGGTTGGATTTCCAACATGCCGCCAGAGATGAAATACGACTCTTCTGTTTTAGGATCGATTTGCACCCGAACTTCACCGGGTTTCAGTGTCGTCAGCAGTGGCGCATGGCGGGGAGAAATACCCACCTCGCCCATTACCGCAGGCGCAAACACCATTTCCGCCAGACCGGAAAAAATCTTTTCCTTGGCACTGACTATATCAACATGGACGGTCATCGTCATAATCTTGACTCCCTGAAACCTTTACAATTTTTTGACTTTGCCGTTGTTTGGCACTTAGGAGCGAGAATTTTATAACTTCAGAAACTTGACTGGTCTTTTTCTCCATTTTCTGTGTTCTGAAAACAGTTACATAGCTTGCTATGTGCCTGTTTTCACGCCTTGAAAATGAATAAAAATCCTGCGCCCTGCTTCTGAAGTTATTTTATCCTCACTCTTTATAATTTTTTAGCGCGCTCAACGACTTCGTCAATGCCACCAACCATATAAAACGCTTGTTCCGGTAAATGATCGTACTCACCCGCAATAATCGCCTTAAACCCGGAAATGGTATCTTTTAAGGAAACATATTTACCTGGAGAACCGGTAAAGACTTCAGCCACAAAGAACGGTTGTGACAGAAAACGCTGAATTTTACGGGCGCGTGATACGACTTGTTTATCTTCTTCAGATAATTCATCCATCCCCAGAATGGCGATAATATCTTTTAATTCTTTATAGCGTTGCAGTGTACCCTGTACCGCGCGCGCCACATCATAATGTTCCTGACCAACAACCAAAGGATCAAGCTGGCGACTGGTAGAGTCTAATGGGTCAACCGCAGGGTAAATGCCTAATTCAGCAACCTGGCGAGACAATACAACGGTTGCGTCCAAATGTGCAAAAGTGGTTGCAGGCGAAGGATCGGTCAAATCATCAGCCGGTACATAAACCGCCTGAATTGAAGTAATAGAACCGGTTTTAGTCGAAGTAATACGCTCTTGCAATGCGCCCATCTCGCCAGCCAGCGTAGGTTGATAACCTACCGCAGAAGGCATACGTCCGAGCAATGCGGAAACCTCGGTACCTGCCAGGGTATAACGATAAATATTATCAATAAATAGTAATACGTCACGACCTTCATCACGGAAAGCTTCTGCCATGGTCAAACCGGTCAGCGCAACACGCAGACGGTTACCTGGAGGCTCATTCATCTGCCCGTAAACCAGTGATACCTTGTCGAGTACGTTGCCTTCTTTCATTTCATGATAGAAGTCATTACCTTCACGGGTACGTTCACCAACCCCGGCAAATACGGAATAACCGCTGTGCTCAATCGCAATATTACGAATCAGCTCCATCATGTTCACGGTTTTACCTACACCCGCACCACCAAACAGACCCACCTTGCCGCCCTTGGCGAAAGGACAAATCAAGTCGATTACCTTGATGCCGGTTTCCAGCAATTCATTGGTATTAGCCAGCTCTTCAAACTTGGGTGCGCTGCGGTGAATCGCCCAATGCTCTTCTGCGCCAATATCGCCTGCTTCATCAACCGGATTGCCTAATACATCCATGATGCGACCCAGGGTTTTTTGACCAACAGGCACCTGAATCGGTGCGCCGGTATTAGCCACTGGCATATTACGCTTCATGCCTTCGGTAGTACCCATTGCAATGGTACGAACAACGCCATCACCAAGCTGTTGTTGTACTTCAAGGGTCAGATCATTACCTTCTACAGTAAGTGCATCATAGACTTTTGGCATGTTGCCACGGGCAAATTCCACGTCCACAACCGCGCCAATAATCTGTACAATTTTGCCTGAACTCATGACTTTCCTCTTACACTAATTCTTGGATATGATGTTGCGCAAGGACAAAAAAATTGCCCATGTATCACACGTTATTTGATTATTATACCGCTGCTGCGCCTGCAACAATTTCAGATAATTCCTGAGTAATTGCAGCTTGACGCGCTTTATTATAAGCCAACTGTAACTCATCGATAAGATCGCCCGCATTATCAGATGCGCTTTTCATGGCAACCATACGCGCAGATTGTTCACAGGCGATATTTTCTACCACACCCTGATAAACCCGGGATTCAATATAACGTGCTAACAAACTGTCTAATACATCTTCTGCATCAGGCTCATAAATATAATCCCAATGATGACTCAAATCTTCATTTTCTTCTGCTTTTAATGGCAGCAACTGCTCTAAGGTGGGCTGTTGTGTCATGGTATTGACAAATTTATTGTAAACCAGCACCAGTTGATCGATTTCACCATTAGTAAAGGCATCCAGCATGACCTTAACTGAACCAATCAATGCTTCAATATTAGGCGTATCGGATAAGCTTTCAGGCTGGGAAATGATCTTTGCGCCAACGCGTTTAAAAAAAGCACTGCCTTTGCTGCCAATGGTGCAAAGGCTGACATCCAACTCATCTTTATCCCACTGCTTCATTTGATTCAGGGAGAATTTGAAGAGATTGGTATTCAAACCACCGCATAAGCCACGATCTGAAGAAACCACAACCAGTCCGATACGTTTGACTTCACGGGACTGCATATAAAGATGCTGGTATTCCGGGTGCGCGTTAGCAAGATGTCCAATTACTTTTTGGATTTTTTCAGCATAGGGGCGAGACTCTTCCATCTGTACCTGTGCTTTACGCATTTTACTTGCAGCAACCATTTCCATTGCGCGCGTAATTTTTTGTGTATTCTTTACGCTGGAAATTTTACCACGGATTTCCTTACCACTTGCCATGCTCTATTACTTCCCAAAAAAGTGGAAATTAAAGCAAAAGCACTGATTGTTGCTGTTCATCGCACAATCAGTACTTTCCTCAGAATCCTGTATTACCAATAAATTACCAGGAATGATTTGCTTTGAAATCATCTAAAGCCGCTGTAAAGGCTTTAATAATTTCATCATTATAATCCCCTGACGCATTGACCTTGTCGAGTAAATCCTGTTGATTTGCCCGCATATAACTGTGCAATGCCTGTTCAAAGTCAACCACCTTGTTGACATCAACATCATCCAGATAACCTTCGTTAATGGCAAACAGGGAAGCCGCCATTTCAGCAACGGTTAGCGGTGAGTACTGCTTCTGTTTCATTAATTCAGTTGCGCGCTGACCACGTTCAATCTGTTTTCGGGTCGCTTCATCTAAATCGGAAGCAAACTGGGCAAAAGCCGCTAATTCACGATATTGCGCCAGGGTCAGGCGAATACCACCACCCAGCTTTTTAATAATCTTGGTTTGTGCAGCACCACCCACACGAGAAACGGATAGACCTGCATTAATCGCTGGACGAATATTGGCATTAAACAAATCCGTTTCCAGGAAAATCTGTCCGTCAGTAATCGAAATTACGTTGGTGGGAACAAATGCCGAAACGTCACCGGCCTGGGTTTCAATAATAGGTAATGCAGTTAAAGAGCCAGTCTGACCTTTGACTTTACCATCAGTTAGTTTTTCAACTTCAGCAGCATTAATGCGCGCAGCGCGTTCCAATAAGCGAGAATGCAAATAGAATACATCACCGGGATAGGCTTCACGACCTGGCGGACGGCGCAGCAACAGGGAAACCTGACGGTATGCCCAGGCTTGCTTGGTTAAATCATCATACACAATCAGGGCATCTTCACCGCGATCACGGAAAAATTCACCCATGGTGCAACCGGCGTAAGGGCCGATGTACTGCATGGCTGCCGAGTCAGACGCTGAAGCCGCAACAATAATGGTATGTGACAGAGCATCATATTCTTCCAGTTTGCGCACAACATTGGCAATAGAAGAGGCTTTTTGCCCAACCGCAACATAAATACATTTAACGCCGGTGTCTTTCTGGTTAATAATTGCGTCAATGGCAACAGCGGTTTTACCCGTCTGACGGTCACCAATAATCAGCTCACGTTGTCCGCGACCAATCGGCACCATGGCATCCAATGCTTTTACACCGGTTTGCACCGGCTGGTTCACTGCCTGACGATTAATGACACCAGGTGCAACTTTTTCAATCGCTGAGTTTTCAGTGCAACCTACCGGGCCTTTGCCATCAATGGGATTACCCAATGAATCAACAACGCGACCTAATAAAGCTTCACCAACCGGCACTTCCAGTACCTTACCGGTACATTTAACCACATCACCTTCAGTAATATGCTCATAAGCACCCAGAATCACAGCACCCACAGAATCACGCTCTAAGTTCAACGCCATCCCATAAGTATTATCAGGGAATTCCAGCATTTCCCCTTGCATTGCATCGGCGAGTCCGTGGATACGCACGATACCGTCCGTAACACTGACTACAGAACCCTCACTACGCGCTTGCGTATCGAGTTCATAACCTTGAATTTTATTCTTAATCAGTTCACTGATTTCAGATGGATTAAGCTGCATGATATTCTCTCAAAAACTGTTTTAGTCTGTGTTCAGGTTTACCGGAGCGACTTTAGCCAGGTTTCAGCCCTGAAGCTCCACGGCCATATTTTCCAGACGGCCCCGCACCGATAAATCAATCAACTGGTCATTCGCACGAATCAACCAACCACCCATTAAAGAACGATCAATCGTGATATTCACATTCACTTTTTTGCCGTAACGTTTTTCCAGCATTTTTATTAATTCTGCTTTTTGCGGCGCTCTGACTGCATAAGTAGACGTCACCTCAACACTGACATAAGCTTCCTGTTTAGCTTTTAGCAATTCATATTGTTTGGCAATTTCTGCCACTGCTAATAGCCGATCATTTTCCACCAGTGTCTGAATCAGGTTTTCTGCCTGCTTTTCAAATTCCGCAGACAGTTCTGTTTGCTGACAACAACCTTCCTGACACAGTTCCCACAGAAACTTAAGCAAAGTTTCTTTATCCACTTGTGGATTACGGGTTATCTCTTCCAGCTCGGGTGATGATGTCACCACGCTGAGAAACTCAATGAGATTTGACCACTGCGTCAGATTATCGGTTTCAACTGCCAGTTCAAACAATGCTTCTGCGTAAGGCCGCGCTAAAGTTGCAAGTTCCATGCGTATTTAACCGCCTTAAATTTTCTGTGCCAGTTTATTAATGAATTCACCGTGCGCTTTTGCATTCACCTCTTTCTCAAGGATTTTGTGAACCCCTTCCAGAACGATTTCAGCAAATTCTTCACGCAGGTGCGTCTTCGCCCGATTTATTTCCTGCTCAATTTCAACTTGAGCAGCGTCTAACTGGCGCTGACCTTCCTGACGACCGGTATCTTTTGATTCCTCAATAATTTCATTGGCGCGTTTATTAGCCTGAGCAATCACATCAGCAGACTGCTGTTTGGCTTCGCGTAAGCGTTCAACCGCTTTCTTCTCAGCCAGTTCCAACTCATGCTTGCCGCGCTCTGCTGCTGCCAGCCCATCTGTAATCCGCTTGCGACGATCTGCCATCATCTGCGTCATCGGTCCCCACAAGAACCGATTGACAAACCAGACCAATACTGCAAACGTGAATATCTGCCCCAATAACGTGGCTGTTATGTTCACGCTTATTCTCCCTTTGAATTAGAGATAATAAAAAATCAACGACAAGGACGACTAGTGTCCGCCAGCAGCTTTGCTGGTTGCTGACAGAAATGCGCCAACAAAAGGATTAGCCGTTACAAACCACATGGAGAGACCCAATACAATCATGGGAAACGCTTCCATCAATCCACCAGTAAACAACATTTGCCCCATTAACTGAGGACGCATTTCTGGTTGACGCGCAATACCTTCCAGGTATTTAGCACAAATCAAACCCCAACCTAATGCGGAACCAAGTCCAGCACCAGCGAGAATGATACCCGCACCAATTGCGGTATAAGCGTAAATCGTGCTAAGCGCTGCGATCATATCAGGGGACATTGAATGTTCTCCTTAAAATAGGTTTTTGAAAAAAAAATAAAGCAAGAAATCGAATAAAAAATCCAGAGCAAGCTAATGCTCATCCGCAGTTTGATGCGCCACGCTGAGATAAGCAATCGTCAGCAACATAAAAATGTAAGCTTGCAGCGTAATAATCAAAATATGGAATATTGCCCAGATACCACCGGGCAGAAATTGTATCCACCAGGGTAATAACGCAATCAATAAGAAAATCAGTTCACCGGCAAACATATTACCAAACAAACGTAAACTCATGCTGATTGGCTTAGCCAGCTCTTCAATCGTGGTCATGAGAATATTAAATGGCATCAAAATAATTTTTGCAATGGTGTTGTTTGCCTGGAAAGGATGAAACAGGAACAGTTTAAAATACCCAAAACCACCCTTAATCTTAATATTATAAAAGATAATCAGTGCAAATACACTTAAAGAAAGACCAAATGTGGTTGCCAAATCTGTGGTGGGTACGACTTTAAGATATTCAATCCCGACAAAGCCAGCAAGTAATGGCAATAAATCCACGGGAATTAAATCCATGGCATTCATCAGGAAAATCCACACAAAAACGGTCAAGGCTAATGGCCCAATCAACGGGTTATAACCATCAAACATTTCTTTAACCTGAGTTTCAACAAACTCCAAAATACCCTCAAGGGCATTTTGTAACGGCCCGGGATTATCAGGATCAAGATTTTTGCCAACCTTGTAACTGACAAAAGCAATCAGACCCGCCAGTATCCAACCGATAACCAAAGTATCAATATTCAGTGTCCAAAAACCACCGTCATACTGAGGGGTACTAAGATTTTTCAGGTGATGGGAGATATAATCAGTTGAACTCACTTATCTCTTACTCCGCTTTGAGTTAAATTTCCAGAATCGTTATCAAACGATGCCTTGTCCGCTGTCATTAAATAAGCCAACTGCGCAACAGCAAAAGCAGCCAGCAAAGGCAATGGGGCCAGTTTAAGCACCCACATACCTAAAATAAAAAAACTTAAAGTTGCAATAAAACGTTGTACTGCGCCCAGATAAAAAACACCGGTTTCAGTACCGGGCAGATATTCTGCTTGTTTTGCGGCAGATTGTAATCTGCGCACTGCCAGCCAGACATTAAATATTGCAATAAAGCCACCATATACGGCGGAAATCAATATAAAAATACTGAATCCTTGATATAGGTAAAAGCCAATGGCAACGCCAATTGTTAATGTAATCTGTGTAGTCAGCAGCCTTTGTGAGGCTTTCATTAAATCGGCATGTAATACCGCTGTATTTGCGTCGGCTTCCACAACGGCTTGTTTTGGCGTGTGTTTATCGTCCATATTTAGTTTTACCCAAAGTTCCACACCAAAATACCCCCAAAAATATGGGCGCTGATAAAATACCTGTTTCAAGTGCGGCGCATTATTACAAATTTACCCCGCCCAGGTCAATATCCCGATAAAAAATAATTATACAGGTATTTTTTAAAACTTGCAGGCTACAAAATATTTTAGAGATAGATTTCAGAATTAATTCCCTTGCAGGACTGGCAGTCCTTTATCCAAAAAATTTCCAGAATGCTGATATTCCTTATTTTTCAAGCCAAGAGGACTGCCAGTCCTTCATGATAATTTTTACCGGAACAAAAGTGGGACATGATTTTATACTACATTGGGAAATTTTCACCACCCCAGGCCGCACCTCGCTATAATAGACTACTATCATCGTTTTGAAAAAACGTGAAAATACAGGAAAAAAATAACCATGTCCGAGAAAAATGTCTTACATGAAGCCTTAAACCGCTTAATTCCCTCGCAATTTGAAGAAGTCCTGTTTCACTACGATATTCCCACGCAAAATGTACCGCCTGGAGCGCAAACAGAACGTGCTATAACAGTGATTCGTTATGCTGAAAGTCATAGCGAATTGCCGCAACTACATCAGGCGATTACAACTGTTACCGGTAATGACTTTATCACTGGCGCAGCACCTGCTCCGGTTGCGGCGGATATTCCGACTGCTCCATCTGCAACACTGCCAGCTACGGAAAATACCTCGGCACAGGCTATCAGTAACACCCCGGAAATTTTTATTTCTTATGCCTGGGGCGGCGACAACGAAGCAATCGTCAATCAACTGGATGCTTCTCTGAAAGAGCGCGGCATCACTATTATTCGTGACAAACGCGATTTGGGTTATCGCGGTGGCATTGCTGATTTCATGCGCCGCATCGGGCGTGGGCATTATGTGCTGGTGATTATCAGCGATAAATATCTGAAATCACAAAACTGCATGTTTGAATTATTGGAAGTTGCACAACATGGCGATTGGCGTGAGCGGGTGTTTCCGATTGTATTAGCCGATGCCAATATCTATAAAGCCATTAACCGCATCAAATACATAAAGCATTGGGAAAATGAAATTGCTGAACTTGATGCTGCGATAAAAGAAGTAGGCGCGGCAGACTTGCAAGGTATTCGGGAAGAAATTGATCTCTATACACGCATTCGCGCGCAAATTTCAGGTCTGGCTGAATTTTTCAAAGATATGAATACCCTGACCCCGGACATGCACGCAGGCGATGACTTCCAAGTCTTGTACGATACCTTGACGAAACAAATCAAGGCCGATCAACTGCCTGCCGACAACCCCAACTAGCCCCACCCACACCACCCGCGCCAGCGGCTGGGGCTAAACCCGCGCAACTATCCCTGTCTTCCATCCTGACGCTGAATACCGGCGAGGTGTTTGTACGCCGCGAGCCGGAGTTAAAGCGGCTGGAACTCGCCTGCGCCGATACCCGGCAGAACATCATACTGTTTCACGCCGCTGGCGGCACGGGCAAAACCGCGCTACTGAAAGCATGGCTCAAACAATTGGAGGTAAATAACTGGAATGGTTTTGACAAAGTTTATGGCTGGAGTTTTTACAGCCAGGGCACGGATGAGGCGCGGCAGGCTTCTTCGGAAAGTTTTGTGCATGACGCGCTGATTTTTTTCGGGGATGCCGAGCCGGATGCCGGTACGGCGCTGGATAAAGCGGCGCGACTGGTGGCGCTGGTGCAGGCACAGAAAACGTTGCTGCTGTTGGACGGTCTGGAGCCTTTGCAGCACAAGGCGCAGCCACAGGGCAAGCTGCGCGATGCAGGACTGGAGCGGCTGCTGAATGACCTGGCCTTGCACAATCCCGGCTTGCTGGTGGTGAGCAGTCGTTTAGCCATTCCCGGTTTTGACTGGCAGGGCGTGGCACAAATACCGGTGGATGCGTTTGCAGCGGCGGATGGCGCGGCCTTGTTACAGGCGCTGGGGGTGCAGGGTACGGCGCAGGAACTGGAGACGGCTTCCACTGCATTTGGTGGTCACGGTCTGGCGCTGGTGTTGCTGGCGACCTGGTTAAAGGCTTTGCATGGTGCTGATGTGCGTTGTCATCAGGAAGTGGCCTTACTGGATGCGGCGGATGTGGAATATTTCGGTGGTCATGCGCAGCGGGTGATGCGCTCTTATGAACAGTTTTTTGGCGAGGATAGCGCAGAAATTGCCTTGTTAAAGGTTTTGAGTTTGTTTGACCGGCCTGTGTGCTGGGAAGAAGTTATGGTGGTGTTGGAGCCGTCGCTAATTCAGGGTTTGACGGATAAGTTAGGTCATGTAGAAAAACAGGGTGGTTTTCTGGGCTTTTTTCAGCATGAGACTTTCGTGCGCCTGGATGACAAGCACTGGGCGGTTTTGTTACAGCGTTTGGGCGAGGCGCGTTTGTTGAATAATAGTGCAGATGCTGACTTGGGAGATGAAGTTGTAATAGCCCAATCTGAGGACTGGACGCCTTTAAAAGTATTTGATACCCACCCGCTGATTCGTGAGCATTTTGCCGCCGGTTTGCAAAGGATGCCGGATGTCTGGCGTGAGGCCAATCGGCGTTTGTATGAATATTATAAAAATCAGGCGGTGGAATTTCCGGATAGTTTTGAAACTATGCAACCCTTGTATGCGGCGGTGGGACATGGGTGTCGGGCGGGGTTGCATTTAGAAGCTTTGAATGATGTGTACTGGAAACGTATTTTGCGTGAGAATAAATTTTTCAGTATACGAAAACTGGGTTTATTGGGTTCGGATTTGTCCGCTTTGGCTGGCATGTTTGCAACACTGTGGACAAGGCCGGTTGCCACGTTAGGTGAAGATTGGCAAGGTTTTATCCTTAATCACGCCGCCATCTGCCTGCGTGCCCAAAGCCGCCTGCGTGAGGCGCTGGAGCCGATGCGGGCGGGTGAGGACATGCGTGTTGCGCAAGAGAGTTGGCTAAATGCTGCAAAAAGTGCAGGCAACCTCAGCGAACTCCAGGTGACGCTGGGGGATTTAAGCGCGGCGGTGGAGTCGGCGCGGCGTAGCATGGCGTGGGCGGATAAAAGTGAGGATGCCTCTTGGCGTATGGTAAGTCGCACCACGCTGGCAGATGCCTTGCAGCTCAGTGGCGAGTCTGAGGCGGCGCTGGTTTTGTTTGCTGAAGCAGAAACCATGCAGCAGGAATGGCAGTCAGAGTATCCGTTGTTGTATAGCTTGCGGGGGTATCGGTATTGTGATGCTTTGTTGGCGAGGGTGGCGCAGATGGATAACAGTGCTGCGCGGGGGCTTATTCTTGAGCTGCGGGAGCGAGGGGAGAAAACACTGGATTGGGTAACAAATCATTTCACAAATATGGGCTTGCTTGATATTTCTCTCCACCACCTTACCCTTGCCCGTGTTCAGGTCTTGTCCACGCGGTTTACGGTGGATAACGCTGGCGCTAATCCGCCCTACACTGATGACAATTCCGCGCAGGCGGTGGAGATAGGGGGGCATTTCCAGCAGGCGGTGGCTGGCTTGCGTGATTCGGGCAACCAGGATGATTTGCCTCGCGGTTTATTACACCGCGCCACCTGGTATATGCAGCAAGGCAGGCTGGCGAAAGCACAGCGGGATTTACAGGAAGCCTTGCAGATTGCTCAGCGCGGCGAGATGCGCTTGCATGAGGTGGATGCGCATTTGGGTTTTGCTGCCTTGTTAAAGCGTCCCGATTTTGAAAACCTGGAAGCTTTGGAGCCAAACCTGAGTGCAGGGGCGCATTTAGACCGGGCCGAGGCGCTGATTGACGCGACTGGCTACGAATCGCGGCGCGGGAGGCTGGCGGCATTACGTCAATAAGAGGAGCTTTAGCTTTGTCCTACACGTTTCAAATGTGCCGCTAAGGCGCTGTCCATAGTGCGCGAATGAAGCTCAAACCAGCGGGGTATCTGTTCGTGAATAAAAGCGCGGCCCACGCTCAGCTCACCCGCTGCAACCTGGGCGGCAAGGTGTTTAAATGCTTCAAGCACGCGCTGGTGTTCACCCATATGTATGTGGATGGGGGGAAAGCCGCTGGTTTTCATTAATTCGTTTTCCGCCGCGAAATGCGCTTCGGTATGCCTGAGCAATGCCGCAAACAGCTCGCTGAATGTGGCATCAGGCGCAGTATCAAGCTGATTGACCTGCGCCACGAATTGGCGATGCGTTTCATCCATTTCCGCCACGCCCAGACGGTAATTTTGTTCAAAAGATTCAATCAGTTCAGACATGTGCCTTACTCCGGCGGTAAATAATCATTTTTTCCAGGTACATCAGCAAGCTTATTTTGACGGAAATGCAGACCTGACAGATTTTAAAAACCTGTCAGGTCTTTGGTATGAAGCCCGACATAAGAGTAACTAACAGCGATGGAGAAAACAAGCAAGTATCATTCACGCAGTGTCATATTTTGACTCATGCTTAAGCACCCCGTTCCGTTCTGCGCTGAAGCATTACCAGAGTTACCCCGGCCTGGCTGATGGAATTTTATATTTTCTTGAAATATCTAAACCAGCGCAATAACATTCCTGTTTAATCTATAAACACCCATGCTATGATGCTATAAATCTACATTTCTCTGTCAAAATCTGGCAAACAACCCCCTCTTATATTAAGGATGACTGGCCCCATGAAGCAGCGCATTCGTGAAATTCCCTATAATTACACTTCTTTTTCTGATCGTGAAATCGTATTGCGCTTACTCGGTCAGGAAGGCTGGGAAATCCTCCAGCAATTACGGGGGCAGCGCGTGACCGGGCGCTCCGCCAGGATGTTATTGGAAGTGCTGGGGGATATGTGGGTGGTACAGCGCAATCCTTTTATTCAGGATGACTTGCTGGCACACCCCAAACGCCGTCAGGACTTGCTTGATGCGCTGTATCATCGTCTGGAGCAAGTGCGTTCCCGCGCGCAAAATAATCAACTGGCATTGCAACTTGCTGGCTTGGCGCAGCAGGCAGCGCAGCGTTTTGATAGCGCCCTGCAACAACAACATGCGTTGCGAGCGCAGGTATCACAGCGTTTAGCCAAGCTGACGCGCGCGGATAATATTTGTTTTGATGGCCTGTCGCGGGTGTCTCACGCCACTGATGCTACTGACTGGCGCGTGGAACATCCGCTGGGGGTATTAACCCCGGATTCGGAAGCGGAGTTGGGGGCTTTGGTGCAAACCTGCATGGCAATGGGTCTGCCGCTGATTCCTCGCGGTGGCGGCACCGGCTATACCGGTAGCGCCGTGCCATTAACCGCTGATGCGCTGGTCATTAATACTGAAAAACTGGATGCCATCAGCGCAATCCAGTCCCGTCAATTACCGGGTTTGGCGCAAGCTGTGAATACTGTACGTGTGGAAGCCGGTGTGGTAACAGTGAAAGTCACCGAGGCTGCCAGCAAACACAATCTGGTATTTGCCGTTGACCCGACTTCTCAGGAGGCTTCCACCATCGGTGGCAATATTGCCATGAATGCTGGCGGTAAAAAAGCCGTGTTATGGGGTACCACGCTGGACAATCTGCTGTCCTGGAAAATGCTCATGCCTGCGCCGGAAGGCAAAGCGCATTGGGTGGTGGTTGAGCGGCTTAAGCATAACCTGGGCAAAATTCATGAGCAGGAGACGGTTGAGTTTCGTATCACACGTTTGGCTCTGGATGGTCAAACATCATTAGGGGAAGCTGAGCTTATTTGCGTTCCCGGTCACAGCTTCCGTAAAATTGGCCTGGGCAAGGATGTCACCAATAAGGTATTGCATCAGATTCCCGGCGTGCAGAAAGAGGGCTGTGACGGCCTGATTACTTCTGCCGAGTTTATTTTGCATCCACAGCCTGCGGTCATTCATACGGTGTGCATGGAGTTTTTCGGCACGGTGCGCGAAGCGGTGCCAGCGATTACCGAAACCATTGATGATTTGGGACAAATGCCTAACGTGCAACTGGCGGGGCTGGAACACCTGGATGCGCGTTATATCAAAGCCGTGCAATATTCCACCAAATCCAGCCGCGCAGAATTACCGCGCATGGTGTTATTGGCAGATATTGCTGCTGATAATCTGGCAGCGGTGGAGCAGGCCACGCAAGTGGTGGTGCAGCATACCCAGGCCAGAAACGGCGAAGCCTTTATCGCCACCAGCAGCGCCGAGCGCCAGCGCTTCTGGGTGGAGCGCAAGCGTACCGCCGCGATTGCCGCCCATACCAATGCCTTTAAGATTAATGAAGATGTGGTGATTCCGCTTGATAAGCTGGCGGATTACAGCGATGGCATAGAGCGCATCAATATTGAGCAATCTATCCGTAACAAGTTAAAAATGCTGGATGGCTTTGCGGATTATATTGCGCAGCGTTTGCCGCAACAACTGGATGAAGTTGAGTCAGCGGAGATTATTCAGGCTAAACAAAAAACAGCAAATACCCTGCTTAAGCAGATTCGAGCGCAATGGCTGTGCATATTGGAGAAAATGGATGAGTCGGTTGCCGCGCATCCTGATTTATTTGACAGCCCGGCTCTGCAACAAGGCCAGGCGCAGGTTAAAGCAACAGATAGCTTATTCCAGGCGCTGCAACAACAGCAACTGCGGGTTTCCTTCCGCCACAGTATTGAGCGTCCGCTGAAAGAGATTTTTAATGGACGCGCTTTTGTTTCTGTGCGCCAGCAATTTGATAAGATTCATCAAAATCACCGCGCCAGCCGTTTATTTGTGGCTTTGCACATGCACGCGGGTGATGGCAATGTACATACCAATATCCCGGTCAATTCTCACGATTATGAGATGTTACACGCCGCTGAACTCATGGTTGACCGCATTATGCAGCTTGCCAGTGATTTGGGCGGGGTGATTTCCGGCGAGCATGGTATCGGCATGACCAAGCTGCAATATTTGGATGCTGATAGTAAAGCCGCTTTTGCCCAATATAAACAAGAAGTTGACCCGCAGGGCTTTTTTAACCGGGGAAAATTACTGGAAGGCAGCGGTCTGGAAAATGCCTATACGCCCTCTTTGCGTTTATTATCGCAGGAAGCCTTGATTTTAGAAGCAACGGATTTAGGCGAACTCAACACCCTGGTCAAAGATTGTTTGCGTTGCGGTAAATGCAAACCACAATGCACCACCCATATACCCCGCGCCAATTTACTCTATTCGCCGCGCAATAAAATCCTCGCCAGCGGTCTGCTGATTGAAGCGGTGCTTTATGAAGAACAAACCCGGCGCGGCTTGTCGATTGCTCACTATCAGGCATTTAATGACATTGCCGATCACTGCACCGTATGCCATCGTTGCCTTAAACCGTGTCCGGTGAATATTGATTTTGGCGATGTCACGGTCAAAATCCGCGAAATATTACGCGCCCAGAAACAGAAACGTGAGAACATCGGCAGCCGCTTATCCATGCTGTTTCTGAATACCAACAACCCGCGTTTGATTCGATTTTTGCGTCATGCCTTAATACGCGGCGGTTATGCGGGACAGCGCACGGGCTATTTTCTGGCAAAAGCTCTGCAACTGAATCCGCCGGGGCAGCAACCGGCAAAAACCACAGGCAAAACCAAGCTTGTCAGTCAGGTTTTGCATTTTGTGAAAAAACCCCTGCCCGGTCAATTACCCGCCAAACCCATGCGCGGCTTGTTAAATATTGAAAACCCGCATCAGGTTTCCATTATCCGCGACCCGCAGCAATGTGCGGAAGATGCCGAAGCGGTGTTTTATTTCCCCGGCTGCGGTTCCGAGCGTTTGTTCAGCCAGGTGGGTCTGGCAACCCTGGCAATGCTCTATCACAGCGGTGTGCAAACCGTACTGCCACCCGGTTATTTATGTTGTGGTTATCCACAAATTGCCAGCGGTGACAAAGACAAGGGTCATGCGATTACTATGGATAATCGCGTGCTGTTTCACCGTATTGCCAATACGCTGAACTATCTGGACATTAAAACTGTGATTCTGTCTTGTGGCACTTGCATGGATCAACTCTTAAAATATGAATTTCAGCAGATTTTTCCAGATTGTCGTTTATTGGATATTCATGAATATTTAATGGAAAAAGGCCAGCAGCTCCCTACGCAAGGTGCGAAGGAACAAGAGACGCAATATCTCTATCATGAACCTTGTCACACCCCAATGAAAACTCACCCACCATTGCAAGTGATAGAAAACCTGCTGGGCAAGCCTGCAACCTTGTCTGACCGCTGCTGCGGGGAGGCCGGTACTTTTGCCGTTGCTCGTCCCGACATTGCCACTCAGGTGCGCTTTCGCAAGCAACAGGAAATTAAACAAGGCATTAAGTCATTAACCGGACAGGAAACAGCCAAGGCTGGCAATGTGCGCATGTTAACCAGTTGCCCAGCCTGCCAGCAAGGGCTGGCACGTTATCAGGCAGATACTGGCATGGAAACTGATTATATCGTGGTGGAAATGGCACGCAAACAATTGGGCGCAGATTGGGATGAAGTATTTGTGAAAGAAGCCATAAAACACGGGATGGAGTCGGTTTTATTATGATGCAACTAAAGACAAGGCAACACCACGCTCTTTGGTTTTGGTTTTTTTGTTTGCCATTAATAGGCACTTGTCATGCGGAAACTGCCACTGTCGCAGTGGTTAACCCGGATATTCAAAGCATGATACAAGGTGCGGTGGCGCAAATTGGAAAAACCCGCTTTTACGATGGCGCTTACCGCAAACTGCAATATCCAGGTGGTGATATACCGCTGGAAACGGGTGTATGCACTGATGTTGTGATTCGTGCCTTGCGTCAGGTCGATATTGACCTGCAAGTGCTGGTGCATCAGGACATGCGCAAAGCCTTTGCGCATTATCCTAACAACTGGGGGCTGAAGACCACAGATCGTAATATCGACCACCGCCGCGTACCGAATCTGCAAACTTTTTTCAAGCGTCAGGGAAAAGCGCTGCCAGTCACCCAAAATCCAGCAGATTATAAACCGGGTGATTTGGTCACCTGGCGATTACCCAGTAATTTACTGCATATCGGTATTGTTTCCAATTACCAAAGCCGTGATGAGCAGCATTTGCTTATTCTCCATAATATTGGCGCAGGCACTCAAATGGAAGATATCTTGTTTGAATTTGAAATTACCGGGCATTACCGCTATTTTCCTTTAATGGGGAAATAGTCAATAACAAAACTTGTTCAAAATGGTGGATGGCGCAATGCTTATCCGCCTTACGGGTTAGGCCCCGGAGGATAAATACCGGATAAATATGAAATGTCTCAATATAGCGTATAACACTGTCATTGTGTTTCTGACAGTGCTATGGGCCTTGAGCAGCCAGGCTGAGGAGCCTGATATCAGGTTCAGCCATACGCTTAACATTAAGATGGAACTCAGGGACAATGGCGTTGCCCAAGACCGGGATGGCTTTATCTGGTTAGCCACCCAATCCGGGCTGGCTCGCTATGATGGTTATGATCTGAAATTATATAAAAATAACGGTACACCCAAGCAACCTTTAAGCAATCAGGTCAATACGGTTCTGGCAGACAAGGAAGGCTTTATTTGGCTTGGCACTTTTGGCTCAGGCGTTAATAAGTATGATAAAAATACCGATATTTTTACTTATTATCAACATAACAAGGATAAGCCTGACAGCTTATTGAATAATCAGGTTTGGGAACTTTATGAAAGCCGGGACGGTAATATCTGGATTGGTACTCAGCAGGGTGTCAGTCAGTTTAATAAAAGTACCGCTAAATTTATTAATTATCAGCATGTTCCCGGTGATGCTAATAGCTTCAATGGCACTAACACCCGAGCCATATTTGAAGACAGTGACGGTATTATGTGGTTTGGTACGCGTGATAACGGGCTTAACCGTTTTGATCGCATCAGCCAAAGTTTTAGCCACTATAAAAATGATCCCGGCAATCCCCACAGTTTGAGTGGTAACGCTATTGGTACAATTTATCAGGATCGCAGTGGGGTATTATGGATTGGCACCCTTGATGGTGGACTTAACCGCTATGATAAAGAGACCAATCAGTTTATTGTCTATAAGAATGACCCGGATAGCCCTCACAGTTTAAGCCATAACGATGTCAGGGTTATTTATGAAGACAACAGCGGCAGGTTATGGGTGGGTACTGGTGGCGGGGGTGTCAACTTATTTGACCGTGCCAGTGAAACCTTCAAAGTCTACAAGAATACCGCCAATAATCCTCATAGTCTTGGATTTGATGCAGTCTGGAATCTGCTGGAAGATGATTCGGGAATTATCTGGCTGTTCAGCCCTGCTGGCAAGGTTGATAAGTATGATTACAAAACGCAACAGTTCAAGCTTTATCAACATATACCCAATAACCCCAACAGCCTGTCTAGCAGCGCTATTATGCGTATCTATGAAGATAGCAAGGGTATACTGTGGCTGGGAGGCTTTCGCGGTGGTTCATTAAACCGCTTTGATAGAGAAACCTGCCAATTCATCCACTACCCCGCTGACCCCGATGACCCCACTAAGTTGAGATTTGCCTACCCCACTTTTTTTATTGAAGACAGCCAGGGTAACTTCTGGGTATCAACCAGCAATTTTTCCGTGTCCCCCTTCAGCCTTTTTGACCGGGAAAGTGGGCGGGTTATTAAGCGTTATGAACATGATCCCAACGATCCTGACAGCTTTCCCCGTTCATTGGTCAATTTCACTATGGCAAATGACAAAGATGATCCCGACATATTGTGGATTGGCACTTATTTTGGGGGTTTGGTCAGGTTTAACAAAATAACAGAGCGTTTTACCGTTTATACCAATGACCCTGCTGATCCTGACAGTATCGGGGGCAATAACCTGTACAACATCTATGATGACGGTCGGGGAGTGCTGTGGGTTGCCACGCAAAAAGGGGGGCTTAACCGGTTTAATAAAAAAACCAAAAAATTTAAACGTTACCAGCATGATCCAAACAACCCCAAAAGTATCAGCAAAGGCTTTATTGGTAATATTATGGAAGACAGCGCCGGTAATTTATGGGTGACGCCTTTTGGGGCGGGTCTGGATAAATTTGATAAGGCAACTGGAACCTTTATTCACCATACCACTGAAAATGGTTTCCCCAGCAATCTGGTTTATGCGCCCCATGAAGATAAACAAGGTTATTTTTGGCTGTCTTCTGATAGTGGGCTGATCAAATTCAACCCTAAAAGCGGCAGGGTGGAAAAAGTTTATGATGAAAGTGATGGCTTGCAGGGTGATGTGTTTAACTATTTCTCCTTTGAGCAAACTGCGGATGGTCTCTTTTGGTATGCGGGCATGAATGGGGTCAACAGCTTCCATCCGGAAATGATAATTGATAATCCTTATGTCCCCCCTATCCAATTGACTGCTTTCAGGCAGGGCGGTGAAGATATGGATTTTGGCAAGGCGTTTGAAAGACTCAGCGCGGTAGAACTGGATTGGCGCTATAACTTTTTTGAATTTGAGTTTGCCGCCTTAAGTTATACCCAGCCGGAAAAGAACCAGTATCAATATATGCTGGAAGGTTTTGACAGTGACTGGTTTAATTCCGGCAATCGGCGGTTTGGTAAGTATACCGGCCTGCCGGGAGGGGAATACAGCTTGAAAATCAAAGGCTCCAACAATGATGGCGTGTGGAATGAGGAAGGCATAAGCATCAAGCTGACCGTGCTATCCCCCTACTGGCAAACCCAGTGGTTTCAGGGCGCAGCAACCTTGTTGCTGATTGGGCTGGCAAGCATTGGCATAAGCTGGCGCATTCGCGCTATTGAACTCCAACGGCAGGCATTGGCGCAGCAGGTAGCTGAGCGCACCGCTGAACTCAATCACTCTAATGAGCAGTTGATTATAGCCAAGAATGCTGCTGAAGCTGCCAACCGTGCCAAGAGCTTATTTATTGCCAATATGTCACACGAACTGCGCACCCCGCTTAATGCCATTCTGGGTTTTTCTCAATTAATGGCTGGCGCATCAGACACCACATCGAAACAAAAAGAAAATCTGGATATTATTAATAGAGATGTTGCCAAATAACCTAAATTAAAAAAACTCCCGCCCCATGCCCGTTTACCCTATGAATTACCCTCTACATTCCAGATTGAAGTTCCATAATCCAGCCGCTAGAAAAATAAATTTATCATC
>NZ_JAUCGJ010000037.1 GCF_030378065.1 Candidatus Venteria ishoeyi | reverse complement strand
GCTATATTAAAATACCCCTTTGGGGTGTTAGCGCTAAAACCCATATTTTAAGTTTTACCGTTAAACATTAGAGATAAATCTGTTCGCCTGAAAGGCGAAGGTTTTAACCTTGTGCATGGAAAATAAATGCTGCCTGATTATTAACTCATAGCGAAAATATCGAGGTTGTTTCATGCGTATTCCTAAGCCTATTACAGTTTTTATTTCCCTCTCATTTTATTGAAGGCATTGTTAAAAACTTTATGTTTATACGCATTATTTTTTCTTTACTTATTTTATTGCTAAGTGCTGCGCTTAAGGCACAAGAGCCACCTTTGCATAAAGTTACCATGCAACTGCAATGGAAGCACCAATTCGAGTTCGCTGGATTTTACGCTGCAATTGCGCAGGGTTTTTATGCACAACGTGGTTTACAGGTGGAATTGCGAGAATATCAAACGGGCATGAATCTTACCGAAGAGGTTCTGTCTGGACGGGCGCAATACGCCACAACCAACAGCAGTATCGTGCGCTCACGGCTGGAGGGTAAGCCAGTCAAGTTGTTAGCAAACTATTTCAAACGGATGCCAATGGTGATTTTGTCTTCACCAGAAATCACTAAATTAGATGATTTACGTGGCAAACGTCTCATGTTATCCCAAAAAGATCTCCAATCCCCACTGCTAAGACTGGTGTTTGAGCATAAGGATTTGAGGCCAGAAGAAAATATCGAAATTATCCCGCATAGCTTCAATGCTGATCCCTTTATAAACGGCGAAGTCGATGCAATGAGTGCATTTATCACCAATGAGCCGTTTTATCTGGAACAACAGGGCATTGATTTCAATGTTCTCGAACTCGCCGACTATATGCGTAGTATCGGTGATGTCTATCTGTTTACCAGTAATGCGCAGGCTGAGCAATACCCACAACAAACCCAAGCATTCATTGATGCCAGCAATGAGGGTTGGCGTTACGCGCTGGATCATCCACAAGAGATCATTGACCTGATTCTTAGTCATTACTCTCAGCGCAAAAGTCGGGAGGCATTATTGTATGAGGCGGAAAAAACCCACGATATGATCATGCCGCTACCGCTGCCCATTGGTGCTGCGTATGAACCCTTAATTGATAAGGTCGCAGCTTTGATTATGCGTCAGGATGGGGTTGGAAACAAAAGTTATTTGCAGGATTTTTTATTTGATACTAAAGAGCAAAAACAGCTTATGCAAACACCTGCTATCGAATTAACGACAGCAGAACGTGCCTGGCTCAAAGCACAGCCGAAAATCAGCATGGCGATTGCCACCAATTATCCCCGCTCCTATTATGGCAAGTCCGGCAAACTGCAAGGAGTGGATGTGGATTATATTGCGCTACTTGAGAAAAAACTGGGGATTCAATTTGAGCACATCACATCGAACTGGCACACGGCATTAGATCGGGCGATGAAGCATGAAGTGGATACCATTCTCAATGCAGATAAAATGGAATACCGAGAGCAGTACCTCAATTTTACCAAAGTCTATTTTGCCGTGCCGCAGGTAGTTATCGCGCCAGAGAATGAAGCGGCGATTTCAGACCTAAATGAATTATGTGGACGCAAGATTGCGGTACACAAAGGTTCTTCTTACTCAGCATTTCTGCAACAGCATCACCCCTGCCTCAAATTGCTGGAAGTGATAGACAAAAAAGAAATTCTCGCCACAATTATTACCGGGCAGGCAGCAGCCGGTTTTGGTGCTTTTGATAACATTATGGGTAATCTTCAGGAAATGGCTCTTCCCGGTCTCAAGGTTATCTATTTAAAATACCAGCAGCCTACTGGTTTTGCCCGGATTGGTGTACGAAAAGACCAGCCCTTACTTCTATCTATCCTGGATAAAGGTATTGCTGCCATCAGTCAAGAAGAAAAAAGCCGCATTGCAAGCAAGTGGTTGGGGGTGGAAATGCCCACAATGGTTGATGAGAATCCCAATATTACGCTATCTGATGAGGAGATCCAGTTTACCAGGCAGCAACCTGTACTAAAAATAGGTGCTGATAACAATTGGAAGCCAATGGACTTTATTAATGAAAAAGGTGAGGCCGACGGTTTTAATGCAGACCTTGTTGAGTTACTAAACAGAAAGCTGAAGCCTTTTAATTTTCAGATTCAGATAGTTTCCGGGCAATGGCAAGATATTCAGGAGCGAGCAAAATCTGGTGAACTGGATGGTTTGATAGGTACATCGAGCGCGTCTTTACGGGGGGAGTACCTGGATTTCTCACCAAAATATATTGAAACTGGAACAGTGGTTATTACTCGCAAGGGTCTTCCCGATATTGGCTCACTTGCAGAGCTGGCAACAAAAAAATTAGCACTTAAAAGAGGTAACTCAGCTACACAGCAGTTTGTACATTTCCACCAACCCAGCAGATTAGAATATTTTGATACGACACTTGAAGCACTTGAAGCAGTCATCATAGGTACTCAGGACTATACCATCGGCTCATTGGTTGAAGTAAGCTACCTAACCAAATCCCACTTGCTAGGCAATCTGAAAATTGCTTTTTCCACCTCGGAATACGCTACTGGTAAACATGTTGGAATACGCAAAGAGATTCCTCAGGCCCTTTCAATTGTCAACAAGGCACTGGCTGAACTCAGCTCTGAAGAGTTTAACCGTCTTAAAACAAAATGGATTAACTTCAAGCCCAAACCATCATTACAACTTACTGATAATGAAAAAGCCTGGATTGAAGCACATCCAACTATTCGTCTTGCCTCGGATGCCAATATGCCACCCTATGAGAGTATTACGAATGAAAAGTATCAAGGCGTTGCAGCGGACTATATCCGGTTGATTGGACAGCGGCTTGGTATTGAGTTTCAACGCTCACCGGTAAAACCCTGGCCTGAAATTATACAAATGGTCAAACAGCGAAAACTTGATATGCTCTCTTTTGCCATGAAAACGGAGCAGCGCAAGGGCTATGCACACTTCACCAAACCCTATATTTCACACCCGATGATGATTATCACCAGTGACAAAGTTGGGTTTGTTGATGGTCTGGATGGACTCAAAGGCAAAATCCTGGCAGTCGAAAAAGGCTATGCTTCCGCAGAGCTGCTTTCTGACCAATATCCTAGCATTGCCGTGCAAACCTATTCTAATTCTGTATCGGCAATGCTGGCCGTTTCCAAAGGAGAAGCTTTTGCCTATATTGGTGATATCGCCATTATGAGTTATATAGCTCGTCATCATGGCATCACCAATCTCAAAGTATCGGGAGAGCTGCAACACCGCTTTGAGATGGGATTTGGTGTGCGCAGTGATTGGCCGGAACTGGTGCCTATCCTGCAAAAAGCACTTGATTCCATTAGTGAGGAAGAAAAGAACAGTATTTTGCAAAAATGGTTTAGCATGGAAGTCACGCCACAAATTGACTACACCCTGTTGCGATATGTACTGGGAATGGCATTATTGATCTTGGGATTGATGTTGCATTGGAACCAGAAGCTGCGCCATGAAATTCTGGCTCGAAAGCAGGCTCAACACTCACACCATGAAAGTGAAGAAAAATACCGACTTTTGTTTGAACATTCTGATGACCCCATGTGGCTTATCCGTGATAGCCTGTTTGTACTTGCCAATGCGGCGGCGGCACGGATTCTCGGCTGCAAATCAGTAGATGAGTTATCGAACCTGCATCCGGCAACACTTTCTCCCCCGTTTCAAGCGACTGGACAAGCTTCCGAGCAATTAGCCGATCAAATGATGCAGTTGGCCTACCGCCAGGGGCATCACCATTTTGAGTGGTTGCATCAAAAGCGTAATGGCACAGTGTTTCCGGTCGAGGTGAGCCTGACTCGTATCCCTTACGAGGGACAGAGCGCCCTGTTTTGTATCTGGCGTGATATTAGTGAACGTAAGCAATCTGAGCAGGCTTTGCAACAAAGTAAAGCCCAATATGATGAATTGGTGCAACGTGTGCCGGTTGGCCTTTTTACAATTCGCAGCATGGCAAAAGGTGAGGGAAAGGTTGATTATATCAGCCCCCGTGCCACACAAATGCTAGGTATCAGACTCACTGATGCATGGCAAACACTGTCAGTGGTCGTTAGCAATATCCATCCTGATGATAGAGCAGATTTCTTCGCAAAAAATACAGCGAATATTGCAGCTAAAACAGATTTTTTCTGGGAAGGCCGTTTTATCGTGACAGGAAAAACCCGCTGGTGTCGTATCGAATCCAATGCGACTTTGCAAGAGGATGAAACTTGTGTATGGCAAGGGGTGATCACCGATATTACCGCACAGAAAGAAATGCGACAGAATTTGCATATGCTGAATTTGGCTGTTACCCAAATTGCTGAAGGGATTGCTATCGCTGATATGGATGGCAATAATCAATTTGTAAACAAAGCTTGGGCAGACATGCATGGTTATACACAAGAAGAGTTATCAGGAACGCACTTAAGTCTCTTTCATTCAAAAGAGCAAATAGAAAAAGAAGTTCAACCATTCTTCGAGCAGCTTATGCAAACCGGGCATCTTGAGGGAGAAGATACACATATAAAAAAAGATGGCACAATTTTTAATACCTGGATGTCGGTAAATGTAGTAAAAGATGATAGGGAAAATCCTGTAGCCTTTGTCGGTGCCTGTCGTGATATTACTGAGCGTATAAAAGCTCAGCAAGTCTTACAAAAAGCTAAAGAAGAGGCTGAGGCTGCCAATCGAGCTAAATCCATATTTTTGGCAAATATGAGCCACGAATTACGCACTCCACTCAATGCAATTATGGGCTTTGCACAAATTCTGGCACAATCTCCACGCTTAGCTGACTCAGACAAGCAACAGGCAAACAGCATTTATCGCGGTGGAGAATACTTGCTGACCTTAATTAACGACATTCTGGATCTAGCCAAAGTTGAGGCAGGGCGTATTGAACTGTTTCCAACCGCAATCAATATTCAGTTGTTTGTTCAGGAACTGGCAGATATGTTTAGGTTACGAGCCAGGAAAAAAAATATTAGTTTCAAATACCACACCGACACCTCACTACCTGCTGGCATTCATGCAGATGCAACGCGCCTGCGTCAAGTATTGGTTAATCTGTTGGGAAATGCGGTGAAATTTACCGAACAAGGCCATGTTTGCTTACAGATAAGCTATGATAACGAGGTTCTACATATCCACGTCGAAGATACAGGAATTGGTATTGCTCCAGAACAACACGAAGAAATTTTCCAACCCTTTTCACAAACCAGCGAGAATCGTTACAAGGCACAGGGTACCGGGTTGGGACTGTCGATTACTCGGAAAATTGTTGAACTGATGGGGGGGACTCTCAGCCTTGAAAGTCATTTAGGACAAGGCAGTTGTTTTTATGTACAGGTTCCGGTTAAAGCGGTTCTCAAAAGCTTTAGCAGCCCCCAGAAGACACTTTCTCAAAATACAATTATCAACTATCACCGCCGCCAGGGAGAAGCCCCCTTACGTATTTTGATCACTGATGATGTTGCCGACAATCGGGAAGTGGTGTGCAAAATATTGCGTTCGCTGAATTTCGACACACAGGAAGCTGATAATGGTGAAAATTGCTTACAACTCATACCAACTTATCATCCACATCTGGTGCTAATGGATTTGCGTATGCCGGGTTTAGATGGTTTGGAAACCACCCGACGCTTGCATGAACTACCAGGGTTTGAAAAACTGCCTGTCATCGTAATATCCGCCGGTGCTTATGGAAAAGATGAGAAAAACAGCCGTGCTGCTGGTTGTGTGGATTATCTGGCCAAACCCATAGAACGAACATTATTATTACAAACATTGCAAAAATATCTGCCATTGCAATGGATCTATGCTGAACAGCAGGCAACTTCCACAGCCAGCGCAGACCCTGCTATAAAAGTAAATCTCTCTACAGAATGGCTGGAGGCGTTGGAGCAGGCAGTCGTTGAGGCTAACCTGAAGCAAGCAAACAGTCTGCTGGAAAAAATCAAGGCAGAAGATACTGGACTGGTTGCTCAGTTAACAGAATGGCTTGAAACTTATGAATATCAACAACTATTAGATTGGATTGAAACACATAAACAGGTTTAATAATGGACAATATCCAAAGCTCATAGCGGAGATATCGAGGTTGTTTAATGCGTATTCCTAAGCCTATTACAGTTTTTATTTCCCTCTCATTTTATTGGAAGCATTGTTAAAAGCTTTATGTTTATACGTGTTATTTTTTCTCTACTTATTTTATTGCTAAGTGCTGTGCTTAAAGCACAAGAGCTACCTTTGCATAAAATCACCCTGCAACTGCAATGGAAGCACCAATTCGAGTTCGCTGGGTTTTACGCTGCAATTGCGCAGGGTTTTTATGCACAACGTGGTTTGCAGGTGGAATTGCGAGAATACCAGACCGACATGGACATTATCGAAGAGGTTCTGTCTGGACGGGTGCAATACGCCACAACCAACAGCAGTATCGTGCGCTCACGGCTGGAGGGTAAGCCGGTCAAGTTGTTGGCAAACTATTTCAAACGGATGCCAATGGTGATTTTGTCTTCACCAGAAATTACCAAATTAGATGATTTACGTGGCAAACGTCTAATGTTATCCCAAAAAGATCTCCAATCTCCATTACTGAAACTGGTATTTGAGCGTAAAGATCTGAAGCCTGGAGAAAATATTGAGATTATTCCTCATAGCTTCAATGCAGATCCCTTCATAAATGGTGAAGTTGATGCAATGAGTGCATTTATCACCAATGAGCCGTTTTATCTGGAGCAACATGGTATAAAATTTAATGTTCTCGAACTCGCTGACTATATGCGTAGTATTGGTGATGTCTATCTATTTACCAGCGATACACAAACTGAGCAATATCCACAACAGACCAAGGATTTTATCGAAGCAAGCAATGAAGGCTGGCGTTATGCACTGGATCATCCACAAGAAATTATTGAGCTGATTCTTAGTGATTATTCCCAGCGCAAAAGTCGGGAGGCATTAGTATATGAGGCGGAAAAGACTCACGATATGATCATGCCCTTACCATTGCCTATCGGGGTTGCTTTTGAACCATTGATTGATGAGGTCGCCGCAATGATTATGCGTCAGGATGGGATTGGCGATAAAAACTATTTACAGCGTTTTTTATTTGATACTGAAGAGAAAAAGCAGCTTGAGCGAACACCTGTTATCAAATTAACGACAGCAGAACGCGCCTGGCTGGATGCTCATCCAAAAATTGTATTAGGTTATACCAATCAGTTTCAGCCGGATATCATTCGTAACCCAGACGGTACTTACTCTGGTACACTCATAGAACATATTAATCTGATTAATCAGTACCTGGATAATCGTCTTCATCTACATATAGAAAATACATGGGCTGTGGTGACGGATAAGGCTGTCAAACTTGAAATTGATGGTTTGGCGGCATCCACTCCCAACTCAGTATGGGATCAGCATTTTATTTATGCGGAACCCTATACCTTCTCTTATTTTTATCTCTATACCCACGCCAGCGAACCCAACCCCCCTCTTACACTGGGCGAACTGGAAGGTAAATCCGTAGGCTATCTAAGTGGGGTGAAAAAAATTGAACAATTGTTGCGTACTTTACCGGATATTCAACTGAAGGGGTTCAATAGCAATGAAGCGATGGCGAATGCTTTGCTCAATAATCAAGTTGCAGCACTGGTCAGTTCTTCCAATTTAGAATGGTGGCGCACCCAACACAATAATTTTTCTTTCAAAATCAGTGGTCTTATAGAAGAAAGTCGGTTTCCGGTAGTTATGTCCATCCGTAAAGATTGGCCACTGCTTAAAAGTATTGTGGATAAGGCGTTGAAAATAATTCCCATCGCAGAATTCGAGCGTATTCAGCAAAGCTGGCAGGGACACCATCAAGAAACAAAAAAAACCGGCTTATCTCTAACCCCGGAACAGCGAGTTTGGCTCAAGCAACACCCCAGCTTACGTTATTGTTTCAATCCGCTCTGGAAGCCATACGATTTCTTTGAAAATGATCAACATCAAGGGGTTTTTGCTGATTATCTGCACCTGCTTACGAACAAGCTAGGTGTAGAATTTATACCTGTTCCTACCATTGTGCAGGGAGATGCTGGTAAAAGCTGGAAAAAAGCCCTGGATTTTACTCGCCAAAGGCACTGTGATTTTATTTCCGGTGCGGTAAAAACCACTGAACGGGAAGCTTATCTGGGTTTTACTCAGCCTTATTTCAACATCACCCAAGTGTTTATTGCTAAACCTGACAAACCCTTTGCCAGCGGACTCGAAGTATTTCATGATGAAACCATTGGTGTGTTGGCTCATTCTGCGCTAAAAAGTTTTTTGCAGCACGATTACCCCAACCTCAAGCTGCTTAGCCTCAATATCAATGAAATGGTGGTACGCCTGGAAGCGGATGAGATTTATGCCTTTGCTGTTCCTTTAGAACATGCGACTCAATTGCTGCAAGAACGGGTACATAACCTTAAAATCATCAGCAAGCTGGATTACTCCTACCCCATTTCTATCGCAGTACGTAATGATTGGCCCATACTGGCAGACATCATGAATCAAGCTGTGGCCTCCTTGAGTCAGCTAGAGCATACTCAAGTCCAGCGTAAATGGACCACTCATACTCTTAAAGAAACGCTAGACTATACTTTATTGTGGCAAGTTTTGGGGACTGCATTACTGATTCTGGTATTGATGCTGTATTGGAATCATAAGCTACGGCATGAAATCCTAGAGCGTAAAAAGGCCGAGTATTCTCTCTATGAAAGTGAGGAAAAATATAGACGATTGTTTGAATTGTCTGATGATCCTATGTGGCTTATTTGTGACCATCAACTTATACTTGCCAATACCGCAGCCGTAAGGATTCTCGGTTACAATTCAGCACTAGAATTATCAAACCAGCATCCCGCAGCCCACTCCCCTCCTTATCAACACAGTGGGCAAGCTTCCAAGCAATTAGCTGATAAAATGATGCAGTTGGCCTATCACCATGGGCATCACCATTTTGAGTGGTTGCATCAAAAGCGCAATGGTAGCGTATTCCCAGTTGAGGTCAGTTTAACCCGTATTCCTTACGAGGGTGAAAATGCCCTGTTTTGTATTTGGCGTGATATTACTGATCGCATAAAAACTCAGCACGCCTTACAAAAAGCTAAAGAAGAGGCTGAGGCCGCCAACCGTGCCAAATCCGCATTTCTGGCAAATATGAGCCACGAATTACGCACCCCACTTAATGCAATTATGGGCTTTGCGCAAATTCTGGCACAATCTCCACGATTAGGCGATTCAGACAAGCGACAAGTAAATAGTATTTATCGTGGTGGAGAATACTTGCTGATCTTAATTAACGATATTCTGGATCTAGCCAAAGTTGAGGCAGGACGTATCGAACTGTTTCCAACAGCAATCAATATTCAGTTGTTTGTTCAGGAACTGGTAGATATGTTTAGGTTACGAGCCAAGAAAAAAAATATTAACTTCAAATACCACACCGACATCTCACTACCAAATGGAATTTATGCAGATGCAACGCGCCTGCGTCAAATATTGGTAAATCTGCTGGGAAATGCGGTGAAATTTACCGAACAAGGCCATGTTTGCTTGCAGATAAGCTATGATGACGATACTCTACATATCCACGTCGAAGATACAGGAATTGGTATTGCTCCAGAACAACACGAAGAAATTTTTCAACCCTTTTCACAAACCAGCGAGAATCGTTACAAAGCGCAAGGTACTGGATTAGGACTGTCAATTACCCGACAGATTATTGAACTGATGGGAGGGACTCTCAGCCTTGAAAGTCAGTTGGGACAAGGCAGTTGTTTTTATGTACAGGTTCCGGCTAAAGCCATTCTCAAAAGCTTTAGCAGCTCCCAGAAAAAACTGCCTCAAGAAACAATTATAGGTTATCACCACCGCAAGGGAGAAGCCCCCTTACGTATTTTGGTCACTGATGATATTGCCGACAATCGGGAAGTGTTGTGCCAAATATTGCGTCCACTAAATTTTGATACTCAGGAAGCGGATAGTGGTGAAAATTGTTTACAACTCATAGCAGCTTATCGTCCGCATCTGGTGCTGATGGATTTGCGTATGCCGGGTTTAGATGGTTTGGAAACCACCCGACGCTTGCATGAACTACCAGGGTTTGAAAAACTGCCTGTCATCGTAATATCCGCCGGTGCTTATGGAAAAGATGAGAAAAACAGCCGTGCTGCTGGTTGTGTGGATTATCTGGCCAAACCCATAGAACGAACATTATTATTACAAACATTGCAAAAATATCTGCCATTGCAATGGATCTATGATAAGCAGCAGACAACTTCCACAGTCAGCACGGACTCCGGTACAATAGTGGAACTCTCTGCAAAATGGCTGGAGGCGTTAGAGCAGGCAGTAATTGAGGCCAACCTGAAGCAAGTAAAGAGTCTGCTAGAAGAAATCAAGGCAGAGGATAGTAAATTGGCTGCACAGTTGACAGATTGGCTAGAAGCTTATGAATACCAACAACTGTTAGATTGGATTGAAACACATAAACAGGTTTAATAATGGACAATATCCAAGCCCCAAATATCCTGGTGGTAGATGACACCCCGGAAAACTTGAATGTTTTAACCAATATTCTTATCACCAAATCCTATGAAATTCGCCCGGTTCCAAGCGGTGCTCTGGCACTGCAAGCCGCTTTTGCCAGACCACCGGATTTGGTATTGCTTGATATCATGATGCCAGATATGGATGGCTATGAGGTATGTACGCAACTTAAAGCCGATCCGCGCACCCGTGATATACCCGTCATTTTTATCAGTGCTCTGGAGGAAATTGAGGACAAAATACGTGCCTTCGAAGTAGGCGGCGTAGATTACCTGACCAAACCTTTTCAAGCCGAGGAAGTGCTGGCACGGGTTGCTGCTCATTTGGCACTGGTACGCACACAACAAGAACTACATAACAGTCGCCTACAACTGCAAGCAGTCATCAATAATGCCGCTGTGTGTATCGGTATGCTGGATGTTAATGGCTATTATCAACAAGTCAACGGCAAATGCGCTGAAATTTTTGGTTATCCGCAAGCAGAGTTAATTGGCATGCGCTGCCTGGAACTCAATCACCCAGATTATCGGCCTCCAACTGAGAAAGCTTTGCAAGCACTGCGTGCCGGAGAGCTGGATACTTTCCAGATGGACAAACAGTTTATCCGCAAGGACGGCAGCCTGATTTGGGCTAGTCACTGGCTAAATCCCTTATCCAATGCGGATGGTGTATGTGAGGGTTTTGTTTGTGTTATCGTTGACCTGACAGAACGTAAACAGGCTGAAGAAACCGTGCGTAAATTGTCCCGTGCCGTGGAACAAAGCCATAATACCATCGTGATTACAAACACCCGCGGTATGATAGAATTTACCAATCCGGCCTTTAGCCACATTACCGGTTATAGTGCCGAGGAAGCGCTTGGGAAAACCCCGAGTATCCTCAAGTCTGGAAAACAAGATTCCGATGTGTACAAAGCCTTATGGGACACCTTGAAACAGGGAAACACCTGGAACGGTGAAATGTGCAACAAACGTAAGGATGGTTCTTTGTATTGGGAACAAGCCTGTATTACCCCGGTCAAGGACGAACAAGGTAAAACCACCAGTTATATTGCTATCAAGGAAGACATCACTGCACGCAAGGCAGCGGAAGATGCACTGAAGGAAAAAAATGAAGCACTTGTACAGCTCAACCAGGAAAAAAATGAATTTCTTGGCATGGCCGCCCATGATTTAAAAAATCCACTGGCCAGTATTCGGGGCATAGCGCAGTTAATTAAAATAAAAGCAGGCGCGGACACAACTAGAAACATACCTATCAGGCACTATGCCGATGAAATTGAAACCAGCGCACAAAAAATGTTTACCTTGATTACCAATCTGCTGGATGTAAATGCCATTGAATCAGGAAAACTGGCAATCAACTTTGAACATATAGAATGCACTGAAGTATTACAAGCTATCACCGAACACTACAAGTTGCCCGCTGCCGATAAAAATACTCACTTGCACCTTACCATGCCGCCTCAGCCGCCCCCGGTATTGAGCAATGCCGATACACTCCGACAAGTTTTAGACAACCTGATTTCCAATGCAGTGAAATATTCACCACCAGACTCACAAGTTAATATCAGTCTGCATGTCAAGCCGGACAAGCTCCAAATCCATGTCCAGGATCAAGGGCCGGGATTCACGCAAGCGGACAAAGCTAAATTATTCGGCAAATTTTCCCGTCTCAGCGCTCAGCCTACTGGCGGCGAACACTCCACCGGCTTGGGTTTGTTTATTGTTAAAAAATTGACGGAGGCGCTGAATGCTAAGGTTTGGTGTGAGAGCGAAGCAGGTCAGGGGGCGTGTTTCATCCTCGAATTACCCGTTGTTAAATCCAAGCGGCATACACTGGATCCTAATCTGCGTATTCTGCTTGCTGAAGATAATCTGGTCAATCAAAAAATCGGGTTAATTATTTTAAAAAAACTGGGTTTACAGGCGGATGTGGCAGCTACCGGGCAAGAGGTTCTGGAAGCACTGACCCGGCAAAGTTACGACATTATATTGATGGATATTCAAATGCCCGATATGGATGGCATACAGGCCACTGCTGCCATCCATCGTCAATATGGTACGCAACGCCCCCGTATCATTGCTCTCACCGCTAATGCCACCGGGCGTGAAGAATGCCTGAATGCAGGCATGGACGGCTACTTGCTCAAACCTTTTAACATGGAAAATCTGGTACAGGCTTTGACGGGCGTGATTTGACTAAGGAGCGAGGATGAAATAAGTGCAGGAACTGGGCGCAGGATTTTTATTCATTTTCAAGGCGTGAAAACAGGCGCATAGCAAGCTATGTAACTGCCTAAGTCCAAACAGGCATAACGCAGAAAATGGAGAAAAAGACCAGCTCAATTTCTGAAGTTATAAAATTCTTGCTCCTAACCCCGTAGAGTAAACCTTAGATTGGATTGAAACACATAAACAGGTTTAATAATGGACAAAACCCAAACCCAAGCCCAAGATATTCTGGTAGTAGATGATACACTGGAAAATTTGTATGTTTTAAGCAATATCCTCATTACCGAATCCTATCTAGTCCGTCCGGTTCCAAATGGCAGTCTGGCACTGCGCGCAGCTTTTGCCAAACCACCTAATCTGGTGTTGCTCGACATCATGATGCCGGATATGGACGGCTATGAAGTATGCACGCGACTTAAAGCCGATCCACGCACCTGCGATATACCGGTGATTTTTATCAGCGCCTTGACAGAAACTGAGGACAAAATACGAGCTTTTGCTGCGGGTGGTGTGGATTATGTCACCAAACCCTTCCAAACAGAAGAAGTGCTTGCCCGCGTACGTACCCACCTTGCCCTGCGTGACTTGCAAAAAAAGCTGGAGTATCGCACTGTACAAGCCGAAGCTGCCAACCACGCCAAAAGCGCATTTCTTGCCAACATGAGTCATGAGTTGCGCACCCCGCTGAATGCGATTCTGGGTTTTGCACAAATTCTGCAATACTCCCCCCAATTGACAGAAGAAGATAAAGAATCGGTAGAAAGTATCTACAAAGGTGGGCATTATTTGTTGACGCTCATCAACGATATTCTTGATTTAGCCAAAGTAGAGGCCGGTCACATTGAACTATTCCCGGAAGAAGTAGATATCCAGTCATTTTTCTGGGAAGTGGTAAAGATATTTCGTTTTCGTGCAGAAAAAAAATGTGTTGCTTTCAACTATCAAGCTGAAAAATCCTTGCCTGACTATATATCCATCGATCCTAAACGCTTGCACCAGGTTGTCATAAATCTGCTGGGTAATGCAGTGAAGTTCACCGAGCAAGGGCATGTGAGCTTAACTGTAAATTACCACGATGCCCAATTGCATATCCGCATAACAGATACCGGCCCTGGCATAGCACCCGAACAATACGAAGAAATTTTTCAACCCTTCTCACAGATTGGCGACAGGCAACATAAACGCCAGGGTACTGGCCTGGGCTTGTCGATTACCCGCAGGATTATCGAGTTGATGGGGGGACACATTGAACTTGAAAGTCAATTGGGGGAAGGCAGTTGTTTTCATGCACGAATTCCCGTTGCAGTGCTTTTTAAAAATACATCCACACAACAACAGACATTGAAAGTACAAAAAAAGATCATCGGCTACCATAGAACTGCCAGTCCTCAAAATACTGACAATCCTGAGCCATTTCGCATTTTGATTGTTGATGACATCCTCCTCAACTGTGCAGTGCTGCGCCTGATGCTGCAACCCTTGAACTTTACAATACAGGAAACCAACAGCAGTGAAGCCTGTTTGCAAGTTGCTCCGGACTGGCGACCACATTTGGTGCTAATGGATTTGCGTTTGCCAGGTGATTTGGACGGCCTGGAAATTACACGGCAATTACACGCTCTACCAGGATTTGAAAAATTGCCTGTTATTGCCATATCTGCCAGCGCATATGAGGATGTTCAGAAAAATGCTTATGATGCAGGCTGCATAGATTTTTTAAGCAAACCCATAGAACGTAATCTTTTACTGCAAACCTTACAAAAACATTTACCACTGGAATGGGAATATAATTAGGCCACTGCACCACAAGAACTTCAAATACAGGACATTAGGTAACTCACAGCGAATAACATCCCCTATTTCGCTGGTCTTTTTACCCGTTTTCCGCATTGTAAAAACCGTTACATAGCTTACTATGTGCTGGTTTTCACGCCTTGAAAACGGATAAAAATCCTGCGTGCTACGGGGGGGTATTTCTTGCAAGTTACCTAAGCTGTTTTCTATTATTAATGCACTGAAATCAGGATTAAGATAGACCACATCGATGGGGGGATAAATTCCTGGTTTCCCGTTCATTCCAACGCTCAGGGTATTGTCGTTTTGCTTAGGAGTGAGAATTTTATAACTTCAGCAACTTGGCTGGTCTTTTTCTCCATTTTCTACGTTGTGCCTGTTTGGACTTAGGCAGTTACATAGCTTGCTATGCGCCTGTTTTCACGCCTTGAAAATGAATAAAAATCCTGCACCCAGTTTCTGCATTTATTTCATCCTCACTCCTTAGCAATATTTTTTAGCGCACCTGCCCATCAAAATCATCTACCGGTACGGTTGCCGCGCTACCCTGAGCAATGGCAGGACTACCCGCCTGCAAGCGCAAATCAAGCTGATTGGCATTGACGAACAAGGGATCGGCGAGGATAAAGTTATCCCCGTGCATTTCACCATTGCTGCTGGTTTTATCCTCATGGCTGAATAAATTATGCTCTACAGTTAAACGACTGGCATCACGCAGCTTTTGCAATTGCACATCATCGCTGGCCATCAGGTTATTGCGTACCACCACCTGATTCGCTTCACTGTTGCGCAGTACAATCGAACCGCCATAGACATTGCCCGGCCCATTATCATAAAAAGTATTATTATAAATCTGAATATTCTCCATGGGTGAAGTATAACCATTACCCAGATGCAGACCGTAATTATTCTGATAAATCAGATTATTATAAATAGAGATATTGCTCACTGTGCCGCCACGCTCGCCTGCCAGGGCAATGCCGTGATAATGACAGTCATGCAGACGATTCTGGTAAATCGAGATATTGTCCACCAGCGCATTCCAGGCATCCAGATAAAGACAACTGTTATTGGGGATGTCGGTAATTTCATTATGATGTATGAGGCCATTACGGCTGCCATCTTTAATGGATAAAGCATTATGACCGCGCACACCGCCGCCTTCATGAATTTTGTTATAGCGAATCTCAAAATCCTGCGCATCTTCACCAATGGATATATTTTCCTGCTCGGTGCCGCTGCCATTGTTTGCCAATTGGACTTCATTACCGTCAACACTAAAATTCTGACTGCGCCATACGGCAATGCCCGCATCGTGGCTGTCATACACATAATTGTCTTGTAGCAGAATATTGTTGCTGTTATAGACCAGAATGCCAGCATCCTGGGAGCCTTGCACTTTTAACCCCATCAGCCAGATATGACTTAAGTTATTAACCAGTATCAGACTGGAAAATGGCGCACCTGGCCCTTTCACCAGATTAACGCTATTGCCATTAAATACCGCTGTTTCCCCTGGGTGTGAGGCAAAAATAATCGGATAGGCTGCGTTGCCGCTGTTGACTGGCGTTAGCTGGCTGCGATAAGTGCCGCCGCGAAACAATATTAAGTCCCCTGCCTGCGCGGTTTGTGCGGCCTTTTCCGGGCTGCGCCAGGGCTGCGCCAGCGTACCAGGATGATTATCATCCCCTTGTGGTGAGACATAAAAAATTCTTTGCAGCGCCTGAATGTTCATTTCCAGGGTGCTAAAACGCAACGAACCACTGAGTTGACCATCCGCTTCGGTATCCAGGCCAAAGTATAAGCGGAAATCCCCGGCTGGCAAGGACAAGGGTATTAAAGGCGTGCGGGGAAAACTCTGTAATGGGGTTTGTGCCAGTGCATGTACGCCTTCACGCCAGTAGAACTGTTGTAATTGCGTATCAAACTGATAAGAAAAGAGCAGTTCTCCCACTTGTGCCACCAGCCACCAGTCAACAGGAACCCCGCTTTGTGTATTGGCTTCAACTTTTACATTCAGCGTGAAGTTTTGAAATGCATAACCCTGAATGCGCTCATAGCGACCATCGACATCCATTTGCAGTGTTGGCAACGGCGTGTAATGGTGAGCGCCAATATCCACAGCCCATGTCACAGGGCTGTGCAAGAAAATAAAACATAAAAATAACAGGTGAAATGGTTTCATGGTTTTCATATAACGTCCTACCGCGTGATGAAAAGTGATAATGGATATGAAGAGATAATAAGATTGGGGTTGGTTTGGGTTTAATAAAACATGACCAATGGTGGAAAAAACCTTGTCAACGTATCAGGCTTTAGTCTTCTGACAAAACAGCGCGAATTTGCTCACTGCTAAAACCCCGATAACTTAAAAAGCGCATTTGCTTGGCCCGCTGTTTCATCGACTCTGGCAGTTGCTGCCCAAAGCGTTTTTCCCGGACTTGATGTGCTTGCTGCCACCAGTCTACTGTCTGCTGCTCAAGTGCTGTTGTTATCAAGTCTTCATCAATACCACGATGGCGTAATTCCTGGCGTATTCTTTGTGGGCCATAACCCTGGTTACAGCGGGTTTGAATAAAGTTTTCGACAAAGCGGGATTCATCCAGATAATGCTGTTCCTGAAGTTTTTCTAAGGCATTGGTGATAGCTTCTGCCGCTAAGCCTTTAGCCGCCAGTTTACGCTGCAATTCCACCTTAGCGTAATCACGGCGGCTCAGTGCAGCAAGTCCGGCATTATAAGCGGCCTTATATGCGACTTCATCATCACTCATTGCGTTTAACTTTACTCAGATCGGCATTGGTAAAATCGGTTTCAACGATATTGGCATTAATTAAAATGGCGCTGGTCAGATCGGCCCCGGTGAAATTAGCCTTAAATAAATCGGCATTAGACAAATACACTTCAATAAGATTGGCATCAGTCAGATTGGCCTTAAATAAATTCGATCCTGTCATATTGGCACGAAACATATCCGATTCAAACAAATTGGCGCGAAACAGATTCGCCTCGCTGAGATTAACGCCAGAGAGAAAGCAGCGTATCAAATAGGCTTTGGATAAGTTAGCCTCGCTCAGCGTAGCATCTGTCAGGGTGGTATCTGACATATAGGCCTCACTGAGATTGGCTTCATTAAGGTTTGCGCGGGTCAGGTTGGCTTTAGACAAGTTAGCTTCAGTTAGGTTTGCGCCATTGAGGTTGGCACCGCTCAGGTTTGCCTTGGTTAAATCAACCCGGGACAAGTTCGCTCTGAAAAACTCACCCTTAGATAAATTTAGGCCCGACAAATCGCTCCCGGACAAGTCGGCCCAGGTCGAGGCGTTCTCTCTCCAACTGTTCCAAGCTTTGATGCCTTGCATTAACACCGCCAAGTGTTCTGAATCGGCCATAATTGTTCTTTATTTTGGGCTGGGTTGCAAAAAATACTCATAGCATACCATTGGAAGCCTTCTGAACAAACCTGATTCATTACTGATTTACGCTGGAAACAGGGAAATTTTAAGATTAGGCTATTTTCCCGTATCATTTATTCTGGTTTTTAGAACGATAAAGGTGTACAGATATGTCAGATTGCCGTTCAACCTCCTGCACCTCGGACACTTCTTCCAAGCGGCATAGATGTCCCGTTAATGGCAAAGCATACAAAGTCTGTGAAACGCAAAACCCATCAGGCAAATATTGTTTGAAAGACTTTCCTAAGTGTGATCAAATATGAAACAACAACAATTTGAACAAATGCATCAGCAGCAATGGAAGCAACTGGAGCGTTGGCTAAATGAGCAAGATAAACCGATGCGTCAACGCCTGCCTGACATGAAAGGTCTTATACAAAACTTCCCCACCCTCTATCGCCAGGTGTGTCAACATCTGGCGCTGGCACGGGAACGGCATTATTCCCCCTATTTACAAAACCGCTTAAACCAACTGGTATTACGCGGACAACAGCAGTTATACCAACCGGCAGACGGATTCTGGCGCAATCTCTGGGAATTTCTCAGCACAGGCCTTCCACAACGGGTACGCAGCGAAAAACGCCTGTTTTTAGCCGCTTCCTTATTGTTTTACGGGCCGCTGCTGGCCTTCTGGATGCTGGCGCAATGGCAGGAAGATTTAATTTATGATGTGATGGGCAGCGAACAAGTCGCGGAATATGAAGCCATGTACGAACCCTCATTCTCGCGTATCGGGCGCGAGCGGGAATCTGACACCGATATGATGATGTTTGGTTTTTATATTCAAAATAATATCAGTATTGGCTTTAAAACCTTTGCCACAGGTCTGCTGCTGGGGCTTGGCAGCTTATTTTTTCTCATCTATAACGGCATGGTCATTGGCATTATCGCCGGACACATGTTTAAGGTGGGTTACAGCGAAACCTTTTACACCTTTGTTGCCGGACACAGCGCCTTTGAACTCACTGGTATTGTGCTGTCAGGCGCGGCAGGCTTAAAATTGGGTATTGCTCTAATCGCACCGGGACGCTATTCGCGTAAAGCCTCCCTGCGCCGTGCCGCTGCTCAAGCCATGCCGCTGGTTTATGGCATGATATTATTACTGGCGCTGGCGGCAGTGGTGGAAGCATTCTGGTCATCCAACGCGCTGATACCCGCACCGATTAAATATAGCGTTGGCTTGTTTTTCTGGTTGTTTATTGCCGCTTATTTCATCCGCGCAGGACGTACTCATGCAACTGGATAAAATTCGTGCGATTGTACGTCCACGCGCACCCTGGGAAGCCATCGATCTGGGGCTGGTTTTAATCCAGCACGATGCGCTCAAACTCTATCGATTCTGGTTATTGTTATTCCTGCCATCGGGCCTGCTGGTTTATTTCTTCCTGGCACAATGGCCTTATCTGGCAGCGCTGGTAGTCTGGTTACTCAAACCCCTATGGGATATTTTATTATTACATTTTTTCAGTCACGCCTTATTCGGTGAATACCCCGCGATTTTGCCCAGCCTGCGCGCTTTTATACATGCCATCTTTAAAAAAGGTTTATGGTTGGGCGTGTTTTTATTACGTTTATCCCTCTCACGTAGTTTTCGCCTACCCATCTGGCAATTGGAAAACCTGGGTTTTAGGCTACGCCACAAACGTCAGCGATTATTACTCAAAAACCAAATGGGTATTGCACGTTCTTTAAGCATTGCCTGCTTTTTATTTGAATGGGTGATTTATGGCTCTCTCATTCTATTATTTTTATTTTTTCTACCGGAAAGCGCAGACTATTGGGCTGATGAAATATTATCCGCGACTGTGCATGATGAATATGCCGATACTTGGGCTTACTGGCTGCTTGCCAGTTTTAACCTGCTTGCCATTGCTGTGATTGAACCCTTTTATATCGCGGGTGGTTTCAGTTTATACCTGAATCGCCGCACCCATCTGGAAGCTTGGGATATTGAACTGCGTTTTCGGCATATGGGGAAGCGCCTGCAAGCAGATATGTAATAAACCCCGTCTAAGCTGAAAACCACAGTTTTTGTCATTCCCGTGTAGACGGGAATCTAGTACAGCGAACACTAAGTTCACATAATAACTTTGAGCGTAGGACTGGCAGTCCTTTAAGGACTGCCAGTCCTGAAGTTATTATTTCCCTTGTTACCAAGCTCCAGCTTAGTAACGCTTGCCGAAATGGATACGGGAAGCTGGAGCTTCCAGGTCTGCATTCCCAACGAGGACGTTGGGAACGAGGGAAAGAGTGGTTGATGTTTAAGATAATTTCCCTTGTTACCAAGCTCCAGCTTGGTAACGCCTGCCTTGCAAGCTCCAGCTTGGTAACGCCTGCCTTGCAAGCTCCAGCTTGCCGAAATGAATACGGGAAGCTGGAGCTTCCAGGTCTGCATTCCCAACGAGGACGTTGGGAACAAGGGAATTTGAGTATGAATTTTTAGACAAAATTTCAGTGATTGAAATCAATATGTATTGCTCAAGATTGATTCAAGATTGATTCAAAATGTATTGGTCAATGGCTTATTCAAAATGTATCATTCAATATATATTAAGTAACTTGCACGGATAAAAATCCTGCGTGCTATGGGGATGTTATTTCTTGCGAGTTACCTTAGCAACCTTTAAACGGCGAAACGCCGCACAGTCCAAGTAGTTTCCCGACCATTGGAGTGCACAGCGTTTCATTTTCTAATCTGCTTCATTAGAGGAGTTAATTATGAAGCGAAAAAAGTCATCTGGCAATAAGTGGATGTTAAGTTTATATCTAAACATCAAAGAGTGGTTGATGTTTAAGATAATCTTCAAAAAACTGAAGTAATAAACGGAAAGCCCACTAAATAGTGGGCTTATTTTTTTGCGTGGGAAAGCCGCAGTGCCAAAACCCCCACACCCTGCCTGGGAATCTGTTTAAAGGGTTATGTGGCGGCCTGGAATTCTATTTCTTGCTTTGAAAGCCCCGTTTACTCAGTGTTCTTCTCTTAGTTAAACACCGAGGCAACCCGAAAAAGCTGCGGGGGGCGTGCTGGGCGCGGCGGGGGCTGGGGCTTGGTTTTGAGGTTGCTGGGACTTAACGCTGGCGCGTTTAGTTGGTTTGTTTGCTGGGGTTATTGGTATCGAGGTCTTTGAGCCATTGCCGTACTGTTTCGGCAGTGGGAGATTTGATTTCCTCAAAAATTTGCAGGGATTGTTGCCAGAGCTCCCGTGCTTTCTCAACCTGGCCCAGGTCGCTGTAGGCGTTGCCCAGGTTGCCCAATGTATTGCCTTCTAGTTGTTTATTCCCAATCTCCCGGCTGATAAGCAAAGCCTGTTCATGATAGTCGATGGCTTTCTCAACCTGGCCCAGGTCGCTGTAGGCTAAGCCCAGGTTGCCCAATGTATTGCCTATTCCCTGCTTGTTTCCAATTTCTCGCTTAATAGCCAAAGCCTGTTCATAATAGTCGATGGCTTTCTCAACCTGGCCCAGGTTGCTGTAGGCTAAGCCCAGGTTGCCCAACTGGTTGCCTTCGCTGTTTCTGTTACCAATCTCCCGGCTGATAAGCAAAGCCTGTTCATGATAGGCTATGGCTTTCTCAACCTGGCCTAGGGCGCTGTAGGCTAAGCCCAAGTTGCCCAACTGGTTGCCTTCACTGTTTCTGTTACCAATCTCCCGGCTGATAAGCAAAGCCTGTTCATGATAGGCTATGGCTTTCTCAACCTGGCCCAGGGCGCGGTAGGCTAAGCCCAGGTTGCCCAACTGGTTGCCTTCACTGCTTCTGTTACCAATCTCCCGGCTGATAAGCAAAGCCTGTTCTCATGATAGTCGATGGCTTTCTCAACCTGGCCCAGGGCGCTGTAGGCGTTGCCCAGGTTGCCCAAGTCTGCACCTTCTCCTGATTTATCCCCAATCTCCCGGCTGATAAGCAAAGCCTGTTCATGATAGTCGATGGCTTTCTCAACCTGGCCCAGGGCGCTGTAGGCGTTGCCCAGGTTGCCCAAGTCTGCACCTTCTCCTGATTTATCCCCAATCTCCCGGCTGATAAGCAAAGCCTGTTCATGATAGGCTATGGCTTTCTCAACCTGGCCCAGGGCGCTGTAGGCGTTGCCCAGGTTGCCTAGCCATGCCCCTTCGTTGCGCCTGTCCCCAATCTCCCGGCTGATAAGCAAAGCCTGTTCATGATAGGCTATGGCTTTCTCAACCTGGCCCAGGACGTAGTAGGCGTTGCCCAGGTTGCCCAACTGGTTGCCTTCATTACTTTTATCCCCAATCTCCCGGCTGATAAGCAAAGCCTGTTCTTGATAGGCTATGGCTTTCTCAACCTGGCCCAGGGCGCGGTAGGTGTTGCCCAGGTTGCCCAGCCATACCCCTTCGTTGCGCTTGTTTTCCAGTTTGCAGGCCGCTTCCAGTCCTGTTTGCTGGACGATAATCAACTCTGCCCAGTAGCCTTGAATATCCAGGTAATTTTCTATTGCCCTGCTGATATTTTCAGCCAGTTGCCAGGCTTGACGCTGCATACAGTTGTCCAGCAAATACAACAAATGCGGGCGTTCCGGGTGCAGTCCTTGATAACCTGCTAGTCCTTTGGCGCTTTCGGTTTTAGCGAAGTCGATATACCAGTTCACCAGGTTTTCAAACACGGCATCGGCAAGTGGCAGGGATTCGCGGGTGTAGGTGTGGATTAAAGCATGGCTGACCTGGTAGCGACCATCTTCACGTTGCAGCAGGCCGTAGCCGATTAAATCCCGCATGGCCTTGCGTAAATCACCCTCAGATAGTTGCAGACTGTGGCGGATGATTTCCTGATCGAATGGCGACATGGCAAGTAAACCCACCAGCGCCAACACATCCCGCGCAGTTTCACTGACTTGCGCCAGACTGCGCTCCAGTAAATACGGCACCGAGGCATGACGGTGGTGTTCGTTGTCAGGATCAAGGGCTTCCAGGGGCATTTTTTCCAGCCATGCCAGGTATTCCGTGCTGGTTTCTTCGGTTTCGTTAAGATAGCGCCCCACCAGGCGTACCGCCAGCGGCAGGCCGCCGAGCAGTTGGCAAATCTGTTGCGCTGTTTGTTCGTTGTCTATTTGACGATCTGCCCATTCATGCAGCAGTTTAAGCGCATCTTTTTGTTTCAAGGGCTGCATATCCTGACGCTGGTCGATAGCATCTTGACGTTTGCGACTGGTGACCAGCACCCCGCAGTTTCCCGCTACGCTTTGAACCTTGCGTAAATCATCGGCATCTTCGGCACCGTCCAGCACCAGCAGGGCATGACGACCACTCAGGGCGTGACGCGCCGCCTGTTCCGCCATGCCTTGTGAATCCACATCATAAGCACGGGCTATCCATTCCAGCGCCACGTCCGCTGAGGGTTCGTTGTAAAAGCTGTGGAAGAAAATGCCGTCAGGGAATAATTCAGGGGCTTTATTATCCGGTGCCAGTGTCCAGATGGCTTCGGTGGCCAGCGCGGTTTTGCCGATGCCGCCGGGGCCGCACAGGGTAGCTGTGTTGCCGGGGCGGAGGTCTTGCAGTAGTTTTGCTAAAGCTTCTACCCGGTCGGTAAAATGTGCCGCTCTTGGTGGGCGGTGGAGAGGGATAGCGCGTTCTGTTGTAACGCCATTAACAGTAGATTTTATGTAAACTGTAGCACCACGAAAATCACCCGGTAAATCCATTTTATCGCCCATAGTCATACTCCGGTGATTTTACCGACAACAGCCACAATCTGTGTAGCGACTTTCAAGGCTGTGGGCATAATGTCTGCCACGGCTTTGCTGGCTTCCAACAGTCCCTTGCCAGTAATCTCCAACAGGGTTTTATTCGGCTTTTCCGCCGCGCTGGTCTGTACCAGAACTTCAGCGGTTTTTGCCACTGCCTCGGCTGCTTCAGCTTTTTCTGCGGGTGCTTGTTGCAGAGTATCATTGAGTTGCTGGATTAGCTTACTCAGTTCTTCTTTGAGGGAATCATCTGCATTAGACAGTGCGCCAATTGTTTGCGTAACATTATTCAAGGTGGATTTGATATTAACATTGGCCCCGCGAAAATCACCGGACATGTTGAAGGTATCGCCTTCATTCCTGGTTTCATTGACAATATTATTTTGAGTACCTACATGCTGGTTGGTTTGGTTAAATACGCTCATTGTTGATTCCTTAAGCTTTTGTTTGTCAGTGTTTATGCCATCAGTTTACTATGAAGCAATACAAATTCCAGGGTTGTTTTATGTTCCGGGGTGATGAGCCACCTACATGATCGTTAGCTGGAAATGGTAGCCTTTTTCCAGAAAGAAGCCTTTGCGTAACACCCGTTAGGTAATAAACAGAAAAACCAGCGTGAAGCAAAGGCGGTTTTTTTATATTTCAAAACTTCAAAACCTGTGAAAAAGAAGCCTTTGCGTAACACCCGTTAGGTAATAAACAGAAAAATCAGCGTGAAGCAAAGGCGGTTTTTTTACATTTCAAATACTTCAAAACCTGTGAAAAAGAAGCCTTTGTGTAACACCAGTTAGGTAATAAACAGAAAAACCAGCGTGAAGCAAAGGCGGTTTTTTTATATTTCAAAACTTCAAAACCTGTGAAAAAGAAGCCTTTGCGTAACACCAAACTAAATATTTTTAATTTCCCGCTTGACAAAGTGTCTGTTTTTGTCTAGTATTCGCGGGCTGATTTTATTTAGCGGAGGCAATAAATAAGGATTTATTGTTCTCTGTTTATTTAGCATTTTCCCCGATAGCTCAGCAGGTAGAGCAAGTGACTGTTAATCACTGGGTCGGCGGTTCGAATCCGTCTCGGGGAGCCATTTCTCAAATCATATACTGAATCAATGTCCCGCATTTATTCAGCTCATAGTCAAAAGCGCCAATAGCGCCAATAACAATCCCCCCGATTGTTTTTTAAAAACCAGGCACTTCGCTTGACTTACCAATACAGACTTTAATATGTCCGATTCAATAGCAGATTTCGGTAACTCAGAACTCTGGGTTATCCAAAGTACCCTGAAAGAGCGTTATAACCGCGATATTCCCTTTGAAATCGGTGACAGCGAAATTCGTTTGTTACCCAGCGACAGAACGCTGACACCATGCCCGGTGATTTATTGGAATGTCGAAAACGTAAATTTTGTTATTTTTAAAACCGGCGCGGAGCGTTATCGCTGCCAGTTTTATTATCGTCTTTACCAACAGTATGGGACGAATAAATTCGAATTTGATAATATTGGTGATTGCGTCATTACGCTGCTGCAAACCCAGGCAGATTATGCAACCCAGGAAAAACAAAACCAGGAAAAGCAGGACCAGGAAAATACTCAGACCTAAACAAGGAGAATAAAGCTATGCCTAAAAATGCCTTTTATGCACAATCAGGTGGTGTTACCGCTGTTATTAACGCATCCGCTTGTGGCGTGATCGAAACAGCGCGTCAGCATGGTGATAAAATTGGAACGGTTTACGCCGGTCAAAATGGCATTATCGGTGCCTTAACAGAAGATTTGATCGACACCAGCAAAGAATCCGCGCAAGCGATTGCCGCACTGCGCCACACCCCTTCTGGCGGCTTTGGTTCCTGCCGTTACAAAATGAAAAGCCTGGAAGATAACAAACGCGAATATGAGCGTTTGATCGAAGTATTTAAAGCCCACGATATTGGTTACTTTTTCTATAATGGCGGCGGCGATTCCGCAGACACCTGCCTGAAAGTGTCCCAGTTATCTGAAAAAATGGGTTTCCCGATTCAAGCGATCCATATACCTAAAACTGTAGATAACGATCTGCCAATTACCGATAACTGCCCAGGCTTTGGTTCCGTTGCCAAATATATTGCAGTTTCCACCATGGAAGCAAGCTTTGACGTGCGTTCTATGGCAAAAACTTCAACCAAAATTTTTGTTTTGGAAGTGATGGGTCGTCATGCGGGCTGGATTGCCGCCGCAGGTGGTTTAGCCTCATCTAATGGCACGGAAATTCCTACTGTAATTCTGTTCCCGGAAGTTGAATTTGATCAGGAAAAATTCCTGGCTAAAGTTCAAGCCAATGTGGAAGAACATGGTTATTGCACCATCGTGGTTTCTGAAGGCACCAAATGGCCTGATGGTCGTTTCTTAGCCGAGCAAGGCACCCGTGATGACTTTGGTCATGCGCAATTGGGTGGCGCTGCCCCTGTGGTTGCCAACATGATTAAAGATGCTCTGGGTTATAAATACCATTGGGCAGTTGCTGATTATCTGCAACGTGCAGCACGTCATCTGGCCTCTAAAACTGACGTTGAGCAAGCTTACGCAATGGGTAAAGCCGGTGTTGAACTGGCACTGGAAGGTAAAAACTCCGTCATGCCAGCGATTGTGCGAGAATCCTCCACGCCTTACAAATGGAGCATCGGCAGCGCGCAGTTGTCTGATGTGGCAAACGTTGAAAAAATGATGCCGATGGAATTTATTTCCGAAGACGGTCTGGATATTACCGAAGCCTGCCGTGAATATCTGGTACCGCTAATTCAAGGTGAAGACTATCCGCCTTATAAAGACGGTATGCCTGAGTACGTCACCCTTAAAAATGAAAAGGCTGGCAAAAAATTAGGTGAGTTTGAAGTTAAATAGAAAATTTCTGCTGGAAATTTTCTAAGTTAAAATAAGTTAAAAAAAGCGTAAAATCTTTGATGATTTTATGCTTTTTTTATGGGGATGGGATAAGCCTTCTAAGCCAGACAGATAAGTGCCTCGTTACCATGCTCTACCAGCTAAGGAATTAGTATCTCCTCCTAAACAAGCGGATAAAACTTTTGATTAGACCTGTTTTCTCTTTTTCTGCTATAGGAGGATAAGCCTTTAACCCAGCTTTCATAGCACCTTCAACTGTCCCGTTTAGATGCTCCATTCCTATAGGGGGATAAGCCTTAAGCCCAGCTTTCATAGCGCCTTCAACCGTCCCGTTTAGATATTCCGTTCCTGGAAATAACCAGTCATCAGGATCATATTTTTCTGTACTATATTTGTAAATTGCAAAATCCCAGTTATCTATTTCACCTTGATATTTCAATCGACATACCGGATCTGAAGCACCTGAATAGCTCCGACCAAGATACAAGTAGCCACCACGGTAACGAACATTATAGAAGTTTTCCGGGTTTTTAATTATATTTTGGTTAAACGTATCAACAATACGTTGTACTTCATTTTTGATATCTGTAGGGATGGTTTTCTTTGCCATTTTTTATCCAAAATACATAAATACATAAATACATGTTTGTGTGTTTTCAACAAAGTCATATATTGGTTATTTATAAATATCACCTCTGGTATCTACTTTTAGTATCTTAACCTCTCCGCTCTTCATTTGAAACAAGATTCTGTACTTGGATACTCTTAGTCTGTAAATAACAGGAATATTATTTCCCACCATTTGTTTCACATCGCCTTCTGGTAACGCCTGAATTGCATCAAATATTTTTTTCTGTAATTTCTGATCATATTTTGAAAATTTTTTCTCAAACGTCCTGGAATAATAAAACCTCATAAACCAAACTTCTTTTTAAACTCATCCTCTGATGAAAAGTTATTTTCTGCCAAAATCTCCAATACTTCTTGTTCATCTTCGGCTTCCAGCAACAAATTGACCTGTTTATCATTCTTATCAAGATAATCCGTCAGGCTCTCTCTGACTATTTGAGCGATTGATTTTTTTTCTATAGCACTGAAATCCTGTGCTTTTTTATATAATGACTCATCAATCATTAAACTTAACCTGTGCATAATATTTTCCTTTTACTCAGTAATAAACCGTATAAGGCATTATCATATAATCCTTCAGTGGCACGAACTTGTTTCTTATCAACACTCATACATCTTTTGCATCAGGCTGTTGCAAAAACAGGAAGAAATGCTTCCTCCTTCACTCCCAATCGGGTAATTGGGAGCAGGACTTATCATTTAGCCATTCGAGCGAACGGGATGGGTTTTGCTAAAGTCTTTTGCAATAGCCGTTGCCTCAGGTGAACATACAGGATGCCCCCAACCACTTGGACTTGTGCCATCAACAATATCATTGACGATATTGTCATCCTTATTGGGACTGACTCCTGCTGGTATGTAATCCATATTCAGCGCATGACGCACTTTCCATGCAATATTATGATCTGCACAAGAGCTATCACCACTCAGCCCAATTGCCCCAAGAATTTTGCCATCTTCATTATATAAGGCTAAGCCACCACCAAAAACATTAACCCCCCCGATTTTCTTGCCAGCCATCGGGTCATTTTCAGTACCGATGTCATTGCATGAGCCACCATAAGCAACACTGGTATCAACCGGGTTACTGTGCTGTAAGCCATACAAACTGCCACCGGGCTGTACTGCTGAAAAAAGGTTTGCTGTTGATAATGATAAACCTGGAAGGCTGAAAGCATTTGCTGTATTTGCTTTTTGTGCTGAAATAACACGGCTCCCCGGCCATTGATCGCCTCTATCCTCACCTGAGAACGCAACAGCCTTTACAACGCCATCCCTGTCAACGACTGTTGCCCACATATTTAAGCCAAATCCACCATTTTTTTCCTGCACAACAGCCTTAAGAACGCTCTGAAGTTCAGCGTGTGTCAGTGCGTCAATTAATTTAATTGGCATAATCAATTTCTCCTGTATTTTTTAAAAAAATCATTTTAATGCACTTTTGGTTTAAGCCTTAATATAGAACCATTATCAGTGGATAAATACAACCATCCCTCAGGGCTTTCAATCACTGCGCGGATACGCTTTTTTAAACTTTCAAGTAGGCGTTCTTCTACCACCGCCTTACCGGTTTCATCCAGCGTAATCCGGTTTAAGTGCCTAAGGCTCAAAGCCCCTGCGAACAAGTTACCTTGCCAGGCAGGAAAAGCCTTGCCGGAATACAGCATTAAGCTGCCGGGGGCAATGGAAGGAATATACACCTTAACTGCCTGTTCCATGCCTTTTTTATGCGTGCCTTCGCCCACCTGAAATGGCCCCCAGTATTCCTTGCCGTGCGAAATCACCGCCCAGCCATAATTGCGTCCGGGACGTATCAAATTGATTTCATCGCCGCCGCGTGGGCCATGTTCAATGGCCCAGAGGCGTTGCTTATTTTTGTCAAAAACAAGCCCCTGCGGGTTGCGATGACCATAACTCCAGATTTCAGGCAAGGCATGGTCTTGTTTTACAAAAGGGTTATCCGCAGGCACGCTGCCATCTAACAAAAGCCGTAAAATTGAACCGGCATGGGTGGATAAATCCTGACCATTGGGGCGCACGCCTCTATCCCCCACGCTGAAAAATACATGCCCTGCCGAATCAAAAGCGATGCGGCTGCCAAAATGCTGCCTGGTGTCTGTGACTGAGCGGGTAATTAACAAATCCTGCCAATCCAGCAATTGCTGCCCTGTGTGCCGTGCCCGTGCCAGCGTGGTAGCACCACCGCCCTTTTGCGGTTTGCTGTAGGTAAAATAAATCCAGCCACCAGGTTTGTAATCAGGTGCAACCGCCACATCCAGCAAACCGCCCTGTCCAGTGTGCAATACCTTGGGGCCGCCTGTAACGGGTTTGAGCGCACCGGTTTGTGGGTTTAATATTTGTAATTTGCCATTACGCTGCGTGATCAGTATTTCCTTGGCATTAACAAAAGCCATGCCCCAGGGAACCCCTAAACCTTGCGCGACCACTTCCACCTGAAATACTATGCCTGCGCTGTGGCTCTGTAATAAGGGCTGTGCTGCAACCAGGGGTATTGCGCAGCAAAGCGTGAGTAAGCTAAGCCACATCTTAAACCGCAATGAATGATGATACAGACTGCCTGATAATTTCATACTTTGCTCACACCAAAAATATAATAAAGTAGAATTAATGGAAGGCATCATAAATTTTCTGTGCCAGGGCTTGATTGATACCGGTAATCTGAGCCAAATCCTCCACGCCCGCACGTTGCACACCTTGTAAACCACCAAAATAATTAATCAGGTTTTGCCTGCGTTTTGCGCCAATGCCTTCAATCTGTTCCAGTACCGAGATTTTGCGTTGTTTGGCGCGGCGCTGGCGATGCCCACTGATGGCGAAGCGATGGGATTCGTCACGGATATGCTGGATTAAATGCAAAGCGGGATTGTCCTTGCTTAAAATCAGGCTGTCGCGTTCATCCGGTAACAGCAACTGCTCCAGGCCGGGTTTGCGGGTGCGCCCCTTAGCCACGCCCAGCAGACGGATTTCTGGAAGCTGTAATTCTTCCATCACCGCTATCGCCTGTTTTAACTGGCCTTTGCCACCATCAACCACCACAATATCCGGCAATTGGGCTTCCGTTTTCTTCAGCCGCGAATAACGCCGGGTCAATACTTGTTTCATTGCTGCGTAATCATCGCCAGCAGTGACATCTTTAATATTAAAGCGCCGATAATCGTTATAGATGGGGCCATCCATGCCAAATACCACGCAGGAAGCAACCGTGGCTTCGCCCTGCGTGTGGCTGATGTCAAAACATTCCAGGCGGCTGGGCAGCTCTTCCATTTGCAGCAGCACTGCCAGCGCGCTCAAGCGTTCGCGGTGTTGGGTGGGTTTGTGCTGATCCAGACTGGCCCAGGCATTTTGCAGCGCCATTGCCTGCCACTTGGCGCGCGCCCCGCGCACCTTATGATGAATTTTAATTTTTTTCTCATGCTGTGAGAATATCGCCTGTTGTAATATGGCTAAACTGGGAATTATTGGATCAATAATGATTTCTTCCGGTAAATCCCGGCCTGCACTCAGATAATACTGGGTTAAAAATGGTGCTAAAATATCCGGGCTGGCAACATCACGGGTGTGCTTGGGAAACCAGGAACGGCTGCCGAGGTTGCGCCCGTCGCGTATGCTCAGCAATTGTACACAACCCACGCCATCACGCGCCACGCACGCCAGCACGTCGATATTCACGCTGGCTTCGGTTTCCATATATTGATGTTCCTGCAATTGTCGCAGCCGCGCAATCTGATCCCGGTATACCGCAGCCCGTTCATAAGCCTGTTGCCTGGCAGCCTGCTGCATATTATCCACCAGTTGTTCAATCACATGCTGGCTTTTGCCTTCCAGAAACAACACCGCATGTTGCACGTCAATCTGGTATTGGGTTTTATCAATTTCACCCACGCAAGGCGCGGTACAGCGTTTTATCTGGTATTGCAGACAGGGACGGGAGCGGTTGCGAAAAAAACTGTCACGACATTGGCGCACGGGAAACAGTTTTTGCAGCAGTTTCAGGCTTTCATGTACGCTGCGAATGCTGGGATACGGCCCAAAATAACGCCCTTTATCACGTTTTGTGCCGCGATGAAAACTCAGCCGGGGAAAATCACCCGCAGACAGATAAATAAATGGGTAGCTTTTATCATCCCGCAGCAAAATATTATACGGCGGCTGATGACGCTTAATCAGGTTGTTTTCCAGCAGCAGCGCTTCGGTTTCGGTGTGGGTGATGGTGACATCAATGCGGGCAATGCGTGCTACCAAGGCGCGGGTTTTTGGCGTTTGTCCGGCGGGACTGCGAAAATAACTGGAGAGGCGGTTTTTCAGGTTTTTGGCTTTACCGACATAAAGAATCTTGTTGGTGGCATCCCACATCTGATACACGCCGGGTTTTTGACTGACGGTACTCAGAAAGGGTTTGGCATCAAAAGAAAGGGGGCTGCTTGTCTCCATGAAATCTATTATAAGCTGAATTCGATATGAATTTTACGCAACACTCAGGCTGCTGAATAAAGCGGATATCTTACGCTAATATGCGGTATTAAAAATGCCGATAAAGCGCTTGATTTTTAAATGAATTTAATGAATTTTATGTGTAGATGCTTGATCAAAGCATCTTTCAGTCTTATAGGGGCCAAAAGATGCTTTCTGCAAATACGGTTAATTATATGGTGTGCCTTGTGGTACGCCTGTTTGTGGCACTCGTTTGGGATCAACTGAAATTTTAATTTCAACGCGACGATTTTGTGCCTTGCCTGATGCCGTTGCGTTAGAAGCAATTGGGCGGCTTTCACCATAACCCACTGAAGTCAGACGAGCAATATTAAGATTTTTGTGTCGTAAATACCGCTCAATTGCAGCAGCGCGTTGTTCTGACAGCTTTTGATTATAAGCATCACTGCCATCACTGTCAGTATGTCCTTCCAAAGTAATAATATTTTCAGGATATTTAGTGAACACATTAGCCAATTCATCTAATTTCACAGCTTCAATTGCTTTTACTTGTGCCTTGTCATAATCAAATAAAATTCTTAACGTGGCCTCAATCGTTTGCTGTTGCTCGTCATAATTGACATTATCCACACCAGGCACCTGTTTTAATTCTTCCTGTTGTTGGGTCAGACGCTTCCCGATAATGGCACCTAACACACTGCCCACCACCACGCCAACCGCTGCGTCACGGGTACGATTATCACTACCGGTTGCGCCACCAATGGCACTGCCCAAGACACCGCCAATCACTGCGCCACTACCGCCACCAATAGCACTACCCCGTTGTTCTGCGGTCATCGCGCAACCCCCTAAGAGAGATAAAATCGCTAAAACTGAGATAATTTTTTTCATGTTGATATTCCTTGTTGTAAAAAGTACCGAACAGCATAGAACAAAGACAGTAGCGAGGAAAGGCTGGATTTGGTCAGATTAATTCACCTTGTTTTGCGACCAGGATTTCTCCCAGAGCCAATGCGTGCCAGGGTTCATTATTTAAGGGCACGCTGGCAAACAGAATCACTTGCTGTTTTGTGTCCTGTTCACTAAGGCATTGACGTTGCAGGCAATATAAACCGGGTGCATTGAGTGGGCCGTCCAGGACTAAGGAACGTTGGTGACCGTGGGCGAATAAATACTCACCATCGGTGTAAATAAAATTTGCTGAACCCATGTCACGCAGACGCGCAGCAAAGTGCTGTACGATGTCTAGTCGTGTTGCCAGCAGAGGTGGCTTTTGATTTTGCCAGCAGTTTTGTAATTCCCCTAACAACTGGCAAAACGCTTGTTCTGAATCCGTATTGCCTATCGCGTGAAAACAGTTTGCGGCATTGCCTGCCTGCTTGTTGATGTCGGGCAAGTCACCATTATGGATAAATACATGCCGTCTGCCACCAAGTTCACGGCTAAAAGGTTGGGTATTGCGCAGTGCCAGTTGGCCGATGCTGGCACGGCGGATATGGGCCAGTACCAGGTGGCTGCGTAATTGGTTGTGTTGAATGAAAGGGGTATAAATACTCTGTCCGGCTGCTGTGGTATCACGGATTAACTGCACATCATAGTCATCATAAAAAGCGATACCCCAACCGTCTTTATGAATATCTGTGAGGCCGCCATGTTTGGCAAACTCTGCCAGAGAGTCAGAAACCGTCGCTGGATAGCGACCAGACATTGCAAATAACTCACACATGAATCGAACCTGAATATAGCAGTTTTCCCCTTAGGAGTGAGGATGAAATAAGTGCAGAAACTGGGCGCAGGATTTTTATTTATTTTCAAGGCGTGAAAACAGGCGCATAGCAAGCTATGTAACTGTTTTCACAACGCAGAAAATGGAGAAAAAGACCAGCCAAGTTGCTGAAGTTATAAAATTCTCGCTCCTTAGGTAACTCGCAAGAGATAACGCCCCCATAGATGGAAAACTGCTATAACAGTGGCTATTTTTGAGCGGCCTCTTGGCCTAGCAGTTTGGCAACGGCTGTTTTTTTGTTGTCTTGTGCAAGTTGCAGCGCTGTTTTGCCCATTGCAGTTTTAATCGATTTATCCGCATTGTTTGCTAACAGGTAGGATACCACTTCGACATTACCGGCTCTTGCTGCATAAATAAGCGGTGAAGCACTATCTTCATCGGTCATATTAATATTAGCCGCGTGTTCAAGCAAATACTTAACGACAGCAAGATTGCCTTTTTCCGCAGCGTAATGTAGCGCGGCGGCACCGAAATTATCCTGGAAATTGATATTTTTCACTCTTGGCAAGATGATGTCTATAATTTCCTTGTTGCCCTTGTTCACGGCTGCCATCAGCGGGGTGATACCGGCATTATTGGGGACGCATGGTGCAACTTTGTTGCTATACCTGAAAAGGTTTTTAATGACATTGATATGCCCCAGATTGATGGCATAAATGAGTGCTGAATTACCTTTCCTGTCGGATGAGCGGACATCAGCGCCAGATTCCAGCAACTGCGCGGCGATAATATCATTCCCTGCTTTTGCCGCAGTCATCAGCGGATCAACACCGCTTCTGGTGCGATCATGAACATTAGCGCCAAACTCAATGAGTAAAGCGGTGACTTCCGCATGACCATGTTCCACGGCGAGAAGTAACGCAGTTTCTCCCGTTTTGGTTCTGGCGTTAATTTCTGCGCCATAAGTTAATAGCGCCACGATAATATCTGTATTGCCGGATTCTGCGGCAAACATCAGTGGCCTTTTTCCATATTTTCCAGGTGCATCAATATTTGCACCTTTCTCAATCAGGGTTTGTAACTGCTCTACTGTTCCGCCTGATGCGACATCACGAATTCGTTGATCCAGCACACTATCTGCCCACACAGCAGGACATAGCGTCAGGTAGAAGAAAAGTATTGTTAGCAGCCGCGTAAGGTTTGACATGTTGATTCCTTTGTATGCTCATTTAACTATGATTAATAGTTATATTTGTATTATCTATAGCGATCTACTGCTCTTGGTGCAGTCATAAAACCCGGTCTGAAATCAGGGTTTCGCCAATCGTGTGTTTCGGCAACCAGACTTTTGTCAGGTCTTAAACGAGAAACGTAATCCGCAATAATGAAAAGTTGATCATAGCTAAATTTTTTTATTTGCTTGGTCATTTTCTTATCGGCATTACGGCGTCTACCCTCTTTTATCCATTGTAATTGCCGCAGTACATAGTCGAAATGCTGTCCGTGAATGCGTGGATAAAATTTTTCAGCCTCGCCTTCGCCGTTATCACCATGACATTTTTTGCAATTATCAGCATAGAGTTGTTTGCCTTCTTCAAGCCGCATACCTCTACCAATACTATTGTGCGGTACCATTGGCAGTTGCGTGATATAAGCACTTATATCGGTTAATGCCTGGGTGCCTCTGGCAAAGAGGGAGTTGGTAAACGGTATCATGGTGGGGTTATCACGATTCCCCATGCGAATATCCGCTAACTGTTTTAGTAACACAGTTTGATGTTGCCCTGCAATTTGTGGAAAGCGTCCTGAAGGTGATCCCCAGCCTTCCGGTGTGTGACAAGCAGCACAATTTCGGTATAAGGCTTTTCCTTTTTCAAGATCAGGGGTGCCATTAAGTGCCTCATTAACGAGGTTATCTATTTTATCTGACTCAGCTTCAGATTCTGCCTGTGCAGTATTAGATTCTGCCTGTGCAGTATTAGATTCTGCCTGTGCAGCATTAGATTCTGCCTGTGCAGCATTTGAGACAAAAAAAACCATACTTAAACAAAGTAAATTTAAGATAGATTTGGTTTTATTGATTTTTAGAAATAATAAATAGTTCATATTAAATACTTCCTTTTAAATACTTCCTTTTTTGGGGATTATTATGGCAATTATTACGCCGGAAATACGCTAAGCGCATTTCCGACGCAATATTGGTTTAAAGGCAAAGCAGGCTTTGCCTCATGCCAGGATATTATGACATCGTAGTATAACCAATCAAGACCAAGGTTAAGAGGGTTAATCCTGCAAAAATCAGAATTGTGCCCAATAAATTTGATCCTGTTGCCATTGCCTTAGAAGGTTTACTGATCAGGTATTTCTCCAGTTCACCACTGGCTTGCAGACGCTCATACTCAAGCTTATGCTCATGTTTGAATTCGTCAAGCGGTATAGCACCAGTGAAAATCGTCGTGCTCATGGGGAACTTGTCCGGACGGAAATGCGCATTAAAGAAATGCACTGTAAACAGGAACACGGTTGCCAATAGCGCTTCTTCTGCATGGACAATCGTTGCAATGTTAAACACAAAGCCCGGCAAAATGATGGCGGTCTTGGTGGGGAAGAACAGCATAACGCCACTCAAACCAATCACGCCAGCACCCCAGAATGGTGCCCAGTAATCAAATTTCTGCCAGTAAGACCAGCGATCAAAATTAGGACGCTCCGCTCTACCAAAGAACCAGGCGAACATGGCTTTAATATCATCCCAATCCTGCCAGGTTGGCAGCATGGAGGTAGGACCGAACCAGCGGAAGGTTTTGCGCTTGGCAATAAATACCGTATAACTGGCAATCATGATATGGGCAAAGAATACCGATAACCAGATAGTTGCCGCCGTGCGGTGAACAATTGCCTCAATTTGTGGGCCACCCAGCATTTTCATGACAAATACTGCCCACTCGGTATGTGAGAACAACAAGGTTGATCCGGTTAATACCAGCGTCATGGTACTGACGGCAAATAATAAGTGGATAATACGCCAAGCTACACTAAAGCGGCGGAAGTAAACCATATCTTCCTTACTTGGGGGTGGCGGCATATAACCTTTACCTGCTCTGCGATCCTGGAATTCACGATAGAACCACAACAGAACATGCGTCCAGAAGAACAGGAATACAATAATAATCAGTGCATTCATGAACTTGGTAGTAATCCAGATCCACGGATAACGTTCAAAGTCATTGGCGTTGCCATGCGCATGAAAGCTCAAGAAACCTTCTGGTGCATCTTCGTGGCATTGTTGACAGGTTTCCAGACGGTTATCTAGATGAACTTTAGAGGCGGGATCATCAACTTTTTTCAAATCATGGCTGCCGTGACAATCAAAACATTTCGCCGTATTGGTATAACCTAAGCGATTGACTTGACCGTGATAGGATGCAAGATAGGTTTTTTGTGATTCTTCATGACAAGTGCCACAATTTTTAGTTACAGTTAATTTTACTGAGTCTTTATCGGGAGAATCAATATTGTGGCTGGTATGACAATCAGAACAGACTGCGGCTTCAATATTATTTTTTTCCATGACTTCTTTGCCATGAATTGAAGTCATATAATCATGCTCTTGTTTTTCATGGCATTCGCCGCAGACTTCTGCATTTTTTGAGCGAAATTCAGCGCGTTGGGTGCTGCCAATGGTACCGATATTGTGTGCATCATGGCAATCATGACAGGTAGCATTGGTTTTGGATTGATCAGCCATATTGGGACGGGCATGAACTGAGTCCATATAGCTGTCAATTTGCTCCATGACCACTTTCAGACGTTTATGCTTGGGATCGGTACTGTCTTTTTGTTCTTCCCAGGTTTCTTTGTGGCACTGGATACAGCCTACGGTAATGGGGAGTTTTTCATCATGCTCGCCTCTGCTTAAGCTCACATTGGTATGGCAATCCACGCAGTATTGCTCACCATGCACGCTATGCTCAAATTTATCAGGGTCTACATAGATGAATTTCTCTGTACCATCATCATATTCCCAGACTTTTTCATCTTCATCATCATGGCATTTATTACATTTTTTGTTAGGTATAACTTTTTTTGCGGTAGCTTGCGATGCTTCTGCATCGGTTTCGGCATGAACTAATGCTGCATACCCCCCCATTCCTGTCAGGGTGATTGCGACGATTAGCCACGTTTTTATAAGGTCACGTATTATCATATGCGCTCCTATTCTCCTTGTCGTTATGAGTTATCATATTTATTGTTTTACTGAGCAGCTTTTACTAAGGAACAAGGATTTTATAATTCCCAAAACCAAGCTGGCTTTTTTCTCCATTTTCTGCGTTATGAAAACCGTGACATAAGCTGCTTATGCACCTGTTTTCATGCCTTGAAAATGAACAAAAATCCTGCGCCCAGTTTCTGTATTTATTTTATCCTCACGCCTAAGGAGCGAGAATTTTATAATTCCCAAAACCAAGCTGGCTTTTTTCTCCATTTTCTGCGTTATGAAAACCGTGACATAAGCTGCTTATGCGCCTGTTTTCATGCCTTGAAAATGAATAAAAATCCTGCACCCGGTTTCGGTTCTTATTTCATCCTCGTTCCTAAACCTGTTGTGCTTGATATGCAAATGCATGCTCAATAAACAATCAGGCTGAAAAACCTTATCGAGTCTACTATAACTTATCTTTATAGTAAAATTGTAAGATACAATACTAAAATTGTAAGAAATAGTTTTGTATAGACAAAGTGATTGTTCCACCTGGACTTGGTGAAGACAGGGGAAAACCTAATGCGTACTATAATAAGGAGTGAGAATTTTATAACTTCAGCAACCTGGCTGGTCTTTTTCTCCATTTTCTGCGTTGTGAAAACAGTTACATAACTTGCTATGCGCCTGTTTTCACGCCTTGAAAATGAACAAAAATCCTGTGCCCAGTTTCTGTATTTATTTCATCCTCACTCCTAAAGCAAAACATGTTCAGCCTCCTGGCAACTGAACATGTCTGCCTCAAAGCTTAAATCCGCCGTAAAATAATACCTGCCAGCGGTGGTAAAGTTAAACATAAAGAATGCGGGTGATCAGCCCAGGCAACCGCTTCTGTTTCCAGAATATGCTGACCATTACCCATATTGCTGCCACTGTAATATTCAGAATCAGAATTAAAAATTTCCTGATAACGTGCGCCTTCTTCTAAGCCTAAGCGGTAGGCTTCACGGGGTTCTGGGGTCATATTAAGAATAACCAGAAAAGATTCTTCATCATTTTTACGCAGATAACTGAGCACTGATTGTTCCGCATCGTGACAATTAACCCAGTCAAAACCCTGCCATTCAAATTCAAACTGATGCAACGCAGGCGTATTGTGATAAAGATGATTAAGATCTTTCACCAGAGATTTAACGCCTTGGTGCAAGGGATAATCCAGTACATACCAGTCCAATGCTGCCGCAGCATTCCATTCCTGACCCTGGGCAAATTCTGTCCCCATAAAAAGTAATTTTTTACCGGGGTGGGTGAACATATAGGTATACAGCAAGCGCAGGTTGGCAAAACGCTGCCATTCATCACCGGGCATTTTATTGAGCATGGAACCTTTGCCATGTACCACTTCATCATGGGAGAAAGGCAGCAGGAAGTTTTCAGTAAAAGCATATAACATGCTAAATGTCAGCATTTCATGATGGTATTTACGGTAAACCGGATTATTGTTCATATAACTGAGGGTGTCATTCATCCACCCCATGTTCCATTTCATGCTGAAACCCAGTCCACCAAGATAGGTCGGGCGGGTCACTTGTGGCCAGGAAGTGGATTCTTCTGCCATAATTAAGGTGCCGGGGTGCTCACCATGAGAGACCGTGTTGAGTTCACGCATAAACTCAATGGCTTCCAGGTTTTCCCTGCCACCAAATTTGTTGGGAATCCAATCTTCGCGCGAGTAATCCAGATAGAGCATGGAAGCCACGGCATCCACCCGCAAACCATCCAAATGAAATTCTTCCAGCCAGAAAAAAGCATTGGATAATAAAAAGTTTTTAACTTCATTGCGGCTGTAGTTATAAATCAAGGTTGACCAATCCAGGTGTTCACCCTGGCGTGGATCGGCGTGCTCATATAAAGCCGTACCATCAAAACGCGCCAAACCATGCGCATCTTTAGGGAAATGTGCAGGCACCCAGTCGAGAAATACCCCAATCTCATGCTGGTGACAGTAGTCAACAAAATAACGGAAGTCTTCCGGCGTACCGTAACGACTCGTCGGTGCGTAATAACCTGTAGTCTGATAGCCCCAGGAACCATCAAACGGATGTTCCGTAATTGGCAGTAATTCAATGTGACTGAATCCCATGTCCTTGACATAATCCACCAAACGGTGGGCCAATTCCCGGTAGTTTAGAAACGTACCATTCTCACCCTGTTGCCAAGAGCCTAAATGTACTTCATAAATGGACATAGGCGCATGCAACCAATCCCGAGCTTTACGCTTTTGTAACCATTTTGTATCCTGCCATTGATAACCACTTCCATCGGTGACAATAGAAGCGGTATTAGGCCGCATTTCACAGTGCTGGGCATAAGGATCAGCCTTCAGCAAAATTTCGCCACTGTCGCGGTTGCGGATTTCATATTTATATAATGTACCAATTGTCAGCGCAGGAATAAATAACTCCCAAACCCCGCCATCACGCATGCGCATGGGGTAGTAGCGTCCATCCCACTGATTGAAATCACCTACCACGCTAACCCGTTCGGCATTCGGTGCCCATACGGAAAATAATACGCCATCAATACCATCGGCCTGACAGGAATGCGCGCCCAAAAAACGGTAAGCGTGCCAATGCTTGCCTTCCGCAAATAAATGTCTGTCAAAATCTGTTAATTGTGGTGGGAAGCAATAGGGATCGTAATGGGTATGTTGCTGCCCCTGTACATCAGTCCAATGCACCTGATAGCGTGCTGGCAGGGTACTGCTGCGACCTTTCCACTCAAAAAAATCACTGCCTGGCAAGCGTTTCATGATTTGTTTATTTTCAACTAACATCACCGTTTCCGCATTTGGTAGCCAAACACGCACCACATCCCGGTTTTTACCTTCACGGTGACGCCCTAATATGGAAAAAGGATCATGGTGACGGGCTTCGGTAATTCTCTGTAATCCGGTTTTCAATTCTGAACGGTTCATAAGGGACGTCCTTGTTAAAGGCAATGTAATTGATTTATCATTGCAGAGTTGGATACAAAATAACAATAATTCTTTAACCTTATAATTAAGGAATAAGGATTTTATAATTTCCGAAACTGGACGGGGCTTTGCCTCCATTTTCTGCGTTATGAAAATAGTGACATAGCTCGCTATGCGCCTATTTTCATGCCTTGAAAATGAATAAAAATCCTGTACCTGGTTTCAGCGTTTATTTCATTCTTGTTCCTAGAGTTATGTATATTGCCATGTTCGATTTACGCGGTTCACAAAATATTTATTTACTGGATATTTTTGGTGATTTATACCAAAAATATCTTCATCACATCCTGCTGGCGCGTACAACGATGCTTTTATTTCTTGGTATCTGGGTATTGTCAGGCACCCGTAATCTCCAGGATTTTCTGTATTATTCCAGTTTACTCAGCTTGATGCTGGGTCTGGGTCTGGCTTATTTTCTATTTCGAGACGCTACTAATCGATTTCGCTGGAATCCATTATATGCTTTGATCGCGTTGGATGCACTGTTACTCGCGGTGATTTTATTATATCGCCCTTATGCAACAGAACCTTTGCTGGTTCATCTCAATGGTCAGGCATTTTTATATTACTTTGCCTTGCTGGGTTGGAGCGTACTCAGTTACTCGCCGGTTATCACGGCCTGGGCAACACTTTGCAGTGTATTTTTCTGGAATCTAGGTGTCGCTTTATTTCTCTCCGCACCGTATGTGGTTACGCTGGTGCCAGTTGGCGCAGAGCATGACATGATGATGGCAAGCAACAGCGGTTATTGGAACGTCGGCTTACAACAAAGCATATTAATGCTGGCTATCGGCGGCATGTTAAGTTTTGCACTATGGCAGTTACGCGAACAATTAGGCCGACAAATTATCAGTGAGCGTGAATTCCATGAAATTTTGTTGCAAGAAAATAAACAAATACAGCACGAGCAAGAACATCAATCAGAAACGCCCCGGTCACTGGGTGATTATATCGACACAGTAACCGGACTGGGTACACGACTGGCTTTTCAACGTGACAGTGAACAATTTACCAAGGTGTTTGCAGAAGGCCGCCTGATTGATTTAACCATTGCCTTTATTAATCTGGAAGGTGCGGAAAAGTTGCTGCAAGAGCGCGGACAGGAAAGCTATGATGAAATGATACGGGCTTTTGCCATTGCCGCGCGCAAACAATTTCGTTCTTCAGACATGGCATACCGCTTAAAAACCGATCAGTTTGCCTTGCTTGCACCGGGTGCAACACGTGCAAACAGTGTGCGCTTACAGACTTTATTAGAAAATATCATGAAATATGTCAGCGCCCAGGGCTTTCCTGAAATTCAAGGAAAAATGGGTTTATCCACGCTGGAAGAAGCTGAACAAAAAGCAGCGGATGCACCTTAAATAAATGTTAATATTTCTTGAAGCCATAGGCATTGGTTAGCATATCGCATGACTCTAATTTATAAAATTTAAATAAAGGCATTGTACTGATGAAACGTATCTTGTTGTTTCTTGTAACGAACCTCGCCATCATTTTGGTTTTAGGTGTCGTATTAAATATTATATTCTCAGTGTTCGGCATCTCCAGTCGTAGCATGGGGGGATTGTTGATACTGGCTTTAATCTTCGGCATGGGCGGCTCTTTTATTTCCCTGGCTATCTCCAAATGGATTGCCAAACGCTCCACGGGTGCTGAAGTCATTGATGAACCGCAGGATGAAGCCGAGCGTTGGTTATTGAAAACCGTAGAACGCCAAGCCAAACAAGCCGGTATCGGAATGCCAGAAGTGGCAATTTATGAATCAGCGGACATCAATGCCTTTGCCACCGGCATGAACCGTAACAATGCGCTGGTCGCAGTCAGTAGCGGTTTGCTGGACAACATGACAGAAGATGAAGCTGAAGCGGTATTAGGTCATGAAGTCAGCCATGTGGCCAATGGCGATATGATTACCCTGGCTTTGATTCAAGGTGTGGTGAACACTTTTGTGATACTCCTGGCGCGGGTGATTGGTGGCATTATTGACTCTGCCATATCCGGTGATGAAGAAGGCGAAGGCGGTGGCGGTTTAGCCTATTTTGCAATTGTCATGGTTTTAGAACTCATTTTAGGCGTGCTGGCAAGTACCATTGTAATGTGGTTCAGCCGTTACCGCGAATTCCATGCCGACAGCGGTGGCGCACGACTGGCCGGGCGTGAGAAGATGATAGCAGCGCTGCAACGTTTGCAGCAGATGCACGAACCTTCACACCTATCCAGTGAAATGGTAGCCTTTGGTATTTCCGGCAAGGGCAGTCTGGCTTCTTTGTTCAGCTCGCACCCACCACTGGAAGATCGCATTGCAGCTTTGCAGAGCCAGCGTCAGGCATGAAACAGCCCCGTTATTGGGCAGTTGTTCCGGCTGCCGGTATTGGCAAGCGTATGGGGGCAGATCGCCCCAAACAATACCTGCCACTGCTGGAACAACCAGTTATCGCGCATACCCTGGCGCGTTTGTGCGCTGTGGAAAAAATAACTCAGGTTGTGGTGGCGGTGGCCCCCGGCGATCCCTGGTGGTCAAAGCTGTCTTTACCAGAAAAAGTACATGCCGTTGATGGCGGCGCGGAGCGTTGTTTTTCAGTATTAAATGCCTTGGATGCCTTGCAAGAGCGAGCGGCAGCAGATGACTGGGTGCTGGTACATGATGCCGCCCGCCCTTGTATCCGCCATGCTGATATTGAACATTTAATCAACCGCCTCGCTGATCATCCCGTAGGTGGCCTGCTGGCAATGCCGGTACGCGATACCATGAAACGTGGCGATGCAGAAAACCAGGTAACAGCAACTGTCAACCGGGAAAACCTGTGGCACGCCTTAACCCCGCAGATGTTTCGTTTTGCCGCTTTGCGCCATGCCTTGTCTCATGCGCTGGATAATCAGCAACTGGTTACCGATGAAGCGCAAGCAATGGAGCTGGTACAGGCGACACCTGTGCTGGTTCAGGGACACAGCGACAATCTTAAAATCACCCACCCGCAAGATCTTCCCCTAGCCGCCTGGTATTTATCTCAGCAGGCTAAAATTTGAACTGGCATATTGCAGTAATCATTAAACTTGCGTATTCTCATTGTCAGTATCGTTTCCAAAAAGCAGGGTAAAGCTTGGTTTTTAAAAACTAAATGCCTTATTAATCAATCGATTCTGGCTTATGTGGTTTACTCTGGGATTTAAAAAAGATACGTTTTTCAGATAAATAACTCCCGAAAACCTGATAGGTCTCTAAGACCTATCAGGTTTAGCATGAAAATTTAATTATCTGAAAAACTATAAGCCTGCATACTTTTAACTATAGTTTGTCATTTACCATATAAAAATATAAGTCCAAGGAGCTTCCCTTGAAAGTCATGACGCGCTCATCATTCCCTTGGAGGGAATACCTTTTTAGGATATTTTTAGCCTTTTTTTTGGTCTTTGTTACCTATAATCCACTTGGCTTTTCCTATTTTCATTGGTTATACACAGAAACTTTCCATGTTTCGACCTTCAAGATATTTATTGGTATTAGTTTGCTCATTGCCTGGGTTGCCTTTGTGTATGCAACGGCGCGTTCATTAGGGAAGTGGGGGATTTTACTGGCTTTAATCTTTTTTATTGTACTGGTAATGCTGTTTGTTGGCGACATTAATACACTTGCTCAAAATCCATTAATATTGCAATATACTATTATTCTAGTTACCTCCTTATTATTAGGGACTGGCGTTGCTTGGAATATTATTTGGCGTTGGTTTTCTGGTATGTATGAAAAACACGACAATTTAGTTGAATAAATACCTTAGCTTAGACTATTACTAAGCTGAACATGATAGAAAACAGGGTTAGATGCAGTGAGTGCAAAAACTAAGGGATACATAACGTTTATCACTACGTGCTCCTCTTTTTTATATTGATTGCAACGCAATAAAAGCATGAAAAACAAATCATTTTATGCTTTTGAATATATTAATCGATTGGTTATAAAAATCAAAACAAGGAATCAACCACATGAGTAATCACTTAATCATAGGACTGGGTGGAACCGGCGGTAAAATTATTCGAGCTTTACGTAAAATTATTTTTCAGGAATTTCGTGAAGCAGACCCTGAAGCACTTGATATTGGTTACCTTTATATTGATTCTGATCGCAGTATGATGAAAGCTAATGATCCAAGCTGGAAAATATTGGGAAACCAGGTGCAGTTAGGTAAAAATAGCCAGGTATCCATAGAGGGCGCGGATCTTCAAAATTATCTTGACAATATTAATGAATATCCCGGCATTAAAGATTGGATAGGAGACAAGGAGCAATGGCACCATATCCTGCGCAGCTTTGCAAATGGGGCTGTTGTTGGTAGTCAAAAGCGTCGCTTGGGGCGTTTTTTACTTGCCTGCAACATCAAAAAATTTATTAACTCTTTGCAGTTACAGGTTAATCAACTCCGCCATTCAGGTAATGCTGATGTGACTTTTCATATCTGCTGTGGTTTAGCTGGTGGTACAGGTAGTGGCAGTATTATTGATATACTGACCCAGATTCGTAAATTATACCCCTCAACAGGTACAAGTTATAAAGTAACCGTTCAGACCCCCAAAGAAAATATTGTGTATCAGAACAATTTATGTAACAGTATAAAGCATAATCATTCAGGTTCTCACATAGCATATGACTCTCAGTGACAACGATTTACAGCAGATAAAC
>NZ_JAUCGJ010000036.1 GCF_030378065.1 Candidatus Venteria ishoeyi | reverse complement strand
CTGGTTTGAGGCAGATTTTTTCATTATTTGAGGCGAATATTGGGTATATTTAACGAAAATAAGGGAGAAATCTGACCAAATCCAGCTTTTCCGCAGTAGGTCTTGTGTTTTCGGACAGCCTCCTAGCACAAGAACAAGCACCGCTTACTGTATATATCGTAGCAGGCAATAGTCGTAATATTACTATTGCAATTAAGGAGATTTATTGATTTGAAGCGCGCATAAAAAGCATCACCCCAGTAGAAAATTTAAACGCAAGCGATTTTATTGCATCAGGGAAATTTTTTTATGGCAAATCAGAGGTTTTTGTCAGCTTGGTGCGCAATTTTATAATACAAATAATGACACATTGAATTCAGCTTCTGAGTTCAATGTGTATTTTTATTATTTATTTTGCGGTAATATTAACGATATTGCTCTGGAATATGGCTTTGTGTACATCACCCATGCTGATAACACCCAGTAACTTACCATTTTCAGCAACCGGAATACGCCGAAAGGTATGACGTACCATAATGGAAGTGGCTTTTAAGATATGCATGTCGGGAGCAACAGTGATCACTGAGCGGGTCATCAGATCAGAGACTTTCAGGTTGACAACATCCTGATATTTTCCCATCATTGCATCCAGATCCATACCCGCAATATTGCCACCACCTTCCATGACTTCTTCCATGGTGGGGAACAGGTAATGCAGGATATCTTTTTCAGCAATAAAACCCAGTAGCGTCTCGTCATCACCCACTACAGGTAAGCCGTTGATACGATATAAACACATCATGGAACTGACTTCCAGAATCCCGGTGTCTTCCTGAACAGTTTTGACATTACGCACCATAATATCTTTGACTTGCATACTTTCCTCCTTGTGTGATTAAAATCAAAGTATACTCTATAAGCATAACATCATACCGCGATAGTATATGCACGGTAAAGATTTATACGGGCTGATACTATTTTTTATATCGACTTCAGGAAACTTTCTTTATGCTACGCTGGTTGAAAGCGGAAATCCGGGACAATTTTTCTTTCCGTTCTTTGGCATTGTCTGGCTTTACGGTATTGGTTGCCATTGTTGCCGCTTATATTGTGGCAGCTTTACTGGGCGGCCCTTCAAAATATGCCAAAATTGCCATGATACTCTGTGTTGCGCCATTATTTGTCGTGATACCGCGTAAAGAACTGTTATTGATGTTGATGTTTTTATTTGCCATATCTTTGGGTACGGGGCAGTCCATTGTCGACTATCAGACCGACACCGTGCCACCACTATATCATTTTGTACTGCTGCAACTGGCAGATATTCTGATGTTTATACTGCTGGGGCTTTATATCTGGCTGATTTATAAAAGAAGCTTAAGCCACCTTTCCATCTGGGACACTTATACGGTTATTCCCCTGCTGTTATTTTTGCTTATTACTTTGGTTTCCGCGTTTCCCGCAGAAAATGTTGCTGCGGTATGGGTCGGGATTTATAACCGTATGGGACGTGCTCTGATGATTTTTTTTGTGATTTTTCATTTCATGAAAAAACCGGAAGATTTGCGCTGGATTATACTGGGGCTGATATTAACGCTGGAGTTTCAGAGCCTGTTAATCATAGCGCAGCAAGTAACCCATGATCAACTGATTTTTTTACCTGGGCAGGACAGCGCGGATGAAACCGTACTGGAAGATATTGAAGGTGTTGGTTATCGCCCGGGCGGCACCATGGGACATTCCAGTAATTTTTCCAAATTTACCGCTTTATTTGCTACCGTACCGCTGGCTTATGCCTTTTTTGCCAAAGGCTACTGGCGCGTACTGGGGCTGTTTGCATGGTTAACCGCAGTAGCGGCACTGGCAATGACTGTTTCCCGCGCGGGTTTGGGTTCCTGGCTCATGACTTCTGCTTTGTTTCCCATGGGCTTGGCAGTACTCAAAATTGTGCGCCTGCGTACCATGCTGCCATTATTTTCAGTTTTTGTATTAATGATTGTTGTCGCAATTGGTGTGGTGATGGCGGCTGCGGGTGATAAACTTGCCAGTCGCATGGAAAATGATCATGGCTCAGGTGATACCCGCGCACCCATGCGCCAAGTAGCTTATCGGGTGATTGCAGAGCATTCGATGATGGGCGTGGGGTGGGGAAATTATGTATTAGTCCAGGATCGATATGATAATACTGAAGTGAATATTTCCCGTTTTCATCTTCCCGTGCATAACCTGTATTTATTAATTGCTTCAGAGTTAGGTATTCCAGGTTTGTTGATTTTTATGTCCATCATTTTTGTTACCGGGTGGGCTGCAATACAGTGTGCAATCGCACCAGAGCTGTCACAGTTAGCGCGAGCGACGCATCTGGCAATGGCATTGGGATTGATTACGATTCTCATTCAAGGTTGGACAGGTAAAGGCTTTGTTGATCATTTAAGCCATATTGCAATATTAACAATTTTTGCTGCAACCAGCGGCAAGCAATTATTATTGATGAAGGAAAAACACCGTAAAATTATAGAATAAAAATTCACTGCATTATGCTACGTTTATCTTCGCACAATAAATTTCCCAGTTTTTGCTCCGGGAATGCAGCACAGCGAATTAATCCCGTCGTAACCTATCGGATACTGCAATTGGATTTGGATAATGCATCACAATAAACCAGGAGGACACAACAAAAGTCAGAATTGTTGCCACTTGTATCAGATAAGAAGCATTCAAACTAATAACCTGAAAATCTTGTGCCATCACCGCAATCAGTAACGAAAATTCACTGACTTGGCCCAGCCTTACCCCGGTTTCCATGGATAATTGCGGCGTTTCTTTAAAGAAGATCAATATATATTTAAAAACAAAAGGTTTGATTAAAAGTATTAAACCTGCCAGTAACAACGCGGGCCAGAAGATATTTTGCAGCATTTCCAGTTGCAGGCTGGCACCCAGCGAGAAGAAAAACATTACCAGGAAAAAATCCCGTAGAGGTTTCAGGCTTTCCGTGAGAAATAAGGCAACGGGGCTGGTCGCTAATACCACGCCTGCGATAAAAGCCCCGATTTCGTGGGAGAGATTCAGATGCGCCGCCAGTTCAGCCATACTCATGCACCAGCCAATTGCCATCAAAAACATATATTCCTGAATTTTATTAAAACGACGCATCAGAAATAATAAAACATAACGTCCGAATCCCCAGGCCAGTGCAATTAAAAAAGGTAAAGACGCGATGGAAATAGCGATATCAATAAAAGGGGTATTATCCTGATCGTGGTTCAGGCCTTTCAGTACCAACAAAACTAAAATTGCAATAATATCTTGTAATAATAAAACACTGACAATGATTTCACCCGTGTGTTTGTGGTGTAACACGGTGGTGGGAAGTAGTTTCAAGCCCAGAATAGTGCTGGAAAACATCATGGCAACACCTATCATTAAAGCATCAACCATGTTATAGCCAAATAATAAACCTAAAACCAGCCCAATCGAAGAAAAAATAAAAGAAGTCAGCAGGGTCAGCAAACTGGTTTTAGACAGCATATCCAGTAAATTGCGGGGTTGTAAGTTCATGCCCAGTAAAAACAGTAAAAACACAATGCCGATATGGGCCGATTCTTTCAGCCGGGGGGCATCCTCCACCGTAATAAAATTCACGCCCCAGGGCCCCAGTAAGATACCTGCCGCAATATAAGCCAGCAGCAGCGCCTGCCTTGCATATAAGGCCAGGGTTGCAATAAATGCCGCACCAGAAAATACCACGGCAATCATAAAAAATGGGGAGGTCAATCCAGGTTCTGGGCTCATTAAAAAATCCTGTTGATAACGAATTTTGTTGATCACTGCGAGTTTGCAGTCTACCTTTGATTGGCGTTACTGTTGCCCGATGGAAAAAACAGTATTTGGCAGAAATCAATGACCAGATGCCACAGGTAAGGGGAGTAACAATAGAAAAAATGTGTGAATAATGAGTTATTTGTTAGAAGCCAAGTACCTGAGATAAGCTTTGTACGACCTGCCCATAACCTTTATGCGCCTGTTTTCATGCCTTGAAAATGAATAAAAATCCTGCGCCCAGTTTCTGTATTTATTTCATCCTCACTCCTTACCAAGGTGCAAAATTATTAAAAAAAGACATGGGGCGTGAAATATTACGCTCCATATTACCAAGTTCACCACGCATCTGGTTCATATCCAAAGTCATGGTATGGATGGACGTGCTCATTTGTGTAATTGAGGTATTCATGGCATGCATGGTTTTATTCATAACAATGAGTTGTTCAGGCATGGGGGGAAGGCTGTCCATTTTCACTGCAATATCGAGCATGGTGGCTGACATGGTATGCATATCCTGTGTCATGCGCTCAATATTGCTGCTCATGCTCAACATGTTTTCACCCATATGTGGATCCATGCTATGTGCCATCATTGCCACGCTGTTAGTGAGGCTATAAATGAGGAAAAAGCCATAACCTGCCAATACCACAAAAGCAAACAGCGCGGGATACACCACTAATTCCCAGCGCCGCGCGCTACGCTCAAAAGTTTGCAGAAAACGATCAACCTGACCGGTATTCATACTCCCCATATTCTCAGTTGCAGGGGGTCTGTCTTGTGATGGCGTTTGTGATGGCGGTTGTTCAGAACTTGTCATTGTTTATTCGAATTCCTAATGCCCATTGTTGTTGTTTTTTGATGTTATGCAGCCGCTTTTTTTTGAATGATATTGATTACTGGTGTTAAAAAAATCGCTACTGCACAATGTTTATTAATCTCTAATTTTTAGAAGCCTATCCTGACATATCAGCGGCACGCTGTAAACGTAAACTCGCTTCCTGCTGTCCCAGCAGGGGCAGAAGCCGACCCATTTCCGGGCCGTGAGTCTGCCCGGTGAGTGCGGCGCGCAGGGGCATAAACAAGGCTTTGCCTTTTTTATCAGTGGTTTTTTTCAAAACTTTTGTTAATTCAGACCATGCTCCATTGGCTGTTTCCAATGCGTTTACTGCCTGTTGAAAAAAAGCCGACCCCGCTTGTTGTATCTGTTCTCTGGCTGGGTCACTGTAATCCCAGTTTTCTGTTTCTGCAAAATGTTGTGCAAATAAAATCTGCGCCCATAATATGGCATCTTTGGGAAACGTAATATTGCCACGTATTGCACTGACAAACTCAGCATATTGTGCTTCCGGCACTAGCGTTCTGGTATCATTCAGCCAGTCTGCCAGAGTTTGCTCATCGCTATGCAGTACCGCTTGCTGTTGCCAATATAATAGCTGGTCTTCATCGTATTTTGCCGGAGTTTTACCCAGGCGTTTTATATCAAAATCAGCAGCAAGTTCCGTTAAAGGCAGTAATTCATTACGACCACCGGAATGTCCCAGGCGCGCCAGGTAATTATTAATCGCAATCGGCAGCCAGCCTTCCGCTGCCAGCGCCTGAATGCTGCGACTGCCATGGCGTTTGGATAAGGGTGTATTATCCGTACCCACTATTAAGGAGATATGTCCATATTGCGGTGCAGTCAATCCCAATGCGTTGAGAATTAATAACTGACGCGGGGTATTGGTCAGGTGATCCTCACCGCGCAAGACATGCGTTACCTGCATTAAAGCATCATCCACCGCATTACAGAAAAAGAATGCGGGGGTATTATCAGCACGACGGATAATAAAATCACCAATATCATCACTTTGAAATTTTTGCAGGCCACGCACCACATCATCAAATTGAATAACTTCACCGCGTGGTACGCGAAAGCGCAAGGTGGGTTTAAGTCCCTGCGCCAGCTTATTTGCCACTTCATCAGCTTGTAAATGTGAACAGGTGCCGGTGTAACGCGGTGCCTGACCTGCGCTGCGTTGCAGTTTACGGGAAATACTCAATTCTTCAGGCGAGCAAAAACAGGGGTAAACCAAACCGCTTTGCTCTAGTTGCTGATAATAGTGATTATAAATATCACCCCGTTGTGATTGCGCATAAGGCGCGTACTGCCCTTGCCCGCTGCCCGTTTCAATATTGCCTTCCTGCCAATCCAGGCCCAGCCAGCGCAGGTCAGCCATGAGTTGTTCGACATAACGCTGTTCGCTGCGTTCCTGATCCGTGTCTTCTATACGCAACAGAAAAATACCTTGATTATGGTAAGCAAGCAATGCATTAAACAAAGCGGTACGGATGTTACCCAAGTGAACCAGTCCGGTCGGGCTAGGGGCAAAACGGGTTTTGATCACAGAGATTTCCTTTTATATTAATCTGAAACTCGACGTAAGTTTTTTTAGTAAAGCAGTGGTTTTTCGCTTATCATACCAAGATTCGTAATAAAAAAACTGAACAGGAAAACGAACTTATGTTAAAACACACTTTTATATCCCTGCTGGCAAGCTGCTTGTTAATGGTTTCAAGCCAGGTTTTCAGCGCAGACAAAACGAAAAAGGAGTCAACATTGATTAACATGCAAACCAATATGGGCACGATGGTGCTGGAACTGGATGCAGACAAAGCCCCGGAAACCGTCAAAAATTTCAAACAATATGTTGAAGATGGTTTTTTTGATGGCACGATTTTCCATCGGGTTATTGGTAATTTTATGATTCAGGGTGGGGGCTTTGATGAAAAATATCAGCAAAAAGAAACCCGCGCACCAATTCAAAATGAAGCAAAAAATGGTTTAAAAAATGACCGTGGCACCATTGCCATGGCACGCACAGGCGATCCCCATTCCGGTACTGCACAATTTTTCATCAATGTTAAAGACAATGATTTTCTCAACTATCCAGGCCAGGATGGTTGGGGTTATGCCGTATTTGGTAAAGTGGTTGAAGGTCTGGATGTCATGGATAAAATTAAATCCGTTGCCACAGGTTCTGGTGGCCCGTTTCCAACAGACGTGCCACAAGACATGGTTATTATTGAAAAAGTAACCTTAAAATAATTACATTATTATTGCCTGTAAAGACGTAGCATCGCTACGTCTTTACACCACATTACCAGGAGTTGTCATGAAAAAACTGTCATTTCTGTTCTTGCTCGCCTATTTATTTTGGTTCTTGTTTGGGGTTCCGGTAATGGCCGGAGAACAAGCACCACGCGCCCATATCCATACATCATTGGGTAAAATTTCGCTGGAATTGATGCCGGAGAAAGCCCCTGGCGCAGTTAAGAATTTTCTAGCTTATATCGAGGAAGGCTTTTATGACGGTGTTATTTTTCACCGGGTTATTGCCGATTATATGGCGCAAACCGGGGGTTATAATCAGGACTTGGAAAAATTATCTCCCTTATTTCCTGCGATTCAAAATGAGGCGGATCATAGCGCCTCAAATCAGTTTGGCACGGTTGCCATGGCGCGTCGCGGCAATCCGCATTCTGCAACTTCCCAGTTTTTTATCAATCTGGGTGATAATGCCAACTTAAACCATAGCGGAAAAACCAACCGTAAATGGGGTTATACCGTATTTGCCAAAGTGGTTAGCGGCATGGACGTTATTCAAAAAATGAATCAGGCTGCTGTCATTAAAGAGGGTAATTTTCGCAACCTGCCCGACCCCCTCATCATGATCGATAAAATTACGCTGGATACACCCATGGCACAAGATGAAGTCACTACTGAAGACGCAGAAATAGCAGTGGCTGAGGAAGTGATTGAAGAGGAAGTGGCTATGGAAGCCGCAGATGCTGAAGCAACTTTAGAAGATGAGACTGAAGAAGCGGTTGCTGATTCCGAAGGGGAAGTCGAAGAGGATGAAGTCATCGAAGAAGATGTAGTTGATACAGAAGATGCAGTTGATACAGAAGATGCGGTTGATACAGAAGATGTAGTTGATACAGAAGATGTTGATGAAGCAGAAGTCATGGAAGCAGCGCCAAGTGATTCAAGTGAAACTGCCTCCGATCCCGATGCAGCATGGCTGCCTGAACAACCTGATTTACCTGCTGTAGAATAAGGTAATTGGTGTTACGCAAAAGCTTCTTTTTCGCAGGTTTTGAAGTTTTGAAATACGAAAAAACCGCTTTTGCTTCACGCTGGTTTTTATTTGTACCTTAGCAAACCTAATTTGGTGCAAAAAAATGAAGCTTACATCGAATTCAGGTTAAACATGTCAAAAACAACCTTATTTATTTCTGATTTACATCTGGATGCCTCACGCCCTGAGATTATTCAATTGTTTTTACAGTTATTAAACTGTGAAGCAAAGCAGGCTGAGGCCTTATATATCCTGGGTGACTTGTTCGAGTTCTGGATTGGCGATGATGAAGATCATGAAGCCGTGCAAGTCATTAAGGCCGCTTTAAAAGCATTAACGCAATCCGGCGTGCCTGTATTTTTAATGCATGGCAATCGGGATTTTCTGTTAGGCGAAGGTTTTTGTCAGGCAACTGGCTGTACCCTGCTGGATGAAGGCTGCGTAATTGATCTCTATGGCACACCGACCGTATTAATGCATGGTGACAGCTTATGTACTGATGATGTGCCCTATCAGCAATTACGTCAGCAATTGCGTAACCCGCTCTGGCAACAGCAGGTGCTGGCAAAATCCCGTGAAGAACGTCGTGCTCTGGCCTTGCAGATGCGCAGCCAAAGTGGTGAGGCGAATACCCAAAAATCCACAGACATTATGGATGTGAATGCCGATGCCGTAAAACAGTTATTTTTGCAGCATCAACAGCAAGGCGTTAAGTGCCTGATTCATGGTCACACACACCGCCCGGCAACGCATGATTTAGTCATAGACGGTCTGATTATGCAACGTATTGTTTTAGGTGACTGGTATCAACAGGGTAGTATTTTATTCTGTCAACCGGAGGCTTGTCAGTTACAGGCCTACCATCCTGCCTAAGCCTAGTTGGAGCAATAATGAGCGCAGCAAGTGTTACCCGCACCGCAACCTATAAAAAAGGTATCGCCGCTTTTAACCAAAAAGATTATTCTCAGGCCGCCTTATTATTTCGTCAGGCAGCAGCTCAGGGACACGCTCACGCACAATATCTGCTGGCAGTGATGTATCATCATGGCAAAGGTATGGCACAAAATCTGGAACGCGCCGCGCATTGGTATCGCGCTGCCGCTGAGCAGGGGGAAACCAAAGCACAGTATTATCTGGGCACTTTGTATCAGCAAGGCAAAGGTGTGGCACAGGATTTTTCGCAGGCATTTCACTGGTATCATCGTGCCGCCGTGCAGCAACATACCGAAGCCAGTTATCATCTGGCAGGCTTGTATGCCCACGGTCGTGGAGTGAAACAGGATTACACTCAAGCCCTGCATTGGTATCGTCAGGCAGCGGCGCAAAATCATCCACGCGCACAATATAATCTGGGGATTTTATATTCTCAGGGTAAAGGGGTTGCGCAAAATCTCATTGAAGCAGAGCAGTGGTATCATAAGGCGGCAGACCAAGGGCTGGAAATTGCCAATAAACCCTTGCAACAGATTCGCGTGCGCCAGCAACAGGAAAACCCGGAAGTCATTCAGGCTTTACAATGGTATCGTAAAACGGCTGAGGAAAACCTGGCCGGTGCGCAAAACACCTTAAATATGCGCGTGCTGTATTATTACCTGGGCTTGATGCATGAACAGGGGCAGGGTGTCAGTCAGGATGAACAGCAAGCCGAGCAATGGTATCAAAAAGCTGCACAAGCGACGACAGCGCAATTAGAACCATTAAGCCTGTCCAGTTTAAGCCAAAGTCTGACACTCAGCCAATTACAAGGCGTAACGCAAGGGCTGGCCTTGCATTTACCACAAACCAATCAGCAGGAAATCCCCGGCAATATCCTGGAATTATTACAGCAATTGGGCTATTCACCTGCGGCAGGTCACAATGTTGCATTAGAAAATCTGGTCAGTCAACAGGATGGCGGGAAAAAAACAGCCACCTTATTCCCGGAATCTGGTGTCACTCAAGGTACGGAAACAGCATCTGCCCTGCAACAGGAGAATAATGATAAATTTGGGCGCTTGATGCAATTACACCGCCAAGCGGTGGAACAGCAGGATCCGCAAGCCCAGTTTCAACTGGGTTTGTTTTGCCAGCAGGGTAATGAAATGCCTCAGGATTTTGTGCAGGCATTACAATGGTATACAAAAGCGGCAAAGCAGGATCATGAACAAGCACAATACAATCTTGGCGTGATGTACGAACAAGGTCAGGGGCTAGCTGCCAATTCTGAACAGGCGCGCATCTGGTACGAAAAAGCCGGACAACAGGGCAACCTGGATGCTTGTTTTAATCTGGGGGTTATTTATGAACAAGGCACCGCAGAAACGCCCAAGGATCTCAAACAAGCGGTTTATTGGTATAAACAGGCTGCGCAATATGGCGATACCGGCGCACAGTTTAATCTTGCAGTGTTGTATGAAACTGTAAAAGGCTCCTTGCAAAACGTGTCCCAGGCCATTCACTGGTATAAACGCGCGGCAGAGCATGGTAATGCCGATGCGCAAATGAGTCTGGCGGTATTGTATGAAGAAGGTGATATCGTCAACCAGAATTTTGAAAAAGCACTACACTGGTATTTGCGGGCCGCAGAACAAGGCAATATTGATGCCCAGTTTAATCTGGGTATTTTTTATGAAGAAGGACTGGGCAGTAAAGCCAACCTGGAAAAATCCTTATATTGGTATCAGGAAGCGGCAAAACAAGGACATGCTGATGCCCAATATAATCTGGCAATTTGTTATGAAACCGGGCGTGGCATTCAGCGCAACCCCATGCCTGCCGCGCATTGGTATCAGCAAGCAGCCAATCAGGGTATTGTTGAAGCGCAACTGCAAATTGCATTTTATTATCAACAGGGTATAGGTGTGCCGCAAGACTTTGCCCTGGCCTATCAATGGCTGGCACTGGTTGCCATGCAAGGTGATGAAGAAGCCATACGACAGCGGGATGCCCTTGCCAAACAAATGCTGCCGGAACAAATCGCGCAGGCCCAGCAAGCCGCCAGAACATGGTTTGAAAGACAACAGCACGCATAAAGTGGTATTAAGCTGATGGGTGTACACTACTCAAAATGTCCTGCTTGCGGGGCGGTTCGTGACTCTGACGATGACTCACCTAAAGATCGGTGTCCTGCTTGTGGTATCGTGTTTAAGCAATGGCTTAAATCCCGGTTACAGGAAGAACAGCGCAGGCAGGAACGGAAAATTCGTTTCAGAAAACTGCCTAACGCGGTTATCAGTAAGTCACCCTCGCGCCTTGTTTCACTATTGGAAACCTTGTTTTATGTTAAGCCACAACCAGACCGATTAATCTGGTCTGGCCAGTTACTGCTTTATGTGCTCTTTTTAATCTGGGGTTGGCAGTTTTTAAATATGCCCATGACCAGTAATCAGGTTGGCAATTCCTTCATGCACAACATTAACTTGGTGTTTCATGAAGCCGGACATGTAATTTTTATGTTACTGGGTGATTTCATGCATGTGTTGGGCGGTTCGCTGGGACAGCTTATTATGCCGCTTATCATTTTATTTGCCCTGCTTATTAAGAATCACGATACTTTTGGTGCCTCCATCGCCCTGTGGTGGCTGGGGCAAAGCCTGATGGATTTAGCCCCTTATATTAATGATGCCCGTGCCGGACAGCTTATGTTATTGGGTGGTGTCACCGGCATGGATGCGCCGGATTATCACGACTGGCATAATTTACTGGAACGTCTGGGCTGGCTGGCTTACGATCATGGTATCGCGCGTTTTGTTGATAGCATGGGCGTGATATTAATGCTGCTGGCTTTTCTCTGGGGCGCTTTAATCTTGTATTTGGAATACAAGCGTTAAATAAGGAAAATTATGCTATCTGAAACCACTACTATCGAAAAAGCATATCTTTACCTTGAAGATTTCAAAGGGTTTAGCGCAAGGGCTTCTGAATGGATAAGCTTTAATTTATCCCAACCATTAACCACATTAATCGGGCCAAATGGATCAGGTAAAAGTAACCTGATTGAAGCACTGGAACTACTTGATTTTTTAGCACATGGTGGCGCTTTGCATGAAACAAGTGATTTGGGTAGAAATAGCCGGATGGAAATCCGGGGTGGGTTGCAGGCTTGCACCACTTATGGGAAAACTGAATTCAGATTGGGATTCAAGGCAGAAATCAAGTTTGAAGGTAAGTTACAAAGGGTATTTTATGAACTCGCCATCAATACAGAAAAAACACCTGAAATTATAAGAGAATGTCTCATGGCCGGAGATGATTGGATTTTTATCAATGATGAAAGTGACTTACATACACGAACAGTATCTTATAAAAATTTCAAACCGGGTCAAGATCCTTCTGTACAAGCATCATTACAGCAGTCCTTATTATTTCAATATAAAACTTTCGCCACACATATGAAGCCTGAAAAAAAACAGACTTGTGAAAAGTTAATTGATAATATTACGGATTATTTTTCCAGTTTTGTTTTTGATCCCGAACCCAAATTGATGCGGCAATATGCGCACCTGGATGCTTCTCCACTCACCAAAAATGCAGCTAATATTTCAGCTATCTTGTTTACCTTATCAAAAGGGAATAAAACACAGCGTCAAAGCCTGGAGCACTTATTAAGCTGGATAAATCAGTTACCTGGTACACCTTATCAAGATTTTCATTTTACTGTAACAGATTATAACGACAGTATGTTTGCCCTGATTGAACAAAATGGTAATAAGACAACAGCCAGAACCTTATCGGATGGTACTTTACGTTGCCTCGCATTATTAACTAAATTGGAAACAGCACATCCTGGATCGCGTATTATCATGGATGAATTTGATAATGGTCTACATCCCAGTCGAATTAATATGCTGGTTTCAGCAATTGATGATTGCTGTCAACGACGCAATCTCAAGCTGATTGTGACAACACATAACCCTGCGACACTGAATGCATTAAGTACCGATCAACTAAATGGTGTTGTTTTGTGCTACCAGAATCTGGAAGATAATGGCACACAATTAATTGCATTATCACAATTTCCTTATCAGCAGGAAATGCTTGAACGTGGCGCATTAGGTGATTTGGTGACTCACCAGATTGTCGATCAATATCTTGCGCCAAATTTTGAGAAAAAACGTCAACAAAAGGCAATGAAATGGTTGGAAGACTTTTAATTGTCGTGGATACCGGATACTGGCTGGAGTTATTTCAGGTTCCCGACAAGTCTGATTTGGAAGCCTATAAAGCAGTGAAAGCACGTTTCTCAAAGGCTAGAGACGAAAAAGCCAGCTTATATTGGCCTTTACCCTCAGTCTATGAAACTGCCAACATTATTGCGCATGTCAATGATGGAAATCAAAGAAAAGTATTAGCAGATAAACTTCAGCAAAAAATTACCAGGAGTTTTGAGGCTACATCATGGCTTACAGTCACACCGTCTTGTGAATGTGAGCAAGAGCGTTTATTCAAATTTCTACAGGAATTTTCAAATACTTATGCGCCACAAAAAATTGGTTTAGTTGATGCGACAATGATTTTTGAAGCAAACCGGTTAAAAAATAAAAATAATAAAGTACATATCTGGACAGTCGATAAGGCATTAAAAAACTATGAACCGGATAAAGAGAAGAATCCATTTTGTGGCTGGCAAAACAATTAGGCACTGATATTATGCAAAAAGCTGATGTGAGCGTCATTATTGTCAATTACAATGCTGGTTCAACCCTGTTAAACTGCGTACAGCATGTACTGCAAGCACAAGGACAGGCTCAGGTATTTGTGGTGGATAATGCTTCTGAAGATGACAGTATTGCTATTTTAAAAAAAGCGTATCCCAATCATGCCCAGCTGCATATTCGAGTACAAACAGAGAACTTGGGGTTTGCCGCAGCCAGTAATAGCGTGTTAAATGAAATCGATAGTGATTATGTATTATTTCTTAATCCCGATTGTATGATTCAAAACGATACCCTGGTACGCTGTCTGAGTGAGATGGAAAAACAGCCACAAGCAGGTATGGCGGGGGTGCTGGTTAAAAATACCGATGGCAGCGAGCAACGCAGTTGCCGCCGTGATATTCCCACGCCCGGTAAAGCGCTGGTACGGGTTTTCCATTTGCATCGTCTGTTTCCCAACCATGCCCGCTGGTCTAATTTTGAACATACCGAGCGGCCTTTACCAGAAAAACCGGTTTTTCTGGAAGGCATTTCCGGGGCTTTTATGCTTGTGCGCAGCACAGCACTGGAACAAGTCGGGGCGATGGATGAGCGTTATTTTTTACATTGTGAAGATTTAGACTGGTTTATTCGATTTCAGCAGGCCGGGTGGAAGATTTTATTTATCCCTGATATCAGCGTGGAACACAGTCAGGGTATTTGCAGCCAAAAAACGCCATTGCGCATTTCTTGGTACAAACATCGGGGCATGGTGCGTTATTATCAGAAATTTTTTCAACAAGCTTACCCACGTCCTTTATTATGGGCGGTGATTGCCGCTATCTGGGTGCGTTTTGCGCTGCTCAGTGTGCGTAATGTCTTTATGAGATAAATAGCCTGAGTTCGATGTAAGCTTCTTTTTGCGCTTATGACGCAAAAAACCGCTTCCGTCTCATGCTAAGTTTTTGATAGTGTGTAGCAGATTTAAGCATTTTTAGGTATGGTTCAATTAATTGGAAATCAGGGTAACACTTATTTTTGAGAATCCGTTATTTTACGGGCTTAGTCGCAAACTTAGTGTAACCCTCATTTGAATCACACCCATTTTTAGAGAAAAAACCTTATTAAACTCTTCCTAATGTTGGAAAATAAAATGGAGAATGGAAAAATGAAAGTTAAATACTGCAGTAAACCGTTCCTGTTAGTTGCTTTATGGGTATTTTGCCCCATCCCGGTCAATGCCGCTTGTACTGTAGCTACAGGAGATCAGACCCTGCCGACCCTGGCGGCTGAACACATCTTCAACATCGGTGTTTACAGCACTGACCTGCAAGCGCAAAATTACAGTTACACTGTCGGCTTCAACAAACTTGACAATGCAATTGATGCATTTAAAAGTGGGCAGATAGAACAGAATTTTAGAGAAAAAACGGATTTCGACAATTTTGACAAAGCGCATTCTCCCGCTTCCTTACGAGTAGATTTTCGCGGCCTGAACATGTGGGCGGATTTTGCCGCGAATTCATCTATTCTTAACCTGAAAGTGCATAGCGCTGACGGCCAGAAAACAATCGTTGATGAACAATTTGGTCATGTGGGAAAAAATCGTGAACAAGCTGTTGATGAACTTGAAGATTATCTGAAAAAAAATGCGGACGCCCTGCTCCACGAACTTGCCGCAGCCTCAAAATATGATCCTATTGCAGGCAACCCTAATAGTCTGGCAAACCGCCAGATTGATAATGATGCCGCCATTGCCTTTGATTATCTGGGTTTGAGATCCCTGGTCGCTCCCGCCACTTTTAATTTCATGTTCGGCTCGGATGAACCCTCGGACTGTATTGATGTCAAATCATTCAGCATCCCTTTCCTGGGTTATAGCCACCAAATGAATAGTGGGGACTCTATCAACTTCCGCTTACCACTCCACTTTTCACGAACCGAAGGTGAGGCCGACGCTTATTCTGCCGGTGTAGGCATCAGTTACTCGAAGAAAGTTACCGATAAGTGGACTGTCACCCCCGGTATTTCCTATGGTATTGGAGGTTCCGTTGATCTGGGGGCTGTAGGCCAGGTTGTTTCCGTTTCATTGGGGAGTAATTATGTTTTTTCCCTTACCGAGAAAGGAAAACTCTCAATGGGCAATATGGTCGCTTACTATCAGACAATACCGCTTAAACTGAATGATGTTGAAGCGGACTATGATATTAAAAACAGCGTTCTCAGAAACTCGCTTATGTATACCCACCCATTAGGGCAGCTTTCCTTGTTTGGGGATGTCATATTAAGTACGTATGTTTCAGATACACGGGTTTTTGGTGACGAAGTGGCTGTCGATCAATACAATGAATTCGGAATTTTGGTCGGCAAAGTCAATAAAGATCAGCAAACAGCCTGGGGGGCGGGCTTAAAATACACCACTGACGGGGGCTTTGGACTTTCTTGGTCCTACACGTTTTAGGGAAGAGCGAAAGCTGGTAATTATCCGCCGGGAATGCCGTCATTCTGACGGCATAGCAGCCATGCTACTAAACCTGCTCCATTTTGAGAACAGCATTTTTACCATGAAGCACATGAAGAACTTGAAGGTATTTTTTTCCTGTCCTTCATGCCCTTCATGGTGAGACTTTTATGTCGTTTTCAATGTGGGTGTGGTTTATCGAGTTCAGGTTAAATAGGTAATGGACACATATCGCAAGATTATTTTGGAAGGCTTCTGGGGCAACAATGTCGGTCTGGTGCAACTGCTGGGTTTATGCCCTCTGCTGGCAGTGACTGGCACGGCAATGAACGGCCTGGGTTTAGGTATTGCCACCACCCTGATTCTGCTCAGCAGCAATGGTATTATTTCTTTGATTCGCAACTGGATACCCGGGGAAATTCGCTTGCCGGTTTTTGTACTGGTTATCGCTTCTTCCGTGACCGCTGTTGAAGCCTTAATGCAGGCTTTTTATTATGATTTATATCTGGTGCTGGGTATTTTTATCCCTTTGATTGTAACCAACTGCGCGGTGATTGGTCGTGCGGAAGCCTTTGCAGTTAAAAATCCACTCAACAAATCCCTGGTGGACGCTTTAAGCATGGGGCTGGGTTTTACTGTAGTATTGGTGTTATTGGGTGCAATGCGCGAACTATTGGGGCAGGGTACTTTGTTTACCGGTGCAGAACTGATGTTTGGCGGTGTTGACTGGACGATTACCGTTTTTGAACACTATCAGGGGTTTTTATTAGCAATGCTGCCACCAGGTGCATTTATTGGTTTGGGTTTATTAATTGTCTTAAAAAACTGGATTGATAGAAAAATAATGCAGACTCAAACTAAGGCGGTGCCAGTTGCTTTTGTGTCTATGGAAAAAACCAATCCATGAATGCAACAAAACGTGCAGAAATTTTTGCCCGTTTGCAGGCAGATAATCCTGAGCCGACTACCGAGCTGAACTACCAGTCAGTATTTGAGTTATTAATCGCTGTCATCTTATCAGCACAGGCAACGGATAAAAGTGTCAATAAAGCCACTGCGGGCTTATTTGCAGCAGCCAATACGCCTGGAAAAATATTGGCTTTGGGGGAAGAGAAATTAAAAAGCACTATTCAAAGCATTGGTTTATATAATAGCAAAGCCAGCAATATCATAAAAACCTGTGCTTTGTTATGTGAACAGCACCAAAGCCAGGTACCGGATAATCGCAAAGATCTGGAAGCGCTGCCAGGGGTTGGACGTAAAACGGCGAATGTGATTTTGAATACTGCTTTTGGGCATCCCACCATTGCGGTTGACACACATATTTTTCGCGTATCAAACCGCACCCGTATTGCGCCAGGTAAAAATGTTGATGCCGTGGAACAGAAATTGCTCAAAGTTGTACCCAAAAAATATGCTATTGACGCGCATCACTGGTTGATTTTATTAGGACGTTATACTTGTGTTGCGCGCAGCCCTAAATGTGAGTTTTGCCTGATTCAAGACTTATGTGAGTATTCTGATAAGGTCATTAAAAGATAATTAACTTGATGAAGCAAAAAATATTTTTTTGTACCTTTAAGCACAAAAAATAAAACCAATCATAAACACGGAATGTTTGTTGATTATTTTGTAAGGTCCTTATTGTAAGATAATTGGCTCAGTACTCCGCCAAAACTAGCTTAGCGGAATACATAACTATCACTATACCTTGTGTTTATGAAAATAAAATTATGTAAGCTTAAACCAATCTTATTTTGTCTCTTATTATTGACCCTGATTGCCAGTATTTTATTTTGGCATGATCAAACATTGACCCAACAATATCAAAGTACTCAAAAGTCGCTGGCAAAACAATCGGCTCAAGCCATTGCTGATGATATTGAAGTATTTATGCAATTATTGCGCAATAATCTCAGTCTGTTTACCTTGCATCATCAACAAGAATTTCAAAGCTGGCTGGAACTACCAGATGATGAAGCGCAGTTTCAGCATTTAAAACAGCTTGTACGACAATATTTTCCAGATTACCTGGAATTTTCTATTATTGATGAAGAGCGCGTCTCTTTACTGCCGCCAGTGGAACAACGTTATTTAGGACCTGCCTGTGAAACAGACATTTCCTACTTTTCCGAGCAATTAGAACAACATCAGGTTTATATCCATGATGGGCCTTTTTCTGACTATACCCATTTTGACATGATGGTTCCCTGGTACATCACTGTGCCTCAAACAGCAGAAACCCTGGCTTCGACTAAAAAACAAGGTATATTTTTTACCAGTTTCCGTTTAGAGCGATTAAAAGCATTGCTCAAACATGCGCAAACGTCACAGCAAAATATTTTTTTAGTGGATATGAACACACCTGAACAGATTGAAGTAGCGCCATTTGACAATGCAAAAGCACTGGCAGAAAGTCCATTGATGCGCGACAGTGTTCTTTATCAAAAAATCTTAGAAAATAAGCTTACCCAAAAATCTGATTTTCGTTTACCAAAACAGGTCGTGCAACAGGCTTTAGCAATACAACAAGTTGATAATACACGTTGGAAACTATTGATTTCCGCGCTGCCCTATCAGTTGACAACTGAACAAAAAATCTTTCGTACCCGGGCTGTTGTTATTTTTATTTTTTTTAGCCTGGTTTTGTTCAGCATACTTTGGTCACTGAATAAAGAAGAAAAAAAACGTACCCTGGTCGAGCATAAATTACAGAGAACACTACACCAACTTTCTCACACAAAAGATCGTGCAGAAGCCGCAAATCTGGCAAAAAGTGAATTTATTGCCAATATGAGTCATGAAGTACGTACTCCACTTAATGGTATTTTAGGTTTTGCCCAGATATTAAAGCGAGATCATACATTAGGTGCGCGCCAACATGATGCGGTGAGCACTATTTTACAATCAGGCAAACATTTATTAACCTTGATTAACGATATTCTTGACCTGTCTAAAATTGAAGCTCAGCAATTAGAATTAATACCTAAAGAAGTGGTATTTTCTGAATTTATACATAATATTGTGGAAATTACCAAAATTAATGCCCAGAATAAAAATTTGAATTTTCATTGCCAGATAGACTCTCCTTTACCAGAGGTGGTCATGCTGGATGCCACACGTTTGCGCCAGGTTTTGATTAACCTGCTGGGTAATGCCATTAAATTCACCGAAAAAGGCATGGTAAAACTGTCTGTCTGTTATCAGGATGGTTATATTTGTTTTCAGGTCAGTGATGAAGGCCCAGGTATTTCATCCGATAATTTGGAGGCCATTTTTTTGCCTTTTACCCAGGTTTGCTCACTGCGACATAAATCTGAAGGTTTAGGGCTGGGTTTGGCAATCAGTCAACGTTTTCTGGAATTAATGAACAGTCAACTGGAAGTGCAAAGTATTGAAGGCAAGGGCAGCCAGTTTTGTTTTAAGATTGCAGCCCCCATTATTGCAGAACACACTGACTCAGTTCTGTCAAATACACCTAACCCTTTGCATATTAGAGGTTATGAAGGCCAGGTACGTACAATTCTAATCGTTGATGACGAAACGGTTAATCGTACCCTGCTGAAAAAATTGTTATATCCCTTGGGGTTTATGGTTCAACTCGCCAACAATGGTAACGCAAGTTTAAAACAAGCCATAAAATATCAACCCGATATGATTCTGATGAACCTGAATATGCCAGGTATGAATGGTTTGCTCGCTACGCAGAAAATACGGGAAATACCCGAACTACACCAGACCCGGATTATCATGATCTCGGCTGACGCTTTTCCTGGAACACGCCAGCGCAGCCTTGATGCAGGTTGTGATGATTACCTCAGCGCGCCAGTGAAAACTAACAAATTATTAAACATGATTGCTCAACATCTTCAGTTAAAGTGGTATTATCACGATGAAATCATGGATGAATTTGAGGTATTGGAGAGCAAGTCCAAGAGTGCACAAAACAACATCATACCTTCTATTGATTTGCTTACACGTTTATATCAATTTGCCATTATTGGTGATATTGAATCGATTACCAGGCAGCTTAAAGAATTACAAAAAGCAAATCCACAGTTGTCTGAATTTAGTCAGGCCTTGTTACAATTAGCTGATCGCTGTGAAATTCAGCGTATTCGAGACATGCTTAAATTACACCTTACTGAACAATAAGATAATGGGATAAAGGAATGTCGGATTATCAATTTTTAATGCTCCCAACGGCAATAAAACAAAGGGTGGAAACTGGAGAAAGTGGCAACGAAGCGCCACAAACACCCACAACAAATGAAAATTTAGCCAGGCGTCCCTTGACCCAAACGCTGGAAAGCTTTGCTCAGAATGCAAACTATTTCATACCACCACCGGGTCTAACGCAAGCCATTAATGCGGCTATTGCAACGGGCCTGCCGCTATTGCTCAGCGGAGAGCCAGGTAGTGGCAAAACCCAGGTTGCCTATTATGTCGCGCAGCAATTACAACTGGGTAATGTTTTACATTTTCAAGTTAAATCAGACAGTGCCGCCCGTGATTTATTTTATAATTTTGATCAACTGCGTTATTTTCAGGATAGCCAGTTTGCCAGTGCGCAAGGTAAAGCCCCCCCGAATAAAGCCGTCTATCTGGAGCCGCGTCCCTTGTGGCAGGCGATGGGGGCAAAGCAGGTACGTATTGTTTTAATTGATGAAATTGACAAGGCCCCGCGTGATTTTGCCAATGATTTACTGTATGAATTGGATCGTATGGAATTTCATATTCCAGAATTAGGGAAACACTTCAACGCGACGCCACAACAACGTCCACTGGTATTTATCACCACCAACAGCGAGCGGCGCTTGCCGGATCCTTTTTTGCGACGCTGCATTTACCATCCACTGCAATTAAGCGAAGAAAATTTTCGCCAAGCCTTGCAAGCACGCCGCCAGGCTTATACGCAACTTGATGATGAACTGATTGATAATGCATTGAGCAAAGTATTAAGGCTGCGTAAACAGGATTTAATGAAACCGCCTTCATTAACTGAATGTCTGGTCTGGTTTGATTTGCTAAATATCGCACATGGCACTTACCCGCTGCCCTTGCCGGAGCGCTTGGCTGATTTGCCTTTTCTGGGGGCTTTATTGAAAGATCAAAGTGATATTGAGGCGATGTGATGGAAAATATACCTCTCGCGCCTTAGGAACGCGGATTAAATAACTTGTAGCGTTGACACAGGATTTTTGTTCGTATTCAAGGTACGAAAACAGGCATATAGTAAGCTATGTAACTGTTTTCATAACACGGAATACGGACAAAAAGACAAGTCAAATGCGTTAGTTATTTAGGCAAACGTCCGTAACACTCAATAATACTTTTCAAACGCTGATCCAGATTATTGGGAATATCATCCCAGGAAAAGCGCCAGCGCCAGTTACCTTCAGCAACGCCCGGTGTATTCATGCGGTGTGCTGTCCCTAAACCTAAAATATCCTGCATGGGTACGATGCTCAGTCTGGCAACGGAAGAAAATACGCTACGTATCATGGGCCAGGGCATGGCATCAGGGTTGGCCCCCAGATAATCACACACATATTGCTGGGTTTCCGGGGCTGATTCCTGAAACCAGCCCAGTGTTGTATTATTGTCATGGGTACCGGTATAAATCACGCAGTTTTCAACATGGTTATGCGGCAAATAAGGATTTTCTGCACCACCGCCTTCAAAGGCAAATTGTAATACCTTCATGCCGGGAATCTGGAACTGCTCCCGTAATGCATTGACTTCATCGGTGATAATACCTAAATCTTCTGCCACCAAAGGAATCGTCTGGTGTAATTGCAATGTCTTAAATAAAGCTTCGCCCGGTGCTTCCACCCAGCGGCCATTCATTGCAGTTTCTTCACCTGCGGGTATTTCCCAGTAAGCTTCAAAACCACGAAAATGATCAATGCGCACCATGTCAAACATAGCCTGTTGCGCGCGCAGGCGTTCCAGCCACCAGAGAAAGCCATTGCTTTGCATATATTCCCAGTTGTAATGCGGATTGCCCCACAACTGCCCGGTTGCTGAAAAATAATCCGGGGGTACGCCAGCAACCACGCTGGGCTTACCCTGCTCATCCACCAGGAAGTTTTCCCGTCCAGCCCAGACATCGCTACTGTCTGCCGCAACAAAAATGGGTAAGTCGCCAAATAACAAAATATCTTTATCATTGGCATATTGCTTTAAGCTTTGCCATTGATGATAAAACAAAAACTGCTCAAAATTATGTTGTTCCAATTCCTGAGAAAAACGCTGTTGCAGGGTGTCCAGTGCTTTACTGGAACGGTTTCGGTAATCCACCGCCCACTCCCACCAGGGGGCTTCTTCATGTAAGGTTTTTAGTACTCGAAATAAACTATAATCTTTTAACCAAACTGTATTCTCTTTGAGAAATTCGGTATAGCTTAATAAGGTTTCATCATCAGCATTGGCTCTAAAAAGTTGAAAGGCTTCCTTCAGTGCTGCGCTGCGATAGTTAGCCCAATCTGTTTCTTGTTCAGAAGCACTTTCTTCCTGCGGGTTTAACCAACCTGCCTTGATTAATAATTCCAAACTGATTAGGCGGGTATTACCTGCATGTACGGATTGACATTGATAGGGTGAGAGATCACCATGCGGTTGGCCTAATGGCAGCGTTTGCCAGACAGAAATACCGCTTTTAACGAGAAAATCAATAAACCAGTAAGCATTGGGGCCGAGATCACCGCCATCTGCTGGGCCTGGTAAGGAAGTGGGGTGTAATAAGATACCGGCGCGACGGACATCCAGATAATTCATGCGTTATTTTCCGGGTTGTAGCAGAAAGAGTAAATAAAAATTTATATGTGAGGTATAACAAGGAGTGAAACAAGTATTGTTTACCAAATTTATTGTTTATAACAGATGCTGTTGAACCTTTGTTTTAGTATAAATTTAAAAAGTCAGAAGATAAATTTTTATCTCCTGACTTTCTAAGTTTAACCAACGGCTTTGACAAATTTTTAATATCAGCGACTATGATGAATATTTTGCTTCAGCATTTCCGGGGTTACCAGTACCACACCACGTTCTGAGATATAAAAACCATTTTTTTTATCCTCTTCAGGATCCTGCCCGATACTCATGCCTTCAGGAATCGCACAGCCCTTATCAATCACGGCCTTGCTGATACGACAGTTTTCAGCAATATCCACATCCGGCAATACCACCGTATCTTTTAATATGCTACCACTGTGCAAATGAACATTGGAAAATAACAATGAGCGTGTAATTTTAGCACCAGAGATAATACAACCGCCAGAAACCATAGAGTCAACCGCCATGCCCCGGCGATCATCATCGTCAAAAATAAATTTGGCGGGTGGCAACTGCTCCTGATAAGTCCAGATAGGCCAAACCTTATCATACAGGTTTAAAGGGGGCGTTACCCCGACCAGTTCATGATTGGCTTCCCAGAAAGCATCAATGGTGCCTACATCACGCCAATAACGGTCTTTTAATATGTCGCCTTCGCGTTGTTTGTTAAACGGATAGGCAAATACACGATAATCATCAATGATAGAAGGAATGATGTCGTGACCAAAATCATGTGAAGAGCTTTTATTACTGGCATCTTTTCTGAGTTGCTCTAATAAGAATTTGGTATTAAAAATATAAATACCCATGGAAGCCAGGGCTTTATTGGGGTCGTCAACCAAAGGCTGTGGATTTTCCGGTTTTTCATTAAATGCGGTAATGCGCTGATTTTCATCAGTACTCATTACCCCAAAACCACGCGCTTCCTCCAGGCTGACATCAATACAACCCACCGTCAAATCTGCTTCAGAAGAGGCGTGTGCAGCCAGCATAGGGCCATAATCCATTTTATAAATATGATCCCCTGCCAGAACCAAAACATATTCCGGGGCGTGGTGACGAATAATATCAAGATTTTCATGTACGGCATCAGCCGTACCTTGATACCATTTGCCTGATAAACGTTGTTGCGCAGGAATTAATTCCACAAATTCACCCGACTCGCCACGCAAAAAACTCCAGCCCTTCTGAATATGCAGAATTAATGAATGCGCTTTATATTGGGTTAAAACAGAAACCTGACGAATATTGGAATTAATACAATTTGATAATGGAAAATCAATAATACGAAATTTACCTGCAAAGGGGACGGCGGGCTTAGCGCGCCAATCAGTAAGGTTCTTTAAACGTGAACCACGTCCACCCGCGAGGATTAATGCTAATGTTTTTTTGGTGAGGCGACTAATAAAACGTGCATTTTCTTCTTGCTTGGAGGGCTGTTCCATGGGTTCCATTCTCCATAATAGCCATATCAATATAATTAATGTTACGCAGATACTTCTTTTTTTGAAGCAAATTGATATATTTGTCAAAAAAATTGCCACTGTGGGACATTTTATTTTTTGATCTCTGGAAGGCAAAAAAATTATGTGAGATCAAATAACAATTACAATATTATATTTGCGTAACTAATCGTAACTAATCTATATACCATAGCATAAATTAAGCTTTTACGGGAGTCGTTAGGTAACGCTCAGTAATTCGGAACCTCATAAAGCAGTTAGATAAATCAAGCGATTATATGGAAAAAATTTAAAAATAAAAAATTTAAGAGATTCCCCAGCAATTCTCAATTTAAAACCTACAGTTTTAATCAGGATTTTCATTTTTTAGCCCATCAAGCATAAAGTTTATTAAATGCTCCCAAGAGTCAAAGAGAAAATACTGAATAAGTGCGCGTAGATGTTCAAAGAATGTACGTGGTGATGGTAGCAGACTACGTACAGTGTGGTAAGCAGTATCCATCCAGTCAAGTACAGTATGGAGCAAATAAGTCAGTATAATCAGATACGCTCAAAATCAGCAATCCAGTCGTATAATGTTGAATGTGAATCAGGTTTACAGACCAGCAAAACATCGAAACCTTGCTCAATAGCTGCCTCACAAAAGGGTTGATGACAGTAAAGATCATCGCCCAGTATAGTCATACCCCAAGGAGAATAATGATTTCCCCAAGCCCTTAACCAGCGCTTGGCTGCGGCTAACTCACAATCCTGTTTTTCTTCTCTGTCCTGGGGTTGTACAAACTCTGGCGGTAATTGAGAATTGCTGAAAAAATCACATTCAGGGGGCACTACCTCCTGCCCCCCGTGACGCCCCACTATCATTAACTTAAGCAGTAAACTTATGTTGCAGCAAACTTTAAATATAGGGTGGGGAAGACTTTCGTCTCCCATTCATTTTCAGGCCAGTAATATGACTTATAACGGGAAAACCTGAACCAGTATAAAATCAGGCAGCCTGAATCTCAGATTTGATCGCAGCAGGCGCTGTGCTGAAAAAAACTTTGAGCAAGCATTCCATAATAAATATGTTTGCTGTTATGAATTAATCTTTGTAAAATCGGAAACCGTTGGGATGAACATCTTGTAACAATCCATGCGCATCAAGCTTTATCCGGTCATTATAAGGCGATTGTCAAAAACAACATAGAACACATCTATCGGTGTTCCATTATTTTTTGTTTTTTCTTAAGAGGTTTTTATGAAGCGATACCTTCGTAGTTTTTGGGTTTTGGGTTTTCTTTGTTTGTTTAACAGTGCTGCCTTTGCAGCAGATAAACTGCCTTATGAAAAAATAACGCCACCACAGCCGGTTGCTGAAAAAGGTAAACTGGAAGTGGTTGAAGTGTTCTGGTATACCTGCCCACATTGTTATACGCTTGATCCTGCGTTGGAAGCCTGGGCCAAAAACTTACCTGATGACGTGGTATTGGTGAAACTGCCTGCCATTTTCAGTAATAATCATTGGGCAGCCCTGGCACAAGTATATTATGTGGCAGAAGAGCTGAATGTACTGGACACCATGCACGAAAAAATCTTTGCCTCCATACATAAAGAAAAGCGTCCTTTGCGCACCATGGAAGACTTTGCCAAGTTGTTCAAAGAACATGCCGGTATTTCCAAAGAAGACTTTACCAAGGCACTGAATTCGTTTTCCGTTGATGCCAAAGTGCGTAATGCCAAACGCTTGACCCAAAAATATGGCATCAATGCCGTACCCAGTCTGGTGGTTAATGGTGAATATCGCATGACAAGCAGCATGACCGGTGGTTATGATCAGCTGTTACAAGAAGCGGATAAGCTGCTTGACGCGGCACGTCAAAAACAAGTCAGTGCTAAATAAGCTGACTTAAAATATCTAATTAGTATGTGCAATCAAAAACCCGAACTCACGTTAAAAAACTTGTCAGCAAACACGTTTTTTATTACCGGTACCGATACAGGTATCGGTAAAACCTGGACAACACTGGCCTTGTTGCATCATTTTCAACGGCAGGGCATCGCAGCCACGGGCATGAAGCCTGTTGCCAGTGGTTGTGAACGTGATGAACAAGGTATTTTACGCAACCAGGATGCCTTGCTGATTCAAGCCCACAGCAGTTCCTCCCTGCCCTATCAACAAGTCAATCCTTTTGCATTTGAGCCACCTATAGCGCCGCATATTGCCGCAACCGAGATGGGTGCACCCTTGCAGTTGGATAAGCTGGTGCAAGCCTGCCAGGGTATGCAAAAACACTGTATGCAAAATCAGGAACACTTATTAATAGAAGGGGTTGGCGGTTGGTACGTGCCGCTGAATGAACAAGCAGGTTTAAATGATCTGGTTCAGGCGTTGGATGTCGGTGTTATTTTGGTGGTCGGTTTAAAACTGGGCTGCATTAATCACGCATTGCTTAGCGCACAGGCAATTATTAATGATGGCTGCACACTGGTTGGCTGGGTTGCCAATAGCTTAGCCCCGCCAGTGACGGAAGATTTTGCCCAACAGCAGGTACTGGAGAGTCTAAAAGCACGCATTCCCGCACCCTTGCTAGGGACTCTGCCTTGGTGTCAAACTTTAGATGTCGCTCAGTTGGCAGAATCACTGACTACCCCACTAATACAGTAACTGGTAAAAACAAATAATAACTTCAGGACTGGCAATCCTTAAAGGACTGCCAGTCCTACGTAGACCTTAATCATCCAAGGTATACAAAGGTAACAATTGCAAGGTATCCTCAAACCAGATATTGATACCCTGCCTCAAAGAGGCCTGCATGGTATTTTCCCATTCCCAGCGGGTGACTTTTAAGGCTTCCTGAATATCGCTAATAAATTCTTCACGCTGCACTTGCTCTATGCCTTTGCTGATCGCATAATCTACCGCAATCCCCGTACCCAGGCCAATAGTGCCACCCAGTGCCGTGCCTGCGCCGGGTACAATGGAGCCTGCCGCCGCCCCTGCGGTGCCTTGCACAGCCAATAACGCGGCTTTGCTTGCAATCGGTGCTGCTGCTTTGGCAAACAAGCCCTTGCCCACCACTGATGCCATGGCTTTACCCGCCACGCCGCCCACGGCCTTACCGGTTGCGCCACCAGCGGCTGCCAGACCAATACCGCGTATGGCATCCGGCGTGCCACGTTCATAATCTGCCATGCTGATTTTATTAAACTGGCTGTCCCAATCCAGGGTGAAGGCCACCTTACTGACATCCAGTGCTTGTGCGTGCGTGGTTTGGTGGGCGACAAACTGCTGGAAATTGTCGTGTAATTTGGATAAGGCCAGTAAATAATCATGATGCGCTTGTTGCAGGTTATCCTGATAGACTTGCTTTAAGTACACATGGGTGATTTCCGGGCGTAATACAATCTCTTCATAATGTTGTTGTAAATAGGCCTCGACATCATAAGCCACGGCATCTTGCAGGCTTTGCGCTTCAGTGCTTAGCGCATGTTGGCTGGCTGAGCGCAGCCCTTCCCAGAGCAAACGGTAAGTCGTGTCATAGGCAAAATACCAATTGGCAAAACGTTCCGTGCGTTGGGAAATCGGGGTAAATAAACGGAATAAATCGTCATGCAAACGCTGCCGGGAGGCTGCCTGCACCTGTTTACGGGCTTGCGTTAAGTTTGGAATGGTATCGCGTACAAACTGTTGATATTTTTCAGCATCCAGCAAATGTTCTGTAAGCTCGCCATTTTCATTGCGTAACATTAAACGGATACTGGGGCGTACCTGTTGCTTTACGCCGCTGTCAGCATGGCTTTGATCCAGATGCACGGTTTTTTGTTGATCCAGTCTGGCTAACATGCTGTCCAGCCATTGACGTCCAAAAAAACTGAATAAAAATAAAAACAGCATTAATGCCAGTACCCAGAAAAATGGATACCAGAGACTACGCTGCCTGGGGGGACGTGGGGTCTGGGCAGATGCTGCTGGCAGGTATTCAACTTGTTGCGGACTTACCGGGGATGATGATGATTCAACAAGTGCCTGCCGGGATGTTGTGTCAGAGGATTTGGTGGTTGAAATGTTAAGTCCCCCCTAAAAAACGATAGCTCAGCTTATGATATGGCTCCAGGTTTGTAAAACCCAAGTAGCCCATGATACAGTCACGTTATGAAAAGCAATTATTCACTTTTCTTAGCCGATTAAAGAGATAATCCCTTGAAGGGCTGTTATCCCTGCGGAAGCTGAATTGATTTTATTATACAGAGGTGGGTCATAATGAAAACTATGCAACTTTGTTTATTTTGTTTGCTTTTTGTTGCTGGCTATAGTCATGCCCAAACCCCATTACAAACGGTCAGACAAGGTGAAGAGGCTTTTAGCCAGGGCGCGTATGCCAAAGCCATTAACAATTGGCAACAGGCGTTACCACAGCTTGAGAGCAACGCGCAGGTGGACTTACACATTCGGATTGGCAGTGCTTATCAGGCCTTAGGCGATTATCGCACGGCATATCAGTATCTGTTGCAGCATCAAAAATCAGCCACTCAACAACAACAAATTTTAATCCACAGCCAACTTGCCGATACCTTGTTAGGTATGCAGCAAACATTGGCTGCCGCTGAACAATTTGAACAAGGCGTCAAGTTAGCGCGACAAACCCAGCAGCCACAAATGCTGGCACATATTCTGAATCATCAGGGTACTTTTTTCAGTGTGCAAGACAAAACCAAGCAAGCTGAAGAAACCTATGAACAGGCTTATCAACAGGCGGAACAAGCTCAGGATGCTGATTTACAAATTAATATACGCAGTAATCAGGCACGTTTAGCGTTGCAACAACAAAACATAACGCAAAGTTTACAACACTTACAACAAGCGCAAGCCTTATTGCCAAAAATCAATTTTGCCTTGGCTCAGCAACTGGCTTTAGCGCAACTGGCTTTGCGCATCCACCGTGAAAGCCAGCATCCACAGGCTTTGGCTTTTGCGGAAAATCGTTTGCAACTGGCTGCGCAAAACCCGGCAACGGCAAAAGAAACACCACGTTTACAAGCACAGGTACGCGGTTATCTGGGGCAGGTCTACGAGCGTAAAGGTGAAATAGCTCATGCCCAAAAATTTTCACGCATGGCGTTGTTTTTATCACAAAAACAGCCCGACTTAAGCTATCAATGGCACTGGCAACTGGGGCGTTTGCACCGTGCTGAAGGGGATATTCCGGCGGCTATTCAGGCTTATCAACAGGCTTTGGATATTCTGCATCCAATTCGTATGCGTTTAACCTCAGGGCGGCGCGATGTGCAGGAATTTTTTTTACAATCACTGCGCCCGGTGTATTTTGGTCTGGCGGATTTATTATTGCAGCAGGCATGGCAGGCCAGTGCTGAAGCTAAAGAGCAACTGCTGAAACAAGCCCGTGCTACGGTGGAAAAACTTAAAGTCGCGGAACTGGAAGAGTATTTTCAGGATGAATGCGTGGCAATTTCCAATCTGGAAAAAGTACCCGTGGTGAATCTTGATGCACTGACGCGCCATACTGCTATGCTTTACCCGATTTTATTACCGGATCGTATGGAACTGCTGGTCAGTTTAGCCGATGGTATTCACCATTTGCGCGTGCCAGTCAGTGAACGGGAAATGACCCAGACCATACGCGCTTTTCAATACAATCTGCAAGACAGCCGCAATAACCGTTTTATTCGCGAAGCCATACAATTGCATGAATGGCTGATTCAACCTTTGCTGCCATTATTGTCCAAATATCAGATTGATACCCTGGTTATCGTGCCGGATGGTGCTTTGCGCATGATACCCCTGGGCACCTTGTATGATCGTGAAACGCGGCATTTTCTGATTCAGGATTATGCGCTGGCAGTCACGCCCAGTCTTGATCTGACCGATCCCCGTCCGCTGCCGCATGAAAATATTAGCGTTTTACTCAACGGCTTGTCTAAAGGCGTACAAAATTTCACGGCATTGCCTAATGTGCCCAGGGAAATTCGGGGTATTGAGTCCTTGTTTCAACAACGCCAGACTTTACTGGATGAAAAGTTTTCTTTAACAAGCATCAACCAGGCACTGGAAAATCAACCTTATTCCATTGTACATATCGCCTCGCATGGACAATTTGATACCGATCCCAGAAATACCTTCCTGTTGACTTATCACGACAAACTCACCATGAATAAACTGGAAACACTGCTGGGATTGGGCAGCATCCGCAAACAACCGGTGGAACTGCTAACCTTAAGTGCCTGCCAGACTGCTGTCGGTGATGAACGCGCCGCGCTGGGTCTGGCTGGCGTTGCGATTCGTGCCGGTGCCAGAAGTGCCTTGGCCAGCTTATGGTTTGTCAACGATGAAGCCACCTCCAAACTGATTATTGAATTCTATCGCCAACTGCAACAGCCCAACACTTCTAAAGCACAAGCCTTGCGCAAGGCCCAGCTTGCACTGCTTAAGCAGCGTATGTTTCGCCACCCGGCTTTTTGGGGGGCATTTTTATTAATTGGTAATTGGCTTTAAGAAACTTCATTCAGTGTCTTTAGCACTGAATGAAGCTTACACCGTATTCAGCTTATGTTAAAATTCCACCTATGAAACATAATATACACAATCGTCTACATCAAGACAGTTCCGATCCCATGGCTTTATCGCGTGAATCCTGGCGCGTGTTTCAGATCATGACGGAATTTGTGGAAGGCTTTGAACGCTTATCCAATATTTCACCCACAGTGACTATTTTTGGTTCTGCGCGATTCCCACCGGAACACCCTTATTATCAACTGACTGAAGAAATCGGACGTAGTTTATCGGAATCCGGTTTCTCCGTGGTCAGTGGTGGTGGCCCCGGTATTATGGAAGCCGCTAATAAAGGCTGTTTTGCCGGCCCCTCGCCCAGCGTTGGTTTGAATATCCAACTGCCCCATGAACAAAGCGGTAATCCCTATCAGGATATTTCCTTATCCTTTCGCCATTTTTTTGCGCGTAAGGTCATGTTTGTTAAACATGCTTCTGCCTATGTGGTTTTACCCGGCGGTTTTGGCACATTAGATGAACTCGCGGAAATCCTGACCTTGGTACAAACCGGAAAAACCCGAAAAATTCCAATTATTTTGGTGGGTTCAGATTTCTGGCAGGGATTTATCGACTGGGTACAAGCCAGTATGCGGGATGCTCAAAAAACCATCAGTCCGGAAGATATGGATCTGTTTCAGATGGTGGATGATGCCCAGTCAGTGGTGGATCTGATCTTCAGTTATTATGAACGTCGCAGCTTTGAGCCTTCCGCTGAAGAACGCGATATGCTGTCTTATCTCTAAGGAATAACGCTTAAACCTGGGAGGCTGTCCGATAACAGAGGCAGTAGGTCTTGTGTTCTCGGACAGCCTCCTAGCATTTACTTATCAATAACTTAGTTTGAGATGGAAGTGATTTTCGGCATCTTTTGTGCCGTTCGAGCTGACATCGAATTCAGGTTAAACACTTAAAGCACTATTCATGTCTGTTTATACGATTGTTGAGCGCGAAGCGCTGGAAACTTTTTTACAGCAATACCCACTAGGGCAACTGCTGGAATACCAGGGTATTAGTTCTGGTATTGAAAATACTAATTATTTTGTGACCACTACCAGTGGGGAATTTGTTTTAACCCTGTTTGAGGAAATGGGAGAAAAAGAACTCCCTTATTTTCTGGAGCTCATGGCCTATCTGGCTGAACACAAAGTCCCCAGTGCCCATCCTTTGGCGGATAATGACGGGCATTATTTGCAGCATTTTTATGACAAACCCGCAGCCTTGGTGCGGCGCTTAACTGGCAGTGAAATTTTGCAGCCTAAGCTGGCCCAGTGTCAGGCTTTAGGCCATTCACTGGGACATATGCATACGGCAACGCCAGGGTTTCCCTTATATCGCGCCAATGGTCGTGGGCCACACTGGTGGCGGCAGATAGCAAAACGCCTTCAGGAAAAACTGCCAGAAACCGATAATCATCTGTTGCAGGAAGAAATTCGCTTTCAGGGAAAACATCAGCATGATAATTTGCCGCGCGGCGTGATTCATGCCGATTTATTTCGTGATAATGCCTTATTTAATGATGATGAACTGTGCGGTATTATTGATTTTTATTATGCCTGTGATGATGTGTTGTTATACGATGTGGCGGTTACGGTTAATGATTGGTGTATTGACCTGGAAACAGGGCAACTGGATGTAGCGCGTCTGCATATCTTTTTAGATGCCTATCAGCAGCAGCGCCCATTTACGTTTCAGGAACGGGAAAACTGGTCGGTGATGCTGCGCGCAGCAGCCTTGCGTTTTTGGTTGTCGCGTTTGAAGGATTACCACTTTCCACGCCCTGGCGAACTGACGCACACCAAAGATCCGGAACATTTCAAACAGATTTTACTGGCACGGCGTCAACTCCCCGATGATTGCCAGTTACCTGAGGCATGAGTCCCACATCATGAACAACATCGCGCAACGTCTGCAACAGGTACGCGAGCGCATTACGCAAACTGCAACAAAATGGCAGCGTAACCCGGCAGATATTCAATTGCTGGCAGTCAGTAAAACGCATCCCGCAACAGCCATTAAAAGTGCTGCTACGCAGGGGCAGCGTTGTTTTGGCGAGAACTACCTGCAAGATGCCCTGCCAAAAATCGAAAGCCTGAAAAATGCAGGGTATGATTTGGAATGGCATTTTATCGGGGCCATGCAATCTAATAAAACCCGTCCTATTGCAGCGCATTTTGATTGGGTGGAAACCCTGTCCAGCTTAAAACATGCGCAGCGTCTGCATCAACAACGCCCACCACACCTGGCACCGCTGAATGTCTGTTTACAGGTGAATATCAGCCGCGAGCCACAAAAATCTGGTATTAATCCGGCAGAACTGGAAACGCTGGCAAGCGCCGTATCGCAACTGCCACGCCTGCGTTTGCGTGGCCTGATGGCCTTACCCGCATCTGCCGATACGCTGGAACAACAGCGTTTGCCCTTTGCCCGGTTATTTCACTTATTTACTGAATTGAAAAGCCAGGGCTTTGCTTTAGATACCTTATCCATGGGTATGAGCGCTGATCTGGAAGCCGCTATCGCTGAAGGCGCGACGCAAGTGCGCATTGGCACCGCCATTTTTGGCCCCCGCATAAAAAAATAATTCAAACTTTCAAAACCTGCGAAAAAGAGGCTTTTGCGTAATACCTGTTATAATATATGATATAAAGATAAAAAAAATATCATTACTGGCTATATAAAGGCATAAAAAAGACCTAAAGCCAGTTAAACAATACTGCAATATGCAGATATAAACCACAATACAACGCATCAGGTTCCGGGACATTTTACGCTACCTGAACAAGAGGCACCACCATGCACCTTATGCTCTATAACTTACCTGGCAATACCAATGCCCAGGAATTACAAAGTTTTTTGACAAGTTATTGTGCCGTCACTTCCATTAAATTGATTGGAGATGATAAGCAAACAGACACTGTCATTGGTTTTGTCGACACACATGAAAGCCCCGCTTGTCTTCAGGTGATTGCTGATCGGTTACAGCATAAAATGTGGAAAGGGCAGCATTTATTTGCTTATATTCCATTATTTTTTCAATAATTACCCCGCTTACTTTCTACACCGTTGGCCTCCCAGACCTTCCAGGTTTTGAAAACCTGGAAGGTCTTTTAATAAGCCAGCCGTCATTAGAATCTTGGCGATGTACCGGCTTCAAAGTCCTGTTGATTACTGAATAATAATGTCTACCCGGCGGTTACGCTGGCGGCCTTCTTTCGTCTTATTGGGCGCAATAGGTTGGCTCATACCCAAACCAATTGTTTGTATACGTCCACTGTCTACGCCTTTAGCGGTTAAGGCGCTACGTACGGCATTTGCGCGGTTTTCTGATAATTGTAAATTCATACTGGAGCTGCCTGTGGAGTCGGTGTGACCTTCAATTTTCAGATTCTTTTCAGGATGCTGTTGCAGAAAATCAGCCAATCGTTGCAGTGTACTGACAGCACCAGGCATCAGATCGGCTTTGCCGGTGGCAAACAAGACATCACCCAGGGTCATAACCATGCCCCGATCAGTTTTTTTAGCCTGTAATGCCGCCAGTTCCTGTTGCAGACGGTTTTTTTCAGCACGGGCTTTTTCTTCTGCCAGCCGTGCTTTTTCAGCCGCCATACGCGCACGTTGCGCTTCCTGTTCCCGTGCTTGTAATGCCAGGTCACTGGAAACTGTACTCAGGTGGGCAATTTTAGCTTCCGCTTGTTTGGTTGCCGTTAATTCCATTGCAGTTTTAACTTGGTTATCAGCAATATAAGCCAGTGATCTCATTTCTTCAGCCGTTTCTGCATTGGCTGCCTGCTTTAAGGTTTTTTCTGCGCTGTCAAGCTGGCTGGCCGCATATTTAATTACTTCAGGATCGCCTTTCGCTTTATTATAGGCGGCTTCCGCACCTTTTAAATTGGTACTTTTTTCAAGTGCGCCACAAGCACTGAGAAGCACTGTCAGTAATGTAACAAAAAATAGCTGTGTATAGATTTTGTTCATGTTCTCATCCTCTTGTCTTATTGCTGCTGAGCGCGTTCAAGTTCATTCGCCATGCCTTTAACGGTGGCATCCATTTCTTTTGCCGATTGTTGAACACGCGCGGCAGTGGCTTTGGTTGCTGCCAGTTTAGCATCAGCCTGAGCTTCATTAGCCAGTTGGGTTGCGGTTTTGTAATCTCTGCGATCCACTGCTGCCTTAGCGCGTTGTAACTTGCCTTTAGCACGATCCAGTTCTACCGGAGCATAGCTACCCGCTTCACTGGTTTCGGCAGATTCAATCAGCGTCTGTGCACTGGCCAGTTCTGCCACTGGCTTAGGAATGCTGCTGCAAGCAACCAGTAACAAAGCAGATAATAAAAGACCAAGCGATGTTATAGATTTTTTCATCATTATAATGTCCTTCTTCAATTTTGTGACAAAGCGGGAATTTTATAATGCCAAAAACCCTGCATCAGTTTCAGCTTTTATTCCCATTCCTAAATAGAATAACGGAGACGCTTTCCTTTTCGCTGGGCATACGCCCAAATACTGAAAAAATAGTAACGCCTCCACTGACTTAAATCAACAATCGCCTTACATCTGCCAAAATAAAGCCCAGATAACTACAGAACCGTGCGGCCTTAGCCCCGTCAATGACTCTATGGTCATAAGACAAGGACAAGGGTAGCATCAGGCGCGGTACAAATTCACCATCTTGCCCATTCTCTTGATATACCGGCTGCATTTTACTGCGTGATACGCCAAGAATAGCCACTTCCGGTGCATTGATAATCGGCGTGAAATAGGTGCCGCCGATACCGCCGAGGCTGGAAATAGTGAAGCAGCCACCTTGCATCTCGCCAGGGCTGAGTTTACTTTCACGGGCTTTGCTGCTGAGCGCGATCAATTCCTCAGAAAGTTCAAACAGACCTTTTTGATCAACATCACGAATCACCGGCACCACCAAGCCACCGGGAGTATCAACCGCAAAGCCGATATGAAAATATTTTTTCATAATCAGGCTGGTTTGATCCGACGACAGTGAAGCGTTAAATTCTGGAAATTCCTTGAGCGCAGCAACCGCCGCTTTCATCAGAAAAACCAGTGGCGTGAGTTTCAGGCCTCGTCTTTCCGCTTCGCTTTTCATGCTTTTACGGAAGGCTTCCATCTCGGTAATATCGGTTTCATCATGTTGGGTGACATGGGGAATCGTGACCCAACTGCGATGTAGTACCGGCCCGGAGATTTTTTGAATCCGTGACAGGGTTTTGTTTTCAATCTCACCAAATTGTGCAAAGTCGATTTCCGGCATTGCTGGTACGGCAAAACCACCACCTTGCCCGACTTCGCCGCTACTGACTTTTTGTAACTGACTTTTAACAAAGCTTTGCACGTCTTGCTTAATAATGCGGCCTTTACGCCCACTGCCTTTAACCTGTTCCAAGGCCGCACCTAACTCACGCGCAAAACGTCGCACGGAAGGACTGGCATGGGCTTTTTTACGTAAAGAATCATCAATACGCACCGGTTCAGGTGGCGGTTGTTTGATTTCTTTTGGTACCGGCTCTGCCAATGAAGGTTTGCGGGTTTGGGAAGGCGGCGGTGCAGCTTCGGGCGGTGCAACTATCGGTGTTGGACTTGCTTGCTCAACTGCTGCCGTAGTCGTTGCTGCGGATGCTTGCTCCTTGCTTGCTTCTGCCAATTCCAGGGTCAGGATTAAATCGCCTTCAGCAACCGTATCACCAATGTTGAGTTTCACTTCTTTTACCACCCCGGCATCCGGGCTGGGAATTTCCATGGCTGATTTATCGCTTTCCAGGGTGATCAGCGAATCTTCTGCGGCTACGCTGTCACCTGGAGAAACCATAATTTCAATGACTTCTACACCCTTAAAATCACCAATATCCGGTACGGGAATGTTTTTAATCGTTGGCATCTGTGACTCCCTTAAACCGTTGTCGGGTTAGGTTTGTTGATGTCGAGATCGTAGCGCTGGATCGCATCGCTGACGGTGCTGGCTGGAATATCACCTTGATCAGCCAAGGCTTTAAGTGCGGCCACAACCACATAAAAACGATTGACTTCAAAGAATTCGCGCAATTTTTTGCGTATATCACTACGCCCAAAACCATCGGTACCTAATACCGTGTAGGGTGCTGGTACCCAATTACGGATTTGATCGCCATACGTTTTAATATAATCGGTGGCACAAATTACCGGACCCTGGCGATTTTGCAGATTTTGCGTGACACAGGTGCTGCGCTGAGTGTCTTCCGGGTGCATTCGGTTCCAGCGTTCCACTTCCAGCCCTTCGCGGCGCAGTTCATTAAAGCTGGTGACGCTCCAGATATCTGAGCTGATGCCAAAATCCTGTTCCAGCAACTCGGCAGCGGCAATCACTTCACGTAAAATCGTGCCACTGCCCAGTAATTGTACTTTCGCTTTTTTAGCTTCGCTAAATAAGTACATCCCCTGGAGTATGCCTTCTTCTGCACCCTCAGGCAGCGCCGGGTGGGCATAGTTTTCATTCATCACTGAAATGTAATAAAACACATTTTCCTGATCGTGGAACATGCGCTTCATGCCATCATGTAAAATGATCGCAAGTTCATAGGCAAAAGTGGGGTCATAGGAAATACAGTTGGGGATCGTTGCCGCCTGCAAGTGTCCATGACCATCCTGATGCTGCAAGCCTTCACCTGCCAGCGTGGTGCGCCCTGCTGTGCCACCCAGCAAAAAGCCACGCGCCTGCATATCGCCTGCCGCCCAGGCCAGATCGCCAATACGCTGGAAACCGAACATGGAATAATAAATATAAAACGGCATCATGTTCACGCCGTAATTGCTGTACGCCGTTGCTGCGGCAATCCAGGAAGACATGGCACCGGCTTCATTAATGCCTTCTTCGAGAATCTGACCGTTTTTGTCTTCACGGTAATACATTACCTGATCAGCATCCTGTGGCTCATAAAGCTGGCCCACGGAGGAATAAATTGCCATTTGCCGGAACAGACCTTCCATGCCAAAGGTACGGGCTTCATCCGGGACAATCGGCACCACATATTTGCCAATTTTTTTATCTTTGCCCAGAACTGAAAGCATACGCACAAAGGCCATGGTAGTGGAATACTCCCGCTCACCACTGCTTTGCAGTTGTGCCTTAAAGGTTTCCAGCGGCGGGATCTCAAGTGGTGCAGCTTTATTGACCCGCGCAGGCATATAACCGCCCAGCGCTTTGCGCCGCTCATGCAGGTATTGCATTTCCGGGCTGTCTTCCGCTGGTTTATAAAACGGTGCATTGGGCAGTTCTTCATCGGAAACCGGAATATTAAACCGATCACGGAACGCGGTTAACGCTTCCATGCCCATTTTTTTCTGTTGATGGGTAATATTCTGCCCTTCACCGGCGATACCCATGCCGTAACCTTTAACGGTTTTCGCCAGAATCACGGTGGGTTGCCCGGTGTGTTTCACGGCTGATGCATAGGCAGCATAGACTTTATGCGGATCATGACCACCACGATTTAAGCGCCAGATGTCATTGTCGCTCATATTGGCGACCATGCGTTTGAGTTCGGGGTATTTGCCAAAGAAATGTTCGCGGGTATAAGCGCCGCCTTTGGCTTTGTAATTCTGATATTCACCGTCTACGCATTCTTCCATGCGTTTGCGCATCAGTCCCTGGGTGTCCATTGCAAATAAGGGATCCCAATAAGACCCCCAGATAACTTTAATGACATTCCAGCCAGCGCCACGGAAGTTGGCTTCCATTTCCTGAATGATCTTGCCATTACCGCGCACCGGGCCATCTAAGCGCTGTAAGTTACAGTTAATGACAAACACCAGGTTGTCGAGTTTTTCCCGACCCGCCATGCCGATTGCGCCCAGCGATTCTGGCTCATCCATCTCGCCATCGCCCATAAATGCCCAGATTTTACGCTGTTCATTATTGACGATATTGCGGTTGCTGAGATATTTCATGAAACGGGCTTGGTAAATTGCCTGAATCGGGCCTAAACCCATAGATACGGTGGGGAACTGCCAGAAATCGGGCATCAGCCAGGGATGGGGGTAAGAAGGCAGACCATCGCCATCTACTTCCTGACGAAAACGGCCTAATTGTTCTTCAGATAAACGCCCTTCCATAAAGGCGCGGGCATAAATTCCCGGCGCGGAATGGCCCTGAAAATAGATTAAATCACCACCATGACTACCATTGGCAGCGTGGAAAAAATGGTTAAAACCGACATCATAAAGCGTGGCGGCAGAGGCAAAACTGGCAATATGACCGCCCAGTTCGCTGCTTTCCTTGTTGGCGCGCACCACCATTGCCATCGCATTCCAGCGAATATAAGAACGCAAACGCCATTCCAGCGTGGAATCCCCAGGTTTTTTGTCTTCTTGGCTAACGGGGATGGTATTAACATAAGCGGTATTGGCGGAATAGGGTAAGTGTCCCCCGCGTCGCCGCGCCCGTTTAATCAGGCGTTCTATTAAAAAATGTGCGCGTTCAATGCCTTCGTTTTCAATAACCGATTCCAGGGCTTCCAGCCATTCTTCGGTTTCCTGGGAATCGGGATCAATACCCGGATCAAGCGTGCTTGTCATATGGTTCTCCATAATACGTCAACGGAGTTTTATAAAATGAGAAGCTGTTGGTAAACCTATTATGCTTGACATAGCGGCATTGCAGTTAGGAACGAGGATTTTATAATTCCCGAAACCAAGCTGGCCTTTTTCTCCATTTTCTGCGTTATGAAAACAGTTACATAGCTTGCTATGCGCCTGTTTTCATGCCTTGAAAATGAACAAAAATCCTGCGCCCAGTTTCGGTTCTTACTTTATCCTCGTTCCTTAACACAAAAAATCCGGGGTTGTGTAGCAATAAATTTTATATAGATTCCGGTTTTTCGTGTTAATTGCGTCTTGTTCTGCCATCGTTTATAACGGTTTACCAACAGTTTCTGGACTTCATAAACTCACAAAAACCTAAAAATTAACCGTATATGATAACCGATGTTGGACAAAGCGCATAATTCAGGTTATTTATGCAAACAAAGCTGCTTGTAATAATTGTTGGGTATAATGCTGCTGTGGCGCGGCAAACAGCTTTTCCGTCTGCCCCTGTTCAACAAAAGTCCCCTCGCGCATGACAATAATACGGTGTGACATGGCGCGGATAACTTTCAAATCATGGCTGATAAATAAGTAACTGATATGATGCTTTTGTTGTAAATGATGCAGTAATGATAAAACCTGTTTTTGCACAGAGACATCCAATGCACTGGTTGGCTCGTCTAATAAAATCAGCTTGGGTTCTAAAATCACCACCCTGGCAATCGCGATACGCTGGCGTTGACCACCTGAAAATTCATGAGGGTAACGCCATAACATATCCGCTTCCAAGCCGACTTCTTCGAGCATGGCGATAATACGCGTGCGGCGCTGCTCACGACTGAGTTGCGGGAAATGAATCTGTAAGCCTTCGCCGATAATTTGTTCCACCGTCATCCGGGGCGACAACGATGAATAAGGGTCTTGAAAAACTACCTGAAAATCTTTGCGCAAAGGGCGTAATTGGCGGGGTTTCAAATTGTGCAGGGCTTGCCCTGAAAAATAAATCTCACCTTCGCAGTCCTGTAAACGTAATAAACACATGCCCAGGGTGGTTTTACCGGAACCTGACTCCCCGACGATGCCCAGGGTTTCTCCGGGCTGTAAATGCACATCAGCATTATCAACGGCTTTCACCACGCCTTGTGTTCTGCGAAAAAAACCGGTTTTAATCGGAAAATGACAACGCAGTTGCTGTGCTTTTAATAAGGGCGCTTGTTGATTATCCGGCTCATCAACAATCATACGCTGGCTCAGTTGGCTGTCTAATAAACGCAGGGTATAAGGATGTTTTGGATTTTCAAACAATTGTGTCGTAGTATTTTCTTCAACCAGGCGGCCTTGTTGCATCACGCAAATACGATCCGTAAAACGGCGCACGATATTAAGATCATGGGTGATCAATAAAATCGCCATATTGGATTCTTTTTGGATTTTTTCCAATAATTCCAGAATCTGCATCTGAATAGTGACATCCAGCGCTGTTGTCGGTTCGTCTGCAATCAATAACTTAGGGTTACAAGCCAGCGCCATGGCAATCATGACACGTTGCCGCTGTCCACCGGAAAGCATATGTGGATAGGCATCAAAACGTTTATGTGGTTCCGGGATGCCGGTGTGATCCAGCAACTCTATCATGTGTTTTTTGGCGGCTGCGCGGGAATAGTTTTCATGTAGCAGCAAGGGTTCTATCAGTTGTGTGCCAATGGGATAAACCGGGTTGAGCGAAGTCATGGGTTCCTGGAAAATCATGGCAATATCTTTACCACGCACCCGGCGCAAGGCTGCTGCGGGAATATGTAATAAATCCTGCCCCTGAAATAAGATTTCACCACTGGGATAATGCACCTGCCCTGCTTCGTGCAAACCTAAGACTGATAAGGCAGAGACAGATTTTCCAGAACCCGATTCGCCAACCAGCGCGAGTTTTTCCCCCGCTGCAATCTGTAAATCCAGTTGCTGCACCACTTTGCTGCGCGGCTCATGGCGACCAAAGGCAACACTGAGTTTTCGAATTTCCAATAAGGGCGTAGCTGTTGTGGACTTATTCATCATAAGCAAAATCCAATAAAGTCTCTTTTATGCTGGCTGTCAGTGCCGCTTCAATCACCGTGCTTTGTTGTTGCCAGCGTCCGATACCGGGAGAAGGTTTCAATTTTTGACACCCCTGTTCAATTAATGTCGTATCAACCGGGTGCCCGATAAATTGCAATAAAGTGGTTAAAGTCTCTCTGGGCTGAAAACATAAGTCTTCGTATTTTAATATCAAATAATGACCCTTATTGAGTTTTTCTCCTGTGGTACGGGCAATCCGGTTACCTTTGTCCCATAACAGCAGTTGCTGGTGCAGCATATCCTGTTTCATGCCAGCTTCACCTAATAGCAGCCCGGCATGTTTAGCCAGTAAGTTTTGATTATTGCTTAAAGCCATATCCCGCCCATCACGCACCACATGAATAAACTTCATGTCAGGATAAAGTTGTTGGATAAAAGGAATCAGCCACATGCTACGGGGATTTTTAAATCCCCAGGCTTGCTCAGGCTGTGGTATATGCCAACGGTGTGCGCGTATGGTTTGTTGAAAACATGCCAATAAATGTGCTGGAATTTTTTGTTGCTGTTCTAATAAACAGAAAGTATCTACAAAATATTTCTGAAAAAAATGGCGGGTTGCCATAGCATCTTCCGTTCTTGGATTTATCCATGTCCCCATCCACACCCCGGCACTTTGCAGAAACTGGACTAACATACGTGTTCCCGATCCCCCTAAAGCACCAATGATGATAGGTGGCGGCAAAGCACTGACATCCGTTCTTTGCCACCTCAACCAACTGTACCAAAAGAGCAGGAATTGAGCTTGCGCCCAGGTGCCGTGATTTTGTGAATGGCTGGCAGGAATGCTGAGAAGTTTTGACATAATAGGTTTGTTTTATTTAATAAGGTTATAAGTGCTGGGACATGCGGTTTTCAATTTCGGCAACCGTTTTTTCTAAAGCAGCAGTCAGCACTTCGTGTCCTGTGTCAGTGACCAGGACATCATCTTCAATACGGATACCGATATTCCACCATTTAGGTGCAATATCTTCATCACCAGCAGGAATATAAATGCCCGGCTCAACAGTGAGCACCATGCCCGATTCAAATCCCCGCCATTCCTGATTGACTTTGTATTCACCCACATCATGCACATCCATACCTAACCAATGACCACTGCGATGCATGAAAAAACGTTTATAAGCTTCATTTTCAATCAGACTATCCAGCTCTCCCTGCAACAAACCCAGGTTTAATAAACCTTCCGTAATACTTTCAATTGCAGCAAGATGTGGCATGATCCAGGGGTTACCAGGATAAACTTCCGCAATGGCGGCTTCCTGCGCGTTTAATACCACCTCGTAAACTGCTTTTTGCGCAGGCGTGAAACGCCCGTTAACCGGGATGGTACGGGTAATATCGGAGGCATAAAACTGATATTCCGCGCCTGCATCAATCAACAGGACATCGCCATCGGCGAGTGGTGTATTGTTTTCCATGTAATGCAGAATACAACTGTTTTCACCACCGCCAACAATGGAAGGGTAAGCCATCTGGGCATTGCGTTCCATGAAAGTATGCGAAATCTGTGCGGCAATCTGGTATTCATTCATGCCTGGACGGCAGCATTCCATCGCCCGACGGTGTGCGGCAATGGCAATATTGGCGGAGATCCGCAGGGTTGCAATTTCTGCCGGACTTTTGAATAATCGCAATTCATTGATTAAATGATCCAGATGAATGGTTTCCGTCGGTGCGCAAACCCCTTCCCGAACCCTTGCCCGCAGGCCATTGAGCCAGCCATGCACCTGCTCATCAAATGCGGCGTCATAACCCATTGCATAATACAGGCGTGAACAGTTTTCCAGCAAACCCGGCACAATATCATCGACATCATCAATCGGGAAGGCATCATCTGCACCGTAAATATCGCAAGCATTTTCCAGCCCCACGCGCCGCCCGTGCCAGGTTTCCTGCTCCGGGTCTTTTTCCCGGCAAAACAGCAGATATTGGCCCTGTTCACGTCCTGGAATCAATACAGCTAAAGCCTCCTGCTCGGCAAAACCGGTTAAATAATAAAAATAACTGTCAGGACGATAGGGGTAATCCACATCCCGGTTACGGCTTTTTACCGGTGCTGTGGGAATTAAGGCGATGCCGCCGGGACCAATGAGTTCCATCAAAGCCTTACGGCGCTGTGTAAATTCTTTTTGATTTATCATAAAATTGTAAAATTTAGATTTTTAGCCGATATTTTAATGAGCGTCCTGCACCAACTGGTATTAAAACAGCTTTATCGCACAAATTCTTTAAATCACGCGAAGCCGTAATATCAGTTGTTTTTACCAGGTTTTTATACTTTTTCCGCGCAATACCATCAGCAAAATCCTCAGTTTCCAATAAGCGCTTAATTAATTTAATTTGACGCGGGTTAAAAACAACATCACGGTACCTGTCCCAAAATAAGACCGCAATGCGGATTTTGTATAATTTTGTCATACTTGACTGCGCTGCCAGTGCTATCTGTTCTAAGAACCAGATAATCCACGGTGTGATATCCATACTGCCTTTTTGACATTGTTCCAATAAGGCATAATAATCACTTTTATGCTGATCTATTTGCTGAGAAATTGAATATAAACGCAAACCACCAGACTCAGAGCATACCAGCGTCCGCTCAGCAATCATACGCGATAAACGCCCGTTACCATCTTCAAAAGGGTGAATGCTCACAAACCAGAATTTTGCAATTGCCGCTTTAATATAAACTGACATTTGATGTTTTGTATTCAGCCAGGATAAAAAAGCGTGCATTTCCGCACTCACGCAAGCATGAGAAACGCAAGCTGCCTGAAAATGTACGATTTGTCGACCATGCCGTCCTGAAAGCACTTGCATTGTTTCGTCACGATAATCACCAATTGTCATATCATATAATATTGGTTTATCTATAAACATACGCTGATGCCACTGAAACAGTTGTTTTTCAGTCAATGTCTGTGTTGCCGTACGCACGGCTTCCAATAGTACGGTAACAAATGCCTGGGCTGATTTTGAACTGGCTTGTTGCGTAATCCCGATACCCAATTGCCTGGCAATACTGGAGCGCACGGATTCCCGGTCCAGCATTTCCCCCTCAATTTTTGCTGTTGCCAGCGCTTCTTCCAGCAAAACCTGTGACTCAAGGGTTAAGCGTTGCTTTTCATCCAGTTCGGTTGCCAGCAGCGTCAGTGGCGCAACACTTTTAACGACATTCTCCAATGCCGGTAAAATCAACGCTGCCTGATAAGAAAAGTCTGGCCAGTTTGTTTGTTGCCAAATCCACATATTCTACAAAAAACCACTTATGATAGTCTCAGTTCGACGTAAGCACTTTGGAAAAAATTTTATACTCATCGCCTTAGCGATGAATGAATCTTATATCGAACTCAGGTTATGATACGAATAATAGTCTTAACCATATCATTTTTTGATACTAAAAAATCTTACCACATAGGCTCGAAGATTTTTTTTATCCATAACTGCGCCTCATCGAATTGCAAAGGCGCAACCCCGATAGCAAATTGTTGGGGTTTATCCAGCGTAATCGCGCCAGGGCGTTCTTTAGTGATTTTCTGATAACCCCAGTTTTTCTGATCAATTAATATTTTTTCAGGTAATTGACTGAGCATATGCTCAATTTTTTTAAGTTGCAAAAATGGACATAAATGGTAGTTTTGCAGATTGGTTTGCAGACGGTGGTTAATTTTAGCCTTATCCAAACAAAACACCTGCTCGCTTTCAAATTGACCGTCACATAACCAGCTTGCATCTTTATCCCAATTCAATTGCGCGCGCTGGCAACCCCAGATATTCGGGCTATCAGTATTCAGACCAAAACAATGCTCTGCTGGATGATAGGTACACTGGCGTTGTTGCAGGCAATCGAGAAAAGCAAAACAGCGCTCCCAGGGTTGCGGCACGCCTTCAATATAAACACCGCGCTGGGTTTCACTTTGTTTGCTAAGCTGCGTTGCCAGCGGTAAGGCATCCAGTATTTTTTGCTGCGGCCAGGTGGCAAAACTCCAAAGATGTTCGCCTGCTTGTTCCGATTTGGCAATTTCCTGATATTTGGGTGCGCTACGGGCAAGGTGTAATAACACATCACTGTGAATATCCTGGTCAAATGCCAGACACAGACCTTTATTTTTTTTGGGATCAAAGCAGGGTGATTGTTTTTTCTGGCTTTCCAGTAAGGCTATCGTGTGTTTCTGGTGTGCGCCACATTCCGGGCAAAAACGGAAACTGCGTAATTTTTGGGTGCCACATTGCCAACAGGCTTCCCACTGTGTTTGTTGCAGCAGGCGTTCCCGGCTTTGGCTAGCCAGCATTTGTATTTGCTGCTGACTGAATCCCAGGGTTTTTGAAAAACTCAACAAGACTTTTTTATCTACGGCATCCAATTGTTCATGTTGAAAAGCAAACAATAACATATCTTCCAGATTACTGACTTGCCTGGAAAAAATGCCAACAGGTGTGACTTTAAACCCCTTTTCCTGATGATATTGCTGGGCTTTTAAGACTTCCGTTTCTTCGGCTTCAAGCGTATTACATATCTGGGTAAATAAGGCCGATTGCACCAGCTCAGGATTTTCTTTTGGAAAAAAATATAAGACATTTGCCAGATATTGAATACGTTCTGCAGAAGTCATGGTGGTGGGTCACATGTTTTTTTTCAGGCTGCGAATAGAGCGCACCCAGGGTTGATTTTTTTTCCGCAATGGCTCAGGTAAGTTATTTAAAGCTTTTTTTGCCATCTGTGCATTTGCAAATAAACCATAGGTTAGCACATACCATTGCTTGCCTCGATATTGGGTTTTAACTAAGGCGAAACTATTATCCATTGCCGGGTCTACCATCTGTAACACAAATTGGCGTATACCTTCCAGCGAATGACTGCCTAATATCTGAATCACATACTGCTGTTCAGCCTGACGCTGTAACCACTGCGCAGAATACACACCAGCAATTTCGCTGGCATTTGTCGCCACTGCTGTTGTGGCAGTCTGGCGTTCTGCGTTATCTGACTCAGCTTCTGCCATCATCGCGCTGGCGATAGGCGTTGCCACAGCAGTTGTTGCATCAGGGTTTGATTCTATCATAGCAGACTCTGAACCCAAGTCATTTGTGGATGCAGGCAGGTTTGCTACTGGTGATTCTGATGTTTCCAGATTTTGTGACCTGTTTTCAGGTGTGGGCTGGGCAGGACTTAACAAACCCGTTGCCAATGGCGGCATGGTGCGGTTATCTTCCTGTGCTACCAGGCTTGCAACCGGTGTGGGGGGAGGCAGGGGTAAGGATTGCTCCAGACTTATGCCATCTCCCTGTGGCAGGAAATAAGCCTTAAAGTGATTGGCGGATAATAATACCCCTAGCAACACCACAAAAAGTATCGCTAACCAGAACCATTTTGAATGATGAGTCGTGCTATCAAGCTCTTTTTCTAAATCTTCTTGCAAGGCGCGCTCATGTTCATGATGCTTGAATGAAATAGTTTGATTTTTTGCAGCCAGTTCCTGGTGCTGATTAAAAGAAATGCGCGCCAGATGGTTTAACAAACCCGGTAAACCGTGTGATTTTCTGAACAGGGTTTTTACTGCCATCCCGGAAAAGGGCGAATCACCGTTGTAACGGGCGTCCTTCAACTGGAACTGTAAATAGGCATACACCTGTTTTTCGTTAAATACCGGAATATCCAGGGTGTGAATCAGGGTGTTTTGCACCATGGCAAATTCAGGTGTGGCAAACAGGCTGGTAATCTGCGGCTCACAAAACAGCACTATGCGCATCCGCGTTTGTACTTCGCCGCTCATCACCAACTCCAGCAAGCTGTGCAGGGTTTCCAGCGGCAGCATATGTGCATCGTCCATTAATAAGACGGGCAGCTCATTGTTATAGCGGGTTGCTGCAATATGTGAGCGCAGGGTTTCGCGCAAGGTACTCAGGGTTTTACCATCACTACGCACATTAAAACCTGTCAACAGGTTTTTTAATAACTGCTCTTCGCTCAACTCCGGACTGCTTTCCGGTGCAAATACTTTCCAATGGCCTTCGGTTTGCAGTTGTTGCAGCATACGGGTTTTGCCACAACCTAACTCTGCCAGAATCAACAATAACTGATCGCTGTGATCAATTAGATGTGCGATTAAATGCAGACGTTGTTTAAGTTCCGGCGTGGTATAAAATGCACCGACTTTGGGATCGGGTGAAAATAAATCCCGATAACGTTCAGAACCAGGGCGAAAACTGTTGAAAGCAATAGAAGCATTCATGTTAAGTATGGTTTTTCTTAAGGTAAAACACTGGGATTGAACAAACGCTCGTATTCTGCAATCGCAAACCGATCCGTCATACCCGCAATATAATCGGCGACCAGACGCGCACGCGCAGGATCCTGGCCTAATTTATCCTGTTGCGCCGTTAAAGAATGACGCATCTCACGCGGTAATAATTCAATATCTGTGGTAAAGGTGTCAAATAAACGACCAATGATCTGTTTGGCTTTGACCGACATGCGGTGAACCCGATGATGTTGATATAAATTTTTTTGCAAAAATCGTTTTAATTCCAGATGTTGTTCATACACAGGGGCGCTGAAACTAATCATAGGTTCATCCATATTACGCACCGCAGCCAGATCCGGCAGTTCCATCGCATCCAGCGACAAACGACTGGTTTCAAGCAGATTGACCACCAGTGTGTTAATCATGGTGCGAATGGTTTCATAAATCCAGCGCTTGGGATCGGCTTGCGGCCAGTCTTCCAATACCTGAGCATAATGTTGCTCAAACAAGGGTAATTCCCGCAGTTTCGTAACAGTGATTAAACCGGAGCGCAGACCATCATCAATATCATGATTATTGTAGGCAATTTCATCAGCCAGATTAGTAATCTGCGCTTCCAGCGTGGGTTGTTCATCATGCAGAAAACGCGCGGCAACCGGCCCTAATTGTTTGGCCCGGTTAGGCGAGCAATGTTTTAAGATGCCTTCGCGGGTTTCAAAGCTTAAATTCAAACCATCAAAAGCCGGATATTTCTGCTCCAGCTTATCCACCACCCGCAGCGATTGCAGATTATGCTCAAAACCGCCATAACGCTGCATACACTCGTTTAAGGCAGCCTGTCCGGCATGACCAAACGGTGTATGACCCAGGTCATGAGCCAAGGCAATGGCTTCCACCAAATCTTCATTCAAGTTCAGGCTGCGCGCAATGGTGCGGCCTAATTGTGCAACTTCCAACGAATGGGTTAACCGGGTGCGGAACAAATCACCTTCATGATTCACAAAAACCTGGGTTTTATATTCCAGACGACGGAAGGCTTTGGAATGAATAATACGATCCCTGTCGCGCTGATATTCTGTGCGATAACAAGGCGGTGCTTCGGTATATTGCCGACCCTGTGAAATCTCTGAGGTTGCCGCATAAGGCGCAAGCGTATAATTCATAAGCTTAATGTTAACCTGAATTCGATGTTAAAATTTTTTAAGAAAAAATACTAAAATCCAGTATGTACTATCAATAACTTGGCCTGAAGTGGAGGTAATTTTCAGTGTCTTTAGCAATGAAATAAGCCTACGCCGAACCCAGGTTAATATTGTTCTATCAAAACAAAGGACGCCGCTCTGTTGCCAGTGTTTTGTGTAATAAGTCAGCATCATAATCGGTGGTTAGCACCGCTTGAGCAATGGATTTTTGTAGTACCAGACGCACTTGACCATCAAGTACTTTTTTATCCACTTTCATCAAATCCAGCATAGTCTGGCTATCCAGACCCTCGGGAATACGCACGGGCAAATGCAATTTTTCCAATAAAGTTTCAATGCGATGGACTACTGATGCTGAAATCCAGCCCAATCGCTGTGATAAATCAGCGGCAAGATACATACCAATTGCCACCGCCTCACCATGCAGACACTGCCCATAACCCAAACCGGTTTCAATGCTGTGCCCAAATGTATGCCCCAGATTCAGCAATGCACGCACGCCGCCTTCTAATTCATCTTCCGCCACCACGTCCGCCTTATTCTGGCAGGAACGTTCAATGGCGTAAGCCAATGCATCGGGATCGCGACTCAGTAATGCATCGACATTTTGCTCCAGCCAGTCAAAAAAGGCCAAATCCCGAATCAGCCCATATTTTACGACTTCGGCAAGCCCTGCGCTGAGCTGGCGATCTTCCAGGGTATTTAAAGTATCAGTATCGCATAACACGACTTGCGGCTGATGAAACGCACCAATCATGTTTTTGCCCAGTGCGTGATTCACACCGGTTTTGCCACCCACAGAAGAGTCCACCTGTGCCAGCAAAGTGGTGGGAATCTGAATAAATGGTACGCCGCGTTGATAACAGGCGGCAGCAAAACCGGTCATATCGCCTACCACGCCACCACCAAGTGCAATTAAAGTGGTACGCCGATCACAGTGCGTGCGTAACAAACCATCAAAAACCTGATTTAAAACTTCCAGGTTTTTATATTGCTCGCCATCAGGCAGAATCACCGTTTCCACCTGAAAATCTGTTAAACCTGCCAGGGTTTTTTCCAGATATAAGGGGGCCACAGTTTCGTTACTGACCACCATTACCCGGCTGCTGCGGATATACGGCGCTAAATACTCGGCCTTGCCTAATAGGTCACGACCAATAAAAATAGGGTAACTGCGTTTACCAAGATCAACATTGAGTTTAATAGGTGAC
>NZ_JAUCGJ010000035.1 GCF_030378065.1 Candidatus Venteria ishoeyi | reverse complement strand
AGATGATAAATTTATTTTTCTAGCGGCTGGATTATGGAACTTCAATCTGGAATGTAGAGGGTAATTCATAGGGTAAACGGGCATGGGGCGGGAGTTTTTTTAATTTAGGTTATTTGGCAACATCTCTCTGGGATTCTATCGCAGTTTGTATATTTTTAGTAGGGAAAATGGAGATGTTATGACAGGGGACGCTACCATTTAATCCGTTTCCCCCACCAATTGCAGTATCTGCTGGATTAAACTTTTGCTGATGCGGATACCCCCTATGATAAACTCTAAATAAAACAGAGAGCAAATTGAGGACAATATGATAAGGAGTGAGGATGAAATAAGTGCAGGAACTGGGCACAGGATTTTTATTCATTTTCAAGGCGTGAAAACAGGCGCATAGCAAGCTATGTAACTATTTTCACAACGCAGAAAATGGAGAAAAAGACCAGCCAGGTTTCTGAAGTTATAAAATTCTCACTCCTAAGTGACAGCCAGACGCTTTTTTGCACAGAATGGCAATCCCTCTATTTGCTGTCAATGGCCACCAAAGGAAGCCAAACATGTCTTACGGAACCCTAAAAACCTACGAAGAAGTTGCTTTCAAATTTGAAATCCAAATGCAGGAAACAAACTTCATTCAGCAAAAGCCGATCACTATCAGTCCGGAAATTTTCTGTTTCATCCAGAAGAACCTGCAACATCGGCGCAACTACATCAGTGAAAGTGCTATTTGCGAAACCATGATTTCCCCCATTTTGAATCTTGCAGCGGATGCCAATGACTTGCCTGTCTGGTCACATGTGCGTTTTGATGTGGACGAAAAGGCAGGTTTGATAGGTGTGCCAGATTTCCTCATTGCACAGGCTTCGCCCATTGGCACGACTTTTACCCGGCCCGTGATTTGCGTGGCGGAGGCTAAAAAAGAGAATTTCAATGAAGGCTGGGCGCAGGCGCTGTCGGAAATGATTGCCGCGCAACGTTTTAACCAGGATGAGGCCATGAGCATTTTTGGCATTGTCTCAACAGGCAGCATCTGGCAGTTTGGCAAGTTGCAGGGAAAAATCTTAACGCTGGATGTGGTGAGCTATTCCGCGCTTGAAAACTTGCAGAAATTGTTTAATTGTCTGCATTGGCTGTTTGCTGCGGCAAAAGCACGCTAAGCTGATATACCTGTTATAAACGGCTTGGGCTTTGGACAAATTTTGTCCAAAGCCCAAAGTTTTTTTATGTCTGCAAGCCACTGTGTTTTAACAAAGCATCCAGTTTTGGTGCGCGGCCCCGAAATGCAATAAACAGATCTTCGGGGTCTTGTGAACCACCAAGCTCTAAAATATTCTGCAAAAACTTCTGACCGGTTTCCTTATCAAAAATACCGTTTTCTTCAAACAGGGAAAAAGCATCAGCGGCGAGTACATTCGCCCATTGGTAACTGTAATAACCTGCCGCGTAGCCACCGGAAAAAATATGCCCAAAGCTGTGCTGAAAGCGATTAAAAGCCGGGGGAATCATCACAGCAACTTCTTCACGTACCTCACCTAATAACTGCTGAATATCTGTTTTACCTGCCTGATATTCACAATGCAGGCGAAAATCAAATAAGGCGAACTCCAGTTGTCGCAGAATAAACAAACCCACCTGGAAGTTTTTGGCTGCCAGCATTTTTTCCAAAGTGGCTTCAGGCAGGACTTCGCCGGTTTCATAATGCCGGGCAAATAATTGCAGGGCTTCTTTTTCCCAGCACCAGTTTTCCATAAACTGGCTGGGTAATTCCACCGCATCCCAAGGCACGCCGTTAATACCGGCAACACCGGCATAATCAATCCGGGTCAGCAGATGGTGCAGACCGTGACCAAATTCATGAAACAGGGTTTGCACTTCTTCATGACTGAGCAGAGAAGGGTGATCTTTGACGGGTTGTGGAAAATTACACACCAGATACGCGATAGGATATTGTATGCCCGTAGCAGTTTTACGACGGTTGCGGCAATCAGCCATCCACGCGCCACCACGTTTGCCTTTACGCGCATAGGGATCGAGATAAAATGCGCCACGTAAATTGTCTTTTGCATCATAAATTTCATAAAAAGAAACACTGGAATGCCAGACTTCAATCGTATTTTCCACCGGCTTTTGTCGAATGTTCAAGCCATACAAACGCTGCACCACCTGAAATAAACCGGCTAATACCTGCGGCAGTGGAAACCAGGGGCGTAAAGCTTCTTGTGAAATCGCGTAATGATGTTCACGCAAAGCTTCAGAATAGAAATACATATCTTCAGCGCCAAGCTGCTCCAGGCCATCGCGCTCACGGGCAAAGTGCTGCAATGCAGCTAATTCCCGTTCTGCAAAAGGGCGTACCCGATGCGCCAGATCATGCAAAAATTCCAGCACCTGTTCTGGTTCATGCGCCATTTTCCGGGCTAAAGAATATTCAGCATAATGTTTAAAACTCAGCAAATGTGATAATTCCTGACGCAGGCCCAGCAATTTTTGCATGGTTTCAGTATTATCCCAGCGTCCGGCATGGTCGCCTTGATCGGATGCGCGGGTACTGAATGCCCGATACATTTCCCGGCGCAGTTCGGCATCTTTGGCATATTTCATCACTGGCAGATAACAAGGCGCATCCAGCGTCAGCAGCCAACCTGTTCTTCCGGCTTTTTCTGCGCTGAGTGCAGCTTGATGAATCACATTTTCAGGAATACCCTGCAATTGATTTTCATCCGTAATGTGTTTCGTCCAGCCATGCGTAGCATCCAGCAGGTTTTCACTGAAGCGGGTGCGTAAGCTTGACATCTGTTGTTGAATTTCTAACAGTTTTTTCTGTTTTTCCGGGGGTTGGTCAATCCCGGAAAGGTGGAAGTCCCGCAACTGGTTTTTGATAATTTGTTGTTGTGCTGCTTCAAAATTTTGAGCTGCTGGGCTTTCTGACAGTGTTTTAATCAGCTTGTACAAATCAGGATTTTGCTCAAGCTCATGATAATATTCACTAATAGCGGTCTGGCAATCATTGTACACCACGCGCAAGGCTTCGCTGTCAGCCACATTATGTAGATGTTGCACGGGTGACCAGACATGCTCCAGACGATCCTCAAGTGCTTCGAGAACTGCCAGGGTATTTTCCCAGGTACAGGTTTCCGGCTTGGTTTTTAATGCCGCAATCAGTGTTTTAATTTCTGCGCGATTTTGTTGCAGGCATTGCGTCACCGCAGGTTTAATATGTTCCGTGCGAATTTTTGCAAAAGGCGGCAAATCACCTTGCCAGTCAAGCAATGGATTCAAGAGTTGTATTCCTTAGTTTGAATTGTAAAAAAGTGGTGGGTAAAGCTGCGCCAGGTTTAATAACAGTCACCCAGTTGATACCAATAATGTTTTAATCGCGCCCAATGCGGACGGGCATTTCCGGAAGTGCTGGGTAATACCCAGATACGGGTATCGGCAATGCTTTCAGCTTGGGGGCCATATTCCAGTTTGCTGCGCCCATAAAATTGTGAGGCGGCATATTTACTGGTAAATGCCAGGATTTTGGGGTGGTAAAACAGTATTTTCTCCCGCAGTGCCTGACTGTCAAAACAGTCTTTATCCAGCGTTGCGTCCACTCCGCTTTGCTGTTTATTTAAATCGGTCAGGCCGATAGCATATTTTAGTAATAAGGGATATTCCGCAGCTTGCAAGCGTTGTGGTAAAAAACCGGCAGCAAATAATGTGGGCCAGAATAAATTGCCAGGATGGGCGTAATAGGCTTTGTCCTGCGCTGAGCGGCGACTGGGCGCTGTGCCGCAGAAGACCAGTTTCAGGTCCTCAGTCAGGAGATCGGGTAAAACACCGGGGAAAATAGTGGATAAGGTTTTGGGCATTGCAGCTTTTATCCCTGCCCCAAAGCCTTTAACACCGACATACGACTGGCGCGCCAGGCCGGATAAAAACTGGCAAGCAGACCCAGTCCCAGGACTAAAAGATTTGCCATAATCCAGTCTTCATTTTGTAACACCGGATAAATACGACTGCTTAAACCAATCATTTCATAACCCTGGGCAAACCGGGAAAAATCCAGGCCGCCTGCGGTTAACAGCAGTGTCAAACCGCTTAAAAGATTACCCAGCAAAGCACCCAACAGCAACAAAAACAGGGATTCCAGCAGAATTTGCAGCACTTGCAACCGGGGCTGCATACCTAAAGCGCGCAACAGGCCCATTTCGCGGCTGCGTTCAAAAATTGCCATCAGCAGGGTGTTAATCAGGCCAAAGGCAACCGCAATAAATACCACCACAAACCAAATCATTAAAAAGCCGTGCAACATACTGATCATGGCATTCAATAAGGGGTTACTGGTTTTCCAATCGACAATATCCAGTTGTGGGCGCAGTTGCTGTAATTGTTTTAAGATTGCTGGTAATAATTCCAAAGCATCACTGCGCAGAGAGATTTCTGAAACCTGTCCTTCCACTTTGAGCAATTTCTGCATTACTTTGAGACCGACAAAAGCAAATTGTTTTTCAGTGTCCTGTAAGCGGCTACGGTATAAACCCACCACCTTAAACCCACGCTCGGCAACATTGCCCGCGCTGTCCTGTGTCATCAGCACCACGCGTTTGCCAATGCGAGTTTCCAGTTGTTTGGCCAGATGTAAACCCAGCACAATGCCACGATCATTCTCATCGTGTAACATGCGCCCCTGCCTGACGGCTTGCGCAATAAAAGACAGACCGTTTTCCTGCTGGGGAATAATACCTACCATCGTCACCCCGGCAGATTCGCGCTCGCTGTTGATGACGGCGGGTATGCGTAAGCGTTGGGTCCAGCCGATAATATTTTGTTGGTTCAGCGCAGTTTCCAGTTCTGCATCGGCAACCGGCATACGATAGTCAATCACCGGATCCTGGCGGTAGCCAGGGGCATGAATCAATACGTGACCGGTGAGTTGGTTAATCCATTGCTCTACGTATTGTGTACTCATGCCCCGAATCAGGGCCGAGATAGTGAGCATGGACCATATCCCCAGCGCCACCGCCAGTAATATAATCATGGTGCGATGCGGACGCCGCCAGAGATTACGCCATGCCAGACGCAGCAACAGAAGACCGTGAGTCATGTTTAACCTGAATTTAATGTAAGCTTCTCAGGTTCATTTTGCAGATTTTAAGACCTCTTTGGCAATTTCTCCGATACCGCCAATCGAGCCAATCACGCCGGAAGCATCCAATGGCATCATCACCAGTTTCTGGTTATCTGCCGTGGCAATTTTACCCAGCGCTTCGACATATTTTTGCGCCACAAAATAATTCAGTGCCTGCACATTACCTGCACTGATAGCTTCTGAAACCATACGGGTGGCTTCAGCTTCTGCCTGTGCCAGACGCTCCCGCGCTTCTGCGTCACGAAATGCCGATTCTTTACGGCCTTCCGCCTCCAGCACTGCTGCACGTTTTTCACCTTCCGCGCTTAAAATCTCTGCCTGACGCTTGCCTTCGGCTTCAAGAATCGCCGCACGTTTATCACGCTCGGCTTTCATTTGCCGCGCCATAGAATCCACCAGATCCTCAGGTGGGCTGATGTCTTTGATTTCTACACGTAAAATCTTCACACCCCAGGGATTAGTAGCATCATCCAGCACTTGTAATAATTGCTGGTTAATATGGTCACGCCGTGATAATAATTCATCCAGATCCATCGAACCCATGACGGTACGGATATTAGTCATGGTCAGATTACGAATCGCATTATTGAGCTGATTAACCTGATAAGCCGCTTTTGCGGCATCCATAATCTGAAAAAATACTACGCCATCCACTGTCACCATGGCGTTATCCTTGGTGATAATTTCTTGTGACGGCACATCCATGACTTCTTCCATCATGCTCAGTTTATGGCTGACCACATCCATAAACGGAATAATGAAATTCAAGCCCGGTGTGAGGGTGTTGGTATATTTACCAAAACGCTCCACGGTATATTGCCGCCCCTGTGACACTGACTTTATACCCATAAGCAATAAAATAACTGCAACGACAATCAGGCCGATAACTACGCCCCAAACACCATTTATAATCATTTTCCTCTCCTCCTTATAGATTTTCAGATGCTAAATTTCTGTATTTTAGTACTCTGTAAAACTATTGCTACTTACGAAATTATTGTTCTGAACATCTATAATAAAAAATATCAAAATAAAATATACACTATCAATAACTTAGCATGATGTGGAAGCGGTTTTTATTCGTAGAGCGAGCAAAAGAAGCTTACACTGAATTTAGATTTATCACTCCCACTCAATCGTCGCTGGCGGTTTCCCGGAAATATCATAAGCCACCCGAGAAATACCTTTGACTTCGTTGATGATACGATGTGACAAATGATCCAGCAAGTCATAAGGTAAACGCGCCCAGCGTGCGGTCATAAAATCAATGGTTTGCACTGCGCGCAAACTGACGACAAATTCATAATGGCGCGCATCACCAGTAACGCCTACGGATTTGACTGGCAAAAACACAGCAAAAGCCTGACTGACCTGATCGTACCAATCGTTTTTATACAACTCTTCAATAAAAATTGCATCTGCTTGGCGCAGAATATCAGCATATTCTTTTTTGACTTCACCTAAAATGCGCACGCCAAGGCCAGGGCCAGGGAAGGGGTGGCGGTAGACCATTTCTGCGGGCAGACCCAACTCAACCCCCAGTTTGCGCACCTCATCTTTAAATAATTCGCGTAAAGGCTCAACTAACTTAAGCTTCATATAATCAGGCAGACCGCCCACATTATGATGCGATTTGATGACATGGGCTTTACCGGACTTTGCTCCGGCGGATTCGATGACATCCGGGTAAATCGTACCTTGTGCCAGCCATTTGGCGTTGCTGAGTTTGGCAGCTTCCTCTTCAAAAATATCAATAAATAAATTACCAATAATTTTACGTTTTTTCTCAGGATCGCTCTCGCCTTTTAAGGCATTCAGAAAACGATCTTCAGCATCCACATGAATCACCTTAACGCCCATGTGTTGCGCAAAGGTTGCCATCACTTGTTGGGCTTCGTTTAAGCGCAACAGGCCGTTATCCACAAACACGCAAGTCAACTGCTCACCAATGGCGCGGTGTAACAAAGCCGCCACAACGGAAGAATCCACCCCGCCGGATAAACCCAGCAAAATTTCGTCTTCTCCCACCTGTTCCCGCACTTGCGTGATGCTGTCTTCAATGATATTGCTGGCAGTCCATAAGGACTCACAAGCACAAATTTCATGTACAAAGCGGTTAATAATGCGCTCGCCTTGGGTGGTGTGTGTCACTTCCGGGTGAAACTGCACCCCGTAAAAGTTGCGTGATTCATCAGCCATACCGGCAATGGGCGCGTGTTCCGTACTGGCAATCACCTTAAAGCCCGGTGGCAGCGCATCGACCTTATCGCCATGACTCATCCACACATCCAGCAGACCAAAACCTTCGGCGCTGACGTGATCTTCAATATCGCGCAACAAATGCGAATGACCGCGCGCGCGTATCTGCGCATAACCGAATTCCCGCACTGCGCCCGCGCCCACTTCACCGCCTAATTGCGCCGCCATGGTTTGCATACCGTAGCAAATTCCCAGCACTGGCGTATTCAGTTCAAATACAATTTGTGGCGCACGAATATGGGGTGCTTCCTGCGTAGATTCCGGGCCACCGGATAGAATAATGCCATTGGCCTGAAATGCATGAATGTCTGCCGCTTCCATTTCATAGCTGTGAATTTCACAATACACCCCGGCCTCGCGCACTCTACGGGCGATAAGCTGGGTATATTGGGAGCCGAAATCAAGAATAAGTATACGTTGTGAATGGATGTTTTGCATGGAATACGTCGTCACTAAAAGCTGAAAGAGTGGCTGATTTCCAGAAATGTGGTCATCACCATTAAAAATGGGAAAGTATACACTAAAATATGTTATAAATTGGGGTTACGCAAAAGCTTCTTTTTTACGCTTTGAAGTACAAAAAAATGACTTTTTGCTCCACGCTAATTTTTGGCTGAATACATGACTGTACCTCGTAATTTACGACATCCCCGTTATTGGCTGCTATGGGCAGCAATTGCTTTATTGCGCCTCCTTACGCTGCTGCCCTATGCCTGGCAAATGGCTGTCGGCACCGGACTGGGGCAACTATTTAGGCGTTTGAGTAAACGCCGCGCACATATTGTCCGTCGCAATTTACAACTGTGTTTTCCTGAGATGCCGGATAATGAACGCGAAACCTTGTTACAAGCGCATTTCAGTGCATTAGGGCAAGGCTTGATGGAAGTGGGTATTGCCTGGTGGGCTTCACCACAATGGCTGGCACGCCATGTTGATACCACGGGTCTGGAATATGTACAGCAGGCACAGCAGGCTGGCAAACCGGTGATTTTACTCAGTGCGCATTTTACCCCGGTGGAATTGTCTTTACTGGTGGATATTCCTGGTGCGGGATTGACTTTCAGGCCACATGAAAATCCGCTATTAGATTATGTGATTACCCAAAGCCGTCAACGTCGCGGTAAGCATACAGTCAGTCGTAATAACATTCGCGAAATGTTGCGGGTGCTAAAACAGAGTGGCGTATTGTGGATTGCGCCCGACCAGAGTTATGCCGGCAGCAATAGTACTTTTGCACCATTTTTTGGCGTGCCTGCGGCAACAACGACATTATTGAGTTTGCTGGTGAAACGTACCGGTGCCGTAGTAGTGCCGTTTTTTGTACAAAAAAGAGAAAGTGGGCAATATCATTTGTGGTTATCATCACCGTTGGAAGATTTTGCCCAGGCAGATGAAACCCGTGCTACAACTATGATTAATCAAGCCATAGAAAGTGGTGTAAAACGTGCACCAGAACAATATTACTGGGTGCATCGACGTTTTAAGCACCGACCGTCAGAGGAGGAAAACGTCTATTAAGGAGTGAGAATTTTATAACTTCAGAAACTGGGCTGGTCTTTTTCTCCATTTTCTGTGTTGTGAAAATGAATAAAAATCCTACACCCAGTTTCTGTTTTTATTTCATTTCCTAACTATAATGAATGCGATAGGGTTATAAAAACCATGAAATTTTCAGGAAAAATTTTAGAGGATTACTCATGAAAATATTGAATATGCAAACTGGACTCATTTTTATTTTGTTATATTTCAGTTCCGTATTATCGGTTGGGGCAGAAAACAACAGTACAGCAGTAAAAGCAGATGCACCGACAATGGAAGCACAGGCAATTGCTTTGGTGGATAAGGCTGTTTTATTGATTCAAGATCAAGGAGAGGCTGCATTCAAGCGTATCACTGCTCCGGAAGGGGGATTTTTTTTCAAGGATAAATCCTTGTATACTTTTGTTTATGATGAAAATGTGGTGATTCGTGCCCATCCTTACAAACCCACCTTGATCGGTCGTTCCTACAAAGGCAAACCAGATGTTCGGGGGAATATGTTTCGGGATGAGATTGTTAGCAAGGCCCTCAAAAATAATGATGGCTGGACGGAATACCATTACCAGAAGCCAGGGAAGTCCGGTATTCACCGTAAAAAAGTCTACGGTAAGTTGGTAACGCATGACGGCAAAAAATACATCGTCTGTGCTGGCATTTACATCGACTGATTATGAAACTGAGCAAGAAATTTTTTATTCCCGCCGGGATATTCAGCGCCGTGGTCATCGGTATGTTTATTTTTCTTGCGCTGGCTTTTAAGAGCCAAACTCAATCCCTGCAAGCATTTTATAGCTCCCATCTCAGTGTCGAAAAAGAAGTCTTCAAGCTTGCTAATCGCTTTACTGAAGCCCATACGGTGATTTCAGAGTTGATTGTCCGTAATATGATGGGAGACACCCCGGAATCCATGCACCAAACTGGAAAAAAAGCTGAGCAAAGTCTGAAACAGGTGCAGGTGGGCTTAAATAAAATTCTGAAACATGCCGTTGATACTCAGGAAAAACAAGCCATTAACGGATTGCTTGAAGCACTTACACGCTATCATCCATTGTTCGACGAAATGCTTGAACTGTGCGTGAACGCGGATGCCTATTCAGCAAGTGAAAAGTATCCAACACTCAAACAGCATCACGAAACACTGAAAACAAAGTTCCAGAACCTTTTGCTGCTGGAGTCAAAACTTACCCGGCAAACCATCGCCACCACAGTGGAGCAAACCACCGCTATGGCCCGTAGCGCGGAGCACAGCGCATGGGCGATAGCCGCGACGATGCTTTTGTTCGTGGGCAGTCTGATGTTTTTGCTGACACGCTGGATTCTGCACCCCCTCAAACAAGCTATTAACTTTGCCACGGCTATATCCCAGGGCGACTTCACTGCCCGTCTACACCTTTCACAGCGTGATGAATTGGGTGAAATGGTTTCAGTTTTGAGCACAATGGGTAGTCAACTTGATGCGCTGGTTGGACAGATTCAACTCAGCGGCATACAACTGTATTCTTCCGTCAATGAACTCGCATCCACTTCCCGCCAACAGGAATCGGTCATGAATACGGAACTGGATGATGTAAACAATGTGCTCCATGCCATTACGGAGATTTCTGAATTATCTTCCGGCCTGGTGGGGACAATGGAACGGATTACCGCGATGCTGGACGAAACAGCGCAACGGGCTGGCAATGGTCAAGGCAAACTAACGACCATGAAACAAGCCATGCTGCGTATGGAAGAAGGCTCTCAGTCCATTTCCACGCGTTTGGCGATAATCCACGAAAAAGCGGGCAACATCACTTCAGTGGTCACCACTATTACCAAAGTCGCCGATCAAACCAACCTGTTGTCTCTGAATGCCGCCATTGAAGCGGAAAAAGCTCGAGAATATGGACGTGGATTTATGGTCGTAGCCAATGAAATACGCCGCCTGGCGGATCAAACTGCGGTTGCGACCCTGGATATTGAGCAAATGACCGGGGAAATGCTGGAGGCGGTTGCCAGTGGTGTACAAAATATCAATCAGTTCGTTGCAGAAGTCCACCATAATGTAGAAGAAGTTCAGCAAGTCGGCATCCAGTTGAGCGAGATAATCAAGGGCGTGCAAGCACTGACCCCGAACTTCGATAAGGTCAATCACACGGTACAGAAACAATCCGACAATGCTGCGCAGATTCATCATCTCATGCAGAATTTCACACAAGAAATTGAGGACAATGCCAGTTCCCTCCATGAAACCAACGTGACTATCGAACAGTTGAAGCACACCGCGCAAGCATTGCAAACGGAAGTTGCCAACCTGAAAGTCAGTTGATTTTACCGCGTGTCTATCCAGGCTAAGGAGTGAGGATGAAATAAATGCAGAAACTGGGTGCAGGATTTTTATTCATTACGCCGAATTTAAGTTAAAATAGCTGTTTTTTATACCTAACCGGCCTTGCCGCAAACGCATTTTGGCAAAAGTATTGACCAATGAAACCCTTATATCAAATTAAACTTATCGCATTTTCTATTCATTTACTATTCAGTATCAGCATTTTCTGTATTGCTTTAGGTCTGATTACCTGGATTTGGTATCCTGGATTTTTTGCCGATGCCAGCGATGTGTGGCAGGCTTTATATACCATGGCCTTTGTTGATGTCGGTTTAGGCCCGTTGTTAATGCTGGTTTTATATAAGCCGGGAAAACCGGGGCTGAAATTTGATTTAGGCATGATTGTGGTATTTCAGCTTTCTGCCTTGATCTGGGGAAGCTGGGTGTTATATTCCCAACGTCCGGTGCTGGCTGTATTTGATGAAGGTGTCGTGTATTGCTTAGGCCCCATGCATGTTAAAGCCAATCAGGCGGATTTAAGTTCTTTTTCAACATCAACGAATCTTTTGCCGTTGGCTTATTTACCCTTTGCCGAGAATGTGGAAGCAGAATATACCCGCCAACAGCGCATTATCAACTCGCCTAAGAATCTGCCTGGCGTAGGGGCTTATGTGTTGGGGGATTTGTTTCAGCCAGTCAATGCCAAAAATCTGCCACAGTTATTAAATGAAGAACTTGATGTTCAGCCTGCTCTGGATAAAAACCCAGACTATCAAAAATTATGGCAACAACTGCTGCAACGCCACCCGCAAGGTATTGAACATCTGGCTTTTTTAACTTTAAGTTGTAGCACTAAAGATTATCTTATCGCCTTGGATCGCCAAAGTGGGGTAATCAGTGACGGCGTGGCGATTTCATTTTTGAATACCCGTAAAAAACGCAGTAGCGCCCAGCATAAACAAACGAATACCCCATAAATCAGAGAAAAAGAACAAAATTTACTGAGTAATTCAGTATAATGCCCGCTTATGAGTAAAGGTAGCAGTAACCGCTGGCGTAAGCGGCAAGATAAAGACCCCTACGTTAAGCAAGCACAAAAGGAAGGTTATCGCTCCAGAGCGGTGTATAAACTGGCGGAACTGGATCAACGCAACCGCCTGTTTCGGCCCGGTATGTCCATTGTTGATCTGGGCGCAGCGCCGGGTGGTTGGTCGCAATGGGTGCAACAACGCCTGCATGATAAGGTCAAGATCATTGCGCTGGATATTCTACCCATGGACGCCTTGCCCGATGTTATTTTCATTCATGGCGACTTTACCCAACAGAGCGTATTTGAACAATTGCAACAGGTGCTTGCGGGAAATCCTGTTGACCTTGTAATGTCTGATATGGCACCCAATATTTCAGGGATGAAAGCGGTTGATCAGCCGCGCGCCATGTTGCTCGCTGAGCTGGCTCGCGATGCGGCGTATGATTTATTAAACGAAGGTGGCGTATTTCTGACGAAAATATTCCAGGGTGAAGGTTTTGACGCCTATGTACGCGCTTTGCGCCCCCATTTTCAGAAAGTCATTATTCGTAAACCCAAAGCCTCCCGTCCCCAATCCCGAGAAGTGTATCTTGTTGGCATAGGGTATCGAGGCCAATAAATAACCTGAGTTCGGCGGAAGCTTTTTTCACCACTTAGCAAGTGACAGGGTGAAAAGTACTTCCGCCTCACGCTTAATTTTTTATTTTTATACAGAGGCATAACACTGTGAATGACATGTTGAAAAACTTGTTACTGTGGGTCGTAATCGCGTTGGTGCTGATGACGGTCTTTAATAGTTTTGGCACCCACCCGCAAAATAGTCAAAAATTAGATTATTCTGAATTTTTCACTGCGGTCAAACAAGGGCAGGTCGATAAGGTTATTATTGAAGGGCGCACGATTCGCGGACAGATGAAAGCGGGTGAAAATTTCACCTCCTATAGTCCGGGTGACCCACAAATTATTGATGATTTGCTGGCCAATCGTGTCAAAATTGAAGCGCGCGCTCCTGAGCAGCAATCTATTTTGATGCAGATTTTTATTTCCTGGTTCCCCATGTTATTGCTGTTTGGCCTGTTGATTTTCTTCATGCGCCAGATGCAGGGCGGCGGTGGTCGCGGTGCTTTATCCTTTGGTAAAAGTCGGGCGCGGATGCTGGAAGAAGACCAGGTCAAGATTAATTTCAACGATGTCGCAGGCTGTGATGAAGCCAAAGACGAAGTGGGTGAGCTGGTTGATTTCTTAAAAGATCCCAGCAAGTTCCAGAAACTGGGCGGTAAAATTCCGCGTGGCGTATTAATGGTGGGTTCTCCTGGTACGGGTAAAACCCTGCTGGCGCGTGCCATTGCCGGTGAAGCCAAAGTACCGTTTTTTACCATTTCCGGTTCTGACTTTGTGGAAATGTTTGTGGGCGTGGGCGCATCCCGTGTGCGTGATATGTTTGAGCAAGCAAAAAAACACGCACCCTGCATTATTTTCATTGATGAAATTGATGCAGTTGGTCGCCATCGTGGCGCTGGCTTGGGCGGTGGTCATGATGAGCGGGAACAGACCCTGAACCAGTTACTGGTGGAAATGGACGGTTTTGAAGGCAATGAAGGCGTGATTGTGATTGCTGCCACCAACCGCCCTGACGTACTGGATCCCGCATTGTTACGTCCGGGTCGTTTTGACCGTCAGGTCGTGGTGCCGCTGCCGGATATTCGTGGTCGGGAACAGATTCTGACTGTGCATATGCGTAAAGTGCCGATTTCCGATAACGTCAATGCTTCTTTGCTGGCGCGTGGTACACCAGGGTTTTCCGGTGCTGATTTAGCCAACTTAATCAATGAAGCAGCCTTGTTTGCAGCGCGTAAAAGTAAACGCACTGTGGATATGGAAGATTTTGAGCAGGCCAAAGACAAAATCATGATGGGCGCTGAGCGCAAATCCATGGTAATGAGTGAAAAAGAAAAAACGCTCACCGCATACCATGAAGCTGGACATGCCATTGTCGGTCGTCTGGTACCCGCACATGATCCGGTGTATAAAGTGACGATTATTCCACGCGGTCGCGCCTTAGGCGTAACCATGTTCCTGCCGGAAGAGGATCGTTACAGCCAGAGCAAAGAAAACCTGAAAAGCATGATTTCTTCTTTATTTGGCGGGCGTATTGCTGAAGAGCTGATTTTTGGTGCGGATGCTGTAACCACCGGAGCCAGCAACGATATTCAACGTGCTACGGAAATTGCGCGTAACATGGTGACTAAATGGGGTTTATCGGATCGCCTGGGGCCACTGGCTTACGGCGAAGATGATGGCGAAGTGTTCCTCGGACACACCGTCACCCAGCACAAGGTGGTTTCCGATGAAACCGCGCATGTCATTGATGAAGAAGTACGCTTAATGATCGATGAAAATTATCGGCGCGCAGAAACCCTTTTAAGAGAAAACGAAGATATTCTGCACGCCATGTCTGAAGCGCTGATGAAATATGAAACCATCGACTCGCACCAGATTGATGATTTAATGGCGCGCAAACCCGTAGGCGCACCACAGGACTGGAAAGAAGATAGCGATAACGACAGTTCTTCTGACGATGATGGTGAGCAATCTGAAGAGCCAAAAGAAGCTGATAAAAAAGATTCTGATACCGGTTCTATCGGTGGCCCAGCCAGTTTGCATTAATGTTGGAATAAAACTGGATAAAATGTTTTATCCAGAAGCTTAATAAAAAAACCACCATTTTTTAAATGGTGGTTTTTTTATGTCTCCCGCAGAGGTGCAGGGAGGCAGAGAAAAGTTTGAAGATAATCCTGAATCTCTGCACCTTTGCACCTCTGGGGGAAAAGTTGATGAAATGAAAATTCGGACAGGCATCCAGGACACGTTATTTTCCTTATTATTAAAAGTGTTAAATATTGTTTTTATCCAGTTATAATAGAGGATTCAAGTCTTATGGCAAGTCTTCCCAGCCTCCATAAAAATTAAATTAAAGTGCCACTTATGTCTGAACTACATGCTCATCGCAATGCCTTGCCTGCCGGTTTTCAACTGGAGAAATATCATATTGATTCCATACTGGGGCATGGAGGGTTTGGCATCACTTATCTGGCTCGGGATAACAGTCTGGAGCGCTGGGTTGCGATTAAAGAATATCTGCCTAATGATACTGCCGTGCGCGAAGGTGTGAGTACGGTTTACCCCAAATCAACACTGGATGAAACCAGCTTTCGCTGGGGCATGGAGCGTTTTATTCAGGAGGCGCAAACTCTGGCAAAATTGCATCACCCCAATGTGGTGCAGGTATTGGATTTTTTTGAGGCGCATCATACCGCTTATATGGTGATGGAATATCATGAAGGCGAAACCCTGTCTGAGCGCTTAAAACAGGGTACACTGGATGAACAGGCCTTGCTGGACATCATTCTGCCACTGATGGATGGACTGGAAACGGTGCATCGCGCAGGATTTTTACACCGTGATATTAAGCCGGGTAATATTCTGCTGCGTAAAGATGGTCATCCTGTGTTACTCGATTTTGGTGCGGCACGTTTTGCGTTGGGGCAGCGCAGTACCACCCTGACCAGTATCGTAACGCCTGGTTATGCACCATTTGAACAATATGATGATAAGAGTGAACAAGGTGCGTGGACGGATATTTATGCGCTGGGTGCGGTGATGTATCATGCTGTCACGGGTGCGCCACCGCGAGAAGTGGTGGGACGCCTGAAGCAAGATGACATGCCGCGTGCCGTTGAGGTGGGCGCAAAACACTATAATAAATCGCTGTTGCAGGCCATAGACTGGGCCTTGGCGCTGGATGAGGAAGCGCGTCCACAAACTATTCAACAATGGCAGGAAATGATAACTGCGCCGCCATTGTCTGGTTTATCCACAAAATCTGCCCATGCCAAAGCCACTCGTGCTGAAGCAGATCGTTGGTATCATTATTTTTTATGGATATTGGTTACTTTGGTATTGGGTATTCCAGGTATTTATCTGCTGTATCAGGAAGCCCAACACCCCGGCACTATTCGTCATTTAGCGGGATTTGAGCATCCACAGTCCCAGTTGCAAATCACCCAAGCCGATTTGAGTACATTAATTGGCAGATATTTTGCTGGTTATGAGCAAGGTGATGTCGATATGTTGATGCCACTTTATGGCAATCGCGTGGACTATTATCGTTTTGGTCTGGTCGGCAAAGCGATTATTGAAGAAGATAAAACGGCTTATTTCAAGAATTGGCGCAGTGTTACTTATCAATTAATCAGCCCACCAGAACTGGTTGATACGGATAAGGTCAATGAAAAACGGGTTTTTTTACATGTGACCTTTAGTGCAAAAAAAGTGGGTAAAACCAGTCGTGGTAAAGCGGAACAGGAATGGTTGTTACGCAAAGACGCAGACGGGCTGAAAATCATTAAAGAAAGACAAACCGTTTATAAACGCAAACACCAGAACAAAGATGAATAAACCAGCAGAAATTTTTGTGAAAAAATACCAGGCTCCCCAGTTGTTTTGGTGTCGCTGGTTGCTTCCTTTATTTATTGCGCTGTTGCTGCTCAGTTTTACTATGTCCTGGCTGATGCAGTCACAAACCGGTAGATTACCAAGTCACGGGGGCTTAACCCGCAATGCCTACGCACAACCGGAACCTCAGCAGATATCCAGTCCTGGACAAAGCTTTTCTGCTTATTTCCCGGCAGACAGACTATCGCGTTGTTTGAATATGGAATTGGTGATTGCCATTGATGTTGGACATACACCTAAAGCATCTGGAGTCAAAAGTGCGCGGGGCATTTCTGAATATCAGTTTAATCTGCGTTTGGCAAAACGTTTATTAAAACGCTTGCACAAACAAGGTTTCCACCAGGCTTTTTTACTGACTGCCAACAATCCGGGCATGGGACTGCTGGAGCGGGCATTTCAGGCAAAACGCCAACATGCCGACTTATTACTGTCTATACACCACGATTCCGCACAACTCCAATACTTTTCACAATGGCAATATCGGGGGCGAACCCTGCCTTACAGCGACCACTTTAAAGGTCATTCCCTGTTTTTTTCTGGTAAAAATGCCAAGGCAGAACAAAGCCTGCACTTTGCGCGTTTATTAGGTGATGAGTTGCTCAGCCTGGAATTATCACCCACCCTGCATCATGCTGAAGCGATTAAGGGTGAAAACCGCCCATTAGTGGACAGAGAAAAAGGCATTTATCAATTTGATAATCTGATTTTATTAAAAAATGCAGAAATGCCTGCGGTATTGCTGGAAGCGGGGGTCATTGTCAATCGTGAAGAAGAAATGAAACTCAATCAGCCACAGTATCAATACCTGTTGATTGCCGCTGTTGAGCGTGCTTTATTACGTTTTGCGCATGTGCCTTGCCAATGAAAAGAGACCTTCCAGGTTTTAAAAACCTGGAAGGTCTCTTTTCATCGCTATCACCAGGCTTGCTCTGACTCATCAACTGTGGGGGATGATGTTGTAAACCGCTGTTGCTGTAATTGACGCTGCTGGGATTGCACGGCAAATTTACGCCGCAATAGACCGCCAGGATCATCTTTCACCTGCTTCAGCCATTGCTCCAGCGCAATTTGTTGTTCCTGTGCCTGACGTTGTTCGGGACTCAGCTCTGCTTGCATTGGCGAGGCTTGCGCCTGATTGTTTTCTGCTGTTTTCTGGGCTTGCTGCTGTGCATTGGCCTGAATATTTTCCTGTTGCTGTTCAGCCGCTTCGGTTGCTTCTTCCTGCCCCTGTTTCAGCGCTTCCCGCACTTGTTCTAGCGCTTCTTCCTGAGGTGTTTCTGCACCTGCTTGTCCAGCATTTTGTGGTGCTGCATTTTCCTGATTATCTGCTGTTTGTTGATTTTGGCGCGTAGCATTTTCATCCTGTTTATCTGAATCTTCCTGGCTTTGATTCTGGCTGGATGTAGCTTGCTCTTGCTGTTCTCCAGATTGTTCCGCTTGCGCTGACTGTTGATTTTCTGCGCCTTTTTGTTGTTCGTTTTGCTCTGCACCGGATTGTGATGATTCCTGCTGCTTATCCCCCTGTTGCTGCTGACCTTGCTGTCCATCCTGCGCCTGCTGGGAATCCTGGTTTTCCTGTGAGTTTTCTCCATCCTGCCTGGACTGTGAATTGTCCTGATTTTTTTGTTGTTGCAGTGCCTGTTTGACCTGTTCCAGGTTATCTTTTGCCTGAGAAAAATCCACTTGTTTTTCCAATGCCATCTGATAGGCCTCAATGGCTTGTTCTAACTTGCCCTGTTTAGCCAGGGCGTTGCCGCGATTATAATGTGCATCAGCCGTATCAACTTTGGCAAAGGCCTGTTCCGCTGCCTCATAATTTTCCGCGCGATAATTCGCCACGCCCTGCCATTGTGGGGATTTAAACAGACTGGCAGCCTGTTCCTCCTGCTCGGCCTGCAACGCTTTAGCACCGCGTTGGTCTGGTCGTTGCCAGAGGTCTGCCCATTCCAAAGCCAGCGCGTCATTAGTGGAGAATAATAAGCTGGCAGGCCACAATACCAATGTCACTGAAAGCAGCCAGCCACGGCGAAACCCCAAAGCAAGCAAAGGCAGCACTAATAATAATAACCAGGGGCCTTGTTCTTCCCATTGTGCGCCCTGGCTATCCAAAGCCGCTTCTCTTTCCTGTTGGCGACTGAACTGGTCTTTATCCAAGGTTTGATTTAAATGCTTCAAGTCCCGATTATCCGCAGTCATTTCCACATATAAACCATGACCATTAGCGGCAAGTGTCTGCAAAGCATTACGATTCAGTTTAGGCAAAACAATTGCACCTCGCTTATCCTTTAAAAATCCCCCTTTTGCCAGCGGTATCGGCGCACCTTGTCCCGTGCCTACTGCTAGCACTGACACCGGGTAGCCTGCACGCGCCAGTGCTGTTGCTTTATCCAGGGCAGCCGCATTGGGCATGGAATCGGTGATTAACAATAAACGTCCACGGTTTGCGCCGCCTTGTTTGAGCAAGTTCATGCCTGCTTCCAGCGCAAGTGTAAGTTTACCACCCTGCACCGGCATCAAGGCAGTTTCCAGCGCAGGTACTAAACTGGCAATGGTGCGGGTATCACCGGTTAAAGGCGATACTGTGTGTGCTTCACCGGCAAATACCAGCAAACCTGTTTGGCCTTCCTGACTTTGTGCCAGCAAATCCAGTAACTTAAAACGCGCCTGTGCCAAACGTGAGGGTTTAACATCCGTTGCGTCCATAGAATGGGATAGATCGAATAAAATCACCTGTGCCTGCTCGGTTTGAAACACCGGTTGCGGGCGTTTTGACCAGGTAGGGCCAGCCAGCGCAAGCAAGGACAAAATTCCAGCCAGCGCAATAATCAGCGCTGGCCAGATAGTCATTTTTTGTTGCTGGCCTTCCAGTAAATGTTCCAGCAAATGGCTGTCACATACCTGATTCCAGGCATTGTTGTAATTTTGCTTGCGCCAAAACCAGAGTAAAACTAAAAAAACAGGAATCAGCAGCAACCATAAAGGGCGTAAAAAATGAAAAAGTTCAGGCATCGTTTTATGTCAAAATGTAAGCATTCAATCTCCCGTAGGGATAACACCCCTTTGAAGGGGTGTTATCCCTTTAATCAACTAAGGGAAATGAATAATTAGATTAAAATGTGAAAAAGTATGATTTTATCACTAAATGGACAAACAATAGATTAAGGAAGCAGAAAATATGCGTATAGGGATACCCAAAGAAGTCAAAACGCTGGAAGCGCGGGTGGGTTTGATTGCTCCAGCCTGTTCGGCATTAGTGGCGCAAGGTCATGAAGTTTTTCTGGAAATGGGTGCAGGACTTGCCAGTGGTTATCCTGACACTGACTATATACGACAGGGTGTACAAATTGTACCTGATGCCCAAAGTCTTTATATGATTTCAGAGCTGATTGTTAAGGTCAAAGAGCCTCAGCCACAGGAATGGCCCTTGTTACGTGCTGAACAGCGTTTGTTCTGTTATCTGCATTTGGCGGCAGAACCCGACTTAAGCCGCGCTTTATGTGATATTGGTCTGACGGCAGTGGCTTTTGAAACCATCTCTGCCCAGGATGGCAGCCTGCCTTTGTTATTGCCTATGAGCCAGATTGCAGGCAAATTGGCGGTGCATCATGGCAGTTATTATTTGCAGGCGCAAAATGGTGGCAAGGGCTGTCTGCTGGGCGGTCTTGCCGGTACGCAGCGCAGTCGGGTAGTGGTGCTGGGCGCAGGTGCGGCGGGACAGGCTGCAAGCAGCTTAGCGGCAGCAATGGGCGCAGATGTGGTGGTTTTTGACAAACGTCAGGAGCGTTTGCAACAGACGCGAGACATTGCGCCGAATATCACCACGTTATATGCCTACCCGGATACCCTGGCGCAACAAATACAGCAAGCTGATTTGGTAATTGGCGCGGTGTTGGTCACTGGTGCGCGCGCGCCGCAATTACTGACGCGGGAGATGTTAAGCGTCATGGAAGCAGGCAGTGTGCTGGTAGATATTTCCGTGGATCAAGGGGGGTGTTTTGAAACCACCCGCCCCACCACTTACGCAGACCCGGTGTATCAGGAACAAGGCATCACTCATTTTGCCGTGACCAATATGCCGGGGGCAGTGCCGAAAACGGCATCACAGGCACTGTCTGCCGCTATCTTGCCAAGTTTATTACAATTAACCCAGGATGACTGGCAGCAAAACCCAATGTTAAAAACCGGGATTAATATTCATGCCGGACAGTGTGTGCATCCGGCTTTATTATCATTGACATAACCCATTTTACTACAGCCTCTGCTCTCGGACAGCCTCCTGGAAAAAATCTGGCGGCATGTCCTGAATTCTATTCAGATGTTCGCATCCTGTACAATTTTGTCCTAACATCAAACTAAGGAATCAGGATTTTACAACACCTGAAACTGGGTAAATATTTATAGACTTCAGGAGACTTATCATGATGTTCAGGATTCTTATAATTGTGCTGAGCATGTTGTTGGTAAGCAGCGTGACAGCAGGGGATTACGAGCAAAAACGCATGGATATGATAGAAGAAATTCAATCCATGAGTGGATTGACCGGGAATAAAACCGGACACAAACGTTTCAGCGATAAGGTAATGACAGCTCTGGCAAAAGTGAAACGTCATGAACTGGTGCCGGAAACTACGAGAGTCAATGCCTATGCCAATCGCCCACTACCGATTGGTCATGGTCAAACCATATCACAACCTTATATTGTGGCACTGATGACAGAACTGTTAGCGCCTGAAGCTGAGCACAAAATACTGGAAGTGGGTACCGGTTCCGGTTATCAGGCTGCGGTATTGGCTGAAATTGTCAGCCAGGTTTATAGTATTGAAATTATTGAGCCATTGGGCCAGCGCGCACAACAAGACTTACAGCGTCTGGGTTATCAGAATATTCAATTAAAAGTGGCTGATGGTTATTATGGCTGGAAAGAAGCTGGGCCGTTTGATGGCATTATCGTCACGGCGGTCGCCAGCCATATACCACCGCCTTTGATAAAACAGCTTAAACCGGGTGGACACATGGTGATTCCGGTGGGTGGGCGTTTTCAGGTACAGCAATTGATGCTGGTGGAAAAAGATAGTAACGGCAAAGTCAAAACCCGGCAGATTCTGCCGGTGCGTTTTGTGCCGTTAACTGGTGGTCATACAACGGCTGAGTGATGATGCGCTGATGAAAAAAACTGCGCCTCCATTATTGGCAATTGCGCTGCTCTCCGCCGCTGCTTTAGCTTACCAGGTCTTATTGCTGCGTTTGTTTGCCATTGTCCAATGGCAACATTTTGCTGCCATGATAATTAGTCTGGCTTTACTCGGTTATGCTGCCAGCGGTACGTTTTTAGTATTGAGCCGACGCTGGCTGGAAGGGCACTTTAATGTTTTATTCAGTGCTAATGCCATACTGTTCGGACTCAGTGCAACAGCGTGTTTTCTGCTGGTGCAGCAACTGCCGTTTAATCCGCCGCAACTGCTTTGGGATGCAGATCAGAGCCTGTATCTGGCATTGATGTATCTCTGTTTAGCCCTGCCTTTTTTCTTTGTCGCCAATGGCATAGGGCTGAGTTTTTACCGTTTTCGTAAAGCCAGCGGAAAAATTTACAGTGCCGATCTCGTGGGAGCTGGTATCGGTGCAATCGGGGTACTGGTTTTATTATTGCTTTTCCCACCTTTAAGTGTATTGGTTTATCTAAGCGTGTTGGCGATATTAATTGGCTTATTAAACCTTTGGCGCAATCTCTGGTTTGTCAGTATCACGCTTGTGCTGTTGACCGGAAGCGCTATTTTTTTACCTGCCCATCTGCATTTTCAGATTTCACCTTATAAAAGTCTCAGCCAGACGCTGCAAATCCGGGGCAGTAAACAATTACAGCAAGCCAGCAGCCCTCTGGGTCTGCTCAGCGTGGTTGCCAGTCCCCAAGTACCGTTTCGTTATGCGCCGGGTTTAAGCCTGAATGCCAGCCAGGAACCGCCGCCACAATTGGGTATTTTTAATGATGGCGAAGGTCCGATCATTCTTACGCAGTACCAGGGAAAACCAGAAACCCTGGCTTACCTGGATTATTTAACTTCAGCCCTGCCATATCATCTGCGTCAGCAGCCAAAAGTGCTGATATTAGGCGCGGGAGGCGGGCATGATGTATTACAGGCGGTGTATCATCAAGCCAGCGCCATTGACGCGGTAGAAGCTAATCCACAACTGATACAACTGGTTAAAGATGATTATGGTGATTTTACCGGGCAGCTTTATCAGCGTCCTGAAGTGCAATTATATCTGAGTAGTGGGCGTAATTTTATTCAAGCAACGCAGGCGCATTATGATGTGATTCAACTGGCGCTGGTTGATGATTTTGGGGTTGCCAATGCCGGTCTTTCAGCGTTGAATGAAAATTATCTTTATACCCAGGAAGCCTTGGCACAATTACTCACACGCTTGAAACCCGATGCTTTATTGAGCATTACCCGCTGGCTGAAATTGCCACCCCGCGATGCTCTAAAGCTGTTTGCAACAGCGGTTATGGCATTACAACAACAAGGCCAGCAAGCTGATTTACAACTGCTGTTGATTCGTGGCTGGCATACCACAACCCTGCTGATTAAAAACGGTCTGTTTACATCACAAGACATTCAGACTGTCAAAGACTTCTGTGCTGAGCGCTCGTTTGATATTGCCTATTACCCCGGTATTTCTGTACAGGAAACTAACCAGTACAATATGTTGCAGCAGCCTTATTTTTATCAAGGCGCTATGGCCTTATTAAGTCCGCAAGCCAGACAATGGCAACAGGCTTATAAATATGCAATTACGCCAGCAAGCGATAATCAGCCTTATTTTTTTAATTTTTTCAAATGGCGTCTACTGCCGGAATTAATCAGCCAACGTGGGCAAGGTGGCTTAGGTTTATTGGAATGGGGTTATCCCCTGCTGATAATTACTTTAATGCAGGCAGTGCTTGCCAGTCTGGTTTTTATCATTTTGCCACTGTTGTTAAGTCGCCGTCATCAATGTACCTCGACAGGCGGTAAATGGCCGCTGTTGCTGTACTTTTTTATCCTGGGACTGGCTTTTTTATTCATCGAAATGGCCTTTATCCAGAAATTCAGCCTGTTTCTAGCTCATCCCTTGTATGCCGCCGCACTGGTGTTAAGCAGCTTTTTATTCTTTGCAGGCTTAGGCAGTCGCTGGGCCTCAGCTTGGCAACTGCGTGGAAGCCAGCCCGTGCGCTGGGCAATTGCCGGTATTTTATTATGTGCGCTGCTTGAGCTGTTATTATTTCCACAATTATTACCCTGGCTGGCAAGTCTGCCCAATGGGTTGAAACTCCCCCTGGCTATTGCCTTAATTGCCCCCTTGGGATTTTTTATGGGTTGGCCTTTTCCTTTGGGTTTAGCGGCTATCGCCCAATACCAGCCCGGTTACGTGCCCTGGGCCTGGGCGGTTAATGGCTGCGCTTCGGTCATCAGCAGCCTGCTTGCCAGTCTACTGGCGCTGCATTTTGGTTTTCAGTTTGTTATTCTTGCCGCGCTGGGTTTATATCTAGTGGCAGCGTGGCTGTTTCCTTTGTTATCCTATGGCGCAAAATAAAACCAAGGAATCTATATTTTATGATATATCACAATCAACCCTATGCTACTTTACGCGCCGCTTTACAAAATCAGGTGGTAGCTGACCTGAAAAAACTGGCTACTTTTGTTGCAAACGGTAAAAAAGTACCGGGACGCAAAGCTGAACTGGTGGATTTTGTTACTGAGCAAACCTTGCAACAGTTAAATACGATCTGGTCACAACTCAATGATATCAGTCAAGCGGCTGTGGCAGAGATGTTATATAACTTTAATCCTATTTTTGATAATACGTGTTTTGTTGCAAAATACGGTCAACGTCCCACGGAAAAACAACTGAGTTTGTTATTTTTCAACGCAGCAATTCCAGGTGATATTGCTTACAAGCTCAAAGCTTTTGTACCGCAACCTGCGGAATCAGAATTAAAAACCAGTGATGAAGAACTGCCCGAATCCTGGGAAATCGACACCTACTATTGGGAAGACGGCAAACGTGTGGAGGAAAAAGAGCAGGTCACGTTGTTGCAAAATCACAGTGAAACTCTGGCTATTCAAGAATTACACACCCTGTTGCGCCTGATTGATGAAGGTAAAATTGCAGTCAGCGATAAAACCCTGCAAGCATCAACGGCGACCATGAGGAAAATTACTGCAAGCCTGCCCCGCAAGGATTTTTATCCTGATCCCGAAGCATTAGATGGATTTGATAACAGCATTGGTTTTATTAAAGCCTTTGCATGGCCGCTGTTATTGCAGGTGGGTGGACTGGCAGAATGCAGTGGTAAAAAACTGCAACTGAGCACTGCTGGACAAAAAGCCTTAGGTGATGCGCCGGAGAAAACTTTTAGCAAATTGTGGAAAAATTGGCTGAAATATACCGGCTTCGATGAGTTTCGCCGCATTGATGAGATTAAAGGTCAGACGGGCAAAGCAAAACGTAGTTTCACTGCGCTCGCAGGGCGTCGCAAGGTTATTGTTGAGGCATTGAGTCAATTACCATCCGATCAGTGGGTAGAGGTGACAGAGTTTTTTCGGCAGATGCATGCAACAGGCAGAAACTTTGAAGTGACGCGCACCCCCTGGGCGTTATATATCACCAATGCCAATTATGGTTATATTAATGAAGGAGAGGATTGGAATATTTTAGAGGGACGCTATGCACGCTGTTTTTTATTTGAATATGTTGCAACACTAGGCTTACTGGATGTAGCTTATATTGAGCCGGAATATGCAGCAGCGGATTATTCAGATCTGTGGGGAGTGGATGATTTAAGTTTTCTCAGTCGCTATGATGGTTTGATGTTTATACGTCTGACGCCGCTGGGCGAATATTGCCTGGGTCTTAGCAAGACTTATACACCGGGCGAAGCTGCGCAGCAGGCGTTAAATCGGTTAAGCACTTTCAAGAAGCGTGCTGGGAAATTAACGGATAAAGGTGCCATGCGCTTGTTCGAATGCAGTACGCCGCATATGGCAGCCAGCATTATGGCAGAGAAAAAGCTGGCGAAATGGTGCACTCTGATCGATAAACGCGGTTTGCTGGTTGCAGAAAAAAATGTGGCACAATTTCGCAAGGTATTACTTGAATTGGGTTATAAACTAAATTCGGCGTAAGCTTCATTCATTGTTCCGGGAAAGCCTTGAGAGCATTCCCGGAACAACTATGACATCGCCTAAATTCAGCCAACTTACGGGTTAAAACAAATACCGTCCCAGTGCTGCAACGCTGATAGTCAGCAGGCCCAAAATGGTATTCCAACCCACTGCCATACGAATTTTTGCCAGGGCCTGCGCCCCAGTGGGCCAGTCTTTCGCTGTAACAGCCGCTTTCAGTTTCTGGTAAGGGCTAAAAAATACATAAAGATAAATCAATGTCATCACCAGACCTAAGGTGAACATGATATGAATGGAGATTTTAGCCTGAAACCCGCCATGTTGCGCAAACATCATCCACAAGCCGGTGATTAAAATAAAAATCACGGCAAGCCATACCAGGAAAAAGAACTTTCTGAAAATATTAATCCACAGCGTCAGGCGCAGAGGAGGTTCTAGCAGTTCCACGGCAACCGGACGCAGTATCTGATGGGCGAAAATCATCCCCCCCACCCAGACAACCACAGAAACTAAATGAAGTAACAAAGCCAATGCAAATAACATATTGATACCTTAAATCTAATACGTACTATCAAAAACTTAGCGTAAGGTGAAAGCGGTTTTCAGCGCCATAAGCGCTGAAAGAAGCTTACACCGAACTCAGGCTATTTTTAATCCGTTGTTTCTTTCTGCTGCTTGCTGGGTGCAGGTTTTGCCGCAGACTCCGCAACAACAACGGGCAGATTAGCCTTATTTTCTGGCTTATCCTGTTTATTGCTGTCGGTTTTATTAGTATCCGTTTTATTTGCTTGTGGATTGCTGCGTGGTTTATTGCTGCGCCGTCCACCCCGCCGTGTGCGTCTAACGCCACTGCCGCGATTATTTTCCTGGCGCTCATTCGTTTCATCTTTAGTCCCGGTTTTAGGCTGCGTTTGACGTGTTGCCGTATTGTCTTTATTAGTGCCACCGCCCGTATCCCGGCTATCCTTATTATCTCTGGGTGTTTCCCTATTGTCCTTATTGCGTTGCTGCGTGGCATTGCGATTGCGCTGGTTGCGATTTTTATTACCGCCGCCACCTTTGCGCCGTTGCCCTGAATTTTTCTGGTTTTTGTTCTGTGTATTTCTTTTGTTGGTGGGTTTTATTTCTTTTTTCGGTGGCGCAAACAATTTTATCCACAAGGCTTTTAACCAACTCATTGGACTATTGCCAGCCACAATTGGCGCGACATCCGGCATAATACCTTTTACCGCTGGTTCCTCAGGTTTATTCTGATTTTTTGTGGTTTGGGTTTCCACAACCATTTCCGGCTTTTCAACCTGTTTATAGCTGCTTTCCTGGTCTTTCTGCTCATCACGCCGCACCCGGGTGATTTCATAATTCGGCGTATCCATGTGTGGGTTGGGAATCAAAACCACTTCAATACGCTGCCGGATTTCCAGATCAAAAATTGCCTGACGTTTTTCATTTAACAGAAAAGTACCCGTATCAACAGGGACTTGCACGATGACTTTGGCGGTTTTGCCTTTCATCGCTTCTTCTTCGATCAAGCGTAAAATAGAAAGACCCAAAGACTCCACGCCACGAATGGTGCCTTGCCCACTGCAACGCGGGCAGGTAATCTGGCTGGATTCACCCAACGAAGGCCGCAGACGCTGGCGTGACATTTCCAGCAAGCCAAAGCGGGAAATGCGCCCAACTTGCACCCGCGCCCTGTCCATTTTCAACATCTCTTTCATGCGCGCTTCAACTTCACGTTGATTACGATGACTGAGCATGTCAATAAAATCGATAACAATCAAACCGCCCAGGTCGCGCAGGCGTAGTTGCCTTGCAATCTCATCCACCGCTTCCAGATTGGTACTGAGCGCGGTTTCTTCAATGTCCCCGCCTTTGGTTGAGCGTGCTGAGTTAATATCAATGGATAACAGCGCTTCAGTATGGTCAATCACCAATGCACCACCAGAGGGCAGGCGCACTTCCCGCTGAAAAGCGGTTTCAATCTGATTTTCTATCTGATAGCGGCTGAACAGCGGCACCTTATCCTGATAATGCTTCAAGCGCTCCAAGAAGTGCGGCATGACATGGGTCATGAAATCCACTGCTTCCTGATACACGTTTTGATCATCAATCAGGATTTCATTAATGTCATCACGCAAATAATCACGAATGGCGCGAATGATCAGATTGCTTTCCTGATGGATTAAAAAGGGTGCTTTGCGGGTTTGACCAGAATTTTGAATCGCTTCCCACAAACGTAGCAGGTAATTTAAGTCCCAGGCCAGTTCTTCGCCGGTTTTACCCACGCCTGCGGTACGCAGAATCACACCCATGCCCTCGGGAATATCCAGCGTTCCCATTGCTTCCCGTGCTTCTGAGCGCTCATCGCCTTCAATGCGTCGGGAAACACCACCTGCGCGGGGGTTATTAGGCATTAACACCAGATAACGCCCTGCCAGACTGATATAAGTGGTCAGCGCAGCGCCTTTATTGCCACGTTCCTCCTTATCAATCTGAACAATAACTTCCTGACCTTCGCGTAACACGTCACGGATTTGAGGCCGTGCATTACCACTGGGGACTTTAGCTTCTTCCTCACCACTTTCCGGTGGTTCTGTGTTGTTTGAGCCATAATAGGTATTCGGCGCAATATCTTTCATTGGCAGGAAGCCGTGGCGTTGCGCGCCATAGTCTACAAAAGCCGCTTCCAGGCTCGGTTCAATACGCGTTACGATACCCTTGTAGATATTTGATTTGGTTTGTCGTCTGGCGTGCGTTTCGATATCAAAATTATATAAACGCTGACCATCAACCATCGCCACTCGCAATTCTTCCTGCTGCGTCGCGTTAATTAGAATTCTTTTCATCTGTTTAATTTATTCCTGTATTGCATAGGCTCAACCACACAATGCATAGGCGCTAGGCCCAGTATGGGAGCATAAAAATTTGAAGCATAAATGCCAGGCACAGGAAATTTATAAGGGAAGGATAGTGACAAAAGAAAAAGACGCAAAATTATATGAAAATTTGCATAGAAATTCATTTGTTTAAGCAACTGAAATGCGCTTTTGTAAAATCTTATTTGATATTTTTTTAACCTGATTCAGGTATCTTTAACCATAAATCCAGGTATAAAATTCTCGATCCTTATATGTCCTGTTGTCAGGCACATCCATTGCCATTCACACCAAGATGCTGATAAAATTTTTTGTTCGTTTTATCTCATAGCACCCATCACTCAGACATTCGATAATGCGAGAAAAAACCGCTGATTGATAAGGAAAATAAATTTTTCTGGTCATATTTTCCCTGTGTTTTACCACTCAATCAAGTTCATGCTGCTTATTACAAGCTATTGAATCCGAATACTTATTTCGTGCTTTATCAGCGCTTTGTCGTGAAATAAACGGATTGGCGGCAATTCTGAGAATGTAGAAGCCGTAGCATGTGCGGTAAATCTTTTTAATCGTTGCTGAAGACCTGTGAATGAGTGCCTTTTATCATGCCGGATGCGTTTTTTACAGGCATCGCCAGGTCATGCAAAATCCAGGCAGGATGACACAGGTCTGTGGATAGCATCGTCAATATAACAGTGTTATCTCATTACAGCAAATCATTTTCCTTTTATTTTATGCGCTATCGCGCACTGTTTTGGTGCGCACAGAGATTTGATGCATCAATATGGTGCGCATCATTCTAAAGAAAATTAAATAAAAAAATAATAAACTTTATTTTCAATGGGTTATTTGTATTAAAAAAGTGGCATTGTTTCTGCTTTTGGCAATCAGGAATAAAGTAAAGATGCTCAATTGATACCCTATAGAGAATCTGTTACTGTGATGCGGTTTTGCGTGTATAACGCGTATTTTCTATTATTACTCAGGAGAATGATGAATGTCTGCAAATGATGTACTGAATATGATTAAAGAGCAAAATGTGAAATTTGTGGATTTCCGTTTTGCAGATACCATTGGTAAAGAACAGCATGTTACTGTGCCTGCGCATATGGTTGACGAAGATCTGTTTGAAGAAGGCAAAATGTTTGACGGCTCTTCTATCGCCGGTTGGAAAGGTATTAACGAATCCGACATGATCATGATGCCCGATCCCAGCACTGCGGTGATTGATCCTTTTGCTGAAGAAGTCACCATGAATCTGCGTTGTGACATTATCGAACCTTCTGACATGCAAGGTTATGAGCGTGACCCACGCTCTCTGGCAAAACGCGCTGAAGCTTACCTGAAGTCCACCGGTATCGCAGATACCGCATACTTCGGCCCTGAAAATGAATTTTTCCTGTTTGATGACGTGCGTTGGGGCGCAGACATGAGCGGTAACTTCTGCAAAGTCGATTCTGACGAAGCGGAATGGAACTCTGAAAAAGTGTATGCTGACGGCAATATTGGTCACCGTCCTGGCACTAAAGGTGGTTATTTCCCCGTACCACCAGTTGATTCCCTGCACGACATCCGCTCTGCCATGTGTCTGACCATGGAAGAAATGGGGCTGAAAACCGAAGTGCATCACCATGAAGTGGCTACTGCGGGCCAGTGTGAAATCGGTGTAGATTTTAACACCTTAACCGAGAAAGCCGATGAAGTCTTATTGCTGAAATACGTGATCATGAACATTGCTCACGGCTATGGCAAAACTGCAACCTTTATGCCTAAACCTTTAGTGGGTGATAACGGTAACGGTATGCATGTGCATCAGTCTCTGTCTAAAGATGGTGAAAATCTGTTTGCTGGTGATCAGTATGGTGGCTTGTCTGAAACTGCACTGTATTACATTGGCGGCCTGATTAAACATGCGCGTGCTATCAACGCCTTTGCTAATGCTTCCACCAACAGTTACAAACGTCTGGTACCTGGTTTTGAAGCCCCTGTGATGCTGGCTTATTCTGCGCGTAACCGCTCCGCTTCGGTACGTATTCCTTTTGTCACCAGCCCGAAAGCACGTCGTATTGAAATCCGTTTCCCGGATTCCACCGCAAATCCTTATCTGGCATTTGCTGCCATGCTGATGGCGGGTATTGATGGCATTCAGAACAAGATCCATCCTGGTGAAGCTTTGGATAAAGATTTATACGATCTGCCTCCAGAAGAAGGCAAAGCGATTCCAACCGTTGCCAGTTCTTTAGAGCAAGCGCTGGAAGCGTTAGATGCTGATCGTGAATTCCTGACTGCGGGTGGTGTGTTCACCAATGACGTGATTGACGCTTATATTGACCTGAAAATGGAAGAAGTCACCCGTCTGCGTATGACCACGCATCCGGTTGAGTTTGATATGTACTATAGCTTGTAATAAAAAAATCATCCCTGTCAGGGGATGATTTTTTTAGTGGCTTATAAAAAGCGTGAAATCTTACGGTTTCACGCTTTTTTTTGATTTAATGACATCAGCCACGCTATGAAATTCACCATCAGTCAATTGCATGAATTGCTCAGGTGTCGAATTACTACAAGACCGGGAAGTGGCATTAGCATCGTCATTTTATTCAATAGGCGAAGGCAATGTGGACTCTACGGCTTGTCGTGGGTTTTGTTGTCAACATTTAAAGTAAGTTCATCATATTGTAAAGTTGCATATGAGTAAAATTGAACCTAAAAAAATCATCCCCTTGCGGGGATGGTTTTTTTAGGGTTTAAACCAGGATAATTTGTCCTGCAAAGTCACGACATCACCAATCACCAATAGGCTGGGGGGCTTGACTTCAGCATCCCGAATAATATCCGGCAGCGTGCCCAAAGTCCCGGTAAATACCCGTTGATTTTTGGTGGTGGCCTGTTGCACCAGGGCAATGGGTTTTTTTGCAGGCAGACCGTGTTTCATTAACTCCTGACACAAAATGGGGAGTGCCAGCAGCCCCATATACACCACCACTGTTTGCTGTGGCTGGGTCAATAAGTCCCAGTTCAGATTCATTGTGCCATCTTTCAAATGACCGGTGACAAAAACGCAGGATTGCGCGTAATCACGGTGGGTTAGTGGGATACCGGCATAGGCTGCCGTACCGGAAGCCGCAGTAATGCCGGGTACGACCTGAAAAGGCACACCCTCAGCCGCCAGGGTTTCAATTTCTTCACCACCACGCCCGAAGATAAATGGGTCACCACCTTTGAGGCGTAAGACCCGATTACCCTCTTTTGCCAGTCGCGCTAATAGCTTATTGATATTTTCCTGGGGCACGGCATGGTTTGAGCGTTCTTTACCCACATAAACCCGCTTGGCATCAGTGCGGGTCAAATTCAGCACTGCTTTTGAGACCAGGCGATCATGTACCACCACATCAGCCTGTTGCATTAAACGCAAAGCACGGAAGGTGAGCAGGTCAGGATCACCGGGGCCACCGCCGACCAGATAAACTTCTCCGGATTTTGTTTCCAGTTTATCCTCAGCATTGTGTAATTGTTGCTCCAGTGCTTGTTCTGCGGCCTGGGTTTGTCCAGATAACACCAGTTCGGCAATCGGACTGCCCAGTATTTTTTCCCAGAAATGACGGCGTTGTTCTCCCGTACTGAAAAAAGCTTTTACCTGTGGACGAAATTTTCTTAATAATTGTGCCAGTTGTCCGTAACCGGAAGGAATCAGGGTTTCCAGTTTAATGCGCAGCATACGCGATAAGGCAGGTGAAGCGCCGCCACTGGAGATGGCAATTTGCAAGGGATCGCGCGAAATAATCGAAGGCAGAATATAATTTCCCAGTTCCGGCTGATCCACAACATTAAGCAATGCACCTTGCTGCTTGGCTAAACCGGCTACTTCTGCATTAACCTGGGCATCATCGGTTGCTGCAATCACTAAAAAACAATCACTTAAATCACTGGCTTCAAAATTTCCCAAGCGATATTGTAAGGCTTTTTCCTGGTGTAATTTTTCCAGCTCAGGACTTAAGTCGGGCGCAACAATTTTGACCTGAGCACCGGCCTCCAGTAGTAATTGTGCTTTACGTGTGGCCACTTCTCCGCCACCGACAACCAGGCAGCGGTAGTTTTTTAGGTTCAGGAAAATAGGTAGAAAATCCATAGGCTTATCGTCTTTATCCAGGAATAATGAAAATGAAATTCAGGCAAAAAAGTTGCGAAAATCGGCTGCTTAGTATATAAGAACAGGACGGATTTCTAAAGTAGCTCGCTCATCCCTTTTTTGGGTTGATGCTGAAAAATGCAAATTTAATGATGCCAAAAATCCGCAGCTCTACGCATTGATGATACGTAGATTTTTTTCAAAGTCACAACGGTTTCTATGCTCCGCCTCGGTTTATGCCAGGGCAGAGTATATACAACAAGGAGATAATTTCGATATGGCTAATTTTGACCAAGAACTGGATGCAAGCGGTCTGAACTGTCCTCTGCCTATCTTACGTGCCAAAAAAGCATTAAATGGTATGGAATCTGGCAAGGTATTACATATCATTGCAACAGACCCTGGTTCAGTTAAGGATTTTGAAGCCTTTGCAAAACAGACTGGAAACGAATTAATGGAATCTGGTGAAGAAGGGGGTAAATACTCTTTCCTCATTAAAAAATCTTAAGCATACAGGTTGACAAGCAAATTCCATTATAAGGGAGACAAGTATGTCTGATACCAAAAAACTCGCAATTATTGCGACAAAAGGAACGCTGGATTGGGCTTATCCACCATTTATCCTGGCATCCACCGCAGCCGCGCTGGGTTATGAAACCCAAATTTTCTTTACCTTTTATGGCTTGCAGATGCTGCGCAAAGAGCTGAATCTGAAAGTTAGTCCATTAGGTAATCCCGGTATGCCAATGCCAATGCCGGTTCCAGTTTTGATGCAGGCACTGCCAGGTATGCAATCTTTTATCACTGGCATGATGAAAAAGACCATGAAAGACAAAGGGGTCGCCAGTCTGGAAGATTTACGGGAATTGTGTCAGGAAGCTGAAGTTAAATTCATTGCCTGCCAGATGACTGTGGACCTGTTTGAATTCGATACCAAAGATTTTATTGATGGTGTTGAGTACGGTGGCGCAGCAACCTTTTTTGAATTCGCAGGAGAATCTGACATCTGCTTGTATATCTAACAGGTATTGCGTAAAAGCTTCTTTTTTGTGCTTTAAGGCACAAAAAAATGCTTTTTCTTCACACTGATTTTTGCTTAGTCCGGGAAGGTTTGGAATCTAAACCAAAACAGTGGGATTGCGTAACATCAAGTTTTAAGGTAATACACGCAGGTTAGACGATTTTTGTCAAACCAGTTCTTGACTCAGGAACTGGTTTTTTTATGTTTCCTTAGTTGTTTGTTGAGTGTTCCTGATCTTGTTTTAAGCGGTTGATTTCATCTTCCAGTAAGGCAATACGCTGTATCGTTCGACGCAATTGCCGCTCTTGCCTGGAATGATAAATATCGATATTGAGCATTTTTAATAAAATAAGGCCAAGACCAACGCTAAACAGCAAGGTTGGCGGGTAGTTAACATTAAGCTTGATAGCAATGCTGTCAACCAGTTTTGGGAAAATACCCAGTATCGCGATACACAGTGCGCTGAATAACCACCAGCCCGCATGATGCGTATGCAAATGATCACGACGAATGAGTAGAATGATAGTGCCAGCAATCAGTAAACCGAGAATGGCGGAAGTCCATTGATATGTATACATAGATGGGATATTATCAAATGTGCATTTGTAATACAAAATGCAAAACCTTTTATCAGGTTATTTTATGATTACAAAAGCCATTTACCCCGGCACATTTGATCCGGTGACTTATGGGCATGGAGATATTATTGCACGCGCAGCCAAGCTGTTTGACAACGTGACTGTGGCTGTGGCCACCCATCCTTCCAAATCACCAGTATTTACCCAGGATGAACGTGTTGAGTTGATTTCTCAGGTATTTTCACATTTAGACAATGTCAGTGCTTGCGGTTTTGATTGCCTGCTGGCAGAATTTGCCCAGCAGTGTCATGCGCAGGTGATTATCAGGGGATTACGGGCGGTTTCTGATTTTGAATATGAATTTCAACTGGCCAGTATGAATCGTGCATTAATGCCACACCTGGAAACAATTTTTTTACCCACTTCCACCAAGTATACTTATATTTCTTCAAGTCTGGTACGAGAAGTGGCGCAACTTGGCGGTGAGATAGAACAATTTGTTGATCCTATTGTAATTAAAGCATTGAGTACCAAAATAAACAGGTAATTTAAACTGAATTCGATGTAAGCTTGATTTGTGCTATCGAATTCAGGTTAATTTGATTTTTAAGCGACGTTAACAAACTAAGGAGTCAGCGAAATGGCGTTGTATATTACTGATGAATGTATTAACTGTGACGTATGTGAGCCGGAGTGCCCAAACGAAGCAATTTATATGGGGGAAGAAATTTATGAAATTAACCCCGATCTTTGTACAGAATGCGTTGGGCATTATGAAACCTCACAATGCGTGGATGTATGTCCGGTTGATTGTATCCCCAAAGATCCCAATCATGAAGAATCAGAAGACGAACTGATGGCAAAATATTACCGGGTTACCGGAGAAGAGCCGGAATAGAATCTTAAACATGAAAAAAAAGTTACTCACTTCTCGCCGTTATCTACAGTATCGTAACCAGTTAATTCGTCCCAATTCAGGTTCAGGGCGACGAGAATGGGTGATTTCACGGGGTCTGTGTTTTTATCGTTGTTTTGATCTCAGCGAATTGCCAGCCAGCCAGCGTGAACAAAATCTCGATTTGCAAATTCAACAATGGAGTCCGTTTCCTGAAACGGCCTCTTATATCGTCTGGAAATCTACGGGAAAGCAGGTTTGGGTGCAGGTCTGGATCTGGAATCAGCAACAACAACAGGAACATCAGGCAGAAGCCGGACTTAAATCCATTACCTGTTTGCCTGAAAGCATCCTGCGTCCCCCCTTATTAGATGCTGCAAATAATATGGATCAGGGTACAACCCAGATTCTGAAAACCTGGGAAGGTTTAGAACTGCAATACTGGCTAAATGGCGTTTTACGCGCCAGCCATTGGTACCCACAAGAGACTGTCACACCTGATAACTGGTTTCGTTTTCAGCGCGCGCAGGGGCTGCCTTGTTTAACGGATCTTCCTGCCATTAAAGACAGTGAATTACTGGAGCGTCCCTGGGGACGTGCACGCAGTGGTTTGCGCAGTTTCAGCGGTCTGTTAGGTCAGGAGCGCTTATGGGTCACTATGAGTGCTGCTATTTTAGTGATGATGCTGGCTTGGCAACTGGTGGCTATCAACCGCTGGCAACACGCCATAATCCAGGTTGAGCAACAAAATAATAATACCAATCAGCAAATTACTCCCTTGTTGGAAGCCCGTAATCAGGCGATTGCAGATCGTTTGCGTATTACCAAACTATTAGCCTTAAACGCTTACCCCAGTTTAATTCAGTTATTATCACAAGTGGCAGATAAGTTACCTACTAAGGCTAAAGTGCTGGAATGGCATTACGAACCCGGTAAACTGAATTTTTCTCTGGTCGCTAAAAATCTGGATCCCAGGTTTTATGTCAATACATTTCAAGATATTCCCGGTTTTTCAGAAGTACGCGCTGAAGTGGATGCGGCAGGTAAAAAAATTACGCTGCATATGCAAGTTAAAGCAATGGATTTCTGATGACTGAGTTACTGGAAGAATTACGCAATAATACCCGTCTGCGTCTGGGAATCTGGCTGATTTTAGCTATTTTATTATTGTATGGTCTGTTAAAACTTGGCAAAGTGCAGCAGACGCTACAAACGGAATATCAGCAAGCGGCGCAACAGCACATACAGCTACAAGATATTCATGAGCAGACATTCTGGCTGGAACGGGCAAAACAAGCGCGTGCTTTGCGCGTGGAAGTCGAGGATAAACTCTGGCAGTCAGCCAGCAAAGGACTGGCGCAAGCCGACTTGCAGGCCTGGCTGAATCGTTGGATTAAAATCAGCAAGCTGAGCAAACCCAAACTGAATGTTGAAAGTGCTTTTGTGCTACCGGAACAGAGCAATATCTGGCAGGTCAGTGCCCAACTCAATGCTGAATTTGATGCTAAAGCCTTGCAATTATTACTGAATAAAATTGCAGAAAATCCACAATGGTTAGTGGTTGAGCGTCTGGATATACAAAATAATCAACGCAAACCGCGTTTCAAACTCAGTGTCAAAGCCTTTTTCCAGGCTTCACCAGCCTCTTAAAAAACTTGCAGGAAAACAGGAAAAAACCGTGTTACCTAAAAGCCCGTTAAAACTATTCTTCCTGGTATTATCTGCCGGTCTCATCAGCACCATAGCAGCCTGGAAATGGGTGCCTGAACCCAACATGGATGATATTCTGCCAGAAATGCATAAAAATGACTGGCAATTACCAATGGTTAAAAACAACAGTGAAATAAAAGCCCTTTACCAAAAATTACAAAAAACAGCGATTTGGGGCGAGGATAATGTGCAAAGCACGGGAAAAAAATCGCGTGTCAGTCAAGCCAGGCAACAAGCCAATTGGACTTTTGTAGGTATTAGCGAAGAACAAGGTAAACGTTATATGTTGGCAATGAATGCAAAAGATAAAAAAATTACACGCCACCACCCCGATGATAATCCCGCCTTACAAGATGGCAGTCAGTTAATTACCGTGCATGACAATAGCATTATTATCTTGCAAGAACAGGAAACCGAAACTAAAGAACTAAAGCTGTATCAGTAACAGAATAATATATATTGTATGTTTTATTTTCCATTGTATAATGTAATTTTAATCCTGACTTTATACAATAGGTTCTATGAATAAAAAATCTGCAACAATCGAAGAAATGGAAACTTTATTAAAAGAAGGAAAAGTGACTGATGCACGCTTGGCATTGGCTTCACAACTGGATAAAATGTTGCATACTGGCGAAGTTAAAAAAAATATTCAACAAAAACCACAGCCAAAGGTTATCCGGGATTCTTTCACCATTCCTGAAGATGATTATCAATTATTAATGGCCCTGAAAGATCGCGGTATGGATGTGCGTATGTCCCTGACTAAGGGGGAAGTATTACGTGCGGGTTTACATGCTTTGGATAAAATGGATAATGAACAGTTCTTAAGCATCTTAAGAACGGTCGAAAAATTAAAGCCAGGTCGTCGCAAAAGCGAGTAGACATTAAGATTTTTTCAAAAGGTTGTCCCAATGGCACAGCATACCTCTTCAACTCGGTTAAGTATCGTATTTTTAAATTACAACCGTCTGAGTGAAACCCGGCAAACCGTTTCACAGCTATCAAGCTTGCTCAAAGAGCGTCCAGATATTGAAATCATCGCCGTCGATAATGGTTCAGAAGATGGTACAGCCGATTTTTTGGCGCAACAAAAAAACCTGACTTTTATTGAAACAGGTAAAAATCTGGGTATTGCCGGTTATAACCAGGGTTTTGAACAAGCACGGGGCGACTATATTTTAGTATTGGACGATGATTCATGCCCTAAAGACCTGGATACCATTGAGCGCTTAATCACACAATTAGACCATAATCCTAAAATTGGCGTGATTGCCTGCAAAATTATCAATGAGCATGGACAACTGCAAAGCAGTTGGCACTTACCCAAACAGCAGAAAGCTGGGGCATCAATGTCTTTTATTGGTTGTGGTTTTGCGATTCGCCGCGATTTATTTGCCGATATTGGTTGGTATCCTGCCTCATTTTTTCTGTATCAAAATGAAGTAGATGTTGCCATACAAGTACGCCGCCACGGCTATGACATCTATTATGACCCGCAAACTGTGGTTATTCATCGTGGTGAAGCCAGTAACCGTCCCAACTGGCGACGGGTTTATTATCCCACGCGCAATACTATCTGGTTAATTCGGCGTTATTTCCCCTTACATGATGCAATTTATCTCATATTTTCCCGCCTCAGTATCGGTTTAATCCGTGCTTTGCAAAGCCGTGAATTCACTTGGTATTGGAAAGCCGTCAAGGAAGCATTTCGCCAACCCGTTCCATCACAGGTATTGCCGCGTAAACTGCGCCGTGAGTTTAAAGCTTTCTGGCGACAAAATAGTTTATGGCATCAACTGACACGGCAACGTTAATATTTGTAATACATTCTGGAAATTTTATCATGTCATCACGCGAAACCCAGGCAACCATACTGATTGTTGATGATGCATTACTGAATCTGGCTTTTGCCAGTGAAGTGCTGACTAAAAATGGCTATCAGGTGTTATTAGCGCGTAGCGGCATCGAGGCACTTAAAATTGCAACAAAACAGATGCCGGATTTAATTTTGTTGGATATTAATATGCCGGAATGGGATGGTTTTGAAACCTGTAGGCGTATTAAACGCGAATCCTTGTTAACCCCGATTCCCATTATCTTTTTTTCCACCTTAAAAACCGCCAGTGATCGCTTATTGGCTTTTGATGTCGGCGCAGTCGATTACGTGGATAAACCCTGTGAAAAAGAAGAATTACTGGCGCGGGTGCGCACTCACGTTAATTTATATTTATTAACCCGGCAATTACAAACAGAAAAAAAACGCGCAGAAGCGGCCAATATTACAAAAAGCCAGTTTCTGGCAAATATGAGTCACGAATTGCGTACCCCGTTAAATGCCATTATCGGTTACAGCGAAATGCTGTATGAAGATGCTGAAGAACGGGAAATTGAAGACTTCCCTCAAGACCTGAACAAAATTCAAACGGCTGCCAACCATTTATTATCTCTGATCAACGATATCCTTGATTTATCAAAAATTGAATCTGGAAAAATGGCCTTATCGCTGGAGACTTTTGCGCTTAAGGATTTAATCCAGGATATTCATGCACCCGCTAAAATGCTGGCCGGTAAAAAAAACAACCAATTGGAAATTATTGGTGCTGATGAAGTCAAAGAAATTCATGCCGATCGTATGAAACTGCGCCAGATATTATTTAATTTATTGAGCAATTCAGCAAAATTTACTGAAGCAGGCCTGATTCGTTTAAATATCCAATGCCAGGCAAAGCAAATCTCATTTCAAGTCAGTGACGATGGTATCGGCATGACGCCACAGCAACGGTGTCGCTTATTCCAGCCATTTACCCAGGCAGATTCCTCAACCACCCGGCGCTATGGAGGAACGGGCTTAGGTTTAGCAATCTCACGCGAGTTTACTGAGATGATGGGGGGTAAACTCCAGGTGGAAAGTCATTTTGGTGAAGGCACCACATTTACCCTGCAATTGCCATTGCAGGTCGTTGAAGATAAAAACCTGGAAAAACTCTCCACAGCATTGCCTGAATCAGTTAATAAACAAGCCTCACAATCACCTCAACAGAACGAAAGCAATGAAAGCATCGTTGTCTTATGTCATGAAGAGGAAAAAGAGCGCAAACTATTATATGACAAGCTCAGTCAACAAGGTTATGCGGTTGCCTGCGCAGAAAATGAAGAGACATGTTGGAAATTAAGCAATAAGTTAAATCCAGATGCGCTGATCTTTAAATCCCTAAGTGCAGAACTGCAAGACCGCTTTAAAACCAGTAAAAAACTCAGCGGCATGCCTTTGCTGGAGATTCCAGATAAGGTATCAAACCACGGCCCGAATGATACCCAGTGTCATTTAAAACCCATTACTCAGCAACAATTATCTGAGGTATTACGGCAATATGGATTGGAACACAGTAAGGCCGGGCAAAATACCTTGATGGTCGTGGAGGATGATATGATACTGCGCGAACTGACCATTGATATGCTGGAAGATGCGAACTGGAGTGTGCTGTCTGCGGAGAATGGGCGGATGGCACTGCAACACCTGCATGAGACAAAAAATCTGCCAGCACTGATTTTGCTGGATTTATCCATGCCAGTGATGGATGGTTATGAATTTCTGATACGGTTACGCGCTAATCCACAATGGCAAATATTGCCCGTGGTGGTATTAACTTCAAACCCACTGACAGCAGAGGAAAAAGATAAGCTGATGGGATGTGTCAATGGCGTACTGAGTAAAAAAGATTACAACCACCATGATTTATTTGAGCACCTTCACCAGAACCTGAATGAATTGATTAAAGACAATCAGGCACCAGAAAACCTGGCGGAAAATATTGAAAACTTTTTTTCTCAGCCTTTGCTCAGTGAAGTGCTTGGCAAGGTGAAATAAAAACAAGCGCCGCCTTTATCCCGGTTGTGCATACCAGTATTGCCGCCACAACGTTCAATAATACGCTGCACAATCGATAAACCCAGGCCATGCCCCGGCAAACGCTGTGAACCGATTCTGGAAAATGGAATAAACAGCTTCTCCTGTAATTCCGGTGCTACCCCCAAACCATTGTCAGAAATCTGGAAACGTACTTGTCCATGGGGTTCATCAAGCACCGCATCCAATATCAGTTGAGGTGGCATACCCCCATACATGATCGCATTGCTCAGATAATTCACCCAGACTTCTTCAATCCAGGGGGCATAACCAATAGCTTGCGGCCAATTCTGCCCCATTGTGATTTCAACATTAAAGGTATTGATCCTGGTTTCCAAACGTTGTATCGCACTGTCTATAATGCTTGGCATATCCAATGGTGTCAAAGCCACTTCAGCCTCACGGGACTCGCTGAGCAATAATAAAGCATCAATAATATGGCGTATTTTCTGGCTGGTTTGGTTGATAAAACTTAAATATTTATCGGCTCTGGGCGTTAAATTTTCACCTAAATTTGCTCTTAACGCTTCCGCAGAACCTAACAAACCATTAACCGGAGTTTTTAAATCATGGGCAACGGTATGTCCAAATGCTTGTAATTCTTTATTTTGCTGACGTAACGCTGCATTTTTATGCGTCAGCGTTTGGCGCAATTCATTCAAACTTAAATGCGCGTTAATCCGGGCTAATACTTCTTCATATTGCAAAGGTTTGGTCAGATAATCAACGCCACCCACTTCAAAGCCTGTCACCTTATCAATGGTCTCTGTTAGAGCACTCATGAAAATGACGGGAATATCGGCTGTTGCCGGGTTCTTTTTTAAACGCCGACAGACCTCAAAGCCATCAACTCCCGGCATCATGATATCCAATAAAATTAAATCAGGGTGACAATAACCCAATTGTTTTAAGGCATGTTCACCATTTTCTGCAATCAATACTTTAAAATCCAGTCTTTTTAGATAACGGAACAATAAATGTAAATTGCTGGGAATATCATCAACAACCAGAATCTGTTTTTGTGTCATGACATCTGCTTCCATGTGTTCCATATATCATCTAAAATTTTTGCAGCGCGGTTGCGCAAGCGATAATCCACGGCATTGGAAATCTCAGTCTTTCCAGGATTAATTTCCACCGTAGGTACACCGTCGTGTTTTGCTTCCAGCACAGGTGCCACGATATAAGGAAATAAACTGCTGGTACCCACACTAAATACTATATCAAAACCTTGCTGAACTTGCTGGGTCAAACTTAAAGTTTCCAATGGTGAGAGCATTTCACCAAATAAGACCACTGCGGGACGTAATATTCCACCACAAGCAGGACAAACGGGGGGTAAATTTTCCAATTGCAAGTGGCTGAAATCCGGCCACACTTCTTTATGCTTGCAGCTCATGCAATGAATATGCTGCAAACGACCATGAATTTCAATTAAATTTGGGCTGCCTGCTGCATGGTGAAAGCCATCAATATTCTGCGTCAGCACCCAGACTTCTTTATCTTGCGCCAGTTTTGCAATCACCTCATGTCCGCGATTATAACCCACGCCGCGACAGGCTTGTTCTATTTGCAGCAGATATTTCCACGTCAAGGCTGGGTGGGTACGCAGCATACCGTAAGATAAGGCCACTTCTATTGGTACCTGATCTTCAGTATCCTGTTGCTGATATAACCCCCCGATGCCCCGGTAAGTCGGCAGCCCGGAATCAGCGGATAAACCTGCGCCGGTAATAAATAACACCCGCTGCGCTTGTTGCAAATGTTGGGCAACCTGGGCGATATTATCAGCTTCGGACAAATCATTCATAAGCATTTATTCCTGGATGGCATTTTTGGTGCGTAAGATAAAATCATCAAAACTGATGTTTAACATCGGCGTGTTTTGCTCTACATAAACTGCCAAGCCCATTTTTCCACGGCTGACCTTGCCAGGCAAGGTCATTTTTGTAAATAAAGTGTCATTGTGCCTGTTTATTTTTAGCTTGCAGGCGAATGGATTGCTGGCCCTGTTGTAAGACATGCACCGCCTGAAACTGTAGGTTATCAATCGGTTTGGTTTGCCAGATTCCACTCACCTGAGAAAAATCATCTGCGGCTAATATTGGCCATTGCTGCACTTGTGGCAACAGTGTTGTCGATACCTGCGGCATAATATTTGTCGTATTGGTCGGTGATTTTTTATCATTTGCCTCAGACTGACGGGAAGCTTCAGGGGTATCCTGATGCGTTGCCATAAAAGTAAAAACCAGCAAAATAAAACTCAGCCATGAGGTAGTACGGCATTTTCGTTGAGACAGACGCAGATGAAAAATAAATAAGCCATGTCGTATTATGCGCACCCATCGAACAACAAGTCCAGAATACATAAAATTTTTCTGTGCGATCATCATGGCAATTCATGAAATATCCGGGTTAATAACCAAAAAACCTGACCGGTCTTGAAGACCTGTCAGGTTTCTGAAGTTATAAAATTCTTGCGTCGAACTCAGATTAACTTAACTTCGGTTGGTCACTTCAACAACATGATAGCCAAACTGGGTTTTCACAGGTCCCTGAGGTACGCCCACATCTGCACTGAATACCACCTGGTCGAACTCTTTGACCATTTCACCCGGGCCAAACTCTCCCAAATCACCACCCTGGCGGCCTGATGGACAGGTTGAATGTTGCTGTGCCAATTGCGCAAAATCAGCACCATTTTTTAATTGTTCCAGCAAATCCTGACAAAGTGCTTCATTGTCTACCAAAATATGTCGTGCACTGGCTCTAGCCATTGAGGTTCTCCGTTATGATATAAAGGTTGTCCATTATATCAAACTCAAGTGATATACACAGTGGGAGTGTTATACTACGGCGCAGATTTAAGCATCCCAAGCAGGAAATCAACTCATATCTGCTGGTATTTTGAAGGAATCCTTGTATGTCAAATGAACACGCTGCTCCCTCAACGCCCTGGAAACAACTTGCCGAGCATCAACAAACGCTGCAAGATGTGCATATCCGTGATCTGTTTGCCCAGGACGCACAACGGTTTTCACATTTTTCTCTGCACGCTTGCGATTTACTGCTGGATTATTCCAAACACCGAATAAACGGAGAAACCCGTGATTTGCTGGTGGCATTAGCCAAGGCTTCCAAACTGGAAAACTGGCGCGATAAACTGTTCAATGGAGAAGCAATTAACCATACCGAAAATCGTGCAGCCTTGCATATCGCTTTGCGCAACCGCAGTTCACAGGCTGTTCATGTTGCCGAGCAGGATGTCATGCCGGGTGTGCGTGAAGTACTGGAAAAAATGCGCGGTTTTTGTGAGCGCGTGCAAAGTGGAGAGTGGCTGGGTTTCAGCGGTAAGCCCATAGAAAATATTGTCAATATCGGCATTGGCGGCTCGGATTTAGGGCCAAAAATGATTGTTGAAGCCCTGCATAATTATCACCACCCACGTCTACGCGCCTGGTTTGACTCCAATATTGACGCGACTCAACTGGATCATATTCTGGAACGATTAGATCCCGAAACCACGCTATTTATTGTTGCCTCCAAAACCTTTTCCACCCAGGAAACCCTGACCAATGCGCGTAGTGCACGGCAATGGCTGCTGGCGCATTTCAAAGACGACAAAGCCGTCAGCAAACATTTTGTCGCAGTTTCCACGCATACGCAAAGAGTGCGCGATTTTGGCATTGACACCAACAATATGTTTGCCTTCTGGGACTGGGTGGGCGGACGCTATTCCCTGTGGTCAGCCATCGGTTTATCCGTTGCTGTAATGATAGGCATGGATAATTTTGAAGCCCTGCTCGGCGGTGCGCACGATATGGATGAACATTTTCGCACTGCACCGCTGGCAGAGAATATGCCGGTGATTATGGGGCTGCTGGGCGTGTGGTATCGCAACTTCTGGCAAGCCTCCACCCTGGCAATTCTGCCGTATGATTATTCCTTAAAATATTTACCCTTTTATTTTCAGCAACTGGAAATGGAAAGTAATGGCAAGCGGGTACGGCGCAATGGCGAGCCGGTAAAATGGGATACCTGCCCGGTTATCTGGGGCACTTCCGGCAATAACGGACAACATGCCTATTACCAGTTATTACATCAAGGCACCCAGTTGATTCCCGCAGATTTTATTGTTGCCATTGAAAGTCAGGCAGAAGATTTTGGTCATCAAAACGCAGTGCTGGCAAATGCCCTGGCACAAAGTCGCGCCTTGATGCAAGGTCGTAATGAAGCGGAAACCCGCGCAGCGTTGGGTGACATTGATGAAGACTTATTGCCACATCGGGTTTTTCCCGGCAACCAACCCAGCAGCCTGCTGTTATATAAAAAACTCTCACCCAAGATCCTGGGCAGTCTGGTGGCCTTGTATGAACATAAAGTTTTTGTACAAAGCGTGTGCTGGGACATCAACCCTTTTGATCAGTGGGGCGTGGAACTGGGTAAGCAAATGGCTTCTGAATTATTACCCGCCTTGGAAGGGAAGACCAGTAATATGGCATATGATGGCTCCACCAACGGCCTGCTGGATTATATCCAGCAACAAAGAAAATAAAGGAAGTTGATTATGAAAAATCATGCAATACATGTATCTACAATATTGATGTTAATACCATCTAGCGCCTACGCTTATGGTAATTATGAAGGCGTGTTTGCGGCATTAGGCATCATGCTGCTGCTTACCTTCATCATTATCCCGCAAGGTTTGATTACTTTGATAATGTACCGCAAACAAAAAATAGATAAATCCTGGAAATTGATAACAGGATATCTTATCAATACCTTCTCTTTCATCGCAGTGATTGTCATGACCTACATTCTGTTGCAAGAAATTGGTTTTTCCAGATTATTTATTACCGGATCCGGCAGCGGTTTAATGGGATTGGCCGCTATCATGGCGGCCTATGGCGGGGTTATCGCCTTATATTGGTATCCACGCAAACAGTTTCTGGAAAACACCCGTTCAAAAACCTAAACCGATATGGATATCAGTCATAAAGAATATCGCAAAGCCGTTGCCGCCAAAGGCGCTTTGCTGTTTTTAAAAGACATTCCCGGCGTGGCTTTTGGGGATCGCGTACAGGTGCGGGATCATCATAACCGTATCCGTAACGGGCAGGTGATTCGCACCTCAGAGCAAGCAGTGATGATCAAGGTGTTTGAAGGCACGGAGGATCTGGTGCTGGAGGATACCTGGGTGCGTTTTCTGGGCGAGCCTTTTGAAATGCCCTTAGCGCCAGACTTGTTGGGGCGGGTATTTAATGGCACAGGCGCGCCGCGTGATGAGCGCCCACCGCTGATTTCCGGCCTGCGTCGGGATGTCAATGGTTCTGCGGTCAACCCCGCCGCCAGAGCCTATCCCAGAGAGTTTATCCAGACTGGCATTTCCACCATTGACGGCCTGAACTCCCTGGTACGCGGTCAAAAGCTGCCGATTTTTTCCGGCTCCGGTCTGCCGCATAATCGGCTTGCCGCGCAGATTGTGCGACAGGCAAAGCTGCCTGGAGAAGAAGCCAATTTTGCGATTGTGTTCGCGGCAATGGGCGTTTCTTACAGCGATGCCCAGTTTTTTCGGGAAGAATTTGAAAATAGTGGTGTTTTGGGCAATGTGGTAATGTTTATCAACCTCGCCAATGACCCGGCGATGGAACGCATGATTCTACCGCGCACTGCACTGACCGTAGCAGAATATCTGGCTTTTGATCTGGATCGTCATGTGCTGGTAGTGATGACGGATATGACCAATTACGCCGAAGCCTTGCGTGAAATAGCCACCGCAAAAGGTGATGTCCCCGCCCGTAAAGGTTATCCCGGTTATCTGTATTCCGACTTGGCAGAAATTTACGAACGCGCTGGCAGGATTCGGGATCGCCACGGCTCCATCACCATGATTCCCGTGGTATCCATGCCGGGTGATGATATTACCCACCCCATTCCCGACCTGACCGGTTATATCACCGAAGGCCAGATCGTATTGTCACGGGAATTAAATAACCAGGGAATTTATCCACCAGTTACCATTCCACCGTCCTTATCGCGTTTAATGAAAGACGGCATCGGTAAGGATTACACCCGCGAGGATCATCAGCGTCTGGCCAACCAACTCTACGCTGCTTATGCGCAGGCTTTGGAAATCCGTAATCTGGCTTCCATTATCGGCGCAGAAGAACTTTCTTCTCAGGATCAAAATTATCTGAAATTTGCCGATGCTTTTGAGCAGCAATTTGTCAATCAGGGCGATGAGGCAGGGCGCAGTATTCTTGACACCCTGGATCTGGCCTGGGAACTATTGTCAATATTACCACCAGAAGCACTGGGGCGGGTCAGTGAGGCGGATATTAAAAAATATTATAAAACCTCTGACTAAGGCAGTTCTTTTATGCTTAAGTTCTGAAAACCTTGTAGGTCTTTAAGCCCGGTAGGGTGGACGAAACGCCGCCATTACATTGAATTTTTGTACGGTCTTAATCGGCATTTTACCCACTACTTGCCTGGGTGAACGGCTGAAGCTATCGCCTGGATAGTGCGGGTAGCCCTGTTATTCCAACAGGGTGATGAAGGCTTGTTCGAGTTTGGCTTCGGTAAATTTCATGATTGGTATTTTAATTCGTAACGAATTGGTGAGTTCGCCAAACGGTAATGTTCATCCAGATTGGAGGTATTAAGAAACAAGATGCCCTCTTTTTCTATTTGACCATAGCTTTCATGAATATGACCGCAGGCGTGGATGCGCGGTTTGATGCGTTGCACTGTTGCCAATAAATCCTCGCACCCCGCGCGATGTCCACCGCGACAACGATCCAGTATCCCGAATACCGGGCCGTGGGTAATCAATACATCGGTCTTATCGGGAACAAGCGCCCAGTGGCGGCGAATGTCCGAGCCACGCTCACGGTTAAAAGCCCAGTTCATAAACGCCGGTTGCACGGGAGAACCCCAGAAGTTGAGACCGTCAAGCTGTATGCCGGAATCATTCAGATAGTGGATAGCGTGATCACGCAACACAGCTTCCGCCTGTTCCCGCCGCTGATCCTCAAAACACCAGTCATGGTTTCCGGCGATGACTATTTTATGCTTGAAATCCTGCCGCGCCATGAACCTGGCAAAGTCTTCCACGCTCTCAAGGCTGTCACGCCTGCTAAAATCACCGCAGTGAATCAGAATATCACCGGAACCCGGCTTTAGATTGCGGTGCAGGCCGTGGGTATCGGAGATGAAGACCAGCTTAACGGATGACATGGATCAGAGTACCTCTGCTATGAGTTTTTTGGCATCGGGGATACGGAGTTGACCGAAGAGAAGCCCACCAATGTGCCAGACTTGGTAAACGGTGGGCGAAATTCCGTGAACGCTCAGTGAAATTCCAAAATTCAGTGGACGGAATTTTGCCCACCCTACTTGCCTGCTTTCCTGGCCATTTTGTTCCTTATTGTGTTGCCGCTTTTTGAAAGCCGATTTTAGCATTTTTCCACGGCAACCGCTGCAAGCGCGCCTAGACCAAATTACCAGACGACTGACAAAATTACCAGACAGAAATTACCAAACCAGAAATTACCAAACCAGAAATTACCAGACCAGACAAAATTACCAGACCAAAATTACCAGAGGAAATTACCAGACAAAATTACCAGACAAAAAATTACCAAGCCAAAATTACCAAGCCAAAATTACCAAGCCAAAATTACCAAGCCAAAATTACCAAGCCAAAATTACCAAGCCAAAATTACCAAGCCAAAATTACCAGACAGCCAATAAATTAAAAAAATAAAACAAAGCCAAAATTACCAGACAGCCAATAAATTAAAAAAATAGCCAAAATTACCAGACAGCCAATAAATTAAAAAAATAAAAAAACACTATCATTCTATTTCCTCAGCCAAGTCAAATTATAAAATTCAGAGATAAACCAGGAAAAACAGCCCGATCATATGAAAAAAACCAGAAATCAGCCATAACCCACCTATGGCAAGTCGTTTAGTGCCATAAATATAACTTAATGAGAAATGAAAATATCAGCTATTGGTATAACAAGCGGGCAGCACTCTGCCCCTTAAACCATTTACGCCCCTGCCTTTCAGTTTCTTCCAGCAAATGCCGCATGATACCAACAACCTTATAAAAATGATTACCGTAATGCTGTATGCCATCTATCCAGTTGTCTTGCTTAATTTCCAGACGTTGCAAAATGGGTCGAATATGCGCAGGAATAGCGCCACGCTTACCATCACGAATACAACGCCCAGTCCAATCGACCAGTTCAAAGTATTCTTTCTGACTGATGGGCAGGCAAATATGTGCATTTTGCGTGGCTTGAGGTTTCCCGGTCTTTTTAGACTCAGCGAAAGGTAAAAGCCATTGGCTTTGTGGTTCTGGTTTTGAGACTGATTTTTTTTGAATCTCAACTCTTGCTGCAAAAGAAGTAAATTCAGAATCTTCCGGGGTTTGTGCAATGGCGGCTCGTACCGGGTTAAGGTCAACATAGGCCATGCAGCTAATTAAAGCGGCATCATCAAGCAAAGCCTGGGATTTGAAACGCCCTTCCCAGAAGCGCCCGGTACACTCATCTTCCTTGTTGGCCTGGCGTGCAATCGGCTCGTTTAGACAACGCATAAACCAGCTTAAATCTGCCAAACGTTCCCGCCACAAGGTCACTTTTTCCTCATCTGCTGTCAGACGCGCAAAATAAGCGTTGACCACTTCAGTATCAATTTGTTTGTCATCAGAATCTTTTAACGCCTGTGGTGGAAACAAGGTACACCAACGCTTGACCACTTCCTCAGCATCCCAGGTCAAACTCTGCTCATAATCCACATGCAGCACCAGATGATAATGATTACTCATAATGGCATAAGCGCAAACCTCAACTGAAAACTGCTTGGCAAGCACTTCCAGCCTGTCCAGTATCCATTGCCGTCTATGCTCATAATTGCAGCCACTTTGCTTATCAACACCACATAAAAAAGCGCGGCGCACAGCGCGACTGATGCAATGATAATGACCGTTAATGTGTTTACTGACTTGTTCTTTGCGTGGTGTGGGCATGGCTTTATCCCTCTTTAAATTTAGGTTTTAGGACAGAATAACAGAAATGGTATTTTTTTCAAATTTTATGGATGTCTTCTAATTTATTTTGAATAAAAAGCTATTTTAATAAGTATCCGATTTTCTTCAAGAAGGAAAAAATTTCTTCCAACCAAAGCTATTGAGGATACTCAGCTAACTCAGTAAGAAATGCTCTAAAGTAGCATTTTTAGG
>NZ_JAUCGJ010000034.1 GCF_030378065.1 Candidatus Venteria ishoeyi | reverse complement strand
GCGTTGCCCTTGGCTATATTAATGCGCCCCGTTGGGGCTAAACAACAGGGCTTGTCCGCCCTGTATCTCGGCTTTCAGCCGCCAAATGCTCTAACCCACCCGTCTTTTAGCGGGTGGTTGTTTAGTTATGAGGCAGTTCCTTGCCCGGTGAAACTTTAGGGGGGACAGCTTGTGGTTTGGAAGTAAAACCAGACTTGAGTCCGGGTAGATCTATACCCCGCCGTTTCAGTACATTTTGCTTGGTCAGGGGCAGTTTATCTGCTGGTACCCGCAGTTTATCGAGTTGCGTATTAGTCAGCGGGTAAACAAAATCTGGGAACATCTGCATCAGATCCGCACCTTTCTTGAGAAATTTCCACTTATCCTTTTGTCCTGGTTTGTTAAAGTTACCCGTGAAATCTGCAAAATCAAACTGTAAAGCACGTTGCCAGTCTGGAGGAATCGGGATCATGCCCTTGCTGACCAGAGGTTTATTTTTCTCTTTACTCCATTTGCTGACAGTAATTTTTCCGCTGTCATCATATTCCTTGAGGGCTTGACTATCATGGCAATATTTACATTCATGGGCTTCTTGCATGACGGTATGTGAGAAAAATGGCGCAATGGTATAAAAACTTTTACCCTGATACACCACTGATTGATAAGTAGCGGGGTGTACCTGATCATTACCGCGTGGACCGTAGCCACGCCGATTCACCAGCATGATAAAGTCACGCTCTTTGCCAGTGGCGCGTTTGAATTTACCTTGTACCGCAAGTTCAGTATCAAAATGACAGTTATTACAAGTAAATACCGACTTGATATGACAAGTCGCACAGGCAACCCGATCACCGTGCAAAGCATGGTTATCAGGCGTTAATCGATCCGGTTCGTGGCAATCCTCGCAGCGGGCATCATTACCGCGAGGATCTAACATGGAAAGCTGATTATCGGCACTGTCATGAAGCTGATCACCGGTATGGCAGGAAATGCAGGTCATGCCTTCACGAAAATGCACATCCTGCCAGTCCAGATCTTTGGGTTCAGGTAATTGTTTGAAATAGGCTAATTCTGAACGCTGTCGACTATGGCACTCCAGGCATACATCCGGTGATTTTACACTGGGATTTTCATAAAAATTATGGCAATCCTCGCAACTTGATTTATAGGCATAGGGCAAAGGCTTGCCATTAGGCAGCTTACCGGACTTATGATGACAGTTTTTGCATTGTAAATCCTCATAAGGTACGCCCGTTAATAATTCCATGCCACCATGTTCTTTATGATAAAACACCCCCATTCCATCACGGCTGCTATGGTGGGTGGTGGGCAGTGGCACATAGCTGATACCGGGACTGGCCCAGGCACTGCCAAAACTGATAAATATCATAATTAACCCCAATCTTGGTAAATATTTCATAACAATCTCCAGAAGTATAAAAATAAAAATGCTGTAGACAGCGTTTTATAAGGAATGAGGATGAAATAAGAACTGAAACTGGGCGCAGGATTTTTATTCATTTTCAAGGCGTGAAAACAGGCGCATAGCAAGCTATGTAACTGTTTTCACAACACAGAAAATGGAGAAAAAGACCAGCCAAGTTGCTGAAGTTATAAAATTCTCGCTCCTAAGTACAGAAATACAATAGAAAATTGTGCTCAAGCATCATTAGCAATATTTCCCTGATTTTACAAAATGTACTGAAAACCCAGTTTTCCAGTATTTCTGCGGTTTTAAATATTATGCTTTAGCTGTGAAGCGGAACATTGCCGCGAATGGGTTGATAAAACCCCTTGCTATCCCAGAAACCCGGTTCACTGCAACCAATGCAGGGATGCCCACTGTCAATGGGAAAACTTACGCCACCGTTCCATTTACAACTGGCGCAGGCATTATGTGTAGATGGCCCTTTGCAACCCAGCTTAAACAGGCACCAGCCTTTACGCGCACCTTCATCATCAAAACTTTCAGCAAATTGCCCATGCAGGAAAAAAGACAAACGTGAACAACGCGCATGAATCGTATTACCATAAAAAGCAAGTGGGCGATTTTCTCCATCCAGTTCAGGTAATTTACCAAATACAATAAAATGAGCCAGGGTGGCGCTTATCACAACAGGCAGTGGCGGACAGCCGGGCAGATTAATCAGTGGCTTTTTCATAATCTGACCATCTTGCATAAGCTCGGCAACACTGCGCGCCCCGGTAGGATCGGGTACAGCGCGGGCAAGTCCGCCAAAGCTGGCACAACTACCAATTGCTACAATCGCCGCCGCGCCTTTTGCCGCCTTGCTGAGTTGCTCCAGGCTGCTAAGCCCGTTACAAACCGAATATGCGCCCTTGGCACCCAACGGAATTGAGCCTTCAACCACCAGTACATAGCGCCCGTGATGTTCACGCATGGATTGCTCACAGGCTTGTTCCGCAGCTTCACCGGAGGCGGCCTGTAATACATCGTGGAAATCAAGCGAGAGATAATTAAAAATCAGGTCTTCCAGTGTTGGCGCATGTGCCCGACTCAAAGATTCCGTGCAACCGCTGCATGATTGGAAGGAATACCAGATCACCGGCAAGCGGGGTTTACGTTCTAATGCTGCGGCGATTTTAGGCACCAGCGAAGCGGGCAGTGCCAGGGCAGAAGCAATATAACTGCAAAACTTAATAAACCCCCGCCGACTGGTTTTGTTGCTGAACATAGATGATATGGACATTATTAACTCCTTTGTTCATCCTGATGTTGCATACTTAACAGCAATTCATGGTGGTAGATTTTTTAAAAGTTATCTTTGTCCTAATAAAATTAGACCATGCTAAAGTACTTGTCAAAATTCAAAAATAATGGCTATCACACGATTTTGAAGGAGAAAACCTACTTGAAGGCCACAGCAGGACAGGAATACGGTAGTCTGGATGCAGCGCGTGAACGCATATTAGAATTGCTGCATTATGAGGCGCACCGCAAAGCTTATCGAAAAATCACTGAGATAGCCGTTGATGTTGTGCGTCAAATTGAAGATGAAGGACATTTTCCAGATGCTGAATCTGGAAAGTTTGATTTTGCAGAAGGGCAAGTCACGCAAGGTCAACGGGAACGAAAGGTTGTCAAAGAAGTATTATCGGGTGTTATCGCTTTTGCGCAACAGGCATTGAATACCGGGAAGACCCAGATGGAGACTCTGGACATGCTCAGGCCACCGCTAAACGACATGCTGGGGCCGAAAAAGAAGCCTAAGGAGCGAGAATTTTATAACTTCAGCAACTTGGCTGGTCTTTTTCTCCATTTTCTGCGTTCTGAAAACAGTTACATAGCTTGCTATGCGCCTGTTTTCACGCCTTGAAAATGAATAAAAATCCTGCGCCCAGTTTCTGTATTTATTTTATCCTCACTCCTAAGCATGTCGATATAGGTGTGCAATGAGGCTTTAAATTATCACATTTGCAAGCGTGAAACATCCGCAATCTGTAAAAATACGGTGCTCAGATTCTGCAACAGTGCCAGACGATTATGACGCACTTGCATATCCTCATCCATGACCATCACTTCATCAAAGAAATTATCCACCACATCGCGTAAGCCTGAGAGTATACCCAGTGCCGCCTGATAATCATTGGCATCAATTTCATTTTGCACCTGCTGCGTAACATTTTGCAGGGCATCATAGAGATTGCGTTCCTGTGCAGTTTTAAACCAGGTGGGATCGGCCTGCTCAGGAATCGGATCCGTTACTTTTTTGAGGATGTTGTGAATGCGTTTATTTGCTGCTGCCAGACTGGTGGCTTCGGGTTTTTGGCGGAAATCCTCAACCGCGATAATACGCAGGTTTGCATCCAGCAAATTGCTGGGCAGACAGGATAAAACTGCATCAATACTGTCAGCGCCAGCCCCTTGCTCCTGATAATAACCACGCAGTCGATCCAGAATATACCTATACACCTGATCATCAACATCTGCGTGTAGACTGCCTTCGGCATAACTGGCAACTGCGCTGTCCAGCAGTTCCCGCAAATCCAAAGGCAGACCGCATTCAATCAGAATGCGCAGTACGCCAATCGCAGCGCGGCGCAGGCCAAAGGGATCTTTATCACCGGTTGGTGCTTTGCCAATGCCAAAAATACCCACCAGGGTATCCAGGCGATCTGCCAGGGCTACGGCTTGTCCCAGCCCACTTTCCGGCAGCGTATCACCCCAGTGGCGCGGCATATAATGCTGAGCAATGGCATTGGCAACGCGAGGGTTTTCCTGATCATGATGGGCATAATATTCGCCCATGATACCTTGTAATTCCGGGAATTCCCCCACCATTTCCGTCAGTAGATCACATTTACAGAGTTGTCCGGCGCGTATGCCCAGCAATTCATCCAGTTCCAGATGTTTGCTGATATAACCAGATAATTCTGCAATCCGCAAGGATTTGTCATACAGCGTGCCGAGTTTGTTTTCAAATACCACGGTTTTGAGTTTTTCCAGACGGCTTTCCAGACTGTTGGCGCAATCCTGTTGCCAGAAAAAACGCGCATCGGCAAGACGTGGGCGAATCACACGCTCGTTGCCTGATTGCACCACTTCCGGTTGCTGACTTTCAATATTACTGATGGCAATAAAATAAGGTAATAACTTTTGATTTTCATCGACCACATGGAAATATTTCTGATGGCCTTTCATCGCCGCAATCAAAGCTTCTGACGGCACTTCCAGAAATTCTTCAGAAAACTGTCCGGTGACGGCAACCGGCCATTCCACCAAACTGGTGACCTCGGTTAGCAAGTCTTCATCAATCACCGCAAAACCGCCGACTAATTCTGCGGCTTCCTGCACTAAAATACTGATTTTAGCCTGACGGGTGGAGAACACGGCCTGCACATGGGCTTCTCGTTCCAGTACCCGGTTATAATCGCTGGCATTATCCAGGGATATGGCTTGTGGATGATGGAAACGATGTCCAAAGGTTTCCCGCCCTGCTTTAATACCCATGATTTCGGTTTCAATGACCGTATCTCCGAGTAATAAAACAATCCAGTGTACCGGGCGTATAAATTCAAAATCATTACTGCCCCAGCGCATCCGTTTGGGAATAGGCAGTATTGCCAGGGCATCTTCAACCACGCCGGGAATCAGCTCTGCTGTGGCCTTGCCTGCCTCAACGCTGCGAAAAACCAGCCATTCACCCTTATCGGTTTTGATGGTTTCCAACGCTGCAACCTCCACGCCGCAGGAACGCGCAAAACCGGATGCCGCTTTGGTGGGTGCGCCATTGGCATCAAATGCTGCTCTGATGGCTGGGCCACGGCGCTCAATATCACGCGCCGCCTGCTGGCAATCAATACCTTTAATAATCACTGCCAAGCGCCTTGGCGTTGCAAACGGCGTTGCCATGCGGTAATTGATTTTCAGGTTTTCAAGACCGGTGCAAATCCCGTCAACAAAAGCTTCAGATAAATTTTTCAATGCTTTTGGCGGCAGTTCTTCGGTGCCGATTTCAATCAATAAATCCGTTTGTTGTTCGCTGCTATCATGCTTCATGCTTTTGCTTCCTGTTGCGAAGTCGTGGCTTGATTTTTTTGGCACATGGGAAAACCCAGCGTTTCCCGGCGGTCATAATAGGCCTGTGCTACGGCGCGCGACAAGGTGCGTACCCGTAAAATAAAACGCTGGCGCTCAGTAACGGAAATGGCATGACGCGCATCTAACAAATTAAAAGTATGTGAGGCTTTTAACATCATTTCATAAGCGGGCAGTGGTAAATCTGCTACGATTAATTTCTTGCTTTCAGATTCACAAGTATCAAACCAATTAAACAGGGCGGCGGTGTCAGCATGTTCAAAATTGTAGGTAGACATTTCCACTTCATTTTGATGGAACACATCACCATAAGTAATACGATTACCAATGCCGGAATCAGATTCATCGGTCCAGACCAGATCAAACACGCTTTCCACGCCTTGCAGATACATGGCGATGCGCTCCAGACCATAGGTGATTTCCCCGGTCACCGGGCGGCATTCCAGGCCGCCAACCTGTTGAAAATAGGTAAACTGGGTGACTTCCATGCCGTTAAGCCAGACTTCCCAACCCAAACCCCAGGCACCCAGCGTAGGTGATTCCCAGTTATCTTCAACAAAACGAATATCATGCACTGTCGTATCCAGACCCAGTGCAGAAAGCGATTGTAGATACAAATCCTGAATATTCAGCGGTGAGGGTTTCAGCACCACCTGAAACTGATAATAATGTTGCAGACGGTTGGGATTTTCCCCATAACGTCCGTCAGTGGGGCGGCGTGAAGGCTGCACATAGGCGGCGCTCCAAGGCTCTGGGCCAATTGCGCGTAAAAAAGTTGCGGGGTGAAAGGTTCCTGCCCCCACTTCCATGTCATAGGGCTGGACAATCACGCAGCCTTGCTTGGCCCAGAATTCCTGTAGGGCAAGAATCAAGCCCTGAAAAGTTTTTGGTGAGGTATTATCAGAAGTCAAAACACTATTCGCTTTAATTATGAGAAAGTATAAAAATACCCGTTTATAAGGTTTTCTGTTGATACAACGAAATAAGGCCCAAGACAACATTCTTAGCTGGGTATATCATTCATCACGCCTTGCAGGGACGAAATAAACAGAATCCATTAGAAACAGTAAAATAGGAATTATAAAGAATGCGCGCCATCTGTGCCAGTTTGAAACCATATTAAAGTTTAGCTATGAGTCTGACAGACTCCTGTTCCTTATGAGTAAACTTAAGCACTAATGCGCCTCAATGCTATGGGAATTCTACCGGCTTTGTCTCGATTAATTAATTTCTCACGGAAACCTGTCAGGTTTTAATAATGCTCGGAACGCACCACTCTGGGAGCCTCTAAAGCGTATGGCGCGGGGTCTAATATCGGTGGACGTTGCAAAATCATATCTGCCAGCAGACGGACGGAGGCCAGACTCAGCACCACGCCATTACGAAAATGCCCACTATTGACATACAGCCCCTGACAATGCGGATGTTCCCCGATATAAGGCACGCTGTTCGGCGAACTTGGGCGCAAACCGGCCCATTGATGTTCAATCGGATATTGGACTAACTCAGGCACCAGTTGTGCGGCAATTTGTTGTAATTTTGCTCTGGCATGGCTGGTGGTTTGTTTTTCAAAGCCCGCTTTTTCCAGAGTGCTGCCCACCAGTACCCGACCATCTTTACGGGGGATGACATAATGGTTTTCATGCAAAATAATATGGGAAATCAAACCGGCTGGGGCTTTATATAAAATTATCTGCCCACGCACCGGCTCCACTTTGATTGCGATACCCATTTCTGCCAATAACTGCCCGCTCCATGCCCCGGAAGCCACCACTACACAAGAACAAGACAGTTGTGCAGTCTCGGTTTTTACCCCTTCAATTTTTCCATTTTTATGCGTAAAACCAATGACCCTGGCATTTTCCTGAGTATTGATATTGGCATGTTCCAGTACCGCTTTACGCAGTGCTTTCACCAGTCGTGGATTTCTGGCCTGTCCGATTTCCGGCATCCACATTGCCTGCTGAAAATCAGAATTTAATTGTGGTTCACAATCTTTTAACCCCGATGCCTGTAATCGTTCCAGAGTGTATTGAAATTGATTGGCCCAGGTTGCAGCATCTGTAAATTCCCGTTCATCTAATATCAATAAACCACTGGGAATAAATTCGGGATCAATGCCCGTTGTTTCTGCCAGTGCCTGCAAGCGTTGTGGAAATCGTGCCTGTCCCCATTGTGCCAAAGCGGTAATTTCTACGGGATAACGCCAGGGATACAGGGGTGAGAGTATGCCGCCACCGGCCCAGGAAGACTCGCGTCCGATCTGTTGGCGTTCCAGCAAAACAACCTGTTGTCCGGCTTCTGCCAGTTCCAGAGCAGTCAGCATACCAATAACGCCAGCACCCACAATTACACAGTCTGTCATTATTCTATTCCTGTTATTTTAATGAACCTGAAGCCAACATAAGGTTTTTAAAGAAAATACTGATAGCTCTCTATAACTAATTCAATACCCGTATTACTCAAATAATGCTGCTCATTTTCCAATTCATCCTGCGTCAATGGATGCGCTTGCAGCCAGTCTTCTGGAAAGGCCAGATTGAGTTGTGATTTTTTGGCGGTTAAGTGAAATTCCGGCATGGGTGCATGACTGCGATTACGATTGAGCAATACCGCAATACGCAACAAAATACATAAGCGTAATGCCGTTAATTGGTCATTTTCCGGCAGGCTGTTAAAAGAATCAGTGGGAAGCTTACGGCGGTGCGCGCGTACCAGGGTTGCCAATAAGGTCTGTTCCTGACGTGAAAAACCGGCTAAATCAGAATGCAGCAACAAGTATTCACCGTGTTTATGATACTGGTTATGCGCTACGATCAAACCCATTTCATGCAATTGCGCAGCCCAGCATAATAAACGCTGTGGTGCTTCAATTTCCAGGTTCCAGTCTTCAGCGGCTTTTTCCAGCAATAAACGCGCAGTATCAGAAACGGCTTTAGCCTGTTCCGTATCGATATTATAGCGTTTCTGAAGGTGTTTAATGGTATGTGTACGAATGTCTTCCTGACGAAAACGCCCCAGCATTTCATAAACCAGACCTTCGCGCAAGGCACTGTCAGAAACCGTCATGTGTTCAATTTTTAAAGCTTCAAACGCACCGGATAAGACCGCAACACCACCGGGAAATACGGGGAAACGCTCAGATTTTAAATCTTTCAGGGAAATTTTATCAATCTCCCCCATATCAACTAAAGCTTCACGCAGTTTTTTTAATGCTTTTGGGGTAATGCCCTCATCACTCCAACCTTCCGCTTCCACCACCTTGCCAATGGCTTTAATCGTACCCGATGCGCCAATGACCCGCTGCCAGCCGCGCGCGCGATATTCTGCGGCAATCGGTTGCAGTTCTGACAGCGCGGAAATTTCTGCACGGCGCATATTTTTGGCTGTAATTTTGCCATTGCCAAACCAGCGTTGGCTCATGGTGACACAGCCCATGTACAAACTCTCACGCCGCCGCGTCTCAAAGCCTTCACCGATAATAAACTCGGTACTGCCGCCGCCAATATCCATCACCAGACACTGTTCTTGCGGCGGTGAGTCCATGCCATGCGCCACCCCCAGATAAATCAGACGCGCTTCCTCACGTCCGGCAATAATATCAATCGGGTGGCCTAAGGCGGCTTCAGCGCGGTTAAGAAATTCTTCAGCATTATGCGCGCTGCGCAATGTATTGGTGCCCACTGCACGCACACTGCCTGCTGGCATGGCGCGCAAACGCTGTCCAAAACGCTCCAGGCAGGCAATTGCTCTATCCTGGGCTTCCTGAGAAATATTTTTCTGTTCATCCAGACCCGCAGCAAGGCGCACCATTTCGCGTAATTTATCCACCACATGAATATTGCCATCACTGACATTGGCAACGATCATATGAAAGCTGTTAGAGCCTAAATCAACCGTTGCAACGGTTTCCAATGAGGCAGAACGGGGGGTGAATAAACGACTTAGCATAATAATCCTTTATATTTAGCGGTTATAGTTACATCGTTAATTAGTTTTCATCTAATTTTATTGTTTTGTTTTGTTTTGTTTTGTTTTGTTTTGTTTTGTTTTGGGAGTGCCTGTCAGGGATTTCCTGGAGCAAATTTGGAAAATATACCACCAGTTCATCGGGTAGGGTTATACTTAGTTGCATGATATGTCCTTCCAAGGGGTAACACCCATTTAAAGGGGTGTTATCCCTGAATCACGACTTATAGAGGACTATCCTATTACCTGGATAGTTTGCTATATTTCCCCATCCAGGCGTTTTTCCAGTTGCTTACAAACGCTTTTCAGTACCTTGATACGGGCATAATATTTATTATTACCGGGAATCAAAAACCAGGGTGCGTAATTGGTGCTGGTTCTGGCGACCATATCATTCACTGCCAGGGCGTAATCATCCCATTTTTCGCGGTTGCGCCAGTCTTCATCAGTAATTTTATGCTGTTTATAGGGTACTTTTTCACGCTCCTTAAAGCGGTACAACTGCTCTTCCTTGCTGATATGCAGCCAGAATTTCATCACTAATGTACCGTGTTCGACCAGCATTTCTTCAAAATTATTGATTTCCAGATAAGCACGCGCCCATTCTTCTTCGGTGGCAAAACCTTCCACACGCTCAACCAGCACGCGACCATACCAGGAACGATCATAAATCGTAATTGTGCCATCTAAAGGTACATGTCGCCAGAAACGCCATAAATAATGGTGGGCGCGTTCTTCATCGGTGGGTGCGGCAGTAGAAATCACCTGCGCCAGACGTGCGTCCGTGGCCTGGGTCATGCGCCGAATTGCGCCACCCTTGCCGCCTGCGTCAGAGCCTTCAAACACAAACACGCTGGAGATTTTGGCCTTATTCGCCGCCCATGACAAGCGGTTGAAATTACCCTGCCAGGTTTCCAGTTGTTTACGATATTCTTTTTTGTCCAGTGATTGGCTTAAATCCACTGTATCCAGCACGGTGCGCCGTGCATCTTCAGGCAGTTCCGAGCCGGTGGTACCGGCATCTTCAGTGACAGATTCCGTAATCAGTGCCTCGGCTTCCTTGGCTGCCGCAAGTGTCGCATCAGCGTCCAGATGTTTACGTAATACACTGAGTACGGTACGCCCGATTTCCAGGTTGCGATAGCGTTTATCCGTTGCATCAATCAAATTCCAGGGGGCTTCCCCGGTATCGGTATGACGAATGGTGCGCTCTGCGGCATGGCTGAATTCTTTATGCAGTTCAACATGCTTCCAGTCGCGTTTAGACACGCGGCGCATGGTGTTGGGGTCTTTTTCCATTTTTTTCAGACGCGATACCTGTTCTTTATAAGACAGGTGCATCCAGAACTTGATGATAATAGCATCATCATGTACCAGCATGGATTCAAAACGCCGCGCTTGCGACATCAATTCATCCATTTTGGCCTGGTCAATATTTTTATAGGCATAATCACGAATGGGATCGACATACCAGGCACCAAAAAAGACACCGATATGCCCACGCGCGGGCATTTTCTGCCAGTATTTCCAGAATTTTGGACGCTCGCGGTTATCTTCAGTAATACGTTCAAAAGAAACTGTTTTCATCAAACGCGGATCCAGCCATTCATTCAACACATTCACCACATCGCCGCGTCCCGCGCCATCAGTGCCGGATATGAGAATAATGACCGGGCGATTGGTTTTACTCAGTGCAAATTGTGCTTGTAATAAATCAGCGCGTAGCGCGGGTAACTGCGCTTTATAGTCTTCCTTGGCAATTTTTCTGCCCAACTCCAGTGCTTCAAACATCTTTTTATCCTTATTTGTGAACCAGAAAATTTTTTGAATTTAGCATATCATGAGCAATAAAGCGAGCGCAGCGCACACTGAAAGCTTTTTAGTTGAGACGATACAGTATCTGGGTACTGCCATCCAGATAATGAATCACAAAGTCCGCAATCGTATCACCATTGACATCGGGAATCGGGGTTAACTGCATGGCTCCCGGTGTACCGCTTTGGTTGACGGCATAGGTCAGCATGCCATTAACCGAACTGCTGCCGTTGATTTGCACTTGACCGTTGAGGATGAAATTAACCTCCGTCACGCCAGCCTGGGCGCTGAGGAAATCGGCTAGAGCTGTGGGGTTGTCTGAGGCCGGGAATATCAGTTGCTGGCGCAGGTGGCCTTGTTCATCGGCAAAAACCAGTTGCATGTTTTCTATGCCGGGAATGCCGCTGGGTTGCAAGGATAAGCCTGCGGCGCTGCCAACCGGTGCCAGAGTGGATACCAGAGTGGATAAGGGATCGGGGCGCGCCATCTGCCGATTGACCACGCCATCAGCAATTCTTAAGTTACCATTGCTGTCCAGCGTTGCCGGGCCTAAGTTTAAGCCACTCAGTGCCTGATTGAATAGGGTCAGGTTCTGCACCACGGGTTGCGCGCTGAATTGTTTCAGTGCGGGCGTGATAAAAAATAAACTGCCATCAAGGTTAATGGTCATATTCGGCACGCTGCCAGCGGGCGCATCAACCCGTGGGCCGGGGTTGAGCATATAACGATTGCCCGTGGCGGGGTGATCCAGTTGCAGATAGTTTTCCGCAGTGCGACTCACCTGCAAACCTAATTGCTGTACCACAGGAATGGCCTGCACTTCATCGGCTAAATCCGGTGGTGGCAGATAAAACAATATTTGTTGATCGCCATTGGGATAAATCACCATAAGGTCTGCCACGCCATCAGCATTGCGGTCGGTGATTGGCTGCAAGTCCACATAGGGTGAACCAGTGGCAACACCGGGCAAAATGGTGTAATCGAGTATGCCGCCGTGGCTGTCCGCGCCTAATAATACACTGAGACTGCCATTGAGATTCAAGGTCACGGCATCAATGCCGGGAATGGCTTCCAGGGCTGTCCAGGCATTATTGTCGATTGCGCTGCTGTATAAATTCTGTTGCCAGCGCGTACCGGCTTCATCGTTAAACAGCAAGGCATATAAAGGCACATTCGGCAGGGCGCTGGGCAGTATGGCGAATTCCCCCGGCATGATGCCGTTATCCGGTGCGGAAGGCGGCAATATCACTAAGTCCGGGCGCATGTGTAAGCGACTGCCCAGCACTGCTAAGGGAATATCAATGCTGCCATCAAACTGTGCCTGCATGGTCAGGCCAAACGGCGTGATTAAGGCAGACATGACTTCCGGGGAACGTAATGCGGATAATGCCAGCACGCTGCGTCCGGTGGGCGTGGTGAATATTACGCTGCCATCGCTGTTCACTTCAACCCCGGCAGGCGTACCAATGGGCATCTGGCTGACCAGTAAAGGAATCATGCTGACTGCGCCTGGTGGCAGGCTGGTGAGTAAATGCCCGTAAGGAAATTGTCCCAGCACCATGCCGTTACCGCTGAGCATGGGCAGCGCATTTATGGCATCCAGCAAAGGGGGATCGCTGAGGGTGACATCCTGGTTTAAATTCACTGACCAGGCCTGGGTGTAAGGTTCGTGCAGCAGGGAGAAGATGCCGTTAAGGTTAATTCCGGCGGGAATCAGACTGGCATCGGAGAAACGCACGCCAGCGCCCAGCACGGCAGCGGGATCAACCACCGAGCCGATGTTAATCAGGACATGGCTGAGCTGCGCACCAGCGGCAATCGTTGCCGTGACTGCACCAGGAGCATTGGCATCACCGGCAACTATGCCTGTGATAGTGCCGCCATTAATAACAGTATTGGCTGCCAGTCGGGCATTTTCAAGCGTGCCCTGGTTGTTGATAATGCCGCTGAGCTGCCCTGTACCCGTAATCAGGCCATCGGGTAACACGGTGACATTTTCCAGCAGGCCATTGTTATTAATATTACCGCTGAGGCTGCCATTACGCACGACACCGGTTTCGGTGATGGTGTAGTTACTCAGGATTTGTCCGGTATTGTCCACGTCAGTATCAATCACATTCAGCACCACTTCTATACTGGCAGTAGCGCGGTTGGGCAGGCTGGGATCATTTTGCTCGGATGTGACTTCCACGTTATTCAGCACCGTGCCTGCCTGTAGGGTTTTCAGGCGGATTTCCCCCAAAGCTTCAGCCTGAGTCAGCAGCATATCCAGAATACAGGTAACGACACCACTGTTATCAACACAAGCCTGACCGTTAAAGTTGCCACTGACAAAACTTAAGGAGGCGGGCAGGATATTCGTTAAAGTCACCTGGGTGGCGCTATCCGGGCCGCCGTTGGTGACGGTAATCTGATACGTGACATCGGCTTCCTGCGCGACGATAGCCGCATCTGTGGTCATGTTAATCATTAAGTTGGCAGTACCCAGCACATCCAGTGTCAACACGCTCTGATTGTTGGTTTCATCCGGGTCTACCTGGGTTGCATTAAGCGTGCTGCGCAGGCTTAATTCGCCCTGTTCTACCGGTGTTGCGGTGATAGTCACACTGGCCTGGGTGTTTTTCAGCAACGCGCCAATCTGACATAATACGTTTTGTCCAGCGATGGTGCAGGGCGCGCCTTTGCTGGATATTGCAGTGACCGGATTCAAGCCGGGATCGAGGCTGGCAGTTAATACCACACCCGTAGCATCATCCAGCCCCGTGTTGCTGGCAGTTAAGCTGTAGGTGATGTCCTGTCCCGTGCTGGGTTGCGCGGGTGCGGCTTCTGCGCTGATTTGCAGGTCTGCGCTGGGCAGACGGAACAAGGTAATGGCATGATCGATTAAGCCCGTAGCATACATATGTTGCCCGTCGCTGCTGGCAATCACACTGCGCGCACCGCCCAGACCGCTAACCCCGTCTTGCTGATTAAAAAACTGTGTGGTTAAATCCAGTTTTCCGCTTTGGCTGTCGCGGGTGAATACGCTGAGGCTGTTGGCATTGGTGCTGGCAGCATACAGGTTGCTTCCCGCAGGGTTAATAGCAAGTCCGGCGACACCAAATAATTGTCCGCTGGTATTGCTTGCAACAAAACTGAGGGTGTTAGCGGTCAAATCACGCTGGAATGCAACCACGCTGTTATCGTTGCCCCCGGCGACATAAATATGCCGGTTGTCCGGGCTGACCACCAGGCCATCAGCACCGCTTAAGCCACTGGCTCCGTTGCCGTTGCTGAATACCTGGGCAAAGCTGAGGCTGCCGCTTGCAGCATCGCGGTTAAAGACGACCAGCGCGTGATCCAGCATACTGACGGCATAAAGCTGAAGGCCGTCAGGACTGATAGCCAGGGTGTTAACGCCGTTCAGTCCTTGTCCACCCGTGCTGTTGTTATGGGTTTCCAGCAGACTTAAATCACTGGCCTGGAATACCAGCACGGAATCCGTGCCCAGGCTGGCAACATACAGGAAACCATCGCGACTGATTAAACTGTAAGGTGAAGTCAGCGTATCCGGCTGCACAACTTGGGCAAAGCTGAGTTGTCCCGTGCTGGCATTGCGTTCAAAGCGGCTCAGGGTATTGCCGCCAAAGCCGCTAACAAAGACCTGGCTGCCATCTGCGTTGAAGTCGATTGCTGCTGGTTTATTCAAGCCGCTGACACCATTCTCGCCTTCGCGCAGCACTTCAATCACCGTCAACGTGCCATCAGTGACATCTCGCGCCATGACCAGCAGCGCGTTAGCCAAAAAGCCCCCCGCATAAAGGTGTTTGCCATCGGGACTGAGCGCCACCGGGGTTACGCCCTGTAAGCCGGTAATCAGTTGTCCGTTACTATCCAGGGTGGCATCAACATAAGCGGCATAAAAACTCAGGTCTTTAGGCCCAAAAACCGTGCTGCTGACTGTTGCCGTGTTATTACTGAGATCGGGGTCGGTTTCAATGCTGTTGACGCTGATACTGGCTTCCAGCGTTGTTACAGTCTGTGACAAGGTGCGAATATCCAGCACCGCGCTGGCACTGCTGGCAAGGCTGCCCAGGACGCAGGACACAACACCGCTGTTTTCCAGGCAATTGGCATTTTGTTGATCTACCGTGGCGGCGATATATACCACATTCGCGGGTAAGTTCAGGGTGACAACAGCGGCGCTGGCGGGGTCTGGCCCCTGGTTGGTAATGGTGCTGTGATAAGTCAGCTCATCACCTACCAGCACTGGTTCCGGGGTGGCGCTTAAGGTTGCCGCCAAATCCACGCTGGGCTGACCGACATTGACTATCAGCGAAGCCGCATCATTCCCCGGATTGGGGTCAAAACTGGTGCTGCCGATCTGGGCGCTCAGTTGGATGGGCGTTTCAGTCAAGGGTTTCAGGGTGATTGCCACCGTGGTGCTGGTTTCCGGCGCGATGTCACCCAACACGCATTGAATTTGCCCGACATTTTCCGAGCAAGTACCCTGCGCAGGCAAGGCACCGATAAACTGGGTCTGGCTGGGCACGTTGCTGGTCAGAGTTAAACCGGTAATTGTGCCGTCAGCACTGGTATTACGAATGGTGGCAGTAAATACTACGGGATTACCGACAGATGCGGGGTTCGGCACGGCAAGCAAAGTGACTTCCGCGTCAGTGGCTTCGCCAGTGACGTTCACATTCAGGCTTTGTTCGTTATTGTCAGGCAGCACATCGGTGGCATTAGCACTTAAACCTGCCAAAGCCGACAAACTGCCGGGCAGAGTAGGCAAGACGGAAATTTGTAATGCAAAAGTGGGTGGGTTGCCCAAGGCATCCAGGGTACCCAGACTGCAATCAATATCCCCCTGTGCACGTTCCACGCAAGGAGAACCGGGATTAGGCGCATTGGGCGCATTGGTGTTGGAAGCTTGATAAATTACGCCATTAGCCGGGGTAAATACCTGACTGAGTTTGATAGAACTGGTGTCCCAGGTGCCAGGATTGGCAAACACAGCGGTATACAATAAGGTTTGCCCCAGCGCCACATCGGTTTTATCCGCTGTCAAACTGAGCAGTTCTAAATCAGTCTGTAAATTCGTGGCATCCACACTTAAACTGGCGCTGTTATTATTGGGGTCGGGATCGCTTTGATCGGCGCTGACACTGACGCTGGCTGCCAGTGTGCTACTTAAGGCTGGCGTAATCAGACGAAATTGAATATGGGTATCTACCCCTGACATCACCGTACCCAAAGTGCAATTAACCTGATTACCCACCGGTGACTGACAACTGCCCTGTTCGGCGCTGAAGCTGTCTAAGGTCGTGCCAGTAGGCAGGATAAATTGCAATTGACTGTTTTCCGCAGCATCCGGCCCCAGATTACTGATACTTGCACTGTAATCCAGCGCGCTACCGGCATTCACCGGATTGGGGGAAGCTTGCAGGCTTACTGCCAGATCAGCTAAGGGAATTTTACTCACCACCTCTATGGCGGCGCTTGCACTGTTATTATTCGGATTCACATCCGGTTCCGGCGCACTGACCGTGGCGGTGTTGCTTAAAGTCCCGGCAATGCTGGTATTTAAGGTCAGATTAATATCAATACTGCTACCCGCAGCCAGATTGCCCAGACTGCACACTAAAAGCCCACTGTTATGACTGCAACTGCCCTGGCTGGATGTGGCAGAAACAAAGTTCGCCGTAACTGCTAAGGTATTATTCACTGTCACCGCGCTGGCTGTTTCCGGCCCCAGGTTGCTGACTTTTAATAAATACACCAGTGGCTGATTGATTTCTCCCTGCACCGGGGCGCTCATGCTTAGTGATAAATCAGCGGCATTGGCGCTGAATAGTGCAACTGCCTGACTGATAATCGCCGAAGTATAGAGCTGAGAATTATCCGCCGTTAGCTGAATATCACTGATACCGGCAATACCTTGTACGCCGTTAATGCCATTGACCTGGGCTTCAATAAAACTCAGGTGTCCAGTGGTGGAAGCGCTACCCAGCACGTCAAACATCGCCAGCGCGTTACTGCTGTTACTACCCACATACACTTTTTGGTTATCGGTACTGCTGGTAATTGCGCGAGGACTGAGCAACCCCGTCACCCCGGCAATGCCGTTGTAATGGGTTTCCAGATAAGTCAGGCTGCCATCAGCGACATTACGCTGAAATACTACCAGTGCATTATCGGAAGAACCGGTGGCAAACAGATAAGTGCCATCGTTGCTGATGTCCAGATCATAAGCCCCACCCAAGCCATCAATACCGGCAACGCCATTGACATGACTGCCGACAAAACTCAAATCGCCGGAAGTCGTATTACGGTTAAAAGTTACAATTGCATTATCGGCTAAGGCAATCGCATAAACCTGTTTGCCATCACCACTGACCACCGCAGAATTAGCACCGCTCAGATTGGTAACCCCACCCGTACCATTTTGTTGCAGACTGATAAAGCTTAAAGCCCCGCTGCTGCTGTCACGGCTGAAACTTGATAAACCCACGGAGGAGGTGACATACAGATGTAAACCGTTGCTATCCATCGCCAGATGGTTGGGGGCGGTTAAACCATTTGCACCACGCACGCCATCTGTCACTGCTTCAATAAAACTCAAACTGCCAGTGCTGGTATCACGATTAAACTGGGCAATCGCGCTGCCCAGCAAGCTGGCAACATACACCTGTTTGCCATCCGGGCTGAGCAACACATGATTCGGCCCGTTCATGCCGCTGACACTGGCTATGCCCTCGGCATGAGATTCCTGAAAAGTCAGACTGCCCTGGGTATCACGGCTGAACACCACGATACTGTCACTGTTTAAGCCCGTGGCATACACTTGTTTTCCATCGGGACTTAAGGCCACGGAAGTCGCTCCCGCCAAACCGGAAACGCCATTTTGATTATGGATTTGTGCCTGGATAAATGTCAGCGCCTGCACCTGGGCGCTGAACACATAAAAAAATAATAAAATCAGGCATTGCCGTATAAACGGGAAGTTGATTGAAGCAGTCATTTTAGTCATCTTTATGTCAGTGAGATAAGTTACTGGATAAAAAGTATTACAGGGTTTTTTAAATTACGGATGCCGTAGTGTATCAAATTCACAAATAGTCAGACGAACGGAATCAAGGCAGCCTGTATTAAACCCCGGATTCCAGCATTTGCACGGGAAATCCTTGCAGTAGCAATATTTGTGGCAGATCTTGACGAAACTGCTCTAATATCTGACTTAAAGCATCGGCGGAAGCCTGCCTGAGTATATTGTATTGCACCTGATACTGAGCCTGTTGATAATAAGGCGCATCCAGGCTATGTCCTTGGGCTTTATAATTTTGTTGAAACAAAGGCGTGGCATAAAAAGGATGGGAAACTGTGATGTCCAGGTGTAAAAACACGCTGTTATCAGCATGATATTGATAGGATAAGGGGTTAAAAGAAACTTGCCAGTCTTTTTCCGGTAAAGGCTGCCGGGTGTAATACCACTGCTTTGACCAGGGTTTGAACCAGGGCAGCAAGGGTTGGTTTTTTAAGGCCTGATCCAGCACCTGAGCAAATACAACGGGCAGGGCATTTTTATCATTATCAGGTAACAACTGATTTTGTTGGCTGTTGGGTGTCAGATAAATTGCCAGTTCTCCCTGTACCAGGGGAATGCCCGTGCTGCTGCTGACATTGGGTTTGCAAGCTGATAAGCTGATTAGGCATAAACAGATAGTGATTGGATAATACAGTTTGCTTGCGTTGAAGCACATCATATCACTGCCCCTGCTATTTTTTATCCGCACGCAAATTTTCAACCTGGGTTTGTAAAAATGCTGCGCTGGCTTGCTCAGGTGCAACCACTTCACCCGCCTTCAGGGTGATTTTTGTCATCCAGTGACGGGGCAAATGAGACATGGCAGAACCACCTTCTCGACTGAAAAAAGTACCCCATAAACCACATAAGGCCATCGGCAAAATGGGAACCGGGTTTTCTGCAATAATCCGTTCAATACCGGGTCGGAATTTACCAATATTACCATTGCGGGTGATTTTGCCTTCAGGGAAAATACATAAGACTTCTCCCGCCTTCAGGGTTTGTTCTATACGCTCCCAGGCTTGCTTGAAAATTTCAGGATTTTCTTTGTTGCTGGCAATGGGAATCGCACCAGCGGTGCGAAAAATAAAATTCAAACCTGGAATCTGATAAATTTTATAATACATTACAAAACGTACTGGACGGCGGATGGAACCGGCAATCAGCAGTGGATCAAAAAAACTGACATGGTTACACACCAGCACCATTGCGCCTTTATCGGGAATTTTATCCAGGTTTTCTTTTTGCACCCGATATACCAGGTGGATAAATATCCACACCAGAAAACGCATAAAAAACTCAGGCACCAAAGTATAGATATAAATGGCAACCACAATATTCATTAAGGCAATGGTTAAAAATAATTGTGGAATATCCAGTCCGGCATTGAGCAGGAAAATAGCCAGACCTGCGGAAAACACCATCAGCAAGGCATTGATAATATTATTACCGGCAATAACGCGGGATAAATGCGCGGGGTTGCTGCGCTGTTGTACTAAAGCATAGAGTGGCACAATAAAAAAACCGCCAAACAAACCAATCATACCCACATCAAACAACACGCGAAAACTGCCGCTGGCAGCGAGAAACGCGCTGGCATTCATCAGGTTTTCAGGATTTGCCAGACTGACCTCGGCAAAACTTAAATCAATGCCAAATAAACTCAGGCCAATGGAACCAAATGGCACCAGACCCAGTTCAACCTTATGCCCGGAAAGCCGTTCACAGAATATGGAGCCTAAACCCACGCCTAAGGAAAACAGGGTCAGCAGCAAAGTCACAACCTGCTCATTACCGCCTAAATGCAGGCGCGTGTAATTGGGAATCTGTGCCAGATAAGTTGCGCCTAAAAACCAGAACCAGGAAATTGCCAACACGGATAAAAACACCGTGTGTCTTTCTGCGGTAAATTTTAGAATGCGCCAGGTTTGCAGCAAAGGATTCCAGCGGATTTGCAGCGTGGGGTCTACGGCTTTTGCCGTTGGAATGGCTTGACTGGATAAAAACCCCAATATAGCGATTAGTAAGACGGTACCTGAAATTAATAAAGCACCTTGTTCCAGACCAATTAAAATCCCGCCCGTGATGGTGCCCAGCAAAATTGCCAGAAAAGTCCCCATACCCACCAGACCATTGCCACCAATCAATTCATCAGGATGAAGTTGCTGTGGCAAAATACCATATTTTAATGGGCCAAACAGGCTGGATTGAGTCCCCATTAAAAATAAAACCAGCAATAATAAAGGCAGGCTACCCAGATAAAAACCCAGGCTTGCCAGCATCATAATTATGACTTCCAGGCCTTTAATGATACGAATCAGACTGGATTTTTCAAATTTATCAGCAATTTGCCCGGAAGTGGCGGAAAACAAAAAAAAGGGCAGGATAAACAGACCGGCGCTGAGATTAATCAGAGTGTGGCTGTTAATCTCGGTGTTGACACCCTGAAATGCAATTAAAATAATCAGCGCATTTTTAAATACATTGTCATTAAATGCGCCTAAAAACTGGGTGGCAAAATACGGGGCAAAGCGTCTTTCCCGAAGCAGGCGAAACTGGCTGTGTTCTGCCATCAGCGTAACCCCGATCCCATTAAACCTGCTGTGTGGCGTATAAACAGGCGTTTTAGCGGCGGCAGATGCGACAAGGCCAATAAGCCCAGATTACGCCCTACAGTGAGCAAGGGTTGCTCATTGGAGAATACCCGCACTAAAGCATCGGTTAAGCTCATAATGTGATCCTGGTCGCGGCTGCGGGCGCGGTCATAGGCTTTCAGCAGACTGTTTGCGCCAACATCAGTAGCATTTTTCTGTGCCTGTTGCAGCAGTTGGGCTAAGGCGGCAACATCGCGCAGCCCCAGATTTAAGCCCTGACCGGCTGCCGGGTGCATACTGTGTGCGGCATTGCCAATAACCACCACGCGCTGGCGAAAACTTTCGCGGGCCTGGCTGCGCACCAACGGGAAGGCGCTGCGCTGCCCCACTTGCAAAAATTTTCCCTGTCGCCAGCCAAAACGCTGTTGTAAAATTGCCAGAAATTCCCGTTCTGATAAATCTAATAAAGGCTTGGCTTGTTCACTGCCGACTGTCCACACCAAGGCCGCTTCCTGTTCATTTCTGGGTAACAAGGCCATGGGGCCGGTGTTGGTAAAACGCTCATAAGCCTGGTTGTGATGTGGCAGGCCCAGCGTGACATTGGCAATTACTGCGGTTTGCCCGTATTCGTAACTGTCCATGTCAATATTCAGTTGCCTTGCAATGGCAGACTGACCGCCATCGGCAGCAACCAGCAAACGGGTTTGAATGGTGTGTTTTTCAGCATTTTCGCGGTTAATGACGGGCAGTTCAACATAATCAGGCTGAATCTGTAACTTGCCTGCTTGCGCCGGAGAATAAATATCAGCATTGACTGCGGGTAACAAACCCACACCAATCGCGCGCGCCGCAATCACATAACCCAGTGCCGCCACGCCCACTTCATGGCTGTGTAAACGACAAAAACTGAAATGTCCGCGATCAGAAATATGTATATCTTTAATCGCGGTACTTGCCGGTTCCAGAGCAGACCATAATCCCATTTTTTCATAAATTAAGCGGCTGCCATAAGCCAATGCAATAACACGATCATCATAATGATCTGGCGCTTGCGTTGCCTTATCTTTGCTCAGGTTGCCCGCTTCAATCAAAGCGATGGACAAGCCACTGCCACGCAAAGCACAAGCCAGACTGATACCTATTAATCCACCGCCGACAATGGTGATGTCATAGTGTTTATCTGACATAAGCGACTTATCCTGTTATTGAACTGATGGAACCATTGCAAAATTTTGTTTGCAGGGGCTAAAGAGCTAAACAATAGGATGGATAATACCCTGAAAAAGTATTTTTTGGTAGAGATGACGCTGAGTTTGCTTTATCAAACAATCAATATTATTTCTCCCTATGTTAAAATGCTACATCTTTCTTTTTTACCAAATCCCCCAATTTCGATTATGTTAAATTTTTTACCCTTTTTCAAAAATGCTTCTGAAGAATCTACCCTGGCTTTAGCAGGCGTTATGCAGGCAGCCGATCTGGTGCGCCAGCTTGCGCGCAATGGCAAAATGGATACGCCTGTTTTTCAAACCAGTATTGGCAGTTTACTGAAACTGGAAGCTGACTCAACAGCGGATGTTTACGGAGGGCTTGCCGGAGTTGAAACGGGGTTAAATACCCTATTGCTTTATCTGAATAATACGCAGCAACGGGATATGGAAGTTATGCGTTATACCTTAGGCGTGATTATTCTGGAAAAACGTTTATCCCGGCGTGAAGACTTACTGGATGCGATAGGTATTGGTGTTGAGCAGGCCATTTACCAGACAGAGGTTTTTGGCAGTCCAACCCATGCCAATGTGCTGGCAAAACTGGCAGAAATTTATTCGCAAACACTCGGTACCTTTAATTATCGTATCCATGTGCATGGCAATCCTAATTATTTGCAAAGTACCGATAATGCCAATAAAATTCGTGCATTATTGCTGGCAGGCGTGCGTTCTGCAATGTTATGGCGACAAAAAGGTGGCGGCAGGCTGCAATTTTTATTTCACCGGCGTACGATTGTGTCTCAGGCAGAAGCTTATTTGCATCAATTAAAATAATTAAGCAAACAAGAAAATATCGATAAATCAGTATATCCTTTAAGTTAGGCATTGCCTTAAACCAGCGTCATAAGGAAATCATTATCATGCAAGTACAATGTCCTGATTGCCAGGCTCAATATTCCATTGATCCTGCACAAATTCCAGCCGGAAAAACCGGCTTTAAATGTAAACAATGCGGTGGTTTTGTACCCGTATTGACCGGGGAACTGCAAAATGAAAATAGTCAGCCCAGTGAAGCGGTACCGATACAGGGCGGACAGACACTTAAAAAGGAAAAAAAAGGTTTATCTAAAACTTTTATGCTGACAATGGTCACCATTTTATTGCTATTTATTGGCAGCGGTGTTTTTTTCTACCTGCAACTGCAAAATATTGGTCAGGGTGGACTCGGTTATCAAACGACAAGCTTAGACCAAACGCGCATGCAGGAATTATCTGAAAAAATACGCGCTAAACAATGAAGCTTTAACTGCTATGGCAAAAGACTTCCCGCACCATGCTGATAATGCGCAATGTACGTAAATCATTAATACGATAATACACCCGATTGGCTTCTTTGCGGGAAGTCAGTAAGCCTTGATCTTTCATTCGATTTAACTGCTGAGAAATATTGCTTTGTTTACTCCCCAGATAGGTAGTGATATTTTGTACATCTGCTTCACCATCACCGAGTTTACACAGAATTTTCAGACGTTGAGGGTTTGAAAGAATACGAATTGAACATGAAATACTGTCAAATTCCTGATCTTCTTTGGGTAAATTCCAATGAGGTAATATTTCGCTGCTGCTCATCAATAACGGTTCCTTGTTGGTTAAGGAATGAGAATTTTATAACTCCCGACATCGGTTTTCATTTAATTCCCATTCCTAAGCGTCTGGAAAAGTGGGGAGCTACCCTTGATTTTTTGGGAAGTTAAGTCCGTTTAATTTCCAAATATATAATAAAAAACCCGTAATTCTACCTGAAAATAACAATGAATACACTGAAAATCCGCCAACGCCCTACACCCGACACTTATCATTTTGACGATAGCTTACATCCGGTATTGCAACGTATCCTTGCTGCCAGAGGCATTACTTCTTTGGATGAGCTGGATCATCGCCTGCCCAGATTGCTGCCCTGGCAATCGTTAAAAGGTATCAACAGTGCTGTGGATCTCCTGGTATATAGCCTGCAACATCAGGAATCTTTATTGATTGTGGCTGATTTTGATGCCGATGGTGCGACCAGTTGCGCCGTTGGGATACGCGCATTACAGGCCATGGGTATTCAAAAAATTCACTATCTGGTACCGGATCGCGCCAAACACGGCTACGGTTTAACGCCGGTTATTGCTGATTTAGCTGCAAAATTACAACCAGATTTACTGATTACTGTTGATAATGGTATCTCCAGCATTGAAGGGGTCAAACAAGCACGCGCTCACGGCATGAAAGTGTTAATTACCGATCATCACTTACCAGGCGAGCAAACGCCTGAAGCAGATGCCATTGTCAATCCCAATCAAGTGGGGGATCAATTTCCCAGTAAATCCTTAGCCGGGGTTGGGGTTATTTTTTATCTGATGATTGCATTGCGCGCCCGCTTGCGTGAATTAAACTGGTTTGAACAACAAAGCCGGGCCGAACCTAATCTTGCGCAGTGGCTGGACTTAGTGGCGCTAGGTAGCGTTGCCGATGTGGTGGCGCTGGACCAGAACAACCGTATATTGGTCAATCAGGGACTGTTACATATCCGTAAAGGTCAATGTTGTCCCGGCATTGAAGGACTGATTAAAGTTGCCGGACGCGAGCAATCACGTTTAAACAGCAGTGATTTGGGGTTTTATCTGGGGCCACGCATCAATGCTGCCGGACGTATGGACGATATGCGTTATGGCATTGAATGTTTACTGGATGATGATCCAAAAACTGCCCTGGATAAAGCCTCGCAACTGGATATTTTTAATCAGGAACGGCGCGCAGTTGAAAGTGAGATGCTGGAAGATGCGCTGGAAATCTTGCAGCGCCTGGATTTGGAACAATGTGGTGAATTACCGCTGGGTTTATGTTTGTTTGATAAAAATTGGCATCAGGGCGTGATAGGTATTCTTGCCTCAAGGATTAAAGATCGCTGGCATCGTCCGGTGATTATATTCACCAGCAATGAAGAAAATCCTGAAGAGATTAAAGGCTCAGCACGCTCTATTCCGGGTTTTCATATTCGCGATGGTTTGGCGAATATCCACAGCCGTCATCCACAATTATTGAGCAAATTTGGTGGACATGCTATGGCGGCAGGCTTGAGTTTGCACGCTAGTCAATTGGAACATTTTCAAACTGAATTTGATTTAGAAGTGCGCAGACATCTCAATAAAAAGGCCTTAGAGGGTATTATCGACAGTGACGGCAGTTTACCCGCCAACGCATTTACCATTGAATTTGCCGAGTTACTGCGTGATTTCACCCCTTGGGGTCAGGCCTTTCCAGAACCGGTATTTGATGGGAATTTTGAAATACTGGAAAAGAAAGTGCTGAAAAATAAACACCTGAAAATGCGCGTACAGGCAGAGGATTGCCCTTATCCAGTCGATGCAATTGCCTTTGGCAAAACCGATGAAGACTGGCATCCTGATACCCACAGCGTACATCTGGTATACCGTTTGGATATTAATCAGTTTCGTGGATTTCAGAGTTTACAATTGATGGTGCAACAAATCGAGCCTTATTAAGGAGTGAGAATTTTATAACTTCAGCAACTTGGCTGGTCTTTTTCTCTGGCATAGGAAATTTTTATTGTAGTTGGTTAAAACTTTGTTATGTGTGCTTGCCACATTTTCCAATTTCAATAAAATAAGCTTCCTACACTATTTCTTACTTCTTGTTGTACAGGCAATTTATGTTTAAATCATACCTTACTATTCAATACACGCTGCTCTGCGGATTATTACTGTTGCTGACCGCTTGTGGCTTTCAATTACGCGGTGAAGTCAAGCTGCCTGAGACTCTGCAACCGATTTATGTCGCTTCACAGAATGCTGATTTACTGGCAGCGATGACCCGCCTGCGTTTACAAGAACACGCTGTCGCCATGACACAGACACCGGATCAAGCTGGCCTGCTGCTCACCCTAAGCCAGGAAAGCCAGGAAGAGCGGACTTTTACGGTATCGGCCCTGTCTGGCAAATTACAGGAAGTGGAATTGCATTATCGGGTTGCCTTACAAGTAAAAGATAGCAATGGTAAGTTATGGATTCCCGCAGAAACAATACACCTGCAACGTACCTTTGCTTTTGATGAGCAGGCCGTATTAGCCAAATATAGTGAACGTCAGGTACTCATTGAAGAAATGCGCCACGATATTGTCAGTCAGGTTTTAAGGCGTTTGAGTTATTTAACGGAATAATCAATCAGATATAAAAAACGCAGGATTTTTCATGAAGGTGCTATGAAAAATCCTGCACTATAAACGCCAGCTTATTTAAGCACTTTCTCACAATCAGCAATCAAGTCGTCCAGCAATTGTACCGTGCTTTTTGCTTCCTGTTTGATTTCATAAAGAAAATCCATCTCACTTTTAGAAATATGTCCATCTGCAAATAATTGCTCACGCAGAACATTAACTTCTTTCTGACTGATATGTCCATTTTCTAAAGCAAATGCTTTTGCTACTTTACGCCATTCCGCCATGATTTTTTACCTCTTTGTTATGGTTCTGATAAAGAGTATTAAAAGCATAGCGTATCTGCTACGCTCTTATAGCAGTATAGTCCAAGCTGCAAGTGATGTAAGCCTCTTTGCAGAAACACTTGCACCTAACTCAGCACAAAAAATCTTTATGTCGTGTTTACATATTTATTCAGCAGCCGATCTAATTGATCCGCAAAGCGTTTGCGATCAGCTTGATTCAGCGCAGGCGGCCCGCCGGTCTGGATACCGCTACCCCGTAAAGTATCCATAAAATCCCGCATCGTCAAACGCTCGCGGATATTCTCTTTTGAATATTGTTCACCGCGTGGTGACAACACATAAGCGCCTTTTTCAATAGCATCTGCCGCCAGCGGAATATCACTGCTAATCACCAGGTCTCCGGCATGTAATCGCCTGACAATTTCATTATCAGCCACATCAAAACCTGCGCCCACCCGTACGGACTTGATGTACTTTGACGGCGGCACTGAGAGTGCCTGGTTTGCCACCAATATCAATTCCAGCTTAATACGCTCTGCGGCCCGGAATAAAATTTCTTTAATAACCACCGGGCACGCATCCGCATCCACCCATATTTTCATAAAATATTACCCTTTAAAAACCTCAATCGAATTCAGAAGTTGCTATAGCTTTTCCGCATTCCCTGGGAGCGCTGGGGCGGGTGGCATTCAGCCGCCCGTGCCGACTGGAAGTCGGCGCTCCTATGGGGAGACTGAACAGTGACTACATACAACACTTTTTATATTTCTTACCACTGCCACAAGGACAAGGATCATTACGCCCTGGCTTTTCCTGCAAATTATCATTGGATACGGATGACTGTAGCGCATTACGATGAAATGGCGGGGCTGATTTTGCCTTCGCCGCTTTAATCGCCTGTTTGCGCAGTTGCTCCACCCCCTCGGCAAATTCCAGTTTCGCGCCTTCATAATAATTGCGGGTATCGGCTTCAATACAACATTTAAATAGATTTAAGGCTTTTACCGGGTCTACTTTCACGCCAATGCCGCGTTTATAAGCCAGTCCCAGGTAATAATAAGCACCGGGATGTTCCTGAGTGACTGCGCGTTGCAGCCATTGTACCGCTTGATACAAGTCTTTTTTGACTTCAATACCATTGGAATAATACTTAAATAAAACCAGTTGCGCATCGGGATAACCGCCTTGTGCGGCTTCTTTATACCAGTGAAAGGCGGTTTGTGGATTTTCTGCAACGCCCAGGCCTGCCTGATATAAATGCGCCAGCTTAAATTGTGCAGAAGGAAAACCCGCCAGGGCAGCTTTTTGCGCATAATAAAATGCCTCATCCAAGTCCTGAGCCACGCCCAGGCCTTCATAATACATTTGCACCAGTTGATTGAGCGCCCCCAAATGATCGTGCTGGGCAGCCTGCATGAAAGCTTCAAAAGCCTGACCATAATCCTGTGGGTGGGTTTGCTGCTTATGCATCGCACCGTACAGATAAAAACAACCCAGGGTATAAAGCGCATCGTTATCCCCCTGCGCAGCAGCTTGTTCCAGCAGTTGTTTGGCCTGTTTCATAGCGGCAGCATCACCCTCCTGGTTGAGGTGCCACTGCGCTAACTGAAACTGTGCGCCAGGGTGCTGCTGTGCGACAGCTTTACGAAACCAATAGAGCAAATCTTCCTGAATCTGTTGTAGTTGCTCAATTTCTGCGGCATTTTCCAATGCCATGTTTGACTCAGCCAGCTTTTGCAGGGCGCGGCGGCGTTGCTCATACTGTTTTTTATTCAGCAAACGCTGTAAATATAAAGCACGCTGGCGAAAAATCATACCCACGGCATATTGTGCATCCGCATCATTACGCATCAGCGCATCGCCATAAAGCTTATCGCTGTTAGATTCTGACGGCGGGGTAAAATCAGGAATCTCATGTACTTGCCCTGCATACAGGGTTTCATACAACCAGCAGGTAATCTCATAAGCGGTTTTCAACGCTTGCAAGGCGGTTTTACGGGTAATTGTAATAGAACGGAAAGCATTGCCACCGGGATGCGCCCCCTTATTCCCTTCCACCCGCAGAAAATTCAATGATTCGCGGATGTGATAAGGTGCTAAGTGCGCAGATTCCAGCGTATTAATCTGATCATACAAACTGGGATTGTCATATTCAGATTCTGCCGCCTGCATTTGATAATGCTCAAAAATCAAATCCACTAACACCTGCGCGCAGGCGCGCAACTTCACCAGCGTATTTTCCGGATCTTCATGCCAATGTCGATAAGCCAGTTCATAATGCCGGTGCAAGGTGGGCGAAAGGCTGTGAATAAAGGAAAGCATTATCTAAATATCCGGTTTTTTTCTTTATTAAAAAAACTTATGTCGGGTTCAGTTTACTTGAGCTTACTTGAGCTTACTTGGTAAGGCTTCCATTTTATCGCATCATTTTAGCTGATGTCCGATAAACTTTTCATCCGGCTTCAGCTTATCATTAGAGATTTTGGATATTCAGCTTCCCCTGTTAATATTGTGCTATAGAATCTGTAACTGGAGATATGGCACATGAAAAAAACAGTCAGTTTGATTTTAGGCAGCGGGGGCGCGCGCGGGCTTACCCATATTGGTATTATCCGTGAGCTGGAACAGCGTGGTTATGATATTCGCGCTATCGTAGGTTGCTCAATGGGTTCGCTGGTGGGTGGATTGTACGCAGCAGGTCAACTGGATGCCTATACCGAATGGGTTTCCGAACTGACGGAATGGGATGTCCTGCGCTTTCTGGATATTTCCCTGACCATACGCTCCGGCATGATGAAAGGCGATCTGATTATGGATAAGCTGCGTGAACTGGTCGGCGAGCAACAGATTGAAGATTTAGCGATACCTTTTACTGCCGTGGCAACCGACATCATTGCACGGCGCGAAGTCTGGCTGGGACATGGCGATTTATTTGAAGCCATTCGCGCTTCAATCGCAATTCCGGGTATTTTCACGCCGCAAGTTGTCGGCGGAAAGATGCTGGTTGATGGCGGTCTGCTCAATCCGCTGCCGATTGCTCCGGCAACCGATGACTGGACGGATTTAACCATTGCCGTGAGCTTATCAGGGCGCGCAGTTTCCGAACCCTTAGGCCCCAATCCTGTACCCCACAAAGAACACTCTATCGCAGCCTATCGCGCGCGGATTGATAACTTCCTGGGGGTTGTGCAAAAAAATCTGGGGCTGGAAGCCTCCGATGAACCCGAACCGCAGCATCTGAGCTTATCCAGCGTATTGATGAGCATGTTTGACACCATGCAAAGCGCGATTGCGCGTTATCGTCTGGCAGCTTATCCACCGGATGTCCTGATTGAAATTCCTGAAAATGTGTGTGCCAGCCATGAATTTTATAAAGCCGATCAACTGATTGCCGCCGGACATTACTGGGCGCAGCAGGCATTGGCACAGTCACCATCACCAGCGTCCCGGTCTCCAGCAGATTCAAGCGGACAGGGTACAGGGATACGAACCTAAATACTTTAGGAACGAGAATTTTATAATTCCCAAAACCAAGCTGGCCTTGAAAACAGATAAAAATCCTGTGCGCTACGGGGGTGTTATTTCTTGCGAGTTACTTAAGAAACTGCCGACATAAGAGAAAATTAATCGCTTTAAACTATAATACAAACAGTTCAACCGATTTCCACCCCTGCGTAATCGGGTTATGCTGCTTCGGCAATCGTTTTATTTGCGATTTTATTGAGGTTTTCATGAAATTTCCTTATGCAATCAGTAATTTTTACAAACTCATCGAAAACAATTATTTTTATGCGGATCGTACAGACGCTATAACACACCTTGAACAAGCTGCTGATCAGATCTTATTTCTGCGTCCGCGCCGCTTTGGTAAAAGCCTGTTGTTGTCCATGCTGGAAAACTATTACGATGTGCTGCATAAAGATGATTTTCAAAAGCTGTTCGGGCATTTGCATATCGGCAAAAATCCCACGCCATCACATAATCAATATCTGATTTTGCACTGGGATTTTTCCGTCGTTGACCCCAATGGCAGTAGTCAGGAAATCCATGATGCCTTGCATCGTTATATTAATGCCTGTATCAGGGTGATGAAAAACCGCTATGCTGATTTATTACCGGATTTTCCACTGGATGACGATGCGGTGATTTCTTTTTATAACTTAGTTGCCGCCAGCCAGCAAACACCCCACAAACTTTATTTATTCATTGACGAATATGACAATTTTGCCAATGAAGTTATGACGCAGGGAAAAAAGCGTTATACCGAACTGGTTTATGGTGAAGGACTGTTAAAAACCCTGTTTAAGTCGATTAAAACCGCCGCCACCGGGCAGGGATTGGATCGCGTATTTATCACCGGCGTATCCCCTGTGGTGATGAGTGATATGACCAGTGGTTATAATGTTTCTGAAAATATCAGTTTGTTAGCCGAATATCAGGATTTATGTGGTTTTAGAGAAACTGAAATTCAGTCACTGTTAGAAAAAATTGGGCAGGAATGGGACTTTTCAGTAGAAAAGGTGCAGGAAACCTTGATGATGATGCGCACCTTTTATAATGGCTATCGCTTTGGTAATGAAAATCAGCAAAAAATCTATAATCCTACGCTGGCGCTCTACTTCCTTAAGTATCTTTCACATTATGGCAAATACCCGCCCACCATTTTAGATGACAACCTGGCAATGGATAGAAACCGCATTCAATATATTGCGCGACTGCCGCACGGACAGGAAGTGATTACCAATGCCCTCAACCCCGACAATCCCATTATTATCACAGAACTGGCAAACCGCTTTGGCGTGGAAGACATGCTGCATATCCCCCGCGACCATAGTTTTCTGGCTTCTTTATTATATTATTTCGGGGTATTAACGCTAGGCGAAGAAAAAACCGCGCTGGGCAAAAGTACCTTACAAATCCCCAATCTGGTTATCCGCCGTTTATATGTCGAACGCCTGAAAGACGCCTTGTTGCCGGAGTATAAAGAACGTGAACAAATGGAACAGGCCGCCGAGGTGTTTTACGGCACGGCCAATCTCGATCCCTTATGTGATTTTATTGAGCAACGCTATTTTAAGGTGTTTGATAACCGCGATTACCGCTGGAGCAATGAACTGGTGGTAAAAACCGCCTTTTTAGTCACCCTGTTTGCCGATACCTTTTATATTATGGATTCGGAAACCGCAATCGATAAAGGTTATGCCGATTTAAGCTTGATAGTACGGCCCGACATGCGCCAATACGCCCTGCTTGACCACTTGCTGGAATTCAAATACATCAGCCTCAAGGATTTAGGCCTGAGCGGGGAACAGGTACGGGAGCAAAGCCGTGAAGAATTGCTCGCTTTACCTTTGGTAAAAAAACAACTGGCGGATGCCGGTGAACAACTGGGGCGCTATCGGGAAACCCTGGAACGGGTTTATGGTGAAAAATTACGCCTGCATACCCGTGCAGTGGTGGCGCTGGGGCTGGAGCGCTTGGTATGGGCTTAAAATTTTGCAAAGCAAAATTCTGATTATACCGCTTTGTGTGGGATACACCTGTAGCCATTCCTGGAAGCGGCTATCAGTAAATTATGCAACCAGTTGTCATGATATCTAAATTCATTAAGGAGTGAGGATAACGGTGAAAAGTTATGGATTAATGCATAACTACGGATTAAATTTTCAGCACTCTTATTTGTACTGATGATAATTGATATTTTATCCGTTAGGTATAGCGAATGGACAGCCTCCTAGGAGGCTGTCCGAGAACAGAGGCCGTAGCGAGGGAAAGCTGGTTTGAGGCAGATTTTTTCGTTATTTGAGGCGAATATTGGGTATATTTAACGAAAATAAGGGAGAAATCTGACCAAATCCAGCTTTTCCGCAGTAGGTCTTGTGTTTTCGGACGGCCTCCTAGACTCATTAGTCTTTTCCTAAACTTTGTAGCTCAAACATCCCCGGACTTCAACCAATCCAGCAGACTATCCAAATCCCCCAAAGGCCGGTCGCCGGGGCCGCTATCGACAATATCCGGGTTGGCCCAGTCTTCTTCCGTATCCATTTCCGGGTCAAAAGCATAGCTGAATTCCCCCTGTTCATCACAGGACAATTGCACGCTGGAAAAATGTTGTGCCTGCGCTCCGCGCTCTAAAATTTCTACGGATAAGGCCGGTAGCAAAGTGTGGGTGAGGATGTGGTCGATGTTGCGCGCGCCGCTGTCCACTTCGGTGCAGCGGCTGGTGACGGTATGCACCAGACCATCATCATAATGTAGATGGGCCTTGTGGTTGTCGGCAAAACGCTGTACCAGCTTATCCAGTTTAAGGCGCACAATCTGGCGGATTTCTTCATCACCCAGCGGGTAATAAGGCACTAACACCATGCGCCCAAGAAATGCGGGTTTGAAACGGCTTAATAATTCATTTCTTACCGCTTCCTGCAACACGTCAATACCGGGATCATGATGCAGGGCCAGACTCATCATGCTTTCCGTGCCGAGGTTGGTGGTAAGCAGAATTAAGGTATTCTTAAAATCCACCACCACGCCATCACCGTCTTCCATCACGCCCTTGTCAAATACCTGATAAAACAATTCCAGCACATCGGGATGGGCTTTTTCGACTTCATCCAGCAGCACTACGGAATAGGGGTTGCGCCGTACCGCTTCGGTTAACACGCCACCCTTGCCATGCCCGACATAACCCGGCGGTGCGCCTTTCAGCGAGGAGACGGTATAGGCTTCCTGGTATTCGGACATGTTAATGGTGATCATATTATGCTCACCACCGTATAAGAGTTCCGCCAGAGTGACGGCGGTTTCGGTTTTGCCCACACCGCTGGGGCCTGCCAGCATGAACACGCCGACTGGTTTGCCGGGGTCGTCCAGGTCTGCACGATAAGTCTGGATGCGGCGGCTGATGCTGTCCAGGGCATGACTCTGCCCGATGATGCGCTGTGCCATGTGTTGTTTGATATTAAGTATGGTATCGACTTCATCGGTGAGCATCTTACCCACAGGAATGCCGGTCCAGGCGGAAATTACCTGGGCGATGATGCGCCCGTCCACGCATAGCGGAATCATGGGATCGCCAGCTTGCAGGGTGGAGAGATCGGTTTTTAATGCAATTAAATCGCCTTGTGCCTCGCTGTTATCGGGGTTTTCTTCCAGCGTGGTTTCCAGTTTTTGTTCCTGCTCCCTGATTTTCTGTATCAGTTGCAGTTCATCCTGCCAGCGTTGGCGCAAGTCCGCTTGCAGGGTTTTCAGCGGCTCCATGCGGGTTTCCAGCGCTTCCAGGCGGGTTTTGTGATCTGCCGTGCCGGTAGCCTGCTCACGTTGCAGCAGTTGGCGTTCTTCGCGGCTGCGCTCAATCCGGCGGCGGGTGGCTTCCAGCACTGGCGGTTCACTGTTCTGGGCAATCGCCACCCGCGCACAGGCGGTATCCAGCACGCTGACGGCTTTATCCGGCAGTTGCCGCCCGGAAATATAACGCGCCGACAGGCGCACGGCATCGCGTATGGCTTCATCTAAAATCATCACCTGGTGATGATTTTCCAGACGCTTAACCACGCTGCGCAACATGCGAATGGCATCATCTTCATCAGGTTCACCCACTTTGACCACCTGGAAACGGCGGGTCAGCGCGGGGTCTTTTTCAAAATATTTTTTATATTCCGCCCAGGTGGTGGCGGCAATGGTGCGCAAATCACCACGCGCCAGGGCCGGTTTGAGCAGGTTCGCCACATCACCCTGTCCGACACCAGCCCCCGCGCCTATCATGGTATGGGCTTCATCAATGAATAAAATAATTGGCTGCGGTGAGGATTTAACTTCGCTGATAACTGATTTTACCCGGTTTTCAAATTCGCCTTTCACCCCCGCGCCTGCTTGCAGTAAGCCTAAGTCCAGGGTGCGCAGGCTGACATTTTTTAAGGTCGGCGGGACTTCACTACGGGCAATGCGCAGGGCAAAACCTTCCGCCACCGCTGTTTTACCCACACCCGCATCACCTGTGAGTATTGGATTATTCTGGCGGCGGCGGGTGAGTATGTCGATAATCTGACGGATTTCACCATCGCGGCCTTCAATTTCATCAATTTTACCCTGGCGCGCTTCATCGGTTAAATCAATGGTAAATTGATCCAGCGCCGGGGTGTCTGCGGCAACTTTGGTGCTGGCTGTATCCGTAGTATCTGCACTATTACCCGCAGCAGTGCTGGCAGTGTGGGCGGCAGTGGCTTTTTGCTCCGGGCTGTTTTTCAGCAGTTCGTGTATATCTTCACGCAGCGATTCACGGGGGATTTTAATCAGCGATGGCGCGGATTCCAGCAGCGTACCACGCAGCGTATCCTGGTCAATAATTGCCAGCAGCATGGAGCCGGAGCGCACTTGCTCTTCATTAAATTGCAAGGAAGAAATCAACCAGGCTTCTTTCAGCAGCGCCAGTATATAAGGCGACATGGTGGGGGTGCGGGTGTTGCCGCGTTTAAAACGTGCTATGGTTTGACTCAGTTCGCGGCTGACGCGCACCATATCCACTGAATAATAACTGAAAATGCGTTCCACATCAGTATCGGGACGCTCCAGCAGTTTCAGCAGTAAATGTTCAATTTCAACGCTGTAATGCTGATTGCTAACACATAACTCGGCTGCCAGTTCAAAAGCGCGGCGGCAGGTACTGTTGAGCTTGCCAATCAGAGGTTTTAATTCCAGACTCATTTGCCAGACTCCCGTAGATGATTAAGTAAGTATCCAAAAACTTATTATTGGGCTAATACATCAGCAAGCTCATTTTGACGGAAGTACAGACCTGACAGGTTTTAAAAACCTGTCAGGTCTTTGGTATGAAGCCCGACAATAGAATGTTGCTGATATACTAGGGTGATAAGGCAACAACAAAAGCATCCGCTGCCCTGCGCAGGTTTTCAGGATAATTTTCAGCCAGTGGATCAATGGCAATAACCTGTCCGGCAATCGCATCGGCGATACGCTGCGCCTGTTGCTGGCTGAACTGCGGTTGTACAAAAATGACTTTAATGGCTTCTTGTTTGGCCTGAGTGATTAACTGAACTAAGGCACGCGCACCCGGTGACTTACCTTCATGCTCAATGGCAAGCTGTTCCAGGCCATAAGCTTTTGCAAAATAGCCCCAGGAAGGATGAAACACCAGAAAACGCTGTTTGGCAAAAGGCATTAATTGTTTTTTCAGCACCTCATGTAATTGTAATAAGTTTTTTTCTAAATGCTGATAACGCTGCTGGTATAAGCTTTGATTGACAGGATCAATATGGCTGAGTTGATCACGGATGGTTTTTGCCATGATAATCGCATTTAAGGGATGTAACCAGATATGCGGATCCAAACTGGAACGTGATGGTTTGTCATGTCCATGTTTCTCCTGATGCTGATGATTGGGCAGCGGATGTAAGTCGATGCCTTCACGTAAATCGACAACGGGCAACTGCGGTACATTCTGTTGCAGGCGCTGCATCCAGACTCGCTCGAACGGTACCCCAATACGGAAATACAGGCTGGCATGGTTTAATTGGGCCATTTGCTGCGGCGTGGGTTCATAGGTAGCCGGACTTTGCCCAGCGCCCACCATCACCGAAACCCTTACCTGGGACTGCCCGATTTGTTCAACAAAATATTTTTGCGGAAAAATACTGACAAAAATTGATAAGGGCGCGGCAAAGGCACTTTGTAGTGGAAAATACAGGAAAAAAAAACATAAAAAATAAAAACGCATCGGTGACACCTGATTTGGCAATGTTACAATGTCCTAAGTATATAGATTGACCGCTACATTTTCACCAGGACTTTGCCGCCATGCCTCGATTAGATTTAAATACCGTACGCAACAAGATTGATACATTAGATGAGCAGATTCAAACTCTGGTCACGCAACGCGCTTTACTTGCCGAAGATGTGGCACGCGCTAAATACGCAGCGGAGGAAAACCCGGAGTTTTACCGCCCGGAGCGTGAAGCGCAGGTGCTGAATAATGTTAAAAAACGCAACCAGGGCCCCTTACCGGATGCGTTTATGACCCATTTATTCCGGGAAATCATGTCCGCTTGTCTGGCCCTGCAAAAACCGCTGGAAGTGGCTTATCTCGGCCCACGCGGTACATTTTCGGAAGCAGCGGTATTAAAACACTTTGGTCATGCGGTAAAAGGTCAGGCCACCCAAACCATTGAAGAAGTGTTTCGGGAAGTGGCATCCGGGGTGGTGGATTATGGCGTGGTGCCAATTGAAAACTCCACGGAAGGCGGGGTGAATCAAACCCTGGATATGTTCATGAAAAGCGCCCTGAAAATCTGTGGCGAAGTGGAACTGCATATCCATCAATGCCTGATGGCGCAAACGGGTTCTTTAGAACAAGTGAAAAAAACTGCGCAGCGGATTTACTCCCACCCCCAGTCGCTGGGGCAATGCCGTTTATGGCTGGATACGCACCTGCCCGGTATAGATCGGGTGACAGTGAGCAGTAACGCAGAAGCTGCACGCTTGGCAGCCAGCGAAAGTGATGCGGTAGCCATTGCCGGTAAGCTTGCGGCAGAGCAATATGAACTGAATTTATTGGCAGAACATATTGAAGATGAAATGGACAACACCACCCGTTTTGCGATTTTAGGCCGTAACAGCCCACCACCCACCGATCACGACAAAACCTCCCTGCTGGTGTCCTGCCCGGATACGCCAGGTGCTTTGCATCGCTTACTGGCTCCTATTACCACGCAAGGTTTCAGCATGAGCCGCATTGAGTCTCGCCCCTCCAGGCAGGGCATGTGGCAATATGTATTTTTTATCGATCTGGAAGGTCATATTGATAATTCCGGTATGCGCAACGTGCTGGAAGAACTGGAACAACACAGCCTGCTATTGAAACACTTAGGTTCTTATCCCCGTACCATGTCCACCTGAGTCTGCCGATATTGGAGACCGGGACTGGAATGGTGAAAATGCAGGGCTGGCAGTCTTTTATTTTCCATGCACAAGGTTAAAACCTTTGCCTTTCAGGTGAACAGATTTATCTCTGATGTTTAACGGTAAAACTTAGAATATGGGTTTTAGCACTAACACCCCAAAGGGGTATTTTAATGCACCCCGTTGGGGCTAAACAACAGGGCTTGTCCGCCCTGTATCTCGGCTTTCAGCCGCCAAACGCTCTAACCCATCTTTTAGCGGGGGGTTGTTTAGTTTTCAACCTCGTTCAAAGTTACTATTATTTCTTTAAAACTATTTAGACCTGATTCCAAATTTTCGATAATTTCTCCGGCTAACACATCAGGATCAGGTAGATTATCTAAGTCGGTTAGGCTTTTGTCTTTGAGCCAGAATATATCTAAATTGGTTTTATCTCTGGCCAATATTTCTTCATAGCTGAATTCACGCCATCTGCCTTCAGGTTTTTTTTCGGTCCAGCTTGGTTTTCTTTTGTTTCGGTTTTGGGGGTTGTAGCATTTAACAAATTCAGCTAAATCCGCTGTTGTCATCGGGGTTTTCTTGAGGGTGTGATGAATGTTGGTTCTGTAGTCGTATATCCAAACTTTCTTGGTATGTGCTGTCTTACTGGCTGGTTTATTATCGAAAAATAGCACATTTGCTTTTACGCCCTGGGCATAAAAAACGCCGGTGGGAAGTCTTAAAATAGTGTGCAGTTCAGTGGTTTGCATTAATTGTTTGCGTATTTCTTCCCCGGCACCGCCTTCAAATAATACGTTATCGGGTAATACTACCGCAGCTTCACCAGTAATTTTTAATTGGGTTTTGATGTGTTGTAAAAAGTTGAGCTGTTTATTAGAAGTGGTTTCCCAAAAATCCTGACGGTTATAGCTTAAATTTTCTTTTTCGATTTCACCTGCTTCATTGGTGATGGTCATACTGCTTTTTTTGCCAAAGGGCGGATTGGCGAGTACATAATCATAACGTGCATTATCATCTGAAATTAAGGCATCATTGGGGGATAAAAAGCTTTCTCCGTCAATTTCGCCAATATTATGCAAATACATATTCATCAGGCACATTCGCCGCGTATTGGCTACAATTTCATTGCCATGAAAAGTGGAATTTTTAAGAAATTCTTTTTCTTCGCGGTCTAAGCTATTGTTTTCTATAATATAATCATAGGCAGCCAAAAAGAAACCACCCGTACCACAGGCAGGGTCGGCAATTTTTTTCATTGGTTTGGGCTGAACACAAGCCACCATCGTTTTGATTAAGGCACGGGGAGTAAAATATTGACCTGCACCGCTTTTGGTATCTTCGGCATTTTTTTCTAAAAGTCCTTCATAAACTTTGCCTTTAACATCCGTGCCCATCATTGTCCATTGTTCGTTATTGATGAGATTGATGACTCTTAATAGCTTGGAGGGGTCTTGGATTTTGTTTTGGCTTTTAGTGAAGATTTGTCCTAACATGCCTTTTTCAGTGGAGAGGCTGCGTAGTAATTGGATGTAAAATGATTCCAGTTCTGCCCCGGTTTTGCTGGCTAAGTTTTCCCAGTTGCAAATTTCGCCATCTTCAATTTGTTTGCCTTCTACATCTTTGATTTGAGGGAATTTCAAAGCTTTGTTATAGGGTGGTTTATTGAATTCATCTGCCATTTTTAAAAATAGCAAATAGGTGATTTGTTCAAGGTAATCGCCATAACCGACACCATCATCACGCAGGACATGAGCTAAATTCCAGATTTTTGATACAATTGTTGAGTCATTCATTTTTTTATCTCGTTCTCTCGTCCCCAACGTCTCGTTGGGAATGCTTATCGCTCTGCTTGGCTAAATACGGGGCAAACCTGACAGGTCTTCAAGACCTGTCAGGTTTCTCTTGTTCCCAACGTCTTGTTAGGGATCTAGCGGGTGCAGGTTTGCAACCTGTACCCTAACGTTTCAAAATAATTAAAATCCAGGCAGGATTTTAGATAATCAAAACGTCAGGGTCGGGGTTACAAACCCCGATCCGCGAGTTATCGCTCTGCTTGGCTAAATACGGGGCAAACCTGACAGGTCTTCAAGACCTGTCAGGTTTCTCTCGTTCCCAACGTCTTGTTGGGAATCTAGCGGGTGCAGGTTTGCAACCTGCTCCCTAACGTTTAAAAATAATTAAAATCCAGGCAGGATTTTAGATAATCAAAACGTCAGGGTCGGGGTTACAAACCCCGATCCGCGAGTTTATTGTTTTGTTTTTTCTGCTTTTATTTTTTTGAGTAGTTCGGAGGCGGGTTCATAATTTTTATCCTGTTTACATTTTTCTAATTCAGCTTTGTTAAGTAATTTTCCTGCAAAGGCTTTTTTTAGGATGCTTTGACGCAGGGAATTTGATTTTTCAAGGCTTTCGGTGATGGTTTGTTCGAGTTTATCGCATACGGATAGGCGAGCTTCGATTTCTTGAACTATTTGATGTTGTTCTTTAATTCCAGGAATTTTTACTGGAAGCTTATACAACATTTTTCTATCTAAAGTAGGAACTGCTGTACTTGCACTATGAGATTTAAAATCAAATATTAAGAAAAATAGATATATATATTTTGGATAATTACCTTTAAAATCTTTTACGTGTAAAACAGTATTATGCGGCCAATAATATTCAACATCCAAAAAATGTATATTACCAACACCACCACTTCTTCCAGTAATTAGAGCGGGTCCATTTGCTCTGTATTCGTTATGGTATCCAGCAATTCCTCCTGAAGTAATAACAGGATGTTCGCCTTCAATAATATTTTTGAGTGGTAAATCATACCCTCTTTGTAGAGTAACAAAATCTAAGAAATTTATTATTGTCCAATTACAGCTAGGTATATCTGTTTTATATTTATATACAATATTTTCAACTTCATTCAATTTCTTAGGCTTCCCAGGCTTCTTCCCCTCTTTCCCATTTTCTTCCCATTTCTTAACCGTTTTTTTCCATTCTTCTATTTGCTTATTATAATGGTCTTCCCGTTCTTTTTTTATTTGCTCCAAAAGCTCATCAGCAGTTGGTAAATCGGTTTGTTTTTCCCGCCATTTTTTAGTCAACTCACCCTCAAAGGCTTTTTTAAGCACTGCTTGCCGATAGATTTTTAATTGTTCTTGAGCAGTTTTGAGGTCAGCAATTCCCTTGTCTAAATCACTGAATAAGGTTTCTATTTTGGCAACAATGGCTCGTTGTTCTGGGAGGGATGGAATTAGAATTTTTTGTGATTTTAATACTGTCCCTGAAATTGCTCTAAATGTAGTACCTGTTCCTTGTTTATCTAAGTATTGTTCAATTGATTTTAAATAATACCAAATAAATTTAGACGCATATTTATAAGTTATTGCAGCTAGACCCCTACCAATTGCACATTTTTGATTTGCAATATTAGTTGCTCCAACTGGTGCTCGAACTGATAACAATATATCATCTTTTTCAGCAGTTTTTTTCGGTTCACTACACCATTTTTTAACTATAGGATATAAGTCTGTAAATTCTGCTTTTCCTTGGAAAAATGGTAAACCTAAATTATCATTATTATATGTTGAAGAAGGAGGGGATTGTCCCATATTAATTTTACATATTTTCCCCAATTCACATTCCACCCAATCATCCTTAATCACGCCGCCAACACCTCATTTAATTCATCAATAATTTCATTCATATCATTACCAAACAACTGATACATTTTACCCCGTCCACCTTGGGCATCAAAAGGCGTATAATCCAAATCATCCACCTCAATATGATAACTACTCACCACATGATCTTTGATTAATCTTAACCAATCCAACTGTTCAGCGGTAAAGCGATTATGATCCCCAGAATGCTGTCTAAATATCCAGTTCTTAAAATTCTTATTAATGACTTTATCATAAGGTTTTAACTCGTTATCAATACCACAAACTAGCCGAATCAGAGAAACCAAAGCCGTCAACTCATCCTTTGGAGCTTCGGTTTGTACATCATCAATAGCAATATAAGCCGACCACACATTATGAGGGGCTAACAAAGGTCGTTCAAGTTTTATTTTTTCAAAAACCTCTTTTATCATTTTGAAAGTAATATTTCTGCGCTTATTCGGCTGATTATAAAAAATACTTAAAGCTTTAATTTCATCCTTATTAGCTTGCAAGTATTCGCTAAAATCTTTCACCATCGCATTAGCTTTATCCAAGGAAGTTTTATCCCATTCTGATTTAAGCACTTCATCAATATTAATACTATCAATAATCTGCTCATATTCCTTGCGTACATTCTCTAAATAATCATTAGCCTTGCCATTAAAACAACTGGCTGCCTCTGAAATTAACTGCTTTTTAGCCTCATCTTTTGCCTGTGTAATTTTCTCAGGTGTTTTTTCATCGCTGGGAATGACTTTTAAGATTTCTTCCGCTTTTTTATCTATTTCATCTGGATCAAAGGCAGAAAGTAATTGTTTAGTCATTTGTTTGAGATTTTTACCGCCAGTTTTAGTTAATAAATTATCTTTTTCTTGTTCTGTCATTTGCTTGTCTAATCTAATTAACCGATTAGCCAGCGATAAAAACAAATCCTCATCTTCAACACCCACTGTAACCGCACCCAGCAAATCCTTTAACGGTACTGAACGCTTACGCTCTAAAGGACGACTATCAGTTTTTTTCGATTTAATCGCCCCAACTGCATCAACTATCACAAAATGGGTTTTACTCCGTGCAGTTTTAGTCACAAGTTGCAAAGAGTCCTTAGAAATAGTCCGCGTACCACGACCTTTCATTTGCTCAAAATAATTGATACTTTTCACATCGCGCATAAACAGCAAAACTTCTAAAGGCTTAACATCCGTTCCCGTAGCAATCATATCAACTGTCACCACAATCCGAGGATAATAAGTGTTCCGAAAACGATTTAACACCGATTTGGGGTCTTCATCAATTTTATAAGTCAGCTTTTTACAAAATTCATTGCCATCAGCAAATTCTTTACGAATAATTTTAATAATATCATCAGCATGACTATCAGTTTTGGCAAATACTAAAGTTTTAGGCACTTCATATTCACCATTTTCATCAACTCGTTGAGGGAAAATTTCAGTTTTTAAGGCGCGTTTATATTCCTGAATAATATTCCGAATCTGACTGAGATTAACTACCTTTTTATCTAAATCATTTTTAGTGTATTTAGTATCTTCATCTTCCTGTTGCCAACATGTTGCACGAGTCAGTTTATCCCGTCTATCTACATGCCAACCCGCTTTAACAGTGTCCCCTTGTTGTGAAATCTGCGTTTCAATAGTGTATACATCATAAGGCACATTAACCCCATCAGTTACCGATTCTTCATAAGTATATTGACCCACCACATTTTCATCAAAAAAACCAAAAGTATGCTTATGTGGAGTAGCCGTTAAACCAATCAAAAAGGCATCAAAATAATCCAGAACCTGTTTCCACAGATTGTAAATAGAACGATGGCATTCATCAATCACAATAAAATCAAACTGCTCAACAGGCACTTTGGCATTATATTCTACTGGAATTGCTCCTTTATTTGCTTGCTGTTGTATCCAGGTATTTTCTTCAGGATTTTCATTTTCAGCGTCTTCGTCTAAATCCTTGCCTTTTAATATGGAGTAAAGCCGTTGAATGGTGGAAACACAAACCTGACTATCGGAAGATATATAACTGGAAGCAAGCCTTTGCACATTATACAATTCAGTAAATTTACGATTATCATCAGTAGGCTGATAGGTCATAAACGCTTGTTCAGCTTGTTCACCGAGGTTTTTAGTATCGACCAAAAATAAAACCCGTTTTGCACCAGCATATTTTAATAAGCGATAAATAAAAGTAGCTGCGGTGAAGGTTTTGCCTGCACCTGTAGCCATTTGGATTAAGGCACGGGGGCGGTTATTTTTGAAGGACTTTTCCAGGTTTTCGATAGCAACTATCTGAGCAGGTCTTAAATCAGTTTTGTCCAGATGGGGAATATCTAAAAAGCGTTTTCTTAAACTTTTGGGATTTTTTAACCAGTTAGCAAAGGTTGTTGGTTTGTGAAAACTGAAAACAGTACGAGACCTCGCCTTATTATCTCTGTAATCGGTAAAATTAGTTATCGTGCCAGTGCTTTCATAAACAAAAGGTAGGGGCGCGTTATCAAGGTATTTTAATTTTGCATTAGCGTATTTAGTTGATTGTTCTTCAACAACATTTAACTTATAGCCATCATCTGCTTTTTTTGCTTCAATGATGCCAACGGGTTTTTTATCAACAAAAAGGACATAATCAGCAGGCCCAACACTTGTTTGGTATTCTCTAACTGCCACACCTTTATTGGCACTTAAATCAATATCTTTTTTATGTTGAACCATCCATTCGGCTGCAATCAGCATCTTATCAATTTTATCGCGGGCTATTTGTTCGGGGTTTTGATTTGAAGTCATGTTATGTCCTAAAAAATTAGAATCAATTTAAATTTTTCTAAAAGTATATTTCGTTCCCATGCACCAGGGCAGGTAAAACAATATCTATTTTTGCATTTCTGGCAATGTAAAATCAATATTCTGGGCTTTAGTTATGCCATCAGTGTGAAGCATAATTCCATTTCCAGATTGTAATTTTAACTATCTGGGTTTCCTTGTGGGGCGGGGTTTGTAACCCCGCCCCTGTGGTTTTAATTATTTTGAAACATTAGGGAGTTTCTAAAGATGCTTATTGATACCATTCTGAATTCAGCCGCTGCCCTTGTGGATTTACATCCTCTTTGTAGCGGTTCAGTTGCTCCAGACTGGTGATTTTTTCGCATTGCTCCAGTGATAGTTTTTCATCACGCAGGAATTGGCCTTTGACTATAAATAAGCCACTGGATGTATTTTCCTCTGGAGTGTCTAATGCCACTTGACCGGAAATACCGAACTGGGAAGAGGCATCAATGGGGCTGGTATTTTGTGGGGGGAACTTAAAAACACCTTTGGTTTCTATGGCAATATTGCCACCGCTGCCTTCCACCGCACGGGCGATAATCGGTGCTTGATCCTGGACTAGAAATGCTGCGTCTATATTCAAATTACCACCGTTGCCCGTACCTTTCTGTACGCTGGTGGTAATTTGGCTGTGTTCAGCATGTAGTATTCCATCCGCTTGAATCTTAATTTGTCCACCGCCAGCGTTTAAGGCTTCGGAAGAAATTTTGCCGCCATTGTTTAACTTAATATTGTTGCTGCTGATATTGATACGTCCAGCATCGCCATCACCAATATTGCGGGAGATAATTGCGCCGCCATCGTGCAACACGATCTCCTCAGCGGTGACATTGATGTTGCCGCCTTTGCCAACACCATAACTGTCGGTGGAAAATGCACTATTGGCATGAACGTCACTACTGCCAGCAATATCAATTTGCTTTGCGGTAATGTCGAGATTACCACTATCACCAGCCCCCACCATAATACGTGCGGTTTCCTGAAAATTATCATTTTTAATCTGCGCTCCACCACGTAGCGTAATTGTATCTGCCGTCACGTTGATGTGTCCCTGTTGCTCTGGGGCTGTGTTTGCATAGCTGGTGGCTTTGATAAAAGCATTGGTATGCATGTCCAAAGTGCCTGCATTAATCTTGATTTGCCCACCACCTTGACTTTCTGGGTAAGCGAAACTGATAATCGACGTGTATCCTGTTTTATAGGCTTCTGGCGGATCGGGATCGTTCATCGCAAAAGGTACGTAAAAGGGTGTGATAGAACGCTTTTCCATCAGTAAGTTATTGTTCACCTGTACATCAATTGTGCCTGCTTTACCGCTACCGTGTGCAACGGAACTCATATAAGACCCATGTCGCATTTGCAGATCATCAGCACTTACGCGCAGATTACCGCCGTCACCACTGCCAAGTGAAGATACGGCAAAATAACCACCATTATCCATGTTGATATGTTTCGCTTCGATATACAGATTACCGCCTTGACCACCAAATGCTGGTGTAGATATCCCGCTGGGATATTCGCGTAATACCATACCCAGCGTGATACGCTCGCCTCTTAAACGTCCGCGCAATTCCAGTGTATCGGCATAGATACGTAAATCATTGCCGTAAGTGCCGGTCTTAAATGCGTTCATACTTAACTGTGCACCATTTTCTAATAAGAAATGGTCAGCATGAATATCGTAATTTGCTGTCACCCCATGTGATAGTTGCGTAGTGGCGAAGATGGATTCGTCCATATGCAAAAACGGTGTTTGGATTATCAGGCTACCCAAATAATCACCGCCATAACTATTCAGGGAAACTGTACGAAAAAAATCCAAACTGCGTATAAAAATTGATTCCTTGAAATCCATGCGGACACCAGATGTCAAACCCTCGCGCCCTGCCGTCCATAGCGTCGCATTGAGATAGCTTTCGCGCATATCTAAACGCCCACCACTGAGATCAAGCAAACCGCCCCCCGCACCGCTGCTGTCAATTAGGCTGCGTTCTAATTCAATCACACCATCATCTGGAGTGCGTAAATGAATTTCTCCACCAGATGCGGCAAGCCAGCTTGTTGCGTCAATTGGTTCGGTGACGGTGTTATTCATTTCAATTGCTGTATCGCCGTGAATGTGGATATTGCCTGCTGCCAATGCCAAAGTTTCACCTGCTGGCACTGCTAGTTTAGTGTTGTTAGCACTAATGGTGGCATTACCCAAAAAACCAAAAGCTTGCGGTGTTGTGCTACTAAATTTACTGGGTTGTGCTATATCGACATGAAATTCTGTACCATCGGTGAATGTCAAATTATTTGCTGTGGTAGCATGAAATCCACCTTGCACGTCTAATTGTGCATGTTCGCCAAACATTATCCCGGCAGGATTCATCAGGTAAGTATCCGCACCGGGGATGCTATTTCTAATCATGCCGTTGATATTGGATGGAGAACCGCCAGTAACGCGGGAAATGACATTTTCAATATGTGCTGCACCAGAAAAAGCCGCAGTTTCTCCTTGGTTTATATTGAAACTGTGGAAGGAGTGAAACAGGTTGTTGCCTGCTGTCACGCCTAAATCCTGGGTAATGGCGTACTCTCCATCATTTATTGATAATTGTTCATTGCCTATTGAAGAAAGGCTGATTTCAGCTTGAACAGGAAAAAACAACACAAGCGATACAAAAGACACAAAGGGCACAAGCGTTTGTGACTGTAGTGTCTCTAGTGACTTTTGTATTTTATTTTTTTCATAGTGTCTCATCATATTTCACCAACTTTATTATTGATACCATTCTGAATTCAGCCGCTGCCCTTGTGGATTTACATCCTCTTTGTAGCGGTTCAGTTGCTCCAGACTGGTGATTTTTTCGCATTGCTCCAGTGATAGCTTTTCATCGCGCAGGAATTGGCCTTTGACTATAAATAAGCCACTGGATGTATTTTCCTCTGGAGTGTCTAATGCCACTTGACCGGAAATACCGAACTGGGAAGAGGCATCAATGGGGCTGGTATTTTGTGGGGGGAACTTAAAAACACCTTTGGTTTCTATGGCAATATTGCCACCGCTGCCTTCCACCGCACGGGCGATAATCGGTGCATGGTTTTGCACAAGAAATCTGCTGTTGATGTTTAGATTGCCGCCATCGCCACTGCCATCCCAGACACTGCTGCTGATTTGGCTATGCTCTGAGCGCAACAATCCTTGCGCCTGAATATCTATTTGTCCGCCGCCTGAACTAATCGCTTCAGTAGAAACCGCGCTGCCATTCTGTAAAGTTAGGTCATTGGCATGAATGTAAATATGCCCCGCATCACCACTTTTGATTTGTTCATGCCATTGATTATCAGCATAAAAAAAATTGATTTGCCGGCCATTGCCTGCATCGGTCACTTTAACGAAGTCTCCTGCTTGTGGCATTAAGGTATCACGTTGAGCAAGGTCAGCCGCGTGCTGTGTGTGTCTCATCGGTAGCCAGTTATTGCCTGCATTGATAAATTGCGTTTGCCCATCGCTGTTAGGGGTTTCAAGTGTTAAGACTGAACCGACTGAAGGTAAAGTCAATTCGCTCATCGCTGGCAAATCAGCCACTTGTGCTTTGGGGTCTAAAATAAACCATGCTTCATAGTAGATGAAGTGTTCGCCATTGATTTCAGCAATGTCGGTATTTTTGAGAGTTTGTTCTAGGTTTGCCAGCGAGGCAACGCGATTGTAGTTAATCCGTGATAAATAACTATGCTTAAGTTGTTGGTCTACGGCTTCAACTTGAGTGGATACATAATCAGTAAACCCGCCATTGTCATCCATCAGTCGTATGCGCGTACCGGGTGAAAAAGTAGTTTGCGCATCAGTAAAGTAAACGTCGCTGTCGGCTGGGTTTGGCTTTGTAATTCGCTCATCTGAGGCGGTTAGAACGCGACTGGGTGTTTCATCGACTTTGACCCAGTTGGCAATTTCCATCACTAAGCCCAGTGTCTCGTAGTTAGTGCGCAAAAGGTCATACATAAACAAGGCAGACGACCCATCACCCACATCATCAACGCGCACCATACGTCCTTCATTGATGACAAACTCATTGGGTATGTTATTTAAATCTGCACGGCTTGCCACTTGGTAAACGCCTTGTTGAGTTGAATTCATGGCATTACCCGTATTGATATAATGCGCTGTCTTGCCTACGCCTGTGTCTGCAACTTCGATAAGTTCACCACGCAATATAAACTGTTGATCTCTGTCCGCTTGGGTAGCCACTTTATAGCGATTAATAAACACACTTTTAGAGAAAATTTGTGCGCTGTCATCCAAGCTAATTTGTTGGGCTTGAATGTTGATATGCCCTGCTGTGCCACCGCCTGCGCTATTGCTGGAAATTTGCCCTTGATTGCGTAAAGTCAGCGATCCTGTGTGCAAATCAATGTTTCCGCTATGACCTGCGGGAATGGCTTGGCTGTTTGAATCTGCATAGAGTCCACTGGCTGAATAGTTATACTGCCCTGGGGAGAATTGTTGCAAAAAATTATCTTGTGGGCTGGGTTGAAGCACTGGCAGAAGCGCATACGGATAAGGACGTAGTTCTATTTGGCTGGAATTACCTTCAATTAAAGTGTCTTCATGCACCATAATGTTAATTGTGCCTGCGGATTGTTGACTATTGGTGCTGCTTTCAATACGTGCGCCATTAGATAACCATAACGAACCTGTTTCGAGTTTAATCTCACCACCTGCGCCTGTATTATTGCCTACGCCCAGCACCCGCGCCGAAACCCCTGTACCAAAACCATTCACGGTTTCACCATAGGGGTTCACACCATCAAAATGACTGTCTCCAGCCACTTGAATGTCAATATTACCTGCCTGACCACTGTGCGTCTTAGCATCCGCTATAGTGCTGCTCTGTATTTGTGCGCCGTCGCTTAAAGCCAGATTACCTGCTTTAATCTCAATTTGACCTGCTGAACCTGTGTAGCCTCTAAAGAATGGAAATGCAGAATTGGCTTGAGAACTGGAGTAAATACTGCTGGGCTGTGCGATTGGAAACCCAATCGGATTGATGCCAGATAATGCTAGAGTGTCACTTGTCTGTATTGTGATATTACCACCATCACCATGACCATAAGTCGAGGTATTCAAAAAGCTCCCCGCGTTTAGCTCAATGGTATTCGCTTCTAGCGCGATAGTCCCGCCAGTGCCTGTGCCAAATGTAAACGCATCAACGCCTGCTTTTTCAAACACAATTTCGGGTGCAGTAATATGCAAATGGCCGCCATCTCCCGCATTGTCTAACGCAGAATTGGTTGTCAACGTAATCAAGCTGGGTGTACCGAATGTGAACATTGAATTTTCTGCCCCTTGAAATAGCACTCGATGACGTGCTTCAAGCTGAATATTTACCCCTATATGTGTGCCCCAATTATCAGAGAAAATACGTGCATCTTCGGCAACCGTAATATCATCGGCTTTAATGCTTAACTGCCCAATTTTCCCCGCATTTCCATCAGGCATTTTTTGTGTGGTGAGCGAAATAGAATTGACGGAAGTTAATGTCATGGAGGTTGGAAACTCTAACGGCATTGCCCCCGTAAATTGCACATTGTTTTCCGCTTCAAGGCTAATATTGCCTCCTGCACCCACATCTAAAGCATCCGCAGAAATCGTTGCCCCCTGCAAAAGAATATCGTTACTTGCATTCAACTCAATATCCGAACCTCTGCCTGACGCTTGTGTCGAAGCATTAATCACTGCACCCGCTTGCAAGCGGATAGTGTTAGCCTGTATTGAAACAATCCCGCCGTCTTCTGCACCCAGCGTTCTTGCCTCAATATCGCTGCTATCCATGGTTAACTCACCTGCGCGAATCGAAACACTGCCGCCACCAGCGCCACTGGTATTTAACAAACTGTGGTCAGAGATGGTGATACGCCCCGCCTTGATATACCCGGCATCACTTTCGCCAGTGCCTTGAATACTGGTTAAATTAATCCTGCCCTGTGGTGCAGTCAAGCTGCCCCATTTCTGCGTTCGTGGCATCCCGTCAGCATCCATAATATGACTATATGCGCCTTGGCTAATTTCAATATCGCCCCCCACTAAAGACAAATTTTCGCCAACATTAACCCGCAAGCCACTGTATAACTGTTCGCTCACCACGCTCCGCCCTGTCATCGAAATTTTGCCGTGAGCATTGTCCAAAAAACCAAATGCCGCTGGGCTTGCAGAACTAAATGAACTTGCTTGCTCTGCATTGGCATAATATCGCTCTCCATCTTCAAACTTCAAATAATCCGCTGTGGTGGTATGAAATCCACCCTGTACATCTAATTGTGCATGTTCGCCAAACATTATCCCGGCAGGATTCATCAGGTAAGTATCCGCACCGGGGATGCTATTTCTAATCATGCCGTTGATATTGGATGGAGAACCGCCAGTAACGCGGGAAATGACATTTTCAATATGTGCTGCACCAGAAAAAGCCGCAGTTTCTCCTTGGTTTATATTGAAACTGTGGAAGGAGTGAAACAGGTTGTTGCCTGCTGTCACGCCTAAATCCTGGGTAATGGCGTACTCTCCATCATTTATTGATAATTGTTCATTGCCTATTGAAGAAAGGCTGATTTCAGCTTGAACAGGAAAAAACAACACAAGCGATACAAAAGACACAAAGGGCACAAGCGTTTGTGACTGTAGTGTCTCTAGTGACTTTTGTATTTTATTTTTTTCATAGTGTCTCATCATATTTCACCAACTTTATTATTGATACCATTCTGAATTCAGCCGCTGCCCTTGTGGATTTACATCCTCTTTGTAGCGGTTCAGTTGCTCCAGACTGGTGATTTTTTCGCATTGCTCCAGTGATAGCTTTTCATCGCGCAGGAATTGGCCTTTGACTATAAATAAGCCACTGGATGTATTTTCCTCTGGAGTGTCTAATGCCACTTGACCGGAAATACCGAACTGGGAAGAGGCATCAATGGGGCTGGTATTTTGTGGGGGGA
>NZ_JAUCGJ010000033.1:17930-54005 GCF_030378065.1 Candidatus Venteria ishoeyi | reverse complement strand
ATTAAAAACATCGTTAGTTTCAGATATTTCAGAAAATTCAAAAATATTTTTATATGAAATATTAAAGTCAAGTTATAATTCTGGAGATAAAATTGACTGACTTCCTATTTAATATTAAATTAATATATCTTCAGTATGCATTGAAATTAGTTAATATCTTTACTGAACATGATTTCAATAAAGATAAAAACTTTACAAAACATATACTAAAAGACTGTAATAAAAATAATAAAGCAGTTTCTCTGTTTTTAGATGATCTAAATAACTCAGACAACCTTGAGATTAAGCAGTTAAAAAACAAGCTCGAAATTTCAATTAAAATATTTAAAACATTTAATTTTTTTATAATTTTTGTGTTAATATTTATTCCATATTTTATATTTAGCATATACTTAATTTTTAATTTTATTAGCCCAAATATTGAACTTCAGGCTAGCAGTCAGGAATCACCTAAAGGGGGCGAGACTTCAGAAATATTAGAGATAGATAGCCAGAGCATTAACAAGTTGGGAGTTCTTAAAGATACAAACATAATAAATGCACCTGCTATATTAGGAATATTAAAAACACCTGAAGAATTAAAAAAACCAAAGGCTTTAGAGATTCCAGAATTTAAAAAAACGAAACCAGAAAATGAGGAAAAAGAAAAATCTACTCAGGTAGATAGTGAGAAAATTAAATATGACTCAATAAAAAAACAAATTATATTTAATTTGATAAAAAAATGTAAAGAACATATGTTAAAAAAAGAATGGACTACAGGTAGGAATGGAGCAGCACTGGACTGCTACAAGAAAGTTGATTATATGGATAGTGGGAATGCTGCTGCTAGAGAAGGAATATTAAAAATAGAAAATGAATACATAAGACTTGCAAATTTCTCTATTGAAAAAGGTAATATAAGTCTATTTTATAAATATCTAAATAGAATAAGAAGAGTTAACCCTGAATCAACGCTGGTAAAGTTAATAGATTCTCTAAATTAATAATACCATCCTATAATTTAAAAAAGGAGCAAGATATGGCAACTTTTATTCAAAACAATCAAAAAGTTGGACGCCAATATAATATAGAAGGTGATTTCCACCAAAAAAATAGTAATAATTCTATTAATATCAGTGGTGGGAATGTTGGTGTGGCTAATACTGGTGATAATGCTAATATCCAAATCGACACACAGAATATTGGAAATTTAGATGTAAATGATAGTAGCAAGTCTGAGCTTGAAGAATTAGTTGCACAGTTAACTACTGAGTTACAAAATCTTTCTAAGACACAACAGAAGCAAGCGCAAGAAATTTCTGAACTGACTGAAAGCTTATTAGAAGAAGCTGCCAAAGATAAACCCAAACAAAGTTTACTAAAAGTAACATCAACTGGTTTATTGGAAGCGGCAAAAGCGATTATGGGCGTACTTCCCACTGCCGCTAAGATCGTACCAAAAATTGTTAAATTAATTGTTGGTTCATAAGACTACTGATAAATAATAACCGTGTTCCCTCAACAAGCTATCCTCATCGATATTCACCAAACTTGAAGAAGTTCGATCATGGAATTAAAGGGGCGCTGTACAGCGAACACTAATTTTACATAATAACTTTGAGCGTAGGACTGGCAGTCCTGAAGTTATTATTTATTTTTACCCGTTACTGCCCGAAGTCTTGTGCCCAAAAAGCTATACAAACTGGGAATAATCAACAATGTCACCAGGGTTGAGCTGACCAATCCCCCCATCACCACCAATGCCAAAGGCCGCTGTACTTCACTGCCCGTACCGTCAGCGTATAACAAAGGCAATAAACCTAAGGCTGTGGTCAGTGCTGTCATTAATACCGGGCGCAAGCGCAGACAGGCGGCTTCCAGCGCGGCGACCTTGACGGCAAGTCCCTGTCCAAGATGATCGCGCATACTGCTGATGAGTACCATGCCATTGCCCAGGGCTATACCAAATAAGGCGATAAAACCAACCGAGGCGGGGACGGATAGATTTTCCTCCGCCAGCCATAGGGCCACAACGCCCCCCGCTAAGGCCAATGGAATATTCAATAAAATCAGTATGGTGTCACTGAGTCGATTGAAGTGGGTATATAACAGCAAAAATACCAGCAATAAGGTGATGGGAATCACCCACAGCAGACGTTGGTTGGCTTCCTGTTGCAAACGGTATTGTCCGCCCCAGGTCACTAAATAACCCGGCGGCAGTGATACCTGCCGGGCGATGCTTTGCTGCGCCTGCTTTACAAAAGAGCCAATGTCGCGCCCGGTGACGTTACATTGTATGGTGATAAAACGCTGGGTATTTTCCCGGGTTATCTGGCGTGGGCCGATGATTTCCTGGATGTCGGTCAGTTGCGATAAGGGTACGCGCAAACCATTTTCAGCGCTGACGGCAATACGCCCGATGGCTCCGGCATCGGAACGCTCGCCAGCCGGGTAACGCAGTAAAATATCATAGCTCAGCGTGCCTTCAAACACCTGTCCAGCCACAGCACCACCCACCGCTGCCTGCACAACTTGTTGTACATCGGCAATATTAAACCCATAACGCGCCACCGCATCACGTTTGATTTTTATCAGCAGTTGCGGCGCGCCAATCACTTGATCGACCTGCACATCCGCCGCCCCCGGTACTTCCTGTAATACTGCGGCAATGCTGTCGGCCTGGGTTTTTAATACGGCTAAATCATCACCAAATAATTTAACCGCCAGTTGCGCGCGCACACCTTCCAATAATTCGTCAATGGTAGCGGCAATGGGCTGGGTGAAATTGAGCATCACTCCGGTGACTTCACCGAGTTCCTGGCGTATCAGGTTTTGTAGTTCAGTTTGCCGTGACACGCGCCATTGTTCGCGTGGATGCAGCAACACATACATTTCCGCGCTATTGACCGGGTCGGCGTGCGCCCCTACTTCGCCACGCCCGATGCGGCTGACCACTTCCCGAATTTCCTGAATTTTCAGCAAACGACGTTCAACCACCTGGGTCAGTCGTTTACTGGCAGGCAGGGAAATGGAAGGAGCCATGGTGAGGCGAATCATCAGCGTGCCTTCCTGTAAGGTGGGAGTGAATTCCGCGCCTAAACGCGGGAAAATCAAGGCCCCGACTATCAGCAGGCTCATGGCAAGCATCAAGGCCAGACTGCGCCAATGGATAAAAAGCGCGGCAATTGGGCGATAGGCGTGTAATAAACCACGTATCAGCCAGCTTTCACCAATTTTTTTGGGGCGTTTCATAAGCAGGCTGCTTAATCCCGGCAACAGGAATAAGGTGAAAACCAAAGCACCCGCCAGAGCCAGGGCCACGCTATAAGCCAAAGGACGAAAGGTTTTGCCTTCCACGCCTTGTAAGGTGAGCAGCGGTAAAAATACCAAAATGATAATCAACAGGGCAAAAATAATCGGTTTCAGCACTTCACGCGCTGCGTGCAACACGGCTTCTTTACGCGATAAAACAATATTTTTACGCAAATGGCGGTTGATGTTTTCCACCATGACGATACTGCTATCAACCAACATGCCTATGGCTATGGCTAAACCGCCAAAAGACATCAAATTAATTGATAAATCAAAATAATACATGCCCAGTAAGGCGAACAATAAGGAAAACGGCAGGGCAAGGGCAACCACCAGGGCACCGCGCAGACTACCAAGAAACAGCACCAACACCAGCAAAATCAAGAGTAAACCCTGTAATAAAGCCTGGGTGACAGTATTGACGCTGGCTTCCACTAAGGATTTTTGTTCATAATAAGGAATGATTTCCAAACCTTCCGGCAGGCTTTGATTCAGCTTTGCAATTTTATTTTCAACACTGGCAATCACCGTAGAGGCATTGCTGCCAAATAACTTGACCACCATGCCCGCCACCACTTCCTCGCTGCCATTGCGGGATTGCAGGCCGCGCCGGATTTCTCCACCGATGCGAATATCTGCCACCTGATGTAAATACACCGGGGTGCCGTTTTCCGTGGCAACCACGATACGGCGTAAATCTTTCACCCCTTCCACCAAACCAATGGCACGTATCACCAGTTCTTCGTCATTACGTTCAATAAACTGCGCGCCAACATTGAGATTATTAGCGGCAATTTTTTCCAGCAATGCTGGCAAGCGTAACTGGTAGCGTAATAAAGCCTGAGGATTGACAATGACCTGATATTGTTTGACATGCCCGCCTATGCCCAGCACTTCCGTGACACCGGGTACGGTTTGCAGGGGATATTTGATTAAACGATCATGCAGGCTGCGCAGTTCAATGAGTTCCCGTTGACCGCTGTGATCCGCCAGATAATAAAACAATACCAGTCCCATGCCTGTGGCAATAGGCCCAAGTTCTGGCGTGCCAAAGCTTTCCGGGATACGTTCACGGGCTTCTTGCAAGCGTTCATTGACCAGTTGCCGGGCAAAATACAGGTTCACCCCATCGTCAAAATACACATTCACCACGGACAAACCAAAATTGGAGACTGAACGGATTTTACTCACCCCCGGTAAGCCGTTCATCGCAGTTTCCAAAGGATAAGTCACATACTTTTCAATTTCTTCTGGAGCCAGACCATCGGTGACAGTAAACACCTGTACCAGATTCGGCGAAACATCAGGAAAGGCATCCAGGGGTAATTGTTGATAGGCATACCAACCGGCAGCCATGAATAATAGGCCCAGGCTCAAGACCAACAGGCGATAGCGTAAAATTAAGGTGATCATGTTTGTTGGCTCCTAATGTGCGTGTCCGGCATGGGCAAAAGATGCCTTGTCCGACTCTGCTTTAAGGATAAAACCACCCTGGCTGACATAGGTCTCGCCATTTTTTAAGCCCGTGCTGATTGCCACCTGTTTTTGATCCCGAAAACCGGTCGTCACTTCACGTAATTCATAATGCCCAGCTTCCACAACAAAAACCGCCTCGGTTTGCCCCAGCTTAATCAAAGCACTTAAAGGCACAAGCACATTGGCTTCAATCTGCCGGGTTGCCACCTGTCCCGTGACAAACAAGCCTGCCTGCCAGCGTCCCTGAGGATTAGGTAAACGCGCTCGCACCAATGCCGTGCGGGTTTTGCGATCAATTAAGGGGGAAATATAGATGATCTCTGCGCGACTGGCTGGTAAACCATTCTCTGCCGTCAGCAACAGCGTCTGTCCAGGTTTTAATTGCGGCAAGTCTTGTGGGTAGACGCTGAAATCCACCCAGAGCTGTGATAAATCAGAAATCACAAAGGTGCGGGAAACATCGCTGCGTGACTCATCCTTAAACACCTCGCCTAAAGTGATATGTTTTTCCACAATGATGCCATTGCCGGGGGCAAGCAAGGGATAATGGGTTAATTGCCGATCTGTTTGTTTATTCAGGGAGTGTAAATTTTTTTTGCTCAAGCCTAAAGCATACAGTTTGCGTTTTGCGCTTTGATGACGTACCCGGATTTCCGCCAGACTTTGTTTGATGGCAAATAATTGTTGTTCAGCGATGGCTTGTTTTTTCACTAATTGTTTTTTACGCTGAAAATCATCCTGGACTAATGCCAGTTGCGCCCTGCTTGCCAGATAATCTGATTTGGCATCCGCCAATTCCCGGCTTTCCAATAAGGCTAACACGTCACCCGTTTTCACCTTGTCGCCCAGGCGTTTATAAACCTCACGCACCAAACCGGAAACCGGGGGAATAACGTGTAAGGTTTTGTGCATGTTTAAGCGGGTTTCTCCATTGAGTTCTAAATACTGAGACAACATGCCAGCCTGGGCTTGTTGGTATTCAATACCTAATTCTGCGCGTTGTTGGGCATTTAATAAGCTTAAACCTGCATCATCATGGTCTTCATGGTCTTCATGGTCTTCATGGTCTTCATGGTCTTCATGGTCTTCATGGTCTTCATGGTCTTCATGGTCTTTGTGGTCTTTGTGGTCTTTGTGGTCTTTGTGGTCTTTGTGCGCAGCAGGGTCGCTGGAAGTTTGTGCGGGTGGATTAGCTGGCTGTGATTCAGCCAATAATAAGGGGCTTAGCCCTAAACAAAACAATAGGATAAAAGGACGCATCAGTACTCCTGCGTTTTTCAGTTATTAAAATAACGGTCGGCAATTGTGCCGCTGAAAAAGTTAAATCAGGTTTTTGATACGCGGGGAGGACGTTGCGGAGGGGCTAAAACAATACTGAAAAGCTGTGGCTGATAATGCATAAGTTGTTGCGTGCGACTATCAATAGACAATAACAAATCGCTGGCAGTTAAATTGCCATATAAATGCGAAGCATAACAAAAGCCACAATCCAGGCACTCATGTTCATGCGTTGCCTGCTGCAAATCTATATTTTTATCATGTAACAACTGACTTGGCGTATGCACATGCTGCGAATCAAATCTTTCAACAGCTTGATACGACAAGCAGGCGCTGGCAATACTTTGTAGCAAAAATGCCCACAGTATCAGATAAACCAGCGTCGCTTTGTTGGAAATGAAAGTCATTTTCATATTGCGCTATATTACACGAAAATGATAGCCATCTGCATTCATTACAATATAATACAGATAAATCCTTGTTTCTCATCACGACATCAGTGACAGTTATGCAAAAAAATTATTATGAATTACTCGGCATTTCCCCGCAAGCTTCGCGTGAAGACATCATCAATGCCGCCAAGCAGGAAAATCAAAAACTGAAAACCGCGCTGGCCGTTTTGGCTAATGTAGAAAAACGTACAGCTTATGATAAAAAACTGCAACAACAAGCACAGGAAAAAGCCCAAGTGGAAAACCAATCCGAAAACCAATCCGAAGTCCAATCAGAACCCCAGACAATTGCAAAAGATACTGCTCATCAACATCCTTCCATGCTGACTAAAATTCGTTTTTTAGCGGTTTGTGAAGGGATTTCTTTTTTGTTGTTGTTAGGCGTTGCCATGCCCTTAAAATACTTTGCAGATTTTTCTATGGCAGTATTTGTGGTGGGTTCCATACATGGCATTTTATTTGTACTGTATCTGGTGTATTTAATCGCCGGAAAATTTACTGTGCCCTTGCCTATTGGTACGACTTTGTTAGGCATACTGGCATCCGTAATACCGTTTGCACCTTTTGTAATTGATCGTAAACTAAAAAATTATGCCTGAGAAACTATACGACTATAGATAAAACTGACGGGAGAAAAATCATGCTTAGACAATTTTACTGGCGCTACTTATGGGCCACTATCATGTTTGGCCTGACAATCGAAATCACGCAGGCAGAAGAACTGCGGATTTTATGTTGGGAAGGTTATGCAGCATCAGAATATACCCAGAAATTTGAACAATTAGTCAAAGCCAAATATGGCATGGACTTGCGGGTGACAGTGACGGGTGTTTCCGATCCTCAGGAATTTTTCACCCTGGTGCGGCAAAGAAAAACAGACCTCATCAGTCCGGCGCATAATATTCCCAAATCTCCACGCTGGCAGTTTATTAAGGGGCAATTCGTTCTGCCGATAGACTTGGAAAATATTCCCAATTACAAGCATATTATTCAGGAACTGCAACAGGCTGACTACATTACCGAGCAGGGGCAAGTCTATGGCGTACCCATTGTCTATGGGCCTTACGGCCTGATGTACAATACGGCGCTGATTAAAACACCACCGCAAAGCTGGAATATTTTCTGGGATCCACAGTACGCAGGTCAATACGCGATCAGTAAAGACTATCACGAAGCCAATATCTATTTTAGCGGACTGGCGCTGGGTTTAGAGCGTGAACAGATTTTCAATTACAACACACTGAGAAACAATGCTGATTTTATGCCACGTCTGGAACAACTGGCGCAAAATGCCAAATCATTCTGGGTCGGGGTGGATTCCGCTGACACGCTGCAAGGACTGGCGTTTGCCACTGGCTGGGGATTTGCCATTCCAGAACTGGCGCAACGCGGAGAAACCTGGAAAATGGCCTGGCCCAAGGAAGGTACGACGGGGTGGGTGGATAACTGGATGATTGGTTATTCCTTAAAAGATAAACCCAAGCTGAAACGCATTGCTGAAGAATGGATTAACTTTTCTATCAGTCCGGAAATACAAACCGGCTACGTGCGTAATATTGCACAATTTCCAGTCAATCAATCAACCAAAAACCTGCTGACAGCCAAAGAGATTAAACAATTTCACCTGGATGAGCCGGATTACTTCAAAAAAAATCTGATTTTATGGAAAGTCCTGCCCAGACGCGAGCAAAACGGCTTTAAACGCATGTGGAGTCAGGCCAGACACGGCAAGCAATAATCCCATGTTAAAAAAATACGACTGGAGTATCACCACCAAGCTCATTATTGTCGCCTGCGGCGTAGTTTCCGTGTTGCTGTTGACAGGCGGACTGCTACTGCTCAATTACCAGGCCGATACGATTGAAATATACCACCAGGAATATCAGGAAAAAATCACGCATACTTTAGAAACCCGAGCGCGTGATGAACAAAAAGCGCTGGTTGCAAACCTGCGTTTCAATATCAGTATTTTCTCAGGCAGCGTGGCAGGCTATTTATTCAATTACAACGAAGATGACATGCGCAAAGCCCTGGAAACTTTTATTGCCTATCCTGAAGTGCTGGCGGTCAAGGTGATTGATGAATTTGGGAAAGACTTTGCCGCTGCCTGGAAACAAGAGGAAATTCTTACCGGCTCCACGCTTCCAGACAATCCAGCCTGGAAACAAGCCAGGATGATAGAAGCGGAAGTCGGTCATATGGAACAAACGGTAGGGAATATCAAAGTCTATTATACCGACAGTGTGCTGGTGGCTAAAATCCGCCAACGACGTACTGAGGCCTTGAGTGACATTCGGGCATTTTACAAACGTTCCCGGCATAATCTGCAATCAGTGGTATTCAATCAGATTATTGGTGTTGTGATATTGCTCATTATTCTGATGCTGGCACTATGGGTTTCACTACGGATTTTGATGCAAAAACCGTTGAGCCTGATTAATCAAGAACTGAAAATGCTGGCTAAAGGCAAGTTGACGGCAAAACAAATCAACTACAAGGGCCACGATGAAATTGCCGAGTTAACCAGCTCCGCACAATCACTTAAAAACGCGATGAAGCGCACGATTACCCAGGCTAATGCGATTGCCGCCGGTAATTATAGTGGTGAGGTGCAACTACTGTCAGAGCATGATGAGCTGGGGCTGGCATTGGCCCATATGACCATGACATTGCGCGATATGACAGCCGCCGATAAAAGACGCGAATGGTTTAACAACGGCTTGGCAAAATTAGATGAAACCACCCGTGGCATTCAAAACATTAACGATCTGGCAGGCAATATCATTAATTTTCTGGCGAAATATCTGGAAGCACAAGCCGGTGTATTTTATATTATCAAAACTGAAAACGGGCAGCATTGCTTATGGCGCGAAGCCGGGTATGCGCTGCCCGCCGATATGCCGGAACAATTTGCTTTAGGCGAAGGCTTGGCGGGTGAGGTCGCGCTGAGTAAAACACCAATTATGGTTGAAGAAATCCCGGATGGTTATATGACCATTCAATCCAGCATCATCAATACCAAACCGTGCAGCCTCGTTCTCCTGCCGTTGTTTCATGAAGATAAGCTACAGGGCGTATTGGAAATTGCAACACTCCAGTCCTTAAGCGAACGCAGCCTGAAATTCATTGAACAGGCCGCACCAGTCATCGGGATTGCGATCTATACCATATTAGCTGTTAAGGCGTGAGGATGAAATAAGTACAGTAACTGGTAAAAATAAATAATAACTTCAGGACTGGCAGTCCTTAAAGGACTGCCAGTCCTACGCTCAAAGTTATTATGTGAACTTAGTGTTCGCTGTACTAGCCCAATTTCTGAAGTTATAAAATTCTCACTCCTAAGGAGTGAGGATGAAATAAATGCAGAAACTGGGCGCAGGATTTTCATTCATTTTCAAGGCGTGAAAACAGGCGCATAGCAAGCTATGTAACTGTTTTCACAACGCAGAAAATGGAGAAAAAGACCAGCCAGGTTGCTGAAGTTATAAAATTCTCACTCCTAAGTGAAGAATAAGTTAGGACTAACGCAAGTATAGCGTATGGGAAAGAAAGGATGCTGAAACTTGAAGATATCAAGATAGATGCCCAAATCCGGGGCATACAGGCTGACGAAATTGTATGTATTGTGCAAGTTCGACCGGTAGGTGATGCAACTCTGACGGTCTATTACAAAGATGCTCAAGGCAATGTTGCTGAACAGATGCTGATTCGCTCAGATGAATCGCGTCTGGAACTGGCTCAGGCAGGCAAACCCTGGGCATTTGATGCACCGGGTGCTGAATTCAAGCTTGGACTGGAAGCCTACCGCATCACGCAAGCGGCGCTGTTTGACCCGATGATGGCAGTGCATACCTCTAATATCGACCCCCTCCCACATCAAATCTCGGCAGTCTATGAAGCCATGTTGCCCAGGCAGCCGCTACGATTTGTCCTGGCTGATGATCCTGGCGCGGGTAAAACCATCATGGCCGGTTTACTGATTCGTGAACTGCTGATGAGGGCCGATGCCAAGCGTATCCTTATTGTCTCTCCCGGCTCACTGACTGAACAGTGGCAAGACGAGATGTTGGAAAAGTTTGGGGTTCAATTCGATATATTCAGCCGCGAGAAGCAAGAGCAATGCGCCTCCGGCAACTTTTTCGACGAGTCAAACCAACTTATCTGCCGCCTGGATCAGCTCTCCAGAAGCGAAGATTTTCAGGAAAAACTTAAAATCACCGAATGGGATCTGATCATCGTTGACGAGGCCCACAAACTTTCAGCCAACTACTATGGCAACAAGGTCAATAAAACCAAACGCTTTTTGCTCGGTGAATTATTAGGCGCTATCAGCCGTCACTTTCTGCTGATGACTGCGACGCCACATAACGGTAAAGAAGCAGACTTTCAGATTTGGCTCTCCTTACTTGATGGTGATCGCTTCTACGGTAAATACCGCGATGGTGTTCACAAGGTGGATGTTTCCGACATGATGCGTCGCATGGTCAAGGAGGAACTGCTCAAATTTGACGGTACGCCCTTGTTCCCGGAACGACGTGCCTATACCGCCAACTATGAACTCTCCCCGATGGAAGCATTGCTCTACGAACAAGTCACTACCTATGTGCGTAAAGAAATGAATCGCGCCGATAAACTCAATGGTAAAAAGAAAAATACCGTTGGCTTTGCTCTCACCATGTTGCAACGGCGGCTCGCCTCCAGCCCCGAGGCCATTTTCCAATCATTGAAGCGTCGTCGTAAACGTCTGCAAGACCGATTAGCCGAAACCAAACTAATAGCACGGGGGCAAGCCATTCCACAAGATGGGGTCGCGGAAACACTTGGTGAGTACAGCATCAAAAAACGTATTGATTTACCAGAAAATCTTGATGATCTTGATGATGAGCTGAGTGCCGAGGAGTACGAAACTTATGCTGAACAGGTTGTCGATCAAGCATCTGCCGCACAGACCATTCCAGAACTGGAAACTGAAATCCTGATTCTAAAGGATCTGGAGCATCAAGCACTGAGCGTCGTACAATCCGGCAATGATAAGAAATGGGAAGAACTCTCCTCACTGTTGCAGGATAAGCCGGAAATGTTCACCAGTAACGGCAGTCGCCGCAAGCTTATTATTTTTACCGAACACAAAGATACGCTGAATTATCTGTTCGGAAAAATTAGCGGTATGCTGGGTAATGATTCTGCTGTGCGCGTCATCTACGGTGGCACCAGCCGCGATGAGCGCCGCAAAATACAGGAAGAGTTTCGCAATGACCCTGATGTTGTAGTGCTCATTGCAACTGATGCAGCAGGGGAAGGCGTCAACCTGCAAAACGCCAATCTGATGGTCAACTACGATCTCCCCTGGAACCCCAATCGCCTGGAACAGCGTTTTGGTCGTATTCACCGCATCGGTCAAACCGAAGTTTGTCATTTATGGAATATTGTCGCCAACGAGACCCGCGAAGGTGATGTGTTCAACAAGCTGTTTGACAAGATTGAAAATGAACGCGCTGCACTGGGTGGCAAGGTGTTTGATGTATTGGGCGAAGCTTTTGATAACATCTCACTCAAAGACCTGTTGATTGAAGCCATCCGTTATGGTGAAGACCCTGCCACTAAAGCCAAGATGGAACAAAAACTTGAAGGTGCACTGAATACAGAACACCTTAAGGAAGTCTTGCGCCGCAATGCCCTGGTCGAGCAACACATGGGGCTGGAGGAACTCTATAGCATCAAAGAAGAGATGGAAAAGGCCGAAGCCCGCAAATTACAACCTTACTTTATCCGCGCCTTTTTTAACGAGGCATTTAAAACCCTCGGTGGTGAAACCCGACCACGCGAGTCAGGGCGTTTTGAAGTACGCCATGTTCCTGCCGCTATTCGTGAGCGGGATCGCATTATCGGCGAGACCCGCACACCGGTACTGCGCAAATATGAACGCATCTGCTTTGAAAAACAACATGTCCACTTGCAGGGCAAACCCATGGCTGACCTGATTCACCCGGCCCATCCGTTGATGTATGCCACAACCGATTTGGTGCTACAGGCCCACCGCCAAAAACTCAAACAAGGGGCGGTACTGGTTGACCCCAGTGATGATGGCACAAGCCCTAAAATACTGTTTATGATTGACCATAGCGTACGGGAATCAAGCGCCGGGGCGCGGGTCGTCTCCCGCCGTCCTCAATTTGTCGAGATTGATGAACAAGCTAAGGCCAGCAATGCCGGATGGGCACCACACCTTGATCTACAAGCAATAGATGACTATGACCACAAGTTAGTCGCTGACATTATCAATGCGCCCTGGCTAAGTGACGATCTCGAAGGATTGGCGCTTAATCATGCATCACAAAAATTGGTGCCAGAACATTATGCCGAGGTCAAAGCACGGCGTGAGCAACAGACTGATAAAATACTCAATGCCGTCAATGAACGCCTGGTGAAAGAAATTAACCATCAGCAAGACCATTACATCAAGCTCAAAGAAGAAGTAAAAGCGGGCAAACAACCACGTATGCAGCCGGAAATGGCACGTCGTCGTGTAGAGGAACTGACTGCACGCCTGGAACAGAGAAAATCAGAACTAAGCGCCCAAAAAAACGTGGTCTCCAGTACGCCACTGGTGATTGCCGGGGCCTTGGTCATACCTCAAGGGCTATTAGCCCAGCGCAAAGGTGAGCAGGCATTTTTTGTTGATGCCAAGGCCAAAGCCCGTATAGAGCGGGTAGCGATGAATGCAGTGATGGCAGTCGAACAAAGTTTTGGTCATGCAGTACAAGATGTGGGTGCAGAAAAATGTGGCTGGGATGTCACGGCAAGACCACGCCCTAACAGCAATGGTACTATCAAACCCGACCGTCATATTGAGGTAAAAGGACGCGCCAAAGGTCAAAGCATCATCACTGTCAGTCGTAATGAAATCAGTTGTGGCTTAAATCAGTCTGATAAGTTTATATTGGCGGTGGTGATTGTCGATGGCGAAACCTATGATGGGCCGTATTACATCAAGCAGCCTTTCACACAAGAACCCGATTGGGCTGAAACCAGTAAAAATTTAGACTTAAAGACATTGCTTTCAAAAGCCATAGCGCCAGAACAAAGTTTATGAGATTAAAAAAAATAACACTGGAAAATTTTCGCTGCTATCAGCACTTGGAGATAGACCTCCACGCCAATATCACGGTATTGGTCGCCAACAACGGCGAGGGCAAAACAGCCATTTTAGATGCCATTCGCATTGCTCTGTGGCCTTTTGTCAGTCAATTTGATTTAGCCAAGCCTGCCTATGCTGACCCTGCCAATACCATCATGATTGACGATGTAAGCATCGTTAAATCTGTGCAACAAACATCAAACACCTTTGGTGCACTGGATAAAATGGCGCGCCAACTCCCGGCCTCAATTTGTGCGACAAGTAACGACAGCACCTGGCAGCGCTATCGTGACAGCGAGACCAAACGCTCACAAACCAAAGATGATGCTGGCACAAAAATACTAAAGACTTACGCCAAAGGTGTTCAAAAAGCAATAAGAAACTTAGGTGAGCCAGCACAAACCCTGCCTGTTTTCGGGTATTACGGCACAGGTCGCTTGTGGCGAGAAAAACGGTTGACCGATGGTAAAAAAGGCACGACTGAAACAACCAATCAGCAGATAAGAACCGTTGCCTACCGTGATTGTTTAGATCCTGCATCCAGCTTTAAGCAATTTGAAGAGTGGTTTACCGCCGCCTATTTTGATGTGCGGGACTACCAAACTAACCAACTGCTGGAAACCGGTATTATGCACATAGAAGTGCCAGAAGCCTTAATAATGCCAATAAAAGTCGTGCAAGAGGCTGTCAACCAAGTGCTAGCACCTGTTGGCTGGCACAGTTTGCAATACGGTGGCGAAAAATATGATAAATCGCTGGTATTAAAACATCCCAAGTATGGGGTTATGAAAATCTCGCAACTCAGTGACGGCATTAAAAATATGCTGGCAATGATTGCGGACATCGCCTATCGCTGCATTTTACTCAATACCCATTTACAAGAAAACGCGGCTAAAACCTCCCCTGGCGTGGTCTTGATAGATGAAGTCGATATGCATTTACACCCGCAATGGCAACAAACCGTGATTGCTGCCCTGCGCCAAGCCTTCCCCGAGATTCAATTTATTGTCACGACGCATAGCCCCCAAGTGCTCTCAACCGTACCATCAGAAAGTATTCGTATAATCCAACACGAGCTTAATAGCGATACCGAGCAAATCATTTCAACAGCAAACCTGCCGTTAAAACAAAGCCGAGGCGTAGCCAGTGCAGATGTTATGGCTGAGCTACAATTAGTTGACCCAATCCCGGATGTGGAAGAAGCACACTGGCTAACCCAATACAAACAACTTATCACCCAAGGCGAACATGAAAGTGATCAAGGGGAAGCATTAAAAGAAAAAATTATTAAGCACTTTGGTGAATCTCATCAAGAATGGCTGGAATGTGGGCGTTTGATTCGCTTGCAAGTCATGAAAGCCAAGCTACCTAAGCGCAACCAGTAAGGAATAACGATGCATAAATTAGATCGCCCTAGATCGCCAACATGCTTAGGCCAATATCAACATGGCAGAGATAACTGGGGTAGTGTAAGTCATGACCATAAAAGTGACATCTGGCTAAAGCTGGATGAGATGCAACAACACCGTTGCGCTTATTGTGAAGCTGAAATTAAAACTGATAGGGCGAATTCACACATAGAACATCTCCGCCAGCGATGTAGCTACCCGCAAGGCACGTTTTTGTGGCGTAATATTTTTGGCTCTTGTAACCGTCAAGATAGTTGTGGTAAATACAAAGATGCTCTACCGCCTTACAACTATCAAGACCTTATTAAAATGGATGAAGAAGACCCGGAAAGGTTTTTGGAGTTCTTACCCGATGGTAGTATTACACCCGCTAAAGGACTCAATCCAAATGATAAGCATCGTGCTCAAGAAACTATTCGTATTTTTCATTTAAACGGTTCGTTGCGTCAGATACGTGAAACGGCAGTAAAAGGCTACCTGCAAACAGCCGAAGAACTTGCCAGTCTGGCAGCCGAATTTGATGAAGCCGATTGGCTGCCCCTTCTGCAAGACGAATTAGACAGTATTAAAAATCTACCTTTTAGCACAGCCATTAAGCATGTGCTGCTTCCCGCGTAAACAATGATTAAAGTAACTTAGAGAATAAAATGACAACCAATAAGGAAGCTAAAATATTCAGCCCCAAAAAACTCATTGAAGTGGCACTGCCCTTAGATGATATTAACGCTGCCGCTGCGCGGGAAAAATCCATACGTCACGGACACCCCAGCACCTTACACCTTTGGTGGGCGCGTCGGCCTTTGGCGGCGGCGCGGGCGGTGATATTTGCCCAAATGGTCAATGACCCCGGCTATCAGCAAGGCGAGGGCTTTAAATACGGGGTGAATAAAAAAGAAGCGGAAATCAAGCGCGAAAAGCTGTTTCAGATTATCCGTGACCTGGTGAAATGGGAAAATACCAATAACGAAACGGTGCTGAATCGTGCCCGTGCAGCCATCAAAGAGAGCTGGCGAGAAACCTGTGATTTAAACCGCAAGCACCCGCAAGCGGCAGAACTGTTTAACCCGGAAAAATTACCCGCCTTTCATGACCCCTTTGCCGGTGGTGGCGCGATTCCCTTAGAAGCGCAACGCTTAGGGCTGGAGAGTTATGCCAGTGACTTAAACCCGGTGGCGGTGATGATCAACAAAGCCATGATCGAGATACCACCCAAGTTTGCAGGCCAGGTACCCGTTGGCCCCATACCGGCAGCAGATAAAACCAGCAAAAAAAGGGCCACCAAAGATGGCTTTGAAGATTGGTCGGGCGCTAAAGGTTTAGCCGAAGATGTGCGCCGTTATGGGCATTGGATGCGTGAACAGGCGTTTAAGCGCATTGGGCATTTATACCCCAAGGTACAAATTACCGATGAAATGGTGGCTGAACGACCTGATTTAGCACCCTATGCGGGGGAAGCTTTAACCGTGATTGCCTGGTTGTGGGCGCGAACGGTAACATGTCCGAACCCAGCTTGCGGTTGTGAAATGCCATTGCTAAGTTCATTCGTTTTATCATCAAAAAAAGGTAAGGAAGCATATTTAGATTTACTAAATCACAATGGAGAATTTGAGTTTTTTGTTACGCGAACATTTAATAATGATCTTGGTGACAAGAAAAAGGGATTTAAGAGAGGAGTGTCTGGTATATTTGAATGTGCAAATTGTGGACATGTAACAACAAGAAACTATACTGCGGAGCAAGCCAATAAAGTAGGATTGGGAAGCCATCAGACCGCGGTGGTTTGCGAAGGCAAAAAAGGTAGAGTGTATTTGTCTGCAAAATATTCTCAGTTACCTCAAAATATTCCAGAAGCTGATAAATCCGGTTTACAAGTCGAACTGTCACCAAATCCTCGTGATGTTTGGTGCCGAAATTTTGGCTTGAATACTCCTAGCGATCTCTTCACTCCGCGCCAACTGCTCGCCTTAACCACCTTTTCCGATTTAGTCCAGGAAGCCCGCAAAAAAGCCATTGCCGACTATCATGGAGCGAGGGCGTCTCGCCCTCAAAAAATCCATCACCGCACCAAACTCCCACATTACGAAGCCGGTGAGCATCCTCAGCACATCGTATTTCGTCTCGCCGACAGTATACCGCAAGCACTGCTCGCCCAATGGCAAGCGGTCACTCAGCCTTCTCATGCCTCAACACAGGCTGCAAAGCAGCGTCAACGCTTTGATCAGGCACTCGATCAAAGTCACGGTGCCTGCTATTTACAACAATCGGAGATCGCCACCATCGTGGCGAATGCGTTACGCTATTTCGACGGTGAGCGCTACCGCCTGCACAGTTGGACGATTATGCCGAATCATGTCCATGTTCTGGTCACTCCACTACACGGTAACTCTTTATCATCTCTGGTTCACTCGTGGAAATCTTACAGCGCCAAACAGGCTAACCAGGTACTGGGGCGTAAGGGTAGCTTTTGGCAGGCTGACTATTTTGACAGGGCAATGCGGAATGAGGAACATTTTGAGCGAACCAGGGTTTATATCGAGCAGAATCCGGTGAAAGCCGGGTTGTGTGAAGATGCCGAAGCGTGGCAGTTTGGTAGTGCTTGGGCTGGAGGGCGAGACGCCCTCGCTCCTACGGATCACGGAGCGAGGGCGTCTCGCCCTCAAAAAACCCCGGATTCCATTCCATTGGCTGAGGGTGGTTGTGGTGCAACGGCTTATGGGGATGCGTTAGCGGTTTATTTGGGGTTTGCAAGTGACAAACTCGGTGATTACAACAGTTCTCTAGTTGCATGGAGTCCAACGAGAGATCAACTAAAAACCACTTTTGGAAGACAAGCATTGCCTATGGTGTGGGATTATGCGGAAACCAACCCGTTTGCAAATGCAGCTGGTGATTTGGTTGTATCGATAAATGGGATATTTAAGGTTCTTTGTAATTTTAATTCTCATATCGCTGGTCAAGCGGTTCAAAATGATGCTCAAACCCAAGATATTTCCATTAATAAAGTAATTTCAACTGATCCACCATACTATGACAATATTGGTTACGCAGACCTTTCTGATTTTTTTTATGTATGGATGCGTCGCTCGTTAAAGGTTATATATCCCAGTTTGTTTTCTACGATGGCTGTACCTAAAGCAGAAGAGTTAGTTGCTACCCCGTATCGACACGGCAGCAAAGAAAAGGCTGAAACTTTTTTTTTGGAAGGTATGACCTTAGCAATTAACAATATGGCGAAAAAAGGTCACCCAGCCTTCCCCGTTTCTATTTATTACGCTTTTAAACAGTCTGAAACCAAAGAGGGAAGTACTTCAAGTACAGGCTGGGAAACATTTTTAGAAGCAGTTATAAAATCAGGCTTTGCTATTACAGGTACTTGGCCTATTAGAACAGAACGAGGGGCAAGAACCATCGGTATTGGCTCCAATGCCTTAGCCTCTTCCGTCGTTTTAATATGCCAAAAACGTAAATTAGAAGCCGACTCCACCCCCCGCCGCCAATTCCAACGCCAACTACGCGAGCAAATGCCTGAAGCTCTGGAAGCCATGATCGGCGGTGAAACCGGCACTGCGCCCATCGCCCCGGTGGATTTAGCCCAGGCCGCCATTGGCCCTGGCATGGCGATTTTTTCCAAATACGCAGCGGTATTGAATCAAGACGGCAGCAGCATGAGCGTACACGATGCGCTGATTTTAATTAACCGCGCCATCACTGACTACCTCAATCCCGACGGCGGCAACTTCGATGCCGATACTTTGTTTTGTGATGACTGGTTTAGTCAATATGGCTGGAGTGAAGGTCAATTTGGCGAGGCTGATACCTTGGCACGGGCTAAGGGCACGTCTGTTGATGGGGTACGGGATGCCGGGGTGATTGAATCGGGTGGCGGCAAGGTACGGCTGCTGAAGTGGGCAGAATATCCGATTGATTGGGATCCTCGCAATGATACCCGTACCCCGATATGGGAGGCTTGCCATCAGATGATTCGGGTGCTGAATCAACAAGGCGAATCCGAGGCCGGTGCGCTGTTGGCGGCTATGTCGGAGAAAGGCGAATCTATCCGCCAACTGGCCTACCATCTTTATACCCTGTGTGAGCGCAAAAAATGGGCAGATGAAGCCCGCGCCTATAATGAGTTGATTGGTGCCTGGCACGCGATTGTTGCCGCTTCGCATGAGACAGGGCATCGTAATGAACAGTTCGGCATGGATGTTTAGCGGGCATCCTGTGCTTGTGGATTAGCGCAGTTTAAAAATAAATATGAAGTGGACAGTAACAGGATAATATAATGAGTTTAAAACCCTGGCGTGAAATCGCCAAACCCCATAAGGATGTGCGGAAAGGTGCATTCAAACAGTCCGAGTTTGCGGCAGATATTACCCTGGTTGCCACGGGTAAGGCAACGCCTGAGTATCAGGATGCCGAAAAGTTTTTTTCCCGCACCTTTATCACCGAAGGCATGCGCTTGTTGTTGATGTCGGTCGCGCAACGCTTGGCAGGACAGGGCGGAGACCCGGTTATTCAGCTTCAGACTGCCTTTGGTGGTGGCAAGACCCATACGATGTTGGCGGTATTGCATCTGGCTGCGCGTAAAGTCAGTACCGACAAACTCGAAGGCATCCCGCCGGTATTGGATAAAGCAGAGATTCATGCACTGCCAAGCGCGCACATTGCGGTGCTTGATGGAATTAACTTGTCGGTAAGCCAGGCACAGCATCATGGCAGTATTCAAGCCAATACACTTTGGGGAGAATTGGCCTGGCAATTACTGGGAGACGAGGGTTATCTGATGGTTGCCGATAGCGACCGGGATGGCACCTCACCTGGAAAGGATGTACTGAAAAACCTCTTACAAAAGGCAGCGCCTTGTGTTGTGCTGATTGATGAATTACAGAAATTCTTTAGCCAGCTTGCCAATGGCAAGCAGTTTAAGGCGGGAACCTATGAGAGTAATCTGGCCTTTGTGCAGGCAATTACCGAGGCGATGAAGGCGGTACCTAATGCCATTCTTTTGGCATCACTGCCGGAATCAGATGCCGAGGTGGGAGATTCCTTTGGTCAAAAGACTTTAGTGGCACTGGAAAAGCATTTTGGTCGGGTGGAATCAATCTGGAAACCGGTCGCCGCCGAGGAAGCCTTCGAGATTGTTCGCAGGCGGCTTTTTGAACAGGCGGGTGAGCGTTCCCAGGTGGAGGGCATCAGCCGTCAGTTCTCAGACTTCTACCGCCAACATGCCGAGCGTTTTCCGGTAGAGACGCAAAGCAATGCCTATTTTGAACGCCTTTGTAACTCGTACCCCATCCATCCAGAGATTTTTGACCGGCTCTATGAAGACTGGTCAACACTGGATAAGTTTCAGCGTACGCGGGGAGTGTTGCAATACATGGCGGTGATTATTCATCGGCTGTGGAATGATAACAATCAGGATGCGCTGATTATGCCAGGGTCTATCCCGCTGAGTGACAGTGTGGTGCGCAACAAGAGTATTCACTATTTGCCGCAGGGCTGGGAACCCATCATAGAGAGGGAGGTTGATGGCCCGCGCTCCGCGACACATAACATTGATGGTGACGATACCCGCTTTGGTAGCGTACAGGCGGCGCATCGTACCATGCGTGCCATTTTTCTCGGCAGCGCCGCTGCGGCTGGTGATCAGATCGTCAAGGGGGTTCAGCTTGAGCGTATTTTGTTAGCGACGGTACAACCAGGGCAGACCGTGGGTATATTTGAAGATGTACTCAAACGGCTGCGTGATCGCCTGCACTATCTCTATTCAGATCAGGATCGATTCTGGCTTGATACGAAGCCCAATCTGCGTCGAGAGATGGAAAGCCGCAAACAGAATATCCCATACAAAGAACGTTTGTTACCCGAATTAAAAAAACGGGTGCAGCGGGTATTTGCTTCCAGGCATCTTTTTGCAGGTATCCATATTTTTACCCCTTCCCATGATGTGCCCGATGATTATGGAACCGGCCCAAGATTGGTTGTACTTGCGCCCGATCAAGGCTATAGCAAGGGGGATTCTCATTTGGCTACAAAGGCTGCCGAGGCGATATTGCAATATCGCGGCGAGCAGGCAAGACAAAAAAGAAACCGCCTTTTGTTCCTGGCGGCTGATTACGACGTGGTTAGTCGATTGAAAGATGCCGCAAGAACCTATCTGGCCTGGAAAGAAATCGTATTTGATGTATCGGAAGGCAAGATAAATCTGGATACTTTTCAAGCTAAACTTGCCAGGAAGAATTGCGATAGTGCGGAAAAGAGCCTGCAACAGATTGTGCGCGAGACTTACAAATGGCTGCTGTGTCCAAATCAGTTTCAAGCGACAGACCAGAAAATTGACTGGGAAGCTGTCACTGTTTCCAGTAATGCCGCCAATCTCATTCAGGAGATTGAGAATAAACTTCGGGAAGAAGAATGGCTGGTTAGCGAATGGTCGCCTATCCACCTCCGTAATCTATTGAGCCAATGGTATTTCAAAGAGGATGTTAAGGATGTCAATGCACTGAAGGTCTATCAAGACACTTGTCATTATCTGTATCTCCCGCGTTTGGCTCATGATCATGTTTACCAGACCGCGATTGCATTGGCATTGGAGAGCGAAGATTTCTTTGGCTTTGCTTCAGGAAAAGATGCTGATCGATATTTGGGATTCAGGTTTGGTAATGGTGGACATGTCATGCTGGATGAATCAGCATTGCTTATCGAAAGAGAAGCTGCGGTTGCATACAAAGCCAGGATTTCAGTGCCACCGCCTCCAAGCCCCGGGGATGACGGGGATGACGGGGATGACGGGGATGATCCAGTAACGCCGCCTCAACCCCCCGTTTCCCCTCCAGAAAACAAAAAGAAGGCTGTAAAAAAACAGTTCTACGGAACGATTAATATGGACTCACTCACCGCGAAAATGAAATTCGTAGATATTGTGGATGAAGTTGTTCAGCAGTTCACCGCTAAATCAGGCGTTGATGTGAGCATTTCCGTTGAGATCACAGCCAAGAGTCAAGACGGCTTTGACGAGGGTTTGCAGCGAACTGTTAAGGAAAACTGCAATGTGTTGAAATTCACATCGTCTGAATTTGAAGGGGAGTAAATGTACAGTTCATAAAGACTGGTTTCAATCAAGTTGGTGCTTGGGAGTGAGGGCAACCCATCTTCAGTTGAAATTGAACAAAAAAATAACGTATATTTGATTTAAGCTTTTTTGAGTGGAGCGGAAATTGCTGGGTAAATATGATGAATAAATTAATCGCTTTGAGTGCATTACTGGTGTTGTTACTGACTGCCTGCGGTGGTTATGGTGATAAACGTATGATTGGTGCGGGGCTGGGTGGTGCGGCAGGTGGCGCAGCCTGTGCTGGCGTTGGCAGAGGTTCGGGGAATACCGCCGCGATTATTGCCTGTAGTATGTTAGGCGCGCTGATTGGCGGTGCGATTGGTCAGACTATGGATGATATGGATCGCATGAAAATGCAACAGGCAGTGATGCATACGCCCACCCATCAAACAGATAGCTGGTACAACCCTAATACCAAGACTCAATATGCTGTCACCCCCATTGCCGATCCGGTTTATCGCCAGAGTGGTGCAGTCTGTCGTGAATACAGTACCACTGCTACCATTGATGGGCGCAAGGAAACCATTTATGGCAACGCCTGCAAACAAGCCGATGGTACTTGGCAGGTACAATGAAACAAGCCAACTTAAAACCGGCAGACCTGGCATTGCAACAGACTTGGAGTACGCAACAATCCGCAGAATTATATCGTTTACCTTATTGGTCTGAACACTATTTTCAAATTGCTGAAAACGGTGTATTGCAAGTCTGTCCACAAGCGCAGCCCATGACTGAGCAGCCATCCAGCATTGATTTGCTGCAATTGCTTAAACAATTACGGGAACAAGGCTTGGGGCTGCCGGTTTTACTCCGTTTTCCAGAGATTTTACAGCACCGGGTACAGGCTTTATGTCAGGCTTTCGCTAAAGCAAAAGCAACAGAAGCTTACCAGAGCCACTATACCGTTATTTATCCCATTAAAGTCAATCAACAACGCACGGTTGTGGAGGAAATTCTTGCTGCTGGGCAGGATAAACAATACCGGGTGGGTCTGGAGGCAGGCAGCAAACCGGAACTAATGGCGGTTTTAGCCTTAGCGCCAGTGGGCAGTATCGTCATTTGTAATGGTTACAAAGATGAAGAATATATCCGGCTGGCGTTGATTGGCCTGCAACTGGGATTGGAACTCTATCTGGTGGTGGAAAAACTCAGTGAACTGCGGCTTATTCTGCAACACAGCCAGGTGATGCAAGTGACACCCAGGCTGGGCGTGCGGGTACGACTGGCCAGTATCAGCGCGGGTAAATGGCAGAATACCGGTGGTGAAAAAGCCAAATTTGGTCTGTCCAGTTCGCAGGTGCTGGAGATGATAGAGCAATTGCAGGCAGCGGGGCATATTGACTGGCTGCAACTGATGCATTTCCACATGGGTTCTCAGGTTGCCAATATTCGTGACATTCAACACGCATTAAATGAAGCTGCGCGTTATTACTATGAATTACATCAACTGGGTGCGCCGGTGGCCCATGTTGATATTGGCGGTGGGCTGGGGGTGGATTATGAAGGTTCACAATCACGCACTGATTGTTCCATGAATTATAACCTTCAGGAATATGCTAATGATGTGGTTGCTGCATTTGCCCGTATCTGTGTGGAACACAAGTTAGCACAACCGCATTTACTCAGTGAATCGGGGCGCGCGCTGACTGCGCACCATGCAATGTTGGTGACACAGGTCACGGATGTGGAGAGCCTGCCACAAGCACAGCCTGCGCCGCCACAAATGGAGGAGCCGTCTGTTATTCAGGAAATGAGGGCAGGTTTACAGGCACTGAATCAGCGTTCTTTACTGGAAGTCTGGCATGATGCCTGTTACTGGATGGAAGAAGCGCATAATCTGTTTAATCATGGGTTATTAAATTTAGCGCAACGCGCCTGTGCCGAGCATTTATATTTTGCCACCTGCCAACAGATTCAGCCCTTATTACAGCCGCATATCCGCAGTCACCGCGAAGTGTTAGATGAATTACATGAGAAACTGGCGGATAAATATTTTTGTAATTTTTCTCTGTTTCAATCCATGCCCGATGCCTGGGCGATTTCTCAGGTTTTCCCCATTCTGCCCTTGCAAAACCTGCATCAGGAACCACAATCACGCGCAATTTTGCAGGATTTAACTTGTGATTCTGACGGACAGTTCCGGCGTTATGTGGATGCTTTGGGCATAGAAAGCAGCTTGCCAGTACATAAGCTGCAAGCGGGCGAGGACTATTTATTAGGCGTGTTTATGGTGGGGGCTTATCAGGAAATTCTGGGTGATATGCATAACCTGTTTGGTGACACCCATGCGGTAAACGTGCGTTTACATGGGCAAGCAAAATCGGAAGTAACAAGCGCCTTAGCTTATCAACTGGATGAGATTGAACCGGGTGACAGTGTTGAGGATATGCTTAATTATGTACATTTTGATGTCAACCGCTTTCGCCGCTTATACCGCCAACGTCTGCAAAATAGTGTGCTAAACTCGCAACAGCAACGCAGTTATCTGGATGAGTTGCAGGCGGGTTTGCAGGCTTATACGTATCTGGAGCAATAATCCATGCCGAAGGTACTACCCTGGGATATGTGACATAATTCTCAAATCAACCCTGAAAAGCTTGCAGCCAATGCGCTACAGAACAGGCGAGGGTTTTAACCTCGTCAATGGAAAATAAACAACCACCCGCTAAAAGACGGGTGGGTTAGAGCGTTTGGCGGTTGAAAGCCGAGATACAGGGCAGACAAGCTCTGTTGTTTAGCCCCAACGGGGCGCATTAATATAGCCAGGGGTAACACCCCTGGAATTGTATCCGTGTCATTCTCTACCCTGGGGCGTTGCCCCACTGCCATTAACTTAAGAAAGTATTCAAGCCCCAAAGGGGCAAAACATACTAGCCCAGGGCAACGCCCCACTGCCATTAACTTAAGAAAGTATTCAAGCCCCAAAGGGGCAAAACATACTAGCCCAGGGCAACGCCCTGGGTTTGTAATGTGATGATACCAGAGCCCTGAAAGGGCGATACATAAATGATGCGCCCTCTGATGTATCGCCCTTTCAGGGCTCTAATTCAACAAAATAACCTGCCTGGGGCGCTGCCCCAGGCTAGTATGTTTATCCCTTTCAGGGATATACTTGCTCACCCAATGAGAATAAAGCAATAATTTTTAACCAAAAGTCTAAACTTAATACTGGCACAAAAGTTTAAAGGAGGTCAAGCCTTGGCTTGGATGTGCTTTTTAGACTCCCAATCCGAGGATTGGACTCTTTAAGTTAATGGTAGTGGGGCGTTGCCCCAGGCTATATTAAAATACCCCTTTGGGGTGTTAGCGTTAAAACCCATATTTTAAGTTTTACCGTTAAACATTAGAGATAAATCTGTTCGCCTGAAAGGCGAAGGTTTTAACCTTGTGCATGAAAAATAAAAACCACTATCCATGTAATCTTAACTAAAGCTGAAAAAGAATCGATTTTCTTGGCATGATGATAAATAAACCAGCTGTGACTGTTATAAAATAATTGAAAAAACTGGAGTCTGCTTGATAGCCAAACATTATAATATCGTTGCTTTAACCGGGGGTATTGCCTGCGGTAAAACCCAGGTCAGTAATACTTTTGCCCAGCTTGGCGTAGCTGTGGAAGATGCTGATGTGATTGCCAGACAGCTCGTGCAGCCTGGAGAGAGCGCCCTGGAGGATATTGTAGCGACTTTTGGCAAGGCGGTTTTGTTGGAAAATGGACAATTAAATCGCCCATTATTGCGCCAACAAATTTTTGGAGATGTCGTTAAAAAACAACAATTGGAACAGATTTTACACCCGCGCATTCGCCAGAAAATGCTGCAAAATATTGCACACCTGAACAGTGTTTATTGTATTTTTAGTGTACCTTTACTGATTGAAACCCGGCACAATCAAGATGCATTAATACGGCAGGCGCAGCGCGTATTGGTAGTTGATTGCCCGGAATCACTGCAACGTCAACGTGTACAGCAACGTGATAATCTGGACGCTGGCATCATTTCTAATATCCTGGCTGCGCAGTGTCAAAGACAAACTCGACTTGCGTATGCCGATGATGTGATTCACAATAATACAACATTATCAGAATTACATAAGAAAGTGGAAAAACTGCATCAATTTTATTTGAAAAATTTTCATCACCCGATGCCATAAAAAGGAGAATAAGGAGATTTAAGACGGGTAAAAACCTGTTTATTGTTTCCATTGTACAGACTTAAGGATATAAAAATGGCCTTGGCACATACCGACTCTTTTCATACAGAAGCGTTTGGTGAAGCAGAAAATAGCAACCTGTCGAAGCAGGCATTGGTGAAACATAAAATTATTTATGAACAGCCGCTTAATGAGCGGATACGGGGTTGGTTGCGGCTGGAACATTTATTTCAATGTGTCACCCATCGCATGAATGGTTTATCATCCTGGGATAGCCGTATTGCGCTGGAAGGCATTGTTAAAATTCTGGACTTTGTTTCCAGAAATGACTTAAAACCAGATTTAATCAAAGACTTGGAAACACATATACAAACCCTGAAACAATGGCAGAAAATACCACAGGTTGATACTGAGCGCTTACAGCAATTATTGGATAAACTATTGATGATTAAAAATGCCGTGATTGCGTTGGAGGGTACATTTGCCGCAGTGCTGAACCAGCATCATTTATTAAGCAGCGTGCGCCAGCGCAGTGGCATTCCTGGCGGTACCTGTCAGTTTGATTTACCCGCTTATTATTATTGGTCAAGAAAGCGCAGCAAGCAACGGCAACATGATTTGCAGGAATGGCTTAATGCTTTTGAACCTTTACGTGAAGCGAATGCGTTAAATTTATATCTTACCCGACAAAATGTGCAGGCTTCGCAAGAGATTGCGGCAGAAGGTTTTTTCCAGTCTAAACCGGAAACCCAAAAGCCTTGCCAGATGATTCGGGTGATTTTATCGGAGGATAGTCCGTGTTATCCAGAAATCAGCGGGAGTAAACATCGGTTCAACCTGCGTTTTTTTGAACATCAACAATTACGCGACAAACCTGTACAAACAATAAAAAATATCCCTTTTGAATTACATTGCTGCGGTTTTATGTAATCGTTAGACGCTATTTGCTAAACTGTCATGAACGAAGACAGAACAAGGCGTGGCAAGTGTGAAAAAACGGCATGTGCAAGAGTACATGAGGTTTTTTCGCACTTGCCGTAACGCTGCTATGCCGATCACAACAGGTTTAGCAATTGCTTCTTACATTATTTTTTAGGTCGCACCTTGATATAGCAACAGGTTTGCGTGTATCTTAAGCGTTGTCAGCGCGTTTAGACACTGGCGTATATTCTATGAATAGCGAGATAATATATGGATAAGGTCTTTAAAGTTGCATTGTTTGGCATGGCTGCCAATGAACAAAAAACCCTGGGCAGTATTTTTAAACTGGCCGCATCACGCAGTCGCAAATATGCCTTGGTAGGACAAGCAGATTCAGCCTCTGCTGATATTTTTTTGATCGATGTCGATGATCCTAAAGCTATTGCGGCCTGGAAAAGCTTTGCGGCTGAAAATAAAGGTGGACCGATTGTCAAGGTCACCAAAAGAGCCGTCAAAGCCAGACCCAATGAAACGATTTTACGGCGTCCATTGACCTTAAAAAGGGTCTTGGAAATACTTGATAAAGTGACAATTGATGCACTTAAATATGTGCCGGAACTGGTGGTGGGGGCAGAAGATCAAGAGCTTGATGCTGCCGCCAATGAAGCGCTGAAAGATGCAGCCAGCAGTGCAAAACAGGCCAGTAAATCGAACATCAAAGCCATGGTCATTGATGACAGTGCAGCAGTGCGTAAGTCCATGGAAATCCAATTGGGTTTATTTGGTATGAACATTGACTATGCTGAAACGGGTGAAGAGGCATTAGAACATGCCAAGACCAGCATGGATTACGATATTATTTTCCTGGATATTATGATGCCAGGCATTGATGGTTATAAAGTGTGTAAAACATTACGGGCAAATAAGCACTTTAAAAGCACCCCTATTATCATGTTAACCGGAAAAGGCTCCCGGTTTGACAAGTTAAAAGGCACAATGGCAGGTGCCAGTCTCTATCTGACCAAACCCGTAGAGCAGGAACAGTTACAGGCCGTCATTAAAAAGTTTCTGCCAGATATTGAACAGACTTCCTAAATTCCTTTAACCCTTTATATTATTGCACTTTCGTTTTCATTTTAATAAAAAAACAAAGTGAGGAGTAAAACATGGCAATTAGTAAAATCATGGTCGTTGATGACTCAACTGTGGATCTGCTGAATTTGAAAAATATCGTTTCAGATGCAGGTTATCAGGTGATTACCGCAAGTTCCGGCCAGGAAGCAATTGATAAGTCCGCCACAGAAATGCCGGATCTTATTTTTATGGATGTGGTCATGCAGCAAATGGATGGCTATCAGGCCTGTCGTGAAATCAGCCATGAACCCAAAACCAAGCATATTCCAATTATCTTTGTTACCAGTAAAGGACAAAAGGCGGATAGAATGTGGGCTGAAATGCAAGGCGGCAAATCGCTGGTACAAAAACCTTATACACCCGCACAAATTATTGAGCAGATTAACGCTTTTCAGTAATATGTGTCTGTGCGCCCAAATAGATAAAAGGGCGCACTTCTAATATAAACAATAGGTTAGCAAGATAACCTAAAAAAACGCTTTAATTTCCCCTTGTAACTTGTTATTTGGTGTTTTTTTTACTACCCTAATGCAACACTATCTCATTATTCCACAGGACATCGTGACATGATATTTTATCGTAAGCTATCGATGATTGGTCGGGCCTTTATTATTGTACTTTTAACACTGACCTTCAGCGGTTGTGATATGTTAGAAGGCATTGCCATTGGCACTTCAACAGAAGAAGTTACAGCACAGGGCGATGTTGCACAATTAAAATTGGTTGTACCAAAATATTTGCCTTGGCTGCCTTGGTTTCTGGCTGCAAAAGAAGATGTTTTTCAGCAGTATAGTGAAGAATATCACGTTGACATTACCTTTGAAGAAGCCGATTACGAAGGTGCGATTAATAAATTTGTCAGTCGTGAAGCGGATGCCGTGGTGGTTACCAATATTGACGGTATTTCAAAAATTGCAACCCGGGGCATTGAAGTTGATGTTATCTTAATCAGCAGTTACAGCCAGGGTAACGATGCCCTGCTGATTCCCGCAGAAAATGATGCGAACTTAAAAAATAAAAACCTTGCCTTGGAATCCGGCTCAACAGCCCATTATTTACTGGATCGCTATTTATTACGTAATCAAATTGATTTTGATGAAGTCAGTATTTCAAATACATCTGAGTTAGATTTGATTGCTGCATTTGATACTCCTGAAATTGCAGGTATTGTTTCCTGGAACCCAGTGACTGGCGAACTCATCGAACAAAAAAATGCAAAAGTTTTATTCTCCAGCCAGGAAGTACCCCGGGAAATCAGTCATTTGTTAATCGTACACCGAGAAACATTGGATCAACATCCTAACTTTGCCCGTGCTCTGCTGGCAACCTGGTTCACTATGATGGAACGCTTGCAGGGGAATCGGCGTGGCGCAACGCTGGATGCGTTTGCGAGCCTGACCGAACTGAATCGTGAAACAATTGAAGCGCGTTTTGATGCCATTGAATTTACTGAAACACCTGCCAGAGCACTGTCTGTCATTCGTGATCGCCGTATGAAAAAAACCATGCGCCATATTCGCTTTTTTATGGGACGTCATGAGCTGGCTAATGATGCCGAAGTCGGCACCTGGGTGTCTTACCCAGGGCGTACACCGGATCGTTTCCACTTTAACGCGCAACCATTGCAGAACTTTATTGCGCCACCTGAGGTTGATGAAGGCTAATTTATATAACATGCTAAGGAGTGAGGATAAAATAAATACAGAAACTGGGCGCAGGATTTTTATTCATTTTCAAGGCGCGAAAATAGGCGCATAGCAAGCTATGTAACTGTTTTCGGAACGCAGAAAATGGAGAAAAAGACCAGCCAAGTTGCTGAAGTTATAAAATTCTCGCTCCTAAGTGATTGATAGTATGTACTGAATTTAACTGTTGTGGGATAAATATCCTTATGTCGAACTCATGTTAATTAGTTATTTGTTATGAAAAATAAACGATTACGCCCTACCGAGGTACTTGGACGCAAGTTTATTTACCCTGAAGCCAGTGAACATAAAGCCCAGCAGGAAGTTATTTTTCGTCGCCTGGGTTTTAAGATTGGTGATATCGGATTATTAATTGCTGAAAATACAGTCAGTGAATTGGTGGAAATGGGGAGTATCTGTTCACTGCCTAATACAGCAGAGTGGTTAACAGGGCTGGTTAATCTGCGCGGTAACTTAATTCCTGTATTTGAACTGGGTGTTTTGTTGAATCTGGATTTAGTTCAGGGAAAAAAACGTATGTTGCTGGTACTTGGGCAAGGCGAAGCCGCCGCCGCGCTGCCTATCAGCGAACTGCCCAGCCAACAACGTTTTCATGAAAGTGACAAGATGGAAAATTTGCCCGCCTTGCCTGATGCGCTTACAGCTTATGCGCCCAGTGGCTATGAGCAAAATGATGAAATCTGGTTTAATTTTGAACATGAAGCATTTTTTGAATCTCTTGCAGGAAAAATTGCGTCATAACTTACTACAGATGATATGGCGATAAGGAGACAAGTTATATGAAAATCAGATCGAAAATGATTTTGGGTTCCATTGTACTGGCGGTGATACCGGTTGTGATTACCGCGTATTTGATTAACAACATTGCTGTCGGTATTGGTGAGCAATCACTGCAAAGCAAATCACAGAGTCATATTAGTTCGATTCGAGATTCCAAAAAACAGCAGATTGAAGATTACTTCAAACTGGTGACGAATCAATTACAGTTTTTCTCTAATGAACCCACCACGGTTAATATGCTGAAATCTTTATCGGAGTCTTTTGGTGGCTTTACCGAAGAAGTGGCACAAAGTGGCGGCGAAATGATGGAGGGGCCACCTGAGCCGGGCATGGAAGAAACCAGCGAATTACCGGTTGAAGAATTTACCCAGGTGGTTGATGAATATTATTCAGGTAGCTTTTCTGATGAGTATGAATCATTAAATCCGGATCAAACGCCCAACATGACCGAGGTTCTAGGTCGCTTATCACCGACCACATTGGCCTTGCAATATTATTATATTGCCAATAACCCTAATCCCCTGGGTACTAAAGAAGAATTTATCGGAGCCAAGGATGGTTCTTCATACAGCACTTTGCATGCAGAATATCACCCCAGTATGGTGAATTTTATGGAGCGATTTGTATTTGAAGATATTTTTCTGATTAATAATAATGGTGATATTGTTTATTCCGTATTAAAGAGTATCGATTTTGCCACTTCGCTGAAAGATGGGCCGTACGCAGAATCTGGTTTGGGTCAGGTTTATGCCGCGCTGGAAGAAACTACATCCACCAAAGACCATGTTAAATTAGTTGATTTTTCCCCCTATCTGCCATCCTACCAAAAGCAGGCTGCATTTATTGGCGTCCCCGTGTTTGACGCTACCAAAAAAATTGGTGTGGTTGTATTCCAGCTTCCCATCGATAAAATTAACGACATTATGACCTATGACCGTGCTTGGCGTCTGGATGAGTCAGGCCGTTCCGGGGAAACTGTGATCGTGGCGACTGATGGTACCATGCGTAACGACAGTCGCTCATTTGTGGAAGATAAAGAAAACTATCTGATGATGGTTGAAGGCATGGGCACACCTGCTGACATCATTTCAGAAATGGAACAAAAAGATACCACGGTGGGTTTGCAGATTGTTGATAACCCAGGAACGCGAGCCGCACTTGCAGGCGTGACCGGGTTTGACTTGTTTGAGGATTATAAAGGCGAATTTGTACTGTCCGCTTTTGCACCGATTAACGTACCTGGCCTATCCTGGGCAATTTTTTCTAACCTTTCTGAAGATGAATCACTGGAACAATTGGCAACCCTGCAAACCGGGATTGGAGATGGCTCCTGGTTGATTGGTGTGGGTGTACTGCTCGGTGGCGCGTTATTAGGACTCTTGTTCTCGGTTTTCTTTGCGCGTCCCATTAACCACATGGAAGCCATTGTATCGCGGGTTGCGGAAGGTGATTTTACCGCGCGTGCTGAAATTAAAACCAATGATGAATTGGAGACCTTGAGTAAAGCGTTTAACAGCTTGCTTGATGATCGCTTGAGTCAGTTGGCGAAAGCGGAAAAAGAAAATGAGATGCTCAATAACTCGATTATTGAACTGTTGAAAGCATCGTTCCAGTTGAGTCAAAGGGATCTGACGGTACAGGTACCGGTAACCCAGGACGTAACCGGCCCGCTGGCTGACGCTATTAACCAGATGGCATCAGAGACCAGTAAGGTTTTGCTTAATGTACGTAATATTTCAGATGAGGTGGAAGTCGCATCAAGTCAGGTGAAAACCCAGGCGCATAACGTATCTGATGTGGCGGACGCGGAACGTGAAGTGGTATCGACCACCATGACCGAGCTGGCAGCAGCATCTGAAGCGATGAATAAAATTGCGGAAGTGGCACAATCCTGTAACGAAATTGCGGCGGAAGCAACACGTACCACACAAACTGCGCTGGAAACAGTAACCGGAACCGTAAACGGGATGAGTGAAATTCGTGAAACCATTCACGAAACAGAAAAACGTATTAAACGGTTGGGTGAACGTTCCCAGGAAATTAGTGGTATCGTTGACATCATTAACAACATCGCAGAGCGTACCCACGTACTGGCGTTGAACGCAAGTATGCAGGCAGCGGCAGCCGGTGAAGCCGGTCGCGGTTTCTCGGTGGTAGCGGATGAGGTACAGCGTCTTGCGGAAAGCTCCCGTAACGCGACCTCGCAGATTTCGGCCCTGGTGAAAAACATTCAGGTGGAAACCAACGATACCATTGCCACCATGGATAAAACCATTGGGCAGGTGGTTGAAGGTTCCAGACTGGCGGAACGTGCCGGTGAGCAAATGAAAGAAACCCAGGGTACAACAGCCAACCTGGTAAAAGTGGTTGAACAGATTGCGATGGCTTCACAACAACAGGCGCGTATCAGTAATGAGTTACGTGAACATGCGCTGTCAATTCAGGCCACTTCTGAAGAGACTGGGCGACAGTTGCAGGAGCAGATCGTACAAACTGATCAATTGGTGGAATACGCAAACCAGCTCATTGAGTCTATTCGTGTATTCCGTTTGCCCACGGCCTGATGCCTTTGCGTTTCACGGGTGTTAAGAAATGCACATGAAACAACTTCGACACCTTCGCTGGTTTTTTTTCTTATTTTCTGCGTTGCAGAAACAGTTACATAGAATAACTATGCGCCTGTTTCTACGCCTTGAAAATATGAAAAAACCCTGCACGAATCCTGTCGAATTTATGCCATGTGCATTCCTAAGTTTTCAACCTCTATATTTGCTGGTTTGAATCATGTTTGATGCTGAAATGGTAGGCACACTGCGAAAAAATATTGTAGAAAATACCTATATTCTACAAAATATATTGGCGGTCGCTGAACAGGAAGATTCCACGCAGCCAGCATTTTCCGAAGCGATTTCACAAGCCGTTGCTTATGTTCAAAGCATTGCAGCGACGGCTGCGCAGATGGAATTGTCAGGTCTGCAAATGATTTGCACACTGACCAGTCAGCATATATTGCAACTTACGGTTCAACAACCAGCAGATAAACAGCGCGCCTGTCTGGAGCTAGAACGTTGCCCCCAGTTAATTATCGCCTACCTGAAACAGCCTGAAGCACCTGAAACACAGCAGGCATTAATACAATATTTACAAAATTCTTGCTGGTTAAACCCTCTTTCGCAAGAAAAAGCTTCATATTTATCAAACTTACTGGCAGAAGATGCAGGTGTTACGCCAGAAACTTTCATGGCATCGCCAACAACATCCACAATCACAGCGCATGAGGAATCAGGCTCTGAACCTGTTGCAGAACCGGTTACCGAGTTAGATGACCTCATTACTGAGGATTTACCTGAACTCGAAACCGAGATAAGCTCCGATTTTGATGAAATCATGGAATTAACCGATGCAGATATTGAGTTAGAACAGGCTGAAATGGCCTTGCCTGAATTAGCGGGTATGGAAACGGAAGACTTGGCATTTGCAGAACCGGTTACTGAGTTGGATGATCTCATTACTGATGATTTGTCTGAACTCGAAACTGAGGCGGCGTCCGATTTTGATGAAATTCCTCTTTCGGAACTTTCTGAATCAGTGGCTGAACAACAGCCACTTGATGAAATTATGGAATTAACCGATGCAGATATCGAGTTAGAACAGGCTGAAATGGGTTTATCCGGCTTACTCGATGAAGATATGGCACCTGAAAACAATACGCTTATGCCGGTGTCAGTGGAAAAAACGCTTGATTTGCCCGTGTCAATCGACATTGAAGAAACTGAAGCAGAAACAACTGAAGCCACTGAATCTGTTTTATCTGGAGACATTGCCAGTATTTCCTGGGACGATCTTGCCAGAGAGATTGCTGAAGATGATGAGCAAATTTTTAAACAGGAAATTCAGGAAGATAACAAACAAGTCCTTAGGCAGGAAATTCAAGCGGAAAATGAAGAGACGCCAGTCTTACTTGATGACAATAAAGATGAAGCCGACTTTTCAGCATTAATAGAGGAAGCAGATTTACATTTGGATACGTTTGATGAAAAACTTGAAGATGAATTTGCATTTGCATCTGAAACCACACAAGACTCATTGCTTGACGCTCATGCTGCCATTTTAAGTGGTGCATCTGAAGAAGAGGATGCAATACTGCTTGAACTGGATGATAAGCTTGATACAACACCTGATTTGGATGAACGGGTGTTAACTGATAACGAAGCCGACTTAGCTGATTTAGATGCGGCATTGGATGTTGAACTTGATGAGTTGGATTTAGGCGAAGCAGACAGCTTAGCCGATTTGGAAGAGTTGGAAGAGGCTGAAGCCATGCAAGCAGAGCCTGTTACTGAGCTGGATGCAGCACTGGATGTTGAACTCACAGAGGAAACATTGCCTGAACTTGATGAGCTAGATTTAGGCGAAGCAGACAGCTTAGCCGATTTGGAAGAGTTGGAAGAGGCTGAAGCCATGCAAGCAGAGCCTGTTACTGAGCTGGATGCAGCACTGGATGTTGAACTTGCAGAGGAAACATTACCTGAACTTGATGATTTGGGTTTAGATGAAGCAGACAGCTTAGCCGATTTGGAAGAGTTGGAAGAGACTGAAACCCTGCAAGCAGAGCCTGTTACTGAGCTGGATGCAGCACTGGATGTTGAACTTGCAGAGGAAACATTGCCTGAACTTGATGATTTGGGTTTAGGCGAAGCAGACAGCTTAGCCGATTTGGAAGAGTTGGAAGAGACTGAAACCCTGCAAGCAGAGCCTGTTGCTGAGCTGGATGCAGCACTGGATGTTGAACTTGCAGAGGAAACATTGCCTGAACTTGATGATTTGGGTTTAGGCGAAGCAGACAGCTTAGCCGATTTGGAAGAGTTGGAAGAGACTGAAACCCTGCAAGCAGAGCCTGTTACTGAGCTGGATGCAGCACTGGATGTTGAACTCACAGAGGAAACATTACCTGAACTTGATGATTTGGGTTTAGATAAAGCAGACAGCTTAGCCGATTTGGAAGAGTTGGAAGAGACTGAAACCCTGCAAGCAGAGCCTGTTGCTGAGCAGGATGCAGCACTGGATGTTGAACTCACAGAGGAAACATTGCCTGAACTTGATGATTTGGGTTTAGATGAAGCAGACAGCTTAGCCGATTTGGAAGAGTTGGAAGAGACTGAAACCCTGCAAGCAGAGCCTGTTATTGAGCAGGATGCAGCACTGGATGTTGAACTTG
>NZ_JAUCGJ010000033.1:0-17831 GCF_030378065.1 Candidatus Venteria ishoeyi | reverse complement strand
AGCACTGGATGTTGAACTCACAGAGGAAACATTGCCTGAACTTGATGATTTGGGTTTAGATGAAGCAGACAGCTTAGCCGATTTGGAAGAGTTGGAAGAGACTGAAACCCTGCAAGCAGAGCCTGTTATTGAGCAGGATGCAGCACTGGATGTTGAACTCACAGAGGAAACATTGCCTGAACTTGATGATTTGGGTTTAGACGAATTAGACGAAGCAGACAGCTTGCCTGAATTTGATGAACTGGACTTAGGCGAAGAAGAAAGTTTAGCTGATTTAGGTGAACTTGATTTAGCCGAGGACGAAGCACTACCCGATTTAGAAACGACTGATGAAAGCAATGTTGAAACAATCGCAGAAATTGCAGAAGCAAGTGACATTGATATATTTGCCGCCTTAAGTGATGTGCTTGTCAGCACTGCTGATATATTGTCCACCTCACTGAGCACCTTAGTCCAGGCAGAGTCAGGCAGTGATAGCCAATTATCTGCACTTGAGCAATATACTGAAGCTTTGCAGCTATTCTGGTCTGCTGCTGAAGCCGCAGAACATGCCGGACTGAACAGTATTTGCGCCTTTATTAATGAAAATGTTATGGCATTTTCCATGCTGGAAGCCGATGAGCGTCAATCCACGCAAAACTTATTAGAAGCCTGGCCTGCTGTTGTATTAGATTATCTGCTCGATCCTGATGAGCAAAAAGAACATTTAATCAGCCACTTAAAATCACCTGCCTGGTCAATACCACTGACAGAAGAACAAGTTAATGATTTAAACAGCAATTTAGCAGCACCACTGCAAACAACTGCAACACCTCAGTCAAATGGGCAGTTACAAGCAGTTATAGCAAGTTTAGCGGATATATCAGCCCCTTTATCCTCAGCATTAGCAGATATTTTATCGGCAGAAGATGAAAGTGAAACCTTGCTTGAAGCCGTTAGCAATTACGCTGAAACAATGCAACCTTTTATGGATGCAGTGGATGCTGCGGAACTATCAGGCTTACAAGAAATTTGCACTATTCTGAGTAATAACGTGTTAGCACTGGGTATGTTGCCGCTGGAGGAAAGGCAAGCTGCTGAAGATATCTTTAACAACTGGCCCAATGTCTTACAAGCTTACCTGGATGCTCCAGAAGCCAATACGGCTGCTGTGCTGGAGAATCTACAAAATGAACATTGGCCAACCCCCTTGCCAATGGAACAAAGTCTGGAGTTGTACGATCAACTGCTGCAAGTTGAGACCGGTGCAGACAATGCGCCCGCTCTGGATACACTTACAGATGATTTGGGTGATGAATTACCTGAGTTTGATGAATTTCTGCCCGCTGAAGAAGCAGTTGCAACGGGTAATATTCCAGAATCTGTTGTCAATTCAATTACAGCGGCCTTAACAGACGCTGCTATTCCTTTATCAAACGCGCTTGAGAATATTGTATCCATGGATAATAGTAATGATGTTTTCTTTGAAGCTCTGGAAACTTACACCACGCATTTACAAGATATTCTGGATGCGGCAGAACAAGCTGGTTTGGTTGGTTTGCAAGAAGTTTGCAGTTTTATTAATGATAATCTGCTGGCATTAAGCGCGGAAGATCAAGCTGTTCGCAGCGCGGCGCAGACACAGTTGGAAACCTGGCCGGGTCTGGTGCTGGATTATTTAACCGCACCGCAGGAAAATGCCGCAGCCTTGGCTGCGCATCTGCAAGCCTCACAGTGGCCCAATCCACTGACAGCGGAACAAGTGGCAGACTTGTCTGGACAGTTATTACAAGGTGCCAGCACAGAAAGCCTGCCAGAATTGGATGATGACTTAGGTCTTGGCGAAGAACTACCGGAAATTGAAGAAGAACTACCCGCTCTGGATGAACTGGATGAACTGGATGAAACGCCAGATACAGAAGCGGAAGACGTGGAAGGCGCTGCGCCTGAAGGTGAAATATCTTTAGGCAATACAGAAATGCTGGCAATGTTGCAAGGTGAAATTGAGGACTCAAAAGAGGACTTGAATGAAAACCTGCAAAAATTCTGTCAAACCGACTCCAGCGATCCTGAATTTGCAAATATTGCTGAAAATTACACCGACCTCGTACAACGTCTGGCAGATGCCGCTGATATGATGGGCTTGCCTGGATTGCAACAGGTTTGTGAACTGATTATTGACAATGCCAAGCAGCTTGCGGAAAAAGATCAGGCCGCGCGTGCCAGCAGTCAAAGTGTATTAGCGCAATGGCCGGATCTGGTGATTGCCTATTTACAGGCACCCACTGACAATGTGATTAATCTGCTCAATCATTTGCGCGAGTCGGAATGGCCTGCACCACTGCCCGATGAGCAGGCGCACCAATTACTGAATAATTTATCACAAAGTTCCGGTATGGAGGAAGAGGAACCGGAACCCAGCCGTGAAACTCAGGCGAAACCGGAAGATGTTAATATTTCTCCCCCCGCAGATGTTAATCAGGATCTGCTGGATGCCTTCCTGGAAGAAGCGCCGATCAATGCCGCTGAATTTACTGCTGCATTACAGCGTATTGTTAAAAATCCTGTGCCAGAAGATGTCAAACTGGGGCAACGTGTTGCGCATACCTTAAAAGGCTCTGCCAATATTATCGGGATAAAAGGCATTGCCAGTGTCGCCCACCATCTTGAAGATATTCTGGAATATCTGGCAGAAAATGCAGTACCCCCGCCCAAACCTTTGACCGATACCATGATCGAAGCGGCAGATACGCTGGAAATCATGATCGATGCCTTATTAGGTAAGGAAGAGCCACCGGAAAATGCCGTCACCGTATTGCAAGAGGTTTTAGACTGGGCAAACCGGATTGACCAGGGGCAACTGGATGTCAGTGAAGAAGAACTGGCAAAACGCAAGGCGGAACTGGAAAAAGCAGCAAGTGCCGCGCCCGTTGCGGCCAAACCTGCTGCCGCTGGTGCCGGTGCTGCCGCGCCTGCGGGTGAAGCCGAGCAAACCCTGCGCGTACCCACCCGCACCATTGATAACTTATTACGTTTGGTGGGGGAAATGTCCATTTCCATCGGTCAGATTCAAGAGCGTCTGGGTCAGGCCATGCAAAATACTAAAAACCTGAATTCCCAGGAAATGCAGGTTCAGCAAAAAAGTTATGACCTGGAAACCTTAGTGGATGTACAGGATATTTCCGGGCGACAACGCCATCGCCAAATTGGTGATGATGCTGACAAAGAAGTTGATACTGAAGAAGAGCAGGCCAGTGATGATGGTGATTTTGATTCCCTGGAGTTTGAACAATATAACGAGTTACACAGTTTAACGCATAGTTTTATCGAAACCATCGCCGATTCGCGTGAGTTGGGTTCAACCATCCTGGATGATTTATCCTCATTAGATGGCATGTTTATCCAGCAGGAGCGCCTGCAAAAAGAACTGCAACAGGTGGTGATGACCACCCGCATGGTACCGATTAAAAATATTACCGCGCGCCTGGAACGTATTATTCGTCAGACCTGCCGTGCAACCGATAAACAAGCAGAGTTTTCGATTATCGGCGGTGATATTTTGATGGATGGCGACGTGCTGACCAAACTCACCGACCCCTTGATGCATATTCTGCGTAACTCGGTGGATCACGGCATGGAAACCCCTGATGAGCGTATCGCTGCGGGCAAGCAGGAAGGTGGTTCCGTGGTGCTCAATTGCTTCCGCCAGGGTAACAGCATTGTGGTACGTTGCGAAGACGACGGCAAGGGTTTGAATTTTGAAAAAATCAGAGGCTTGGCGGTAGAGCGAGAACTGATTAAAGAAACCCAGGAACTGTCACCCAAAGAATTAGGCCGATTGATTTTTATTCCCGGTTTTACCACCAAAGGCGGTGTCACCCAGATTTCCGGGCGCGGTGTCGGCATGGATGTCGTGCATACCAGTATTAAGGATCTAAAAGGCAGCGTGGATATTGATTCCGTGCCGGGAAAAGGCACTATGATCAGCCTGACCCTGCCCATGTCGCTGGTAACGGAACATGCCTTGCTGATTAAAGTGGGTAAAGAGCGTTTTGCTTTGCCCACCAGCTACTTATCACAAGCATTGGCTTCTGATGCCGGTAAATTCAAAAAAGTGGGCAACGAAATCAGCTTCCATATGGAAAAAAATGCCTATCCCGTCATCACCCTGGCAGAATTACTGCACATGCCAAATGTGCAACCCGTGACCTTAACGGATGAGCGCTCTCTGGTACTGGTTGAAGAGGAAGGTAAAACTACGGCGGTTATTGTTGATGCGCTGCTCGATAGTCGTGACCTGGTATCCAAGACCATGGGACGTTACGTGCAAAATGTTAAAGGTATTGCCGGAGCCTCTATTCTTGGGGATGGTAGCGTGGTTGCCTTACTGGATTTACCCAGCCTGTTACGCTCACCTGCAAAATCCATCAGCCTCAGTATGTCCAGCAGCGCAGGCGCAGAGGCGGCAGACGATATAGGTATCCCCCATATTATGATTGTGGATGACTCCTTAAGCGTGCGTAAATCATTGTCACAACTGGTTGAAGATCAAGGTTATGAAACCCTGCTGGCTAAAGATGGCCTGGAAGCCATTGAAATGATGGGTAAAACACGCCCCAATGTCATGCTGGTGGATATGGAAATGCCGCGTATGAATGGTATTGAACTCACCGCGCATGTGCGCGCTAATGCCGCCACTAATGATATTCCAATTTGTATGATTACCTCCCGAACTACAGAAAAACACCGTACCTTAGCCAAAGACGCCGGGGTGAGTGAATACCTGACCAAGCCGTATCAGGAAACTGATCTATTACAGTTTATCAACGCATCGCTGAAGAAATAATTAACCTGAGTTCGGCGTAAGCTTCATTCACCGCTAGGGAGTGAAAGCCGCTTCCGCCTCACACCAAGTTATTGATAGTGTGTACCGGATTTTAGTCATTTTGGATAAAAAACTTATATCGAATTCAGGTTAATTAGATGATTGAATTTTTTGTTCTGCTACGTTTTGACGGTCTGCTGTTGTTAATACCGCAGCACGATATTCATGTGGTGGAAGTTATTGACGATGTGGAAACAGGGGTTGAAGCAGAAGAAGAAGCGATTGGCATCATGGGCTGGGTGAACCAGAATGAACAACAGTTCCCGGTGTTTACCCTGGATAAAAATCTAAACTTATTACGTTATTTACCCCCCGACAGAAAACTTTGTGTACTGCTCAAGGCGGGTGAAGATGCCGCTTTTGGTATTACCTGTGAATCGATAGATGCCCTGGATGAAAACCCTGGTTTATATATCCAGACAATCCCGGATTGTATGTATATGTCTGAATCGCCATTAGAAAAATTGGTTATCTATCAACATGAAGCCGGAGCAATTACCGGTAAGGATAGTTTGCAGCAATATTTAACCGCCTATGCCGAAGCGCGTATGCTTGAAATGGACGAACTATAAGATCGTTGCGGGAGGACTCAATATGGAACAAGCCGTATCTTTACATCACCAGCTCACGTCCTCAGCAGAAGAGCAGCGTACGCGCGCCTGGTTATTGGATTTTGGGCAGGATTGTCAGGCAGTGATTGCGCTGCATGAAATGTCTCAGGTACAACTGTCCATCCAATTATTTGAAATTCCCAAAACGCCCCCCTATTGTCGGCAAACGCTGATTTTTGAAAATTCACTATTGCCAGTAATTGATATGGGCTTGCTGCTCAATGGTATTTCCACTGAACTGGACAGTGAAATTGTCGGTATTTGCGTTTATCAGGAAAAGCCCAGACAAGCATTGAAATACGCAGGCATACACCTGAAAGAAACCCCTGTGGTGATTACGGTCAGTGATCAGCAGACTTGTTCTTTGCCTGAAACACAACCGATTTGGCAATTTTTTGCGCCTTCCTGTATTCTACATGAAGAACGTAAAATCCCTATTATTGATCCGGCTGCGCTGTTTTCAGCGGAAACCCGGGAACAAATTCAGGCACTGAACGCCACTTAGGAGTGAGGATGAAATAAAATTCTCATTCCTTAAACCTTATGTCAAACTCAGGTTAAATAGTCGTAGTCTCTCCCTATCTGTTGGTAAATCCCATGTCTAATCTCCGTGTTTTATTTGTAACACCCGAAGCTTATCCCGTGATGAAAACCGGGGGGCTGGGTGATGTCAGCGGCGCGCTGCCAAGCGCCTTACATCAGGCAGGCGTGGATGCACGTCTGTTACTGCCCGGTTATCCAGCGGTATTACAACAAACGCACAGCGAAGACACCGGCATACACCTGGCACTGTTTCCAGGCATTAATGCCTTGCTGCGTCTTGGTACCATGCCAGACAGCCACTTGCCTGTGTATGTCCTGGACTGCCCCGGTTTATATCAGCGCGAAGGCAACCCCTATACTGATGCCAATGGTCAGGACTGGCCTGATAATGCGCTGCGTTTTGCTGCGCTTTCCAAAGCTGCGGCATTGATGGGGACTGAAGGCATACGCGATCAAATCGGCTTTATACCGCAGATTATCCACTGTAATGACTGGCAAACCGGCTTAACCCCCGCTTACCAACGTTATCTGCCAGGTGAGCATCCGCATATCATCATGAGTATTCACAACATGGCTTATCAGGGACTGTTTCCCGCAGACATGTTGACCACACTGGACTTGCCGGAAGACAGCTTGCATGTTTATGGCCTGGAATATTATGGACAGATTTCTTTCCTCAAAGCCGGTTTATATTATGCAGATTGGGTGACAACCGTCAGCCCGACTTATGCCGAAGAAATACAAGGCCCGGAATTTGGTTATGGCATGGAGGGTTTATTAGGCAGTCGCCAAAAACAATTAACCGGCTTAATCAATGGCATTGATTATCAACAATGGAATCCCGCCACGGACAACTATTTATGGGAAACTTATGATGCCGACAGCCTGGATAAAAAGGCGAGCAACACCCGTGCGCTACGGCAACAGTTAAAACTCAATGAAAGTGACCAGCCTTTGATTGGCATCGTCACCCGTCTGACCCATCAGAAGGGCATTGATATGGTAATCGCAGCCCTGCCTGATATTATTCATGAAGGCGCGCAGTTTGCTATTTTGGGCAGCGGCGATTTGGCACTGGAAAAATTACTGGCAGGTTTGGCTGAACGTTATCCCGGACAAGTCAGTTTTACCCAGGGTTATCACGAAGCCTTGTCACACCAGATAGAAGCCGGGGCCGATATGTTTCTGATGCCCTCGCGTTTTGAACCTTGCGGTTTAAACCAGCTATACAGCATGGCTTACGGCACCATTCCCATCGTTCGCCACACTGGCGGCCTTGCCGATACAGTTATTCCAGTGACCCCGACAACGCTGGACACCGGCACTGCAACCGGCTTTTTATTTGACGAAAAAAGTCCGCAAGCCTTGTTTGACTGCGTGGATAATGCCCTGGTTACTTATCGTAACCCGGATTTATGGCGACAACTGCAAATCAATGGCATGAAACGCGATTTCAGTTGGCACCGCAGCGCGCAATCTTATATTGAGCTGTATCGATTGTTTACTGAGGAATGAGGGTTTTATACCCCCCGTTTAGTTTGCAAGATAAAACACAAGACACAAGCCTTTATTATTTCAAATAAGGAATGTGTCTCATTTTTTAAGACTATTCCATATCACAGCCAAGCCCCCCCGCAGGTACACAAAACTGTTTATCTTTGCATCCCGTACCGGCACATGCAGGGCAAATTTCCCCATTTTCAAGAGAACCCTTGCTTCTACACTCCTCGCAGGGATTATGACACGCATCATGCGCTGCTTCGCTAGTGACTTCTTGCTCTTTTGACATCTCATATTCTCCCGGTTCAAAATTAAAAGTTTCATACTTGGAGATTTCATGTTTTCTAAAAAGTATAGCCTATATTGCTTAATGTAGCCGCTACGGCTTAACATCAAGGAATTTAAACTTTTCATTCTCCCTGCTGCGGTGTATAAAAACAAATACCATAGACTTCTATCAAGGCGGGAACATCATGTCGGACAATAGCAGAGCGCGGGAACGCGATTTAATTCTAGCCCCCAACGAATATGCCTTTATTCTTGATGAAACCAAAGGTAACGTCATTGATTATGTGGGGCCGCATAAAACCAGTCTGGCAAATACGGACCAGCCAGTCACCTTCAATGCTGACAGCAAAAAATTTGAACGCTGTAATTTAGAGCAGGCAATTCGGATGTTTGCCATCGCCCCGGAAGGCTGGTATCTGGTATTAAAAAATCCCGCCAAAGACAATAACCACTCACGTCCCGGCACGGCTAATAACCTGCCAGAACTCAATATTGGGCGTAAAATCAATATTCCTGGCCCGGTGGCTTTTGCGCCGTGGCCGGGGCAGATGGTCAAGGTGATTCAGGGCCATCGCCTGCGCTCCAATCAATATCTGGTGGTGCGGGTGTATGACGAAGAAGCCGCGCGCGCCAACTGGGGAGAAGCCGTTATCAAGCCGCAAACCCAGGCCGAAGACGAAGCACCGGCAGCAGATAACGACGAACCAGAAGTACCACAGGAAACGCTGCCGCCAGTCGCTGACCTGCCCGATCTCACCATTGGCAGAATGCTGGTTATTAAAGGCACGGAAGTGTCGTTTTACATGCCCCCCACCGGGGTTGAAGTCGTGCCTGATGAGTGCGGCGAATACGTGCGCAACGCCGTGACTTTAGAGCAGTTGGAATATTGCATATTGCTGGATGAAAACGGCAGCAAGCGTTATATTCGCGGCCCTGCCGTGGTATTTCCCAAACCCACAGAAGATTTTGTCGCCAAGCAGGGCGCACGTAAATACAAAGCCATAGAACTCAATGAAATCAGCGGTATTTATCTCAAGGTTATCGCGCCTTATGAAGAGGACGGCACCACTTACAAAATGGGTGATGAGTTATTTATCACCGGCAAGGAGCAGATGATTTACTTTCCCCGCGCCGAACATGCAATGGTGCGTTATGGCGACAGTGAAGTCATGTATGCGGTGGCGATTCCCGCCGGTGAAGCGCGTTATGTGCTGGATCGCATTAATGGGCAAATCACCCTCAAACGCGGCCCAACCGTGTATCTGCCCGACCCGCGCAAAGAAGTCATCGTGCGTCGGGTACTCGACCCCAAACAAGTGGCCTTATGGTTTCCCGGCAATCAGGAAGCGCAGGATTATAATGCCAAGCTCATGGCGCTCAGCCGCCGTAAAAAAGCCGAATATGTCAGCGACCGCGAGGCGCGGGAAGGCATGTTGGGAGAAATGACGCTGGAAGCGCCCAAAGCCTTGCGCAGCGAACCCGCTGCCGAAGCTTTTGCCGGGGAAGAGTTCAAACGCGGGCGTAAATTCACCCCACCGCGCACTATCACCCTGGATACCAAATATGAAGGCGCGGTTGCCATCAACGTGTGGACGGGTTACGCCGTGCTGGTGGTGGGAAAAGCCGGTGAGCGCAAGGTGTTCAGCGGCCCCGGCACTTATTTACTGGAATATGATGAAATTCTGGAAGCCATTGAGTTTTCCACCGGCACCCCAAAATCCGACCAGCATCTGGCGCACACCGTCTATCTGCGCGTGCTGCACAATAAAGTCTCCGATGCAGTGAGCGTGGAAACCGCTGATTTGTGTCAAGTGCATATCCAACTATCCTATCGGGTAAATTTTGAAGCTGATTCAGAATGCTGGTTCCGGGTGGAAAACTATGTCAAATTTCTCACCGACCATATGCGCTCGGTATTACGCCATGCGATTAAAAGTCACGGCGTGGAACATTTTTATGCCAACGCTATCGGCATTGTGCGCGACACCGTATTAGGCAAGGCCGACAATGACCACAAACGCCCCGGTCGCCTGTTTGAAGAAAACGGGATGCGGGTATATGACGTGGAAGTGCTGAATGTCACCATTGGCGATGATTTAATCGCGGAACTGCTGGTGGAAGCTCAGCACAACACTGTACAACAGGCGCTGGAACTCAGCGCAGAGCGCAAAAACCTGGAAGTTGCCAAAGAAAAAGAAACCATCAAACAAGACACCGCCCGCGCCGAAACCACTACAGAACAATTATTGCTGAATCTGGAAATGCAAACCGCCGCCGAGCGTCTTAAAGTTCAATTATCAGCACTGGCAGGTCAGGCTCAAGCTAAAGAGCAGGAACTGAACGCGCAACTGAACGCACAAACCCAGCAAAATCAAATCAGCGAAATCGAACTGGCAAATCAAAAAGCCCAGCAGGAACAAATGCTGGCACTGGCGCAACAACAACTACAACAAGACCTGGAACGCCTCAAAGCAGAAATTCAGGCAGTGGTGGACAAGGCTGGCGCAATTTCGCCACAACTCATCGCCGCATTGCAAGCCTTCTCTGAACGTGCCTTGGCGGAAAAAATGGCAGAAACCATGTCACCACTGGCGATTCTTGGCGGCAACAGCGTGGCGGAGGTGTTTGCGCAGTTGTTGCAAGGCACGGTGCTGGAAGGGGTGCTTAAGCCTGCACAGAAAAAAGATTGATTGTCTAGAGGGGAAGTGTAGCATTCGCCATTTTGGTTTGGCACCACATATGGCGCATGACGCTGAAGCTTATGCGCCCTACCGTGCTGGAGTATTCCCGCGTAGGAACCTGGGAAACGGATAACACCCCTCCGAAGGGGTGTTATCCGTAAAGCTGAGACTTTGAACCTGAACTTGAGACTGCCTGAAGATTACGCGCCGTTGGCAGAACTGGGCTTGGAGTGAGTAAATATTTTCCAGGCTCACCAATAAGCCATAGCCCCTATTTCCTGCAAATGCTCAGTCTGGCTCCAGGATAAGGTCTGCCACTGCTGCCCAATTTTTTGAAATTGACTGATACCCGCATTATGCAGTACCCAGTCCCGCGCTTGCTCTAATGGAATCTGGTGAACATAACGATACCAGTTATCCAAAATTCCCCCATGCGTCACAATTAATACGTGTTCATTTGGGTGGTGCTTACTCAGTTGCTCAATACAGTTGATTGCGCGTTGGTATCGTTGGCGAATAGTTTCACCGCCGGGGATAAGGCCATCAGCTTGTTGCTCATCATACACCGGATAGACCTGGGGATATTGTTGCGCGGCTTCCGTCCTTAACAAGCCTTCCAAAATCCCCAGTTTCCACTCCCGTAATTCAGGCAATGGACGGATTTTCAGTTGCCATTGCTGACTCAAGGGCTGGGCTGATTCCAGGGCGCGGCGCAAATCACTACTATATAAAGCATCAACCTGTTGCGCTTTGAGATAGGCAGCCGCTGCCTGAGCTTGTTGGATACCCCGTTGATTCAGCACAACATCTTGCTGTCCCTGAATCCGACCTGTGGCATTCCAGTCGGTTTCACCATGTCGAAGAATTGTTAAATACATCTATTCTATTGCCTGTTAAACAGCGAGTGATAACTGATGCTCATTCCACCGTCACAGATTTTGCCAGATTACGCGGCTGATCCACATCTGTGCCTTTGATCAAGGCGACATGATAGGATAATAATTGCAGGGGGATGGTGTAAATAATCGGTGAGATGATGTCATCAATTTCACCCAGTTCTATCACTTGCACATTTTCCAGGTTTTCTAAAAATCCCTGGTGATTGGCAAAAATCAGCATTTCTCCACCACGCGCTTCCACTTCTTGTAAATTGGATTTCAGTTTTGCCTGCAACGCATCATTGGGGGCAACGGCAACCACCGGCATATTATTATCAACCAGGGCCAAGGGGCCGTGTTTGAGTTCTCCGGCAGGATAGGCTTCAGCGTGAATATAGGAAATTTCCTTGAGTTTCAGCGCGCCTTCCATGGCAATCGGGTAATGAATGCCACGGCCTAAAAACAAGGCGTGGTGTTTATCGGCAAATTGTTCCGCCAGTGCTTCAATACGCTCATCGAGTTGTAAGGCATGATTGATTAAGGTCGGCAATTGTTGCAGGTTGTGTACGATGCGGGTTTCTTCCGCCGCTTCCAGGCCGCGCCGTTTGGCAATAATCAATGTCAGTAGCAATAAGGCAATCAATTGAGTGGTGAAGGCCTTGGTGGAGGCCACGCCGATTTCCGGGCCTGCGCGGGTCATCAAGACCAGATCAGATGCACGTACCAACGCGCTTTCCGGTACATTACAAATACTCAGACTGGGGCCAAATCCCAGGCGCTGAGTTTCTTTTAAGGCCGCGAGGGTGTCAGCGGTTTCACCGGATTGGGATATTGTTACCACCAGCGTGTTGGGGCTGGCAAGTGGATTGCGATAACGAAATTCACTGGCAACTTCTACATTACAGGGGATTTTGGCAATACTTTCCAGCCAGTAGCGCGCCACCATGCCGGCATGATAGCTGGTGCCACAGGCAATGATTTGTATTGCCTGAATATTTTCCAGCAGTTTTTCAGCCTGGGGGCCTAAAGCCGCTTCCAGTACATGATCCTGGCTCAAACGTCCATCCAGGGTATCGGCGGCGGCGCGGCTCTGCTCGTAAATTTCCTTGAGCATGTAATGGCGGTATTCACCACGCTCTACGGCATCAGCCTGTAGAGTGCTGGTATGTATTTTACGACTGATATTTTGTCCGGCTGCATCGTATAATACAAAATCATTTTGCTGAATATCGGCAATGTCGCCTTCTTCCAGAAACAGCACGCGCTGGGTGACGGGTAATAAAGCCGCCACATCCGAGGCGATAAAATGCTCGCCAATGCCCACGCCAATCACTAAAGGGCTGCCGCAACGGGTGGCAATCAAACGCCCCGGCTCCTCCTGGCTGATGACACCCAAGGCATAAGCGCCCTCTAAGTCTTGCAGTGTGCTTTGTACGGCTTGCAGTAAATCCTGACCCTGTTGGCTGTAATAATGAATTTGGTGGACGATCACTTCGGTATCGGTTTCTGAGCTGAACACCACACCACGCGCCTGCTGCTGCGCTCTTAATTCCCGGTAGTTTTCGATAATACCGTTATGCACCACCGCAATTGATTGCGCGATATGCGGGTGGGCATTGGCGTTACTGGGTTTGCCGTGGGTGGCCCAGCGCGTGTGGGCGATGCCGGTGCTGGCGCGTAGTGGTTGCTTTTGCAGCACATCACTCAATCCCTGCACCTTGCCACTGACCCGTTGCCGTTGCAACTGGCCCTCGCTGATAACAGCCAGTCCTGCGGAGTCATAACCCCGGTATTCCAGTCTTCGCAGACCTTCAAGTAAAATTGGAACAACATCCCGTTCTGCAACAGCGCCGACTATGCCACACATACGTCCTCCTGAAATAATAATTGAGATTCTTTCTGGTTCAAACCATAAAGGAGCATTTTAAGAACCATAGGAAATTAATTGTCTGAAAGTCTATAAGTGCTTTATTTCCTGTTCCTGAGTCAAATCCACATACCGACTAAGCTCATCGCTCCAAAACCACATCACGGTTTTGGAGTGGCTACAGCATCTTGTCAGGCTTGATTTAGAAGTATTATTTGAGCGAGGGTTATTCAGATTCAGGGGATGGCGTGGTAGATGGTTTATATTTCTTATTTTTACATAGACTACAAAACTCGTTTGTCGAAACCCCGGCCTGTTTCGCCATTGATTTTATGAGGAATTCTGAGAATGGGGCAATGTGTTTATCTACAGTAACCTTCCTAAATGGATCATTTGCAACCCATTGCTCATGCGCAGTGGATTTATTTTTTCTCTTTTCAAAACCAAGTTTTTTCAAGCCTTTAATTACATCCCTATATGTGAGAGATGGAATTTTTCTAAAGAACATCTAAGTCGCTCACGCATGTCCAATGCAAGTTGGCTTTCTTTCAGTGAACGCGAGTATTTCTCTGCTTTTTATGTGCAGTTTTGCCAAGTAGTAGATTATGAACCAACTAAACGGACCTTTTCTGGCTAATAGCTTGCTTTTATATGCTGAATCTTGCTCGCAAGCCTCACGGATATACTCTTCGATTTGCGCTTCAAGTTTACCTTTTGCAGCGGCGATGCTTTCTGCTTGTGCGGCTAACCCAAAATCTAGGCTCATAGCAACGTATATATTGCCATCGCTTCTAATTAAGCACCTGATTTCCATGATTTTCTCCGTTACAAATTTATTATGTGGTCATTATTATTATCGCATACCAAGTATTCTCATGCTATAAAATATACTTATAGTCTCTTCTCTGTTTGATTGTGAGGCCTGACTACTCAATATTCTGAACCTGTTCCCGCATTTGTTCAATCAGCACCTTAAGATTGACTGAGGCCATTGTTGTGCGCGTGTCAATGGATTTTGAAGCCAGGGTATTGGCTTCGCGGTTGAGTTCCTGCATCAGGAAATCCAGCCGCCGCCCGATGGCTTTGTCACTTTTCAGGGTTTGCTGCACTTCTAAAACATGCGCATCCAGCCGATCCAGTTCTTCTGCCACATCAATTTTTTGCGCCAGAAACACCATTTCCTGTTCCAGACGATCAAGATTGCGTTCCTGGACGAGGTTTTGTTCCAGTTCACTTAAACGCGCTTTGGTGCGTTCCCGTTGCCTTTTAATAATTTCCGGTAACTGGGCGCGAACCTTGCTGATTTCCTGGGTAACAGCCTCACAACGCTGTTCTATCATACGCAGAATCTGCGCACCTTCACGCTCACGATGTGCGAGCAATTGCTGCAATGCCTTATCCAGGGTTGCCATAATTGGTGTGCTAAGGCTATCCATATCCGGGGCAGGCACTTCAAGCACGCCCGCCCAGTTCAGCAAATCCAGCGCGGATAGTTTTTGTGGGTTGTCACTGAGCACTGCCAATTCCGTACTGACGGTTAATAGCTGTTGCACCAGGGTATGATTTAAGCGAAAACCAACGGTTGCGGTATCGGTTTGAAAGCGCAAGGTACAATCGAGTTTGCCACGTTTTAATAATTGCGCAATCCGCTCGCGCAAACGGGTTTCCAGTACCCGAAATTCTTCAGGCAAACGTGGGCTGATTTCCAGATAACGGTGATTCACTGCGCGTAATTCCCAGCAAACTTCGCCCCATTGTGTCTGGGTGCTGATACGGGCAAAAGCGGTCATGCTGCGAATCATAATAAAACATCCTTGTTTGAGTGAAATGTTGACAGAACAGGATAAATCCAAAAAACGTCAATGCGTGCGCGAGGAGTCTGTCACAGTTTAAATGATACTCAAAGCAAAGCCTGACTCCGGTATAAAGCAATCACTGTTTTAGCATCACGTATTTTATTGCTTTGCGCCCATTCCAGCGCGGTGCTGAAATCAACCCAATGCACTTCCATCAACTCATGTGGCTCACGGTTGTGCGCGCCTTGGGTCAGCGTTCTGGCAAGATATAAGGAGACTATCTCATTACAAAAACCGGGGGAACTGAACATATCCCCCAAGTCATCCCAGTCATTCGCCTGTAAACCGACTTCTTCTTGCAGTTCGCGTTCTGCTGTTTGCCGTGGTGGTTCTTCAAAATCAATTTTACCTGCGGGAATCTCCCAAATCCAGCCATTTACCGCTGGACGATACTGGCGCAATAAACACACCTGATTTTGTTCATTTAAGGCGACCACTGCCGCCCCACCGGGATGACGCACAATTTCAAATTCAAACGGCTCATGACCTTCCGGTTGAAAAGTTTCCAGACCCACATCAACGATGTGACCCTGATAGATGGCCTTGCGTTGGATATAACTCATTATTGATATTGTCCGGGATAGGTTTGCTCCGGTACAAAAGCACTGCCCGCAGGCGGTGCGTATTGACTGCCGGTTGGCGCGTTATATACGCCGCTGGCAGGTGGCTTATAATCATATTCCACCTGCCCGGTGTTCGGGTTCAGTACCTTTTTCGGTGTATTTGTACGACTGCTGGTCGGTGACTGGGGTGGCTGAGTACGTTGCGCAGGTGGCCCGGATTGCGCGTAACCCGGCCCGGCATAATAACTGGCAGGTGGTGCGTTGCCTGCATTGTCGCTACTGCGTGGGTCTTGCTTAGCTGGAAAACGGCTGGGTTCCATGCCGCCCTGATGTCCTGGATATGCGGGTGGATAAGGCTGAAATGATCTCATGCCGCCATCATTGCGGGAATAACCGGAACGGGAACCTGAACCCATGCCACTGCCGCTGCCGCTATAATTTCTGGAATAAGATGAACGCGAATCAGGTGCGCCCATGCCCATGCCGCTACGACCACCACGATGGCTTCTGAAGCTGTCTGGTGCAGGCCGTTCGCCCGGTTTATAAGCGGGTGCTTCAGCATTGCTTAAAGGCTTAGTCCCGGAGGAGCGCCCCCCTTCCATGCCACGCACTAATGGCTGAGCGGGATTCTGACGGGAATAATTATACGAATAAGAATATGAATGCTGCTGATTACCAGGCCTGCCACTGATTGTATGTTGGCGGGTAATCGTTGCATTATTATCATTATCCATCACTGGCGGCGGTGGTGGTGGCGCATACGGATTATTACTGCCTTGTCCGGCTGTATTGCTGTTAGGGCGGCTACCTGCGCCCTGAGGTTGAGGGGGTTGGGGCCAGTGAGCATAACCTGGCGGCGCATAGGGTTGTCCATAAGCAGCGGGTGGATAAGCGCCGGGTCCACCCCAGCCATAAGGCCCACCAGGATGTGGCGGATAACCATATTGTTGCTCATAATCATCGCGGTTATTATTATTATTATTTGAAAAAAAAGGCATCATATCGCCAAAATTAAATGCACTGACCAATTCGGGCAACGCGCTGGTGCCAAATACGGCAATCATCAATAAATACTTATGCTTAATCATTTTAATACTCCTGCTACTACTTAGGAGTGAGAATTTTATAACTTCAGCAACCTGGCTGGTCTTTTTCTCCATTTTCTACGTTGTGAAAACAGTTACATAGCTTGCTATGCACCTGTTTTCACGCCTTGAAAATGAATAAAAATCCTGCGCCCAGTTTCTGTATTTATTTTATCCTCACTCCTTAGCTTGAAGTTGGTGTAAGGTTTTTTAAGAAAATAGCGTAAACGCTAACAACGACTCAGCGTGAGACGGAGACGTTTTTCAGCGCATTATGCGCTGAAAGAAGTCTGCGTCGAACTCTGCTTATTATTTTCCACTCACGGTGGTTAAACCAAAAGACTCCCAGTCCTGCATACCACCACGATACCATTTAATCTTATGCGCAGGATAACCATATTTCAGCAGCACTTTAATATTATTAGGCGATTGCCCACACCATGCGCCATTACAAAACATTACCAAGGTTTTTGCCTGACTGAAGTCGTATAAACCTTCCATTTCCACCACATTAAACCGGTTACTTAAAATTTCGCTGATCTCCATCGGATTCGCGCTGCCGCTGAGCGCAGTCCAGGGAATATTAAGCGTTCCGGGAATGGTGCTGCGTTTAAACTGATTCGCAACCCGTGAATCCACCACTAAAATCGTGTCATCACCCTGATGCCAGCGTTGCAGATAATCCAGCACCTCAAGCTCCGCCACGGTTTCCACACCGGTGGCCAGTTGCATCGGTTGGATACACAATGGTGGACAAGGCCGTGAAGTCAATGCAAAATCCGGCATAATGCTATTCATCGTATCCTGGCTACGCTCAATAATAACCGTTTTTCCCTGATGTTTTACGATAATACTGGGCAGATCTGCGGTAATATTCACTTCTCTGGCGAAACTGCTGTTTAATGGTAGCAATAGTGCCAGACAATAGAATATTGATAATATTTTATGCATCATATTTTCCCTTTCTGGTAGTCGTACAAAAAATTATAAACTTTATCATAAGGTTGGGCGATTGCTTTTTCAAAGTATAGCTTGGTTTTTATACCACTTTAAGACACAATTTGCTGCTCAAAAATAGGATTAAGTTTGAAAAAT
>NZ_JAUCGJ010000032.1 GCF_030378065.1 Candidatus Venteria ishoeyi | reverse complement strand
AATTCTCCTTTTTAGCTGCTTGGCATTAGGCCGGGACAGGTATTTTTGTGGATATGAAAAATTACCTTAAGAAAAAAATGGAAAATGATTGTTGACTGAAATAGTCAGGATGTAGCGGGAATTGCTGACACATCATGGAGATTTTTATGAATAAAATTGTGTTTGTTTTTATTTTAGCATTTTCTAGCGCGGTAGGGCGGATAAGTGATAACGCCATCCGCCATTTTGGTGCCACCACACTCACCCAATAAAGGGGACGCTACCCTTTTCAGGGGATTTCAAGTAAAATCAAGGCATAACACGGCGCTGCACTTGATGGCTTCGCCGCAGGTGAGCTTCATCGTTAGACTTTGATGCAATGTTCCTTAAACCATAATGACAACTCATTCTCTTTGAGAACATCAGAAGCTAAATTTTCAAAGGCAATAGTAGCATCAACTTCTGTTGCATTAAGTTTAAAACCATTAATTTCAAGAAACAAAGTACCAATAGTAAATGCTGTTCTTTTGTTTCCATCAACAAACGGATGATTTTTTGCAATACCAAAACTATAAGCAGCAGAAAGATCAAAAATTGAAACGCTAGAGTTATAACTAAATTTTTGTTTGGGTCTAGCAAGTGCAGAATCTAATAAAGACTTATCTCGGATTCCACATCCACCACCATGTTCAGCTAATAGCATGGAGTGTATGGATTCAACAATTTCATCAAGTATCCAAATAGGCTCTCTCATTTAGCTAGCTCGTGGAGAGTGTTTCTATATCGCTTCATTATATCTTCAGCTGCTTCAATTTGGCTTTTGAAATCATCTTGATAAGGTGTTAAAGTGAAGCCTTCAGGGTTTTCTACAAGATATAAAGCATCTCCTTTTGATACTTTCATCTTGCTAAGTGCTTCTTTTGGAAGCAAAATACCCATAGAGTTCCCAACTGAGGTAACTTTTACTTTTAACATAACTAATGCCTTTTGTTAGTACAAATGTTATTACACAGTATAGGGTGGCCTAACCAGAAAATCCAGCGGAGGCAAAAAGATGCCCCGCTGATTTAATCGTTAGGTCTGCGCCGCTCCGCTTCACTGCGTTATTCTTTTGAAGAACAAATAATATGCAAAGTGTTTTAGATGAATTTTTAGGATTGTGGCTTGATAAAAATGGCAATCTGTTATTTATTAAACCTTGGAATACTGGAGGGGTAAAAGTTTCTTTCGCTTCTGGTAAAACTAAAGCTCCGGTTGAACGGGGTTTTATGCAACAACAGCTTACAATTGATGTGCCAGGCGAATTTCATGAAGGGTTTGGAGAGTTAATTGTTCAATTTGGCCCTCCTTATTATGGACCTCAACTCCATCTGAGGCATGAGATAACAGATATTTATGAGGGTAAACCAAGTCTTGAGCCTTCACATGCATTAGTAGCTTCAGCTCCAAAAGAAAAAAAGGAATGGCTCCAATGGCTTGAACCATTGGATGATTATGTTCTTGTTGATGATGATAGAAAAGAGGCAGTTTTATCATCATATCAACTTAGCAGCACATAACGGGACGTTGCAGACGGATGCTTTGCCTTCATACAGAAACAGGAGCGCGGTAGTCAGCTATAGAAAAGACAATACTTTTAGGTCTTCGTAAGTTGTTGTCTTTTCTATAGTCTGACGGTCTCAGGAATGCTTTGCTTCCTATGACAGGGCGGATAAGTGATAACGCCAGTGCGACAAGCTTTGCTTATCGCACTAACGCTATTATTTATGCGCCTATGGAGCTGGTGAGTCAATAGAGCCTTTTTCCCCTCTGGGACCCATTTTCCCTTGAGGCCCTTCTTTGCCTGCTGCCCCTGCTTCACCTTGAATCCCTGGTTTACCTTGAGGCCCTTCTTTGCCTGCTGCCCCTGCTTCACCTTGAATCCCTGGTTTCCCTTGAGGCCCTTCTTTGCCTGCTGCTCCTGCTTTACCTTGAATCCCTGGTTTACCTTGAGGCCCTTCTTTGCCTGCTGCTCCTGCTTTACCTTGAATCCCTGGTTTGCCTTGAGGCCCTTCTTTACCTGCTGCTCCTGCTTCACCTTGAGGCCCCACCTCACCCTGCGCTCCTGGTTCACCCTGCGACCCTGGTATTCCTTGGAACCCTTGTTCACCTTGATGCCCCTGCTCACCTTGAAATCCGGGTTCACCTTGGGGTCCAACGGGACCAGGTTCTCTGGCAAGGTCTTTCAGCTGTTTTTTCAGTGCATTAATTTGTTTTTCAAGCACTTTTTTTAAGTTTTCCAGCTTATTTTTTGCCGCCAGTTTTTTAGTGGTTTTTTTAATGGGTTTTTTTGTGGGCTTTTTTGTGGGCTTTTTGTTTTTTTTCTTTGACATTTTTATTTATCTCCTGAACCGTGGTTGTAAAAATTAATTCTAGCACGGATATTATCAATTATTAGAGAATTTTAGATTTTGGGTGGGTAATACGGCTCATGACCGATTCAGAAATGGGGTAAGAATGAGAATTTTATAACTTCAGCAACTTGGCTGGTCTTTTTCTCCATTTTCTGCGTTGTGAAAACTGTTACATACTATTGCTTCTCTCAATCCACTATATATTACTTTTTACGGTATTTCTGTACGATGACTACATGTTATCCACAATATCATGTCACATGGGAAAGGAGAGCAACATGCCCATTTTACAAGAAGAATTGATTACCTATTATCGTTGGCTGCGACAATATGGATTGAACGACTCGCACAGCGGCAACGCCTCAGTACGCGATGGTGATAACTGCTGGATTACACCAACCGGAGCCTGTGCTGATACCTTAACCTCACGCCAGCTCATTCAGTCCCCACTCAATTACCCGCCCGTACAAGGCGCATCACAGGATACGGCTTTACATCTGGCGGTTTATAACATCAACCCGGAAGCCCATGCCATTTTGCATTGCCATAATCCACATACGGTAGCCATTACGATGAATGGCAAGGATTTTGAGCCAATTGATCTGGAAGGCCAATATTATTTTCAGAAAATTCCGGTCTTGAACATTCCTTATACGGAATACGCAGCGCGCGCACCACAAGCCGTGGCAGCCGTGCTGGCAACGCAACCACTGGTGGTGGTGCGGGGGCATGGTGTTTACGCCCAAGCTTCATCACTCAACCTGGCGTATAAATGGGTCTGCTCGGTAGAACTCTCTGCAAAAACCTTGTGGTTAAACAAACAGTTTGTTATAGAATAAACGGTAAAACATCAAAACAATAAAAAAAAGCCTGAATTGAACCCAGGTTACAATTGCTTGGAGGCCACATGAAACACACCACCTTAATTGCTGCCTGCGGTATGCTATTGACACTGTTTGCACAAACATTACCGGCAACGGTCACAAAATCCCTGCCCTATCCCACAGCAGATGTTGGACAAGTGGACGCACTTGAGCTTGCACGGCAAATTTATTTTGTTAATCACTTCTACGCACTAAAAAACTACGCGATTACCAAAAAAGGCGTAACGGTCACCGTGGTGATTAATCGCACGACGGGCGGCAGAATTACAACCAATACGGTAGAGCGTTATCTGAATAATGACTATCATAATGGTAAAATTAACGCCAAGGATCTGACTATTTTCCGCTCTGGAAAATTGCGTGGTACCGGCATGTTAATTACCGATTATGTTGATGATAATAAAAGTCAGAGTTATGTCATCTGGCTGCCCGCTTTGCGTAAAATTCGCCGCTTTTCCCAACCCGCTCATGAAGATGCCTGGGGGGGGTCTGATTTTACTTTTGGTGATGTTTATCTGCGCAAACCTTATCATGAAGCACATGAAGTATTGGGAGTGGAAACCTTTAATGGCTGCCTGCAACGCATGGAAATTGCAGATGAGCAACGCAATCAATATACCCAGAACCTGCCTGCCGCTTCTTGCGCACCAGAAAACAAACAAGTCTATAAACTAAAAAGTACAACAAAATTTAATGACTGGTGGTATGACTATCGTATCAGTTATGTGGATACACAGAGTTTTGCAGATTATCGTACTGATTTTTTCAAAGATGGTGCGCATATTAAAACCATTGACCGCGACTGGTATACGCTGCCAGGTTATCAAGGCAATGATCCCCGCGCCTTAACCTGGGGTTATTGGTACGGGAAAAATCTGCAAACCGGGCATGAAAGCTGGGCGGTCATACCCTCAACAATTGTTGAATTTGATTCCAGCCGTTTTAAATCTTCACTGTGGTCTGAAAAAACCCTACGTAAAATCAAACGCTGAGGAAAATGTAACATAAAGATGAGAGAAACAGTGGGGTAGCAAATTTGGAGATAAATTTGGAGACACCCATCAAAATAACCAAGTTTTTTATACTGGTATTTAAGTGGGTGTCTGGAAATTTTTAGGATACTCTATCAGTTTTTTTGCTTGGGAAGATGACATCTATAGGGAAAGATGTCATTGGCATTGGGATTAGTTTTGCAACCTGCTGCCCAAGTGATACAACTTGCTTGTATTTCGTATTATTATGTAAATGCACGACAATTTCCCCATCTCCAGGTTTTACAACGCCAATTCCGCTATAATCAAAAGCCCTATAGTGCTCAAAAAAAGGGAGTATTAACCCAAAGATTCCAGGAGGGAAGTTGACCTTAATACCGGTTCCTATGTGAGCGAATTCAGATTTTTTTATTTTAATAACCTTGGTCATGCACGATACAAGATTGAATCCAACACCATCTACATTGCTGTTTTTAGGTGGCAGAAACATTGATGATTCAGCAGGTCTCAAGTGGTTACTTTTTATTGCATCTTTATGTGAGTTATTAAAATCTTCGCATAATCGCTCTGCCATTTTCTCGTCATAATAAAGTTCACTTACTGTAATAATTTCTATTTTATTCATACATACTCGCTTGGTAGGGCGCATAAGCGATAGCGTCATGCGCCGTATAATACTGAAAATTCTGGAAAAGTCTGTAAGCCATTGACTTTAGGTGGTACGCATCCGCGTAAGCCATTGATTTTGTTAGAGGCAAAAAAGTTCTTCGGAGTTTTCAGTATGATAAATGATGAATGGTGCTACTTATCCGCTATGCAGGTTAGGTTTTATCTGAGATAAACTTTGGAAAAGCAATGTATATTTCACGCTCTTGTTTATAGCAAAGTTCTGACTGTACTGGAGAACAGAATAGGTGTAGTCTGATTTCCTCGCTATTTCTTTTCATTGGTGTCTTTATAGCTTTTGCGCCGACATCATACGAACTGCTTGGCTTGTAGGTTTCAATGATGGTGTTTGTTGCGAGTTGAATTTTCATTGCTGCTTTTTGACTGATAAATATTTGCGTTAACGCGAACATTTTTCTGCATTGAGCTTCTGAACGGCATATTGCATGAGCTTTATTCCTGGCATCGAGCCAGTGTATTTGTATATTCTCAATACGTTTTTCCTCAGCTTCTACTTTGTGTTTTTTTTCTGTTGCCGCCAATTTCTTTTTTGCTTTTTCCTTTTCGGCAAATACGATTGCTTGCTGAGCGGAATTAGACAGGTATCCTGGAAACGTGAACTCAAAGTTTTCCCTGGCTGTATTTATTTGTATTGAGTCTGCAATTGTTTCAAATAATGCCAGCCTGTCTTTTTCAAGTTTTGCCGCCTGCACTTGCCCGTACTTGTCCGTGCTGTTTTTCAATGATGACTTTGAAAATGTAGATAGCGCAGTCCGGATGATTTGCGGGTTATTGATAACTGATCTCGCTTTTTTAGCTGCCTCATTACCATCATCAAGATAATCTTCAGCCAGTCTGTATGCGGCTTCTGCGTCCCCTCGCTGCAGTGCATCGTGAGCATAATCAAGATTTGTTTTCCTGATATACGATTGATTGCATCCGTTTAGCGTGATGAGAATAATAATTAAAAGCGCGATGTTTTTAAGCATTTCCTGTCTCTTTTAAGTTTGTGTTGATGTTTGATTGTTATAGGCAAACGGCGGATGGCACTGTGCTTATCCACCCTGTCATAGGAAGCAAAGCATTCCTGAGACTGTCAGACTATAGAAAAGACAACAACTTACGAAGACCTAAAAGAGTTGTCTTTTCTATAGCTGACTACGCCCTTTCGTTAATTAATACCTGATAAAGCATTGTCAGTATAGCGTTTTCATGTTTTCATGGGTGTTATATTATTGTGCTAATTACTATTCAATATTGTAGTTTTTGTGAAAAAATTTGAAGACACCCAGAGTGCAAAAAATTTGAAAAAAAATTTGAAGACATCCATGTTTTAACCCCTTCAAAAACATGGGCATCTGTAAATGACAAAATTTGAAGATAAATTTGAAAAGATAAATTTGAAGACACCCAAAATATTAGATAAATTTGGAGACACCCATCTAAAATAACCAAGTTTTTTATACTGGTATTTAAGTGGGGATAAATTTGGAGACACCCATCGTGCGACAAGCGAAGCTTGTCATTTCTTACAGAGTGAAAGTCTCTGTCTGGTGTAATCAAGTAATTGATTACAAGAAGGTCTAACCAACCACCAGTAGCGAGTGTTGCGCCTCTGGCGGAGCGTTGCAAGCGGTTAAGTCTGCTGCAAACGTGAACAAGAAAGGTGAAGCGTACACAGCGTACTATACAGGTCACAGGGGATATGCACATCCCTGAAGCTATAATCAGCATCGTTAGTCTTATTTAATGCAGATGGCGACACTCTGATGGGAAGTGGAAGCCAACACAAAGGAATCGTCAAAGGTGAGATTCTGGAGGATTTGCCGGTGTGATTGGGCATGACATGTGTTTCTAGAACAAATGGCAGGTTGTGTGAGACCCTTACCGTTCCCGGAATACTGCAAGGTATGCGGATATTTAGCCACAGAAGGGGAAACCCGGAAACAGAGGCAAGCCGAAACCTAAACAGCGTTAACGCGGGTAAGTCTACTCAACCAAAAGAAGAGCGGCTGAAGATGGTAAGGGAGTCAGATACATTCATAGTACTCTGAGCGTGGGAAAGCCACGTACATGGGGAAGGGATGTACAAAACTGCGTAGCCCGCAAAGGCAAACTACACCCAGACATGAAGGACTGGATTAATGGAGCAAACCTCACTGCGGGGAATAGCAAACAAGCGTGCAAAGCGAGCAGTTTTGAAAAGCCCTGTGCGGTAATTCCGCACGCAGGGATTTGTGAGGGGGCAACTGGGTAACTGGTTGTTCTACCTCGATAAAATAACCAAGTTTTTTATACTGGTATTTAAGTGGGTGTCTGGAAATTTTTTTATCTGGAAATTTTTTTAAACCCTTCAAAAACATGGGTATCTGTAAATTGTTTATAAATGGCGAACTAATTCTCGTTGTGTAATAACAACCTCTCCAATTACCTCCCAAACTTCCTCTTTTTCTATAATTTCAGCAAATCGCCCAACAGAAAAACCATTTGGGTATAAATCATCTTTCTTTATAATATCCTCTATTATTTGAGATGCCTCAGGGGACAACATTGCCTCTACATTAGCGTTTTGCTGTTTAATATCCCAAGTTTGAAATCCTTCATTTATTTTTAAAGCAGAGGCTAAATCTCTAGCATAAAAACGATGATTACATAATGCTATTATAACTTCTAGTAGTGAAACTTTTAAAAAACCAGAAAATTTTTCATGGTCATTTTCAAACGAAGTATCAATAATCCAAGCATGAATTTTATTTTCATCAACTTGGATTATACCTAGTTTTTCTTTTAACTCAGCATCGGTATTCAAGGTACTGATGACATGGGGAAGTTTTCGTTTAAGTTGTAACCCCGCTTTGCGTAAGGTGTCAGTTTTGTGTTTCCAAGCTGTCTCTAGAGTTGTCCGCACATAAGTTGATTTTAACTCAAAAACAAATACATGCTCATCTTTAGCACAAATAACATCTATATCACCAACCTCTCCTTCATTTGTTCGAGGAGGTTGGTAACTCTGAATAACATTAAATCCAAATTTTTGAAATAAAAGGGCTAAGTTTTTTTCGATACGGTCAGTTTCGTCTTTTAGTGAGGGGCGTTTGTTGTGAAATCGCCGTAAGTTATTGATAATGGCTGTTCCATTATTTTGTTGAGCTAATTGCCAAGGAAACTGAAATAGCCAACGTCCTACTTTCAAGAAAGGTTTTTCAAATAGTTCTCGAAAAGGCTCTCGTTGTCCATTCTTAGGGTTTTGTAATGATTTGGATAGTGCTTTTATATCTGTACTCCATAAGTCCACTATTACTTGAGCATCCTTTTCTAATATTTTTTCTGATTTTGCAATTTGCTGGACTCGCTCTTGCTGATCTATAAAGTCTAAAGGAATGCGAGGTTTTCCTTTTAAGATATTTGCTACTATAAATTTTTGAAATGCCTGTTTCCAGTCCTGCGTATTTTGTAAAAATTCTGAATAAGGCACAATGAAATTTGATTTAAAATCTGCACATATCATTTCTAAGATATAGGTTGAATTGCGTACAGTAGCAGTTTCTGTATTAATTAACTTATCTATACCATATAGTTCATACAAAATATTTTGATATTTATTGGCAAGTAACCAAGCATTTTGATTATATTCATGGTATTCCTTTGAACCAAAAATTTTATCTTTTAATTTATAATTTTGAAACTCTTCAACAACTATATTATTCCAATAAAGTTCAGAATAATGCAAAAGCTTTTCTCCATCTCGTTTCCAATTACGAAACTTCTCTATATCAGCTACACACAAAACCAATTCACCATTTTGGGTATGTAACTCAAAATTTTCGTCATAACAAAATGTATCAAAAGAGCTATTTTTAAATACGATAAAGTCTTTTTGAATCTTAACTAAACTTTCAAATTTACTAAGTTTATCTGCTATATTTTTAGATATTTTCTCCCCCCATATAAAATGCTTATTTATCTCTGTATAAATAAATTCTTGATTCAGTTTAAATTCATCTGGCAGGCATAACTCTAATTTAGTTAATAGCAATTGATTTATGGCTTGAGTGGAAGCCTGAAAGTTATGGATTTGCCTACTATGATGTGTGATTGCAGGAGCATTACCAACTAAATGCTTAAATCCATACAAAGTCGTGTAGAACAAAAATTCCAGGAAAGAAAACTCAGATAAAACCACTTCAGATTTTTTCAAATGATCTTTACGAGTATGAAACTGATCTGAGATAATATGACATGCCTTATTAAACTCAGAAAAATCAGGACTAGTATCAAGAATTTCTTGAACAGTTTTCCAGCGGGGATGGTCTTGATGCTGTATAAAGACCTTAGAATGCCGTATGGCTTGCTTAAAGGAATTGGGGGAACTTAGAACAACTTTTTGCAAGAATTGAAAATCAACACTTTTTTGTTGAAAAAAGCGAGTCAAAGCTAAAATGAAAGCTTCTGAATCAAAGACTTGTTTGTCTACTTGCTGCCAAAATTGGGAGCGCCAAAAAGCATTATCTCGTTCTTTATGAGAGATATTTTGCTTTTTAATTTTACTGGGTTTGTTATCAAGATATTTATGAGTTTGTTTAATAATTGCGTCTGATTCAGAGTATCCTTTTTTGATTAAAGTATTAAATGAGTCTTGATAGGTGTTTTGAGTGGATAGTTTAGTCATTATAGCCTCTGCATTGTTAAGTTGACCCGCAAGTCATTTGCTTAGGCTTATGAGTTACTAAGCTCAAATTCAATAATAGCAAATTAAATATTTTATGTAAAGTTCTACAGATCGGTAAAATGGGTAAAGGTACGCCCATGAACTTTGTTTTAGCAAAAATCAAAGAAAAAGCAAATTTAAACAAATTTGAAGGCATGTATGAATAAAATTCTAGACACCAACCAAAATTATACAAACAGAAAATTCTAGCCTGGTAGCGACAAATTTGGAGACACCCATCGGAAAAAAATTTGAAGACATCCAAAAAAATTTGAAGACTCCCATATTTTAAACCCTTCAAAAACATGGGCATCTGTAAATTATCTGTAAATTACTATACTTATTTGTGAACAATGAATTGACTTGAGAAAAATTGGCTTCAATTGCTTTTTAATACTGTTTCTCAGACGTAATACTTCCCCAGTTTTATAAAATCCAGGGTAAAATTATCGGGATTATAGGCAACTTAAACCCGAACAGGATTTTGTGCTTTATGGTTTTGTTTGGCTTCAAACTATCCACTACTTTTGGGTGAATATGAAGGCTGCCAAAAACAGGCGTCGGTAATTCCTTATATTGACTTTACTCAGTATTTTGGGGAAACCTTGTGGAAATTCCTGAAACAAGCACTACGCCTGCACCTGCAAAATCCGCTATAATTGCAGGTTTTTGTTCTCTTTTAAGCAGGAGCCTTCATGCCGGAATTCATTTGCGGACAACGTTGGATCAGTGATACTGAAGCGGATCTGGGTCTGGGTTTGGTGGTAGAAACCGAACTACGCCGGGTCACCATCTTATTTCCAGCCTGTGACGATACCCGAATTTATGCGACCGATAACGCTCCTTTGACGCGGGTGCGCTTTCAGGAAGGGGATGAAATCCACAGTCATGAAGGCTGGTCTTTAACGGTTACTCTGGTGGAAGAACACGAAGGTCTGTTGACCTATCTGGGAGAAAAAGCCGATGGTATGCCGGGGTTTTTAACTGAACTGCAATTATCGCATTTTATCCAGTTCAGTAAACCCCAGGATCGTTTGTTTGCCGGACAAATCGATAATCAGAATTGGTTTGGGCTGCGCCATGCGACGCTGGAAAAATACAATGTACTGGCGCAGTCACCCGTGCGTGGCTTGCTCGGCGCGCGCGTCAGCTTATTACCGCATCAGCTTTATATCAGTCATGAAGTCGCCAGCCGCCATGCGCCCAGAGTGTTGCTCGCCGATGAAGTGGGGCTGGGCAAAACCATTGAAGCGGGTTTGATTCTGCATCAGCAGTTATTCACTGAGCGTGCGCGCCGGGTGTTATTGCTAACGCCGGAAACGCTGGTGCATCAATGGCTGGTGGAAATGTTGCGGCGCTTTAATCTGAATTTCAGCGTATTTGATGAAGAGCGCTGTATTGCCAGCAGTAACGAAGGTGAAGATGAGGAAGCCCATAATCCGTTTCACAGCGAACAGCGCATTTTGTGCAGCCTGGAATTTTTGCTGGATAATCCCAAGCGTTTAGCGCAGGCGGTGGATGGTGAGTGGGATTTGCTGGTGGTGGATGAGGCCCATCATCTGGCTTGGTCGGAACAGGAAGTCAGCCCGGAATATCAGGCCGTGGAGCAATTGGCGAGCAATACCCGTGGTCTGTTGCTGCTAACCGCCACCCCTGAGCAATTAGGCCGTACCGGACATTTTGCCCGTTTGCGCCTGCTCGATCCCGCACGTTTTTATGATTATGCGGCATTTGTGGAAGAAGATCGGCATTATGAACCGGTTGCCGCAGCCGTGCAGCATTTGCTCAACGATGAGCCATTACCGCAACAGGCATCACAGGTTTTATTGGAAAAACTCCATGAATCCGCGCACATGGATTGGCTGGCACAATTTAATGATCCCAAAACTGATGCCAAGAAACGCCAGCAGGTATCCCGGCAATTATTAGATTTATTATTAGATAGACACGGTACTGGGCGGGTGTTGTTTCGTAATACCCGCGCTGCTGTCAAAGGCTTTCCTGAACGCAAGTTACACGCGCATCCCCTGGAAGCAGATGACAGCTACCGCTTGCCTGAAGACTACGACGGTGAGCCTGAAGATCGTATTTTACAGGAGCTTTATCCTGAGTTCCAAAATGGGCAGGAAGGTATCTGGTGGCAGCAGGACCCGCGTGTTAGCTGGCTCATTGATTTATTAAACGATTTAAGCGAAGAAAAAGTGCTGGTGATTTGCGCCCATCCGCGCACGGCGCTGGAACTGGAAGAAGTGCTGGCAGCTAAAAACGGGATTCGCGCCACGGTGTTCCACGAAGGCATGACGATTATCCAACGTGATCGCGCTGCTGCCTATTTTGCAGATTTGGAAGCTGGTGCGCGGGTGCTGGTCTCTTCAGAAATCGGCAGTGAGGGACGTAACTTCCAGTTTGCGCATCATCTGGTTTTGTTTGATCTGCCTTTGAATCCTGATTTGCTGGAACAGCGCATTGGTCGCCTGGATCGTATTGGTCAGCAACAGCAGATTCAGATTCATGTGCCGCATATCATGAACAGTGCGCAGGAAAGTTTATTCCTCTGGTATCACGAAGGCATGGAAGCCTTTACCCAAACCTGTCCCGCCTGCCCCAGTGTCTATACCCGGATGCGCCCGGCGCTACTGGAAGTTTTAGCCAGCAGTAGTGAAAGCCACTATCAGGATATATTGGAAGCCTTGCTGGAAGAAACCCAGGCACAACACGCGCAACTACGCGCACATTTACAGTGCGGACGGGATTTGTTGCTGGAAATGAATTCACATCGCCCTAAACAGGCGCAGCAGCTTTGTGAAACGATTGAGGACTGGGATCAGGATTCGCAACTCATGCCCTGGCTGGAACAACTGTGTGATGTGTATGGTATTCGCCTGGAAGAACAGGACGGGGAAACCTGGGTATTACGCCCCGGTAATCACATGGTTTCTGCCAGCCTGCCAGAACTGCCGGAAGATGGCTTGAAAGTGACGCTGGAGCGGGACACGGCGCTGGTACGCGAAGACCTGCAATTATTAAGTTGGGAACACCCGCTGGTGCGTGGCGGCATGGATTGGGTGCTGAGCAGCGATCAAGGCAATACCTCGGTGGTGGCGATTCGTGATAACCGCCTGCCCAGCGGCACTTTGCTTTTAGAGACTTTGTTTGTATTGGTTTGCGCCGCACCGCCGGAGCTGCAAGCGCGGCGTTTCTTACCGGCAACAGTATTACGTCTGGTCTTGGATTTGGAAGGCGAACAATGGCAGAGCTTATTATCCCCCGCTGATATTCGCCAGCAGATCCAGCAGAAAAAACCGGTGAATGTGCATACGGCGCGTAATCTGGTGCGGGCAGCCAATGAGCGTATACAAACATTGGTGAAAAATGCGATTACCCAGGCCAATACACAATTGCCGGACTTGATTACGCGCAGCCTGGAGCAAATGGATAAGGAACTCAATGCCGAAATCACCCGTCTGGAAGCCTTGCATCAGGTTAATCCCAATGTACGCCCGGAAGAAATCGACTTTGCCCGCAGCCGCCAGCAAACCCTGCGCACGCATTTGCAGGCCAGCCAGTTGAATCTGGATGCTTTGCGGGTGATTGTGAATACTTAGGAGTGAGAATTTTATAACTTCAGCAACTTGGCTGGTCTTTTTCTCCATTTTCTGCGTTGTGAAAACAGTTACATAGCTTGCTATGCGCTTGTTTTCACGCCTTGAAAATGAATAAAAATCCTGCGCCCATTTTCTGCATTTATTTCATCCTCACTCCTTAATTTATGCTGTAATCATTCAGGTTTCATGACTATCATACCCGTGTAGACGGGTACCCGGTCGCTATTGACAAAGGCTGGGTGCCTGCCCGTGCAGGAATGACAGTAAAAGTATGGAATTTGAATGATTACATACTTACATAATGGCAGCATAAAGGTTGCTGAGGTAGTTGAATGAAAATCAAGTTAAAAGAACTTGGTTCCATCAAACAGGCAGAGTTTGAACTGGGTGACTTTACAATTATTTGTGGTAATAATAATACTGGTAAAACCTATGCTACATATGCTTTATTTGGATTCTTACATGTTTGGCAGGAATTATTAACCGTTGTAATTAAAGATACAGATATTGAAACCCTACTCAATAATGGTGTGGTCAAAATCGATTTATCAGCATATCTGGAAAACTATATGCTGATTTTAGAAAAAGCTTGTGAGAAATATACCCAATCATTACCAACAATTTTTGCTGCACCAGAAACACATTTTAATACAACAAATTTTCAGATTATTTTAGCCAAGCCTTCTTTGATTGATGAATACGAAGCTAAGTTTCAATCTGAAAATACAGAAATTTTTTCACTATTCAAATCTGAAAATACTACAGAACTGGTTGTTTCTTTATTAGCAGGAATGGAAAAAAATATTTTTCCGGAAAAAATTATTAAACGTATTATTTCAAATGCCATCATTGAAATTTTATTTAAAAAATCATTGCCTAAACCTTTTATTTCCAGTGCAGAGCGGACGGGAGCCACTATTTTTAGTAATGAGCTTAATTTTTCCCGTAACCGCTTATTAAAAGAAATGCACAATTTGGATAAAGACATTGATTCCAGGGAATTGCTATTTAAAAATTATCAGGATTATGCATTGCCTGTTGAAAAAAATGTTGATTTTATTCGTAATCTTAAAAAGGATTCAAAAAAATATAGCTTTATTTCTGAAAAGCACTCTGAAATATTGGATGACTTTACAGATATTATTGGTGGTAAATATCATATTACCGAGAATGATGAGTTATATTTCAATCCTAAGAGAAGTAAAGTCAAATTGACAATGGATGAAAGCTCCAGTGCTGTACGTTCCTTATTGGATATGGGATTTTATCTGCGCCATGTCGCTGAAAAAGGGGATTTATTAATGGTTGATGAACCAGAATTAAATCTGCACCCTGAAAACCAACGCCGAGTTGCACGATTATTTTCGCGTTTAGTGAAAATAGGAATTAAAGTTTTTATCACAACCCATAGTGACTATTTTGTTAAAGAATTAAATACGTTAATCATGCTGAATCATGACAAAGCTTATCTTAAAAGAATTGCTGAAGATGAAGGTTATAAGGATTCTGACCTCATTTCAGCAGAGCGGGTTAAGGTTTATATTGCTGAAAAAGCCTCCATCAAGCTAGATGGAAAAAAACGTAAATATCCCTATCAAACATTAACGCCTGCCAAAATCGATTCAGAATTAGGTATTGAAGCGCGTAGCTTTGATACAACCATCAATACAATGAATCGTATTCAGGAAGCGATTGTATGGGGGGATGATGACTGATTTTGAGATATTGTGTGAATTATTAAAAAAAGAAGCTGTTGTTGAAGTTGAAAAAGATCAGCATGGAAAAAATATACTAAACAACCACCCGCTAAAAGACGGGTGGGTTAGAGCATTTGGCGGCTGAAAGCCGAGATACAGGGCGGACAAGCCCTGTTGTTTAGCCCCAACGGGGCGCATTAATATAGCCAAGGGCAACGCCCCACTACCATTAACTTAAAGAGCCCAATCCTCGGATTGGGAGTCTAAAAAGCACACCCAAGCCAAGGCTTGACCTCCTTTAAACTTTTGTGCCAGTATTAAGTTTAGACTTTTGGTTAAAAATTATTGCTTTATTCTCATTGGGTGAGCAAGTATATCCCTGAAAGGGATAAACATACTAGGAGGCTGTCCGAGAACAGAGGCCGTAGCGAGGGAAGGCTGGTTTGAGGCAGATTTTTTCATTATTTGAGGCGAATATTGGGTATATTTAACGAAAATAAGGGAGAAATCTGACCAAATCCAGCTTTTCCGCAGTAGGTCTTGTGTTTTCGGACAGCCTCCTAGCCTGGGGCAGCGCCCCAGGCAGGTTATTTTGTTGAATTAGAGCCCTGAAAGGGCGATACATCAGAGGGCGCATCATTTATGTATCGCCCTTTCAGGGCTCTGGTATCATCACATTACAAACCCAGGGCGTTGCCCTGGGCTAGTATGTTTTGCCCCTTTGGGGCTTGAATACTTTCTTAAGTTAATGGTAGTGGGGCGCTGCCCCAAGCTATATTAAAATACCCCTTTGGGGTGTTAACGCTAAAACCCATATTTTAAGTTTTACCGTTAAACATTAGAGATAAATCTGTTCGCCTGAAAGGCGAAGGTTTTAACCTTGTGCATGGAAAATAAAACTTCATGAGCCTAAATCTGCTGATAATGATGCTTATACTGTAGAAATTCAAAATGTACCGAAGGATACCCTGATTATAAAAACAGATAAGTTTCCGCCAGCAACAGATTTTTTAAAAAAAATAGAGGATAAAGGCGTTCGTCAACGCGCTGATTTTGTAATTATTTCCCAGAAAACTATCAAAAATAAACTTAAAAACTTAATGATTTTTATTGAGCTGAAACGAGGTAAAACTGATTTAGAAACAAACATTATTCAGCAACTCAAAGGCGCACAGTGTGTGATGGCCTATTGTCGTTCAATAGGACAAATTTTCTGGAAAGAAAACGATTTTTTAGACCCTGATAAATATGATTGTCGTTTTATCAGTATCCGTAATATTAGTATCAATAAAAAACCCAGTTTTACCCAAAATAAACCAGGGCAATTACACAGTTCTCCAGAAAATATGTTAAAAATCAGTTCACCCCATAATTTATACTTCAAACGATTGGTAGGGGCTATATAATGCCGCTATACCCTAGTTTTCACAGTATTTTCCATATCATTCTCACCCCAAATGAAGAACTCACCCAATTATGAGCAGCTTATTTTCCATAGTATTGCTGGCTGGACTGGCCTGGTTTTGGCTCGATACCCTGCGTGTGCGGGAAATTGCCAAGGGTTTATGCCAGCAATTATGCCGTCATCACGGCCTGCAATGGCTGGATAGTTCCATTGCCTTTAAACGCCTGCGCGTGGTGCGTAATTTTCCCTCATCGAAACAGACAAACGCCAGCCATTGGCAATGGCAGTTACAAAGAACTTATATTTTTGAGTTCAGTGCTGACCAGGAGGATCGCCAGCAAGGTACGGTGATGATGAATGGCATGAATCCGGTTTTTATCAATATTCCGGGTTATTATGAGCGGGTGATTGAAAGGCCTGAATAGAATTTACGGTTTACGGTTTACGGTTTACGGTTTACGGTTTACGGTTTACGGTTTACGGTTTCAGTATGCTCTGCTTGTAATGGTGAAAACAAGGTGACTTTACTGCCGGATTGAAAAAGTGTTGCCGGGAATTGTTGGGTTTTACTGCGCAGTTGCAAGTAACCGGGGTAGCGGGTTAAGCCCAATGCTGTGGGCGCTTCGGCGTAAGGTGGCTCGATATGAATTTCAGCTTGAGGATGTACATTTAACATTACTTGCTTAATATTCTGATAATGAATTTCTGGCAGGCCGTCCTGATTCCATTCCAGATAACCACTGTCTTCAGCCTTGAGTATATGGCTGATATTTGCAATGTCTCGGCCTTCTATCTGCAAGCTGCGCCCTGTATTTTTTAGGCTATGAATAATAATAGTATGTCCTGCCAGTTGCCTGGCATTAATGATCAGTACATCAAAATCAAATGAAATTTTAATTGTCTGGGTATTTTGATAACTTACCAGGCGCTGTTGCGAAGCATTTTCCAGGTGAATCTGCTTCCCCTGACGATATAAAAAAAGAATTTCTGCATCAGGTTTTCGGGCAAGTTGTGACGTGGGAGGTAATACATTGTGCGTGCTGTTTTCCATAGCAGCGTCCGCACTGACCTGGTGCATTAAAATTAATGCACCTAATAGCAGGATAGTGATTAATCCTCGGCGGAAACAATAAATACAAAAAATACAGCACATTCGAAGTCATCTATTTTGCAAGGTATAAACTCATCATTGGAAACTCTAATCGAATGATTTCATTAAAAAAGACTAAAATAAAACAAAATATTACCAAAGGTAATGGCGTGGTGACAGGTGGTGTCATAATTATATAAAACTGGCTAACAGCAAGTTAAGAAACTAATGTTACGCAGTCACTACTTATTGCACAACTTCTATAACAACTGGAAACTCGAACCATGAAATTATCCATTATTATTCTCGCCGCCGGTCAAGGCACCCGGATGCGCTCCAGCCTGCCTAAAGTTCTGCATCCACTGGCAGGACGTCCCCTGTTGCATCATGTGCTGGAAACGGCGGAGCAACTCAATCCGGAAACCATTTACGTGGTCTATGGTCACGGTGGCGAGCACGTTTGTGACAGCGTGCAGGAAAAAAATATCCAGATGGTTGCCCAGATGCAGCAACTTGGCACAGGACATGCGGTTGACCAGGTAATGCCCAGCATTCCCGATGATCATCAGGTGCTGGTGTTATATGGTGATGTGCCACTGACCCGAATGGAAACCCTGCAAGCGATGACCACAGAGGCTGGACAAAACCTCAGTCTGCTTACTGTTATGTTGGATGATCCCAGCGGTTACGGGCGTATTGTGCGCAATCAACAGCAACAGGTGCAGGCGATTGTTGAACAAAAAGACGCGGATACTCAAACCCTGAAGATTAAAGAGGCTAATACCGGTATGCTGCGCGCCCCTGCGCAGCAATTGCGGCAATGGCTGCAACAACTGGAAAATAATAATGCCCAGCAGGAATATTATCTCACTGACATTATTGCCATGGCGGTGGCGGACGGCTGTGACATCAATACCTTGCAACCACAGCAGATAGAAGAAGTGCAGGGCGTGAACAACCGCCAGCAACTCGCAGAACTGGAGCGTTTTTATCAATATCAGCAAGCCGAACAACTGATGCTGGCGGGGGTGACACTGCTCGATCCCGCACGTTTTGATTTGCGCGGTCAGGTTAAAACCGGGCTGGATGTGAGTATCGACATCAACGTGGTGCTGGAGGGGCAGGTTACGCTTGGTGACAGGGTACAAATCGGCGCGAACAGTGTGATTAAAAATGCTGTGATTGGTGATGACGTAATCATTTTACCCAACTGCGTGATCGAAGATGCGGTGATAGAAAACCAATGCCAAATCGGGCCATTCTCGCGCATTCGCCCCGATACCCATCTGGCGGCACAGGTCAAGGTGGGTAATTTTGTGGAAATTAAAAAATCCCAGGTTGCCAGCGGCAGCAAGATCAGCCACCTCAGTTATATCGGTGACACCGAAATGGGCAAGGATGTAAACATTGGTGCAGGCACCATCACCTGCAATTATGACGGCGCCAATAAATACAAAACCATTATCGGTGACCGCGCTTTTATTGGCTCGGACACGCAATTAGTCGCACCAGTTACAGTCGGTGCGGGCGCGACCATCGGCGCAGGTTCCACCATCACCCACGATGCCCCTGCCGAAACTCTGAGCCTGAGCCGTAGCCCGCAAAAATTCCGGGAGGGCTGGCAGCGCCCGGTTAAGAAAAAATAAAATATCCGGGATAAAGCATAAAAATAGCCATTGTTGGATTTAAAAGCGGCTGTATAATGGTCATTCCCCTGCAAAATAACAAATAAATAACGACTTTAAAAGAAGTAATATTTAAAAATAGATAGGCAAGAATACTTTGGAATGAGGATAAAATAAAAAGCTAAACTGGGTGCAGGATTTTTGTTCAGTTTTGGATGTTATAAAATCCTCATTCCTTTACTTGTCTGTCATGCTACCGATGGAAAAATTATAATGTATAAAATACAAGTGATGCTACTAAGTATTACTCTAAGCCTGCTCTTATGTAACAATGTTGGTGCTACACCGCCTGCCCCCCGTGAATCCCAGGTCAAAGCCGTTTATTTGAATGGTTATTCCAAATTCATAGCTTGGCCAGCATCCGCCTTTAGTGATAAAAACAGCCCATTTCGTATCTGTATATTTGGTGAAAACCCCTTTGGTCGCTCACTGGAATTGGCTGTAGCTAATGAGACTGTGAAAAACCGCCCCGTTCAGGCCATGTATCTGAATGTGCTGGAACAGGTTTCGCAATGTCAAATTCTTTATGTCAGCGATTCTGAGAAAATTCGTCTTAATACAATTCTGGATAAAACACGGCAATACCCCATTCTTACCGTCGGCAATCTTAAAAATTTTGTGTTCAAAGGCGGCATGATTCAGTTCTACAACCACAATAACCATATTAGTTTCATGATTGATCCCGCCACATTACGCGAGGCAGGTCTGGAACCCAATGCAAACCTGCTACGCATTTCTGAAGTTGTTAAACGCTGATAAAGGGAAAATACTCATGAATACCTATCGATTTTTCATGCTATCAGCAACCTGTTTAATGCTGACTGTTAATGCGACAACTCATGCGCAAGCACCGCTAGATGATGATGCTGCCATGATTGAATACTTAAAAAATCTCGACTTTGGACAGTTACAAGAAGTTGAAGTGACTTTAGATGATACCTTTGATATTTTTGATGGCTTAATCAAAGCCCGTAAGGTAAAAGTGGCTTCCGGCGTTGAACAATCCATGTCACGCGCACCCGCCGTCACAACGGTGATTACCGCCCAGGATATTGAAGCCACGGGTGCCAATGATTTAGATGATATTCTGGAAAGTGTGCCGGGGCTGCATGTGGGACGGGATAATTTTTATAACCCGATTTATAGTGTGCGCGGCTTGTATTCAATTACCAACCCTGAAATTCTGTTGCTCATCAATGGCATTCCCATGCGTGATCTGGTTGCAGGCAACCGCGGCACGGCTTGGGGGGGAATGCCGGTCAATAATATCGCTCGCATTGAGATTATTCGGGGGCCGGGTTCTGCGGTATTTGGCGCGGATGCCTTTTCCGGGGTTATCAACATTATCACCAAACAGGCAGAGGATATTAAAGGCACTGAAGTCGGCGTTCGTGCAGGCACTTACGATACTTACGATGTCTGGGCCTTGCATGGTGGCAAGTTCAGTGGTTTTGAGCTGGCAGCGGCATTGGAAATACAACACACCGATGGCCCTGATGAAATTATACGTGCTGATCGTCAGTCACAACTGGATAAAAAAACGGGCAGCAACGCCTCTTATGCGCCAGGTTCAGTGGAACGCTCACAACGCACCGTGGATGCGCGTCTTGATCTCAGCAAAGGTCTGTGGCGGCTGCGCACCGGTTTCCAGAGCCGCAGTAATTTAGGTGTGGGTGCAGGCATAGGGCGCAGCCTGGATCCGAGAGGTGATGTTGTAGAAATTCGCTATAATGCAGATATCACCTACCATGATCCAGTATTCACGCAGCACTGGGATGTCAGCGCGCAGATCAGCTTTCTTGATCGACGTTTTGAGTCGAAAAACCTCACCTTATTTCCGCCCGGTACACGCTTGCCGTTTCCCCGGCAAGCTACTGGTGTGGTTTATGAAGACGGGGTATGGCAATCACATAGCATGGATCAGCGTTATACCCGCCTGGAACTGGACAGTTTATATACCGGCCTGAAAAATCATGTATTTCGCCTGGGTGCAGGTTATGCCTATGAAGATCTGTACAAAACCACTTATATTACCAACCGGGGACTGGGCGCGGACTTAAAGCCAATTCCTCCGGGGGCTGGCGGCGTGGTACTGGATGATACCCCAGGAGTCATCATGCCGGAAAAAATCCGTAAAAATGCGCATATCTTCATTCAGGATACCTGGGCGCTGGCTGATGCCTGGGAAATGACAGCAGGGGTACGCTATGATGATTACTCAGATTTTGGTAATACCATCAATCCACGTTTTGCCCTGGTGTGGCAGACCTCACCGCACTTAACAACAAAATTGCTCTATGGTCACGCATTCCGCGCACCATCATTCCGCGAGCTTTATGTTTATAATAATATTTATCGCGGTAACAGCGATTTGAAAGCGGAAACTATCAGTACCTGGGAACTGGCCTTTGATCACCGCACACGGGATAATCTGCACCTGGCACTTAATCTGTTTCGTTATAAGATAAAAGACAAAATTTTATTTGTACCCATACCCAACACAGCACAGTTACAGGCAGAAAATAAAGGTGGTCAGAAAGGCTACGGCATGGAACTGGAAGCGCGTTGGAAAATTAATAATAAATCCAGTCTGTTATTTAATTATGCCTATGCACGCAGTGACAATGACCAGGGCGAAGACATGGGTGATTACCCAAGGCATACAATTTATTTGCGTAATGACTGGTTGCTCAAACCTAAATGGTATCTGAATATACAGGCCAATTTTGTAGCAGATCGGCAACGGCCTCCCGCTGACACACGTCCAGCACTGGATGATGACATCACAGTCGATTTAACTTTACGGCGCAAGGATATCCGTGCAGGTCAATGGAATCTCGCAACTGGCGTGCGTAATGTATTCAATAGTGACCGACGTGAACCCATATTGCCAGATATTCCAGATGACCTGCCACTGGCGGGACGGCAGTTTTTTGCTGAGGCGCGTTATCATTTCTAAAGGTTATCATCATGACGCACTTCAAGTTTTTTGCAAAACTATCTATCAAAGCAAAACTCAATGCGGTGATGCTGATCACCAGCATGGTATTGCTTTCCGTGATTTCTATTGGTCTGATCGGTAATGAGATTGTTTCTTTGAAACGCAACCTTTCCAGTGATTTACTGACATTAGCCGACATTATGGGCAGCAATGGCAGTATTGGTCTGGTATTTGGTAATGTACAGGCCACTGCTGATACCCTGGCCTCGCTTAAAGCTAAACCAAACGTGACTGAAGCCAAGGTGTTTGATCAGCAGGGTAAGGCGTTTGCCCATTATGCTGTCGCGCCCTGTGATGAATCGATACCAGCTATCACATTAGACAGCTTGTACACAGAATATAGCAATGAATCCGGTGGCAATGCTGAAATTTTGGAGCAAGCATTTTTCCATCGGGATCGTGTTGAGGTTTTCAAGTCCATTCTTATGGATGATAAAGTCATCGGCACGGTTTATATTCAGTCCAACCTGGATGAAATGTATCTTCGCCTGCGCCATTATGCCTTCATGCTGGCAGGTGTTATGTTTATCGCATTGATTATTGCGTTGCTGATTTCAACCCGTTTACAACAGCTGATTACCCGCCCATTATTTACCTTGCTCACTACCATTAATCAGGTTTCAACGGAAAACAACTACGCCCTGCGCGCCACTGAGGGCAACCATGACGAAGTCGGACGTCTAGTTGAAGGTTTTAATGGTATGTTAAGCAAGATTGAGGAACGTGATGATGAAATTAATACCCTCAATCAACGCCTGACGCAAGAAAACCTGCGCATGGGTGCAGAACTGGATGTCTCGCGGCGCTTACAGAAAATGCTATTGCCACGTACGGCGGAACTCACTGCGATCAGTCGTGAAACCGCATTGGACATCGCCTGCTATATGGAACCAGCGGAAGAAATCGGTGGTGATTATTATGATGTCTTATATCATGATGGCATGGTGAAACTCAGTATTGGTGATGTCACCGGGCATGGCCTGGAAAGCGGCGTGGTCATGTTGATGGTGCAAACCGCCATTCGTACCTTGCTCAATGCCAGAATCAATGATCCCGTGTTGTTTCTCAACCTGCTCAATCAGACAATTTTCGACAATGTGCAGCGCATGGGAACCGATAAAAATCTCACCTTATCAACCCTGGATTATCGTCAAGGCGAGCTGCATCTTTATGGGCAGCATGAAGAACTTTTGGTCATACGTGAAGGGGGCCAGGTTGAGCGCATTGATACCCTCGATCTGGGATTCATGATCGGCCTGGTCGATGACATCAGTAGTTTTGTCGATGGTGTATCAGTGTCCCTGAAACCGGGTGATGGCATTGTACTGTATACCGATGGCATTACTGAAGCGCAACATAAACAAAGCAAAAAGATGTATGGCGTGGAACGTTTATGCCAGATCATCAGCGAGCAGTGGCACCGTCCGGCTCAGGAAATTCAGGAAGCAGTGTTAGATGATTTACGTCACTACATGGGGCCGAAAAAACCACTGGATGATATTACGCTGGTGGTGGTTAAGCGGGTGAGTGAGTAATTAATCTGCGAAAAAGAAGCTTTTGCGTAACACTAAGAGACTATCCAAGAACACAAAACCTACTGCGGAAAAGCTAAATTTGGACAGCCTCCAGTTAATTATTTCCGCGCCTGCGCCACCTGCTCAACTTTTTCCTGAAGTATGGGATATTGCTCAATCAGTTTTTCAAAGGCATCGCGCTGTAGTTCGTAAATCACGCAAGGGGTGATGCTGCGGCAGGTGGCGTTACGTGGTGTTTTATGGAGCAGGGCCATTTCCCCAAAAAAATCACCTGCCAGTAAAGTGGCGAGCTGTTGTTCCTGGCCTTGCAATTCAGGTTCGCTGCTTTCACGCACAATACGCACCACACCGCGCCCAATTAAAAACATGGAGTTGCCGCTTTCACCTTTGTGAATAATGATTTCTCCCGGCGGCAAGGTGAGGTTGCGCAGTTGTTTTGCCAAATGCCCAAGCTCTTCATGGCTAAGGGTCTGGAACAGCGGCACTTGGTGCAACAGTTCCACTGGATCCAGGCGCAGTGCATGGCTTTCGTAACCCCGCAGGTTGCGCAGTGGATTTTGTAATTGTTCGATTAACTCACTCGCGACATGTTCCGGTACAAAACCGGCTTCTGCCTGTGCCTGCAAATCTTCTTTTTGTCCTTGCAGCAGGGTGCGGCGCGCCAGTCGGGTTTGCATGGCGGTGACAAATTCCGGCAATTGCTCAGCGGCGGCATCCAGTCGTTGTTGGGCATTATCATGCCAGCGTTGGTAACTTTGTGCGACTTCATCAATTGCACTGCGTTCCGGGTCCAGGCGTTTGAACTCGCGCAATTCACGCAGTACCTTACGTCCGCCCTGGTATAAGCCCCAGTTTTTTTCATAAGTTCTGGTGGTATAACGCATACGCTTGGCTTCCGCCAGTCTGGCAAAACCCGGTAAGTGGCTGAGCCAGATTAATAATTTGCGTTCCAGCATTTGCCGGGTTTGGGAATGCAAAGTATAGGCAGGCACCTGACCCTGATGACGCATACTGTCGGTTTGCAGCGTCAGGGAGTGTGCGAGGTCGAGGTAAACTTCTTCGCTGAGATGACCTTTGCTGAACAAGCGGTAATAAATCACTTTTTCCGTGGCAAAACAGTGAATATAAAGCAAACGGCGCTCGGTTTCCGAGCTTAAATGATCTTTGCGCAAGTCCTGTAATTGTTGATAGGTTTTATCGATATTTTGCTGGTATTCCTGTTCCAGTTGTCCGGCGATGCGGGCGGAAAACAGGCCACCACTTTTCAGTTCGGGAATACGTTTTGCGGCATTACGCACGGCTTCCAGTGTGCCTTCCAGTTTCGACAGGCGATCTTCCAACGGTGGTTCATTCAAACCCAGTTTTTTCACCAGTGGCTCTATGCTCAATCCCTGCACCAGCAAAGTAAACAGTACTGCGCCCGTCACCACCGCCACCAGCGTTTCATTATATAGCGGTTGCGGCAGGCTCATCACCAAGGCCAAAGCCACCGCACCACGCAATCCGCCCCAGTACAACACAAGCTGATAACCGCGACTGATGGCGGTGGTTTGCTTCATCCAGCGTACTATTGGCAATAAACCGTATACCACCACCGCACGGGAAAGTAACATGCCCACCAGCACCCACAGCAGAATATCCAAAGCCCCCCCCAGCGCGATGAGATTGACTTGCAGGCCGACCAGTAAAAAAATCAGTGCATTGGCGACATAAGCAAAATATTCCCACAAGTGGCTGAGTTGTTCGGAAACCGAGGGTGAGATTTTAGTGCGCCCCCAGCCGCCCATGGTAATTCCGGCAGCAACCGCTGCCATCACACCGCTGACGTGGAACAGTTCTTCCGCCAGCAGAAACGCGGCATAAGCCAGCACAATGGTAAGTTGGATTTCTATCAGCGGATCACTTTCAACTTTGCTCAGCAGCCAGCCAAAAATCCGTGCCGCCAGCCAACCCACCAATATGCCGCCAAGAAATACACCGAGAAAATTCAACGTGCCGCTGAGCACTTCATTAGCAGTAAACACGCCGCTTAAGGCAATCGCAATCAAAATCCGGGTCAATACAATGGCAGTGGCATCATTAAACAGGCTTTCACCCTCAACAATCACCGTCAAACGCTCCGGCGCGCCCAGTTGTTTAAACAAAGCAATCACCGCTACCGGGTCAGTGGCACTGAGTATTGCGCCAAGAATTAAAGCGGTGGAAAATTCTAAAGGTGTCAGCAATGAAATCAATCCACCGAGGATAAAAGTCGATAGCAACACCCCAGGCACTGCCAGTGCCAGAATTGGAAACAGGTTTTGTTTAAGCTGACGGCTGTCGAGATTAAAGGCGGATTCAAACACCAGGGTCGGCAGCAACACCAGCATGATCAATTCAGCAGAAAACTGAAAATGGGCAAATGGATGTAAAGCAGCTTGCACAACAACCGGGCCATTTTGTGCCAGTTGTGATAAGGCAATACCCACCACCACCAGCAATACCGTAAACGGTAAACGACTCCATTTGCTGAATGCCAGCGTGGCTGAAGCGATAAACAGCAGGGTAATCACCACCCCGACAAGTTCTGGCAGGGGTAATTGAGTGGACATCATCAGGCCGCCTTCAATAATTATCTGTATGATACTAAGGAATTAATCCATAGCTATAAGCCTAGACCTAAGCAGGAAGAAACTCAATATCAAATGCTTTGTAAGGTGAGTCTGACAAATTTTGGCAAAGCTGCTCCGCAGAACTATACTGTCTAAAGGTGAGCATTGCTGTTAAATTATGGTTTCTTTTTTTTGAGGAAATATGATGCTTTATAGTCAACGATTTTTTGTGTTTCTAATGACTTGTATTCTGATTTCAGGGTATCCCATGCATACTGCAATCGCAGCCAGTTACCCGGCGGCCACCACTGCTGAAACGGAACTACATCAACTGCTTAATGAGTACCGGGGGCAAAATGGTCTGCCTGCCATTCCCTTGTCTCCCGCACTGACCCACGTTGCGCAGACCCATGTTCAGGATATGAATGCTTTTCCGGCTTCCGGTGCCTGTAATATGCATAGTTGGTCGGCAAATGGGCAATGGAGCGCTTGTTGTTATACGATGGATAATGCCCAGGCAAGCTGTATGTGGGATAAACCTAAGGAACTGACAGATTATAGAAGTGACGGTTATGAAACTGCGGCATCTTCTTTTGGCGCTATCACGGCGCAAGAGGCCATGAACCAGTGGAAAAACAGTTCTGCGCATAATGACACGCTGCTTAACCAGGGATTCTGGACACGGCCCTGGAATGCTGTTGGTATCGGAATTTTGAATGGATATGCTGTTTTGTGGTTTGGTAATCAAGCTGACAGCAGCACATTTGATAGCGGCTCCAGTACAGACGGTGGACAATGCAGTCAATATAACAGTGCCACCGGACAGGTTGAAATGCCTTGCCTGCAACTGGATACAGGTGTACACCGACTGAACCTGAACTTGTTACCTAACCAACCGGGTTTGCGCCTTAGTATTGATATGAACAGTTTTCAGCCTGTTACAGGCATGGTGCCAGGTAATGACTGTGCTGTATTTCCCTATAATCAGAGTCAACTGCACTTAAACTGCCTGGACTTAGGTGAGCAATACTGGCTGAATTTCAACCCGGTTAATGGCAGCAGCGGTATTGAACTGGAGTTGACAGGTTATGGCTTAAGGTAATCAACCTGAGTTCAACGTAAGCGTCTTTCCCTCATTAGCAAATTCTACTGGCTAATGTCTAACTTTGTAAGTTCCGCTTGATACAGCAAGCAGGGTGGGCGAAATACTGCCACAATGTTTATCGGCATTTTGCCCACTAATTGCTGTTGATTGGGTATTTACACACCGGGATTTGTGAGGGGGTAGCCGGGCAACTGGCTGTTCTACCTCATTATCCTAATCGCCGCTATACACACAACCCGCAGTACAGGTTTCCTTTACCATAATTTTACTCAACAGCGGCAAAGTGGGCTTTAAGTGTTGCCAAATCCAACGCGCCAGGTTTTCTGCGGTAGGATTTTCAAGGCCAGGAATTTCATTCAGATAATAGTGATCCAACTGTTGATAAATCGGCTGAAAGATTTGTTTAATATCACCAAAATCCATCACCCAGCCGCTATCCTCTCCCACTTCGCCACAGATATAAATACGTATACGGTAGGTATGTCCATGTAAGCGTGCGCATTTATGACCTTCCGGCACATTGGGTAAGTGATGCGCCGCGTCAAAACTAAAGTCTTTAAAAATTTCCATCAGGGAATATCCAGCCATTTATGGGTTTGTATGCTGAGTCGCCAATGCGGGTGTTGTTTGCAATAGGCGATAGCTTGTTGTAGATGTTGTTGTTGCTTATTGCTATCCAGCGGATCGTCTAAAGCCTGTAACAGGAAGTATTGGAATGGAAGCGATTCAAAAGTTTCAGGGCAAATACCATTTTGTGGATAAATTAATTTAAGTTCATGACCTGAAGTTTGCACTAAATCCGTGCCTGCCTTAGGGCTGACACAAATCCAGTCAAGCTGATCTGGCACTGCAATGGTACCGTTGGTTTCCACGGCAATTTCAAAGTTCAGCGCATGTAAAGCCTCAATCAGCGGAGTGTCCAGTTGCAAGAGTGGCTCACCACCAGTGAAAACAACAAATCCCCGTATACTTTCTGTTTCAGGAAAATAGTGTTTAATATGCAAAGCTAATTGCCTGGCAGTGGCAAACTTTCCTCCTCCCTTGCCATTAACCCCAACAAAATCCGTGTCACAAAACGAACAGGATGCTTTGTGTCGGTCTTGTTCCAGGCCTGACCAGAGGTTACAACCCGCGAAGCGGCAAAATACCGCAGGTCGTCCAGCATTAATACCTTCACCCTGCAATGTATAAAAAACTTCTTTAACGCTGTAGGTCATTGCTCAGGGTGCGCAAATAAGGCATCCAACAATAAAATGACAGCCCCCAGCGTAATCGCGGCATCCGCCACATTAAATGCAGGCCAATGATATTGCTGATAATAGATATCAATAAAGTCAATGACATAGCCAAATTCTATCCGATCCCAGAGATTACCTGCCGCACCACCGAGAATTAATGCCAGTGCCAGTGCTACAGTATGGTGTCCCCGACGCATTTTTACTATCCACACAATAAGCACCATACACACGATAGATGCCAGAATAATAAAAAACCAGCGCTGCCAGCCACCGGCATCTGCCAGGATACTAAAAGCTGCACCAGGATTATAGGCCAGAACAATATTAATAAATGCGTTTACTGTTAGTGGGTTACCCATTTCAATATTCTGGCTCACCCAGCCTTTGCTCAGCTGATCAATAAAAAAGACCGCAACAGATAAGGATAACCAGGGATAATTACCTTTGGTTTTTGCCAGACGCCGCCGTGGTAGTAGCTGTTTATGCGTGACATGATTTGCCAGCTCAGCAGCATCCATTTTCTTTAATAAGGCTTCTTGCGCTTCATCTTGTGTTTCATTAGACATAACGTCGTTGTTCACCCATTTCCAAATTCTCAACACAACGTCCGCAAAGCTGCGGATGTTGCGCATGACTACCGACATCCTTGCGATGATGCCAGCAACGTACACATTTTTCTTCGGCACAGGCTTTGACCTGAATGCGAAAACCTGTTTCCGTATCCACGTCTTCCTGATGCACGCGTGCTTCAGAAGTAATTAATACAAAGCGTAATTCATCTTCCAGCAGAGTCAATGCATCAAACCATTTTTTATTACAAAAAATATCCACTTCTGCATCCAGTGAAGAGCCAATTTCACCGGAAACCCGCAGGGCTTCCAATTCTTTACTGACCACTTCGCGCAATTCAAAAACCTGCGCCCAATAAGTTGCATCCAGCGCAGTATTTTCTGCCATCGGGAATAAGCCATCATACCAACGGCTGAGAAAAACAAAGTCTTCATTTTGTTTTCCAGGCAGATGCGACCAGGCTTCATCAGCGGTAAAGCTGAGAATAGGAGCCATCCAACGCACCAATGCTTGCGCAATATGATACATTGCAGTTTGCGCGCTACGCCGTGCTAAGGCTTCTGTTGCAACGGTATATTGGCGGTCTTTGATAATATCCAGATACAAAGCCCCCATATCCACTGCACAGAATTGGTGCAATTTCTGGTAAATCTGGTGAAAGGCATAATCCTCATAAGCGGTACAAATTTCTTTCTGCAAACGCCATGCCCGATCAACTGCCCAACGATCCAATACCAGCATCTGTTCCGGTGCAAGCAAGTCTTTTTCCGGGTCAAAATCATGTAGATTGGATAATAAAAAGCGCATGGTATTACGCAGCCGACGATAAGCATCGGCAATACGTTTTAAGATTTCATCAGAAACATTCATTTCTGCCCGGTAATCAGTGGCCGCAACCCATAAACGCAGAATATCCGCACCCAGGGATTTCAGCACTTTTTTCGGGTCAACCACGTTGCCTTTGGATTTGGACATTTTCATGCCCTGTGCATCCACCGTAAAACCGTGGGTTAATACTTCTTTATAAGGCGCGCTGCCGCGCATTGCCACGGCGGTAACTAAAGCAGACTGAAACCAGCCACGATGTTGATCCGAGCCTTCCAGATATAAATCTGCTGGTAAACCCAGTTCTGAACTACTGCCTTCCAATACCGTGGCATGGGTCACACCAGAGTCAAACCAGACATCCAGGGTATCGCTGAGCTTGTCATAATCTTCAGCGGCATCCCCCAGCAAGTCTTTAGTATCCAGTTCAAACCAGGCGTCAATGCCTTTGGCTTCCACTTTTTTAGCAACCGTTTCAATCAAAGCCGGGGTATCAGGATGTAAAGCCCCGGTTTGTTTATGCAAAAACAAAGGAATCGGCGTGCCCCAAGTACGTTGCCTGGAAATACACCAATCCGGGCGATTTTCCACCATGCCCGCAATGCGCTGCTTACCCCAATCAGGCAGCCAGGTGACTTTTTCAATTTCTTTGAGCACTTGTTGACGTAAACCATTCTTATCAAAGCTGATAAACCACTGTGGCGTGGCACGGAAAATAATCGGGATTTTATGTCGCCAGCAATGTGGATAACTATGACGGATACCCTGCTCACGCAATAGTTTATGTTGGGTTTTCAGCAATTCAATGACTTTGCGGTCGGCATCAAACACCATTTCTCCGGCAAAGATTGGGGTATTTTCCAAGAAACGTCCATTACTGCCAACGGGGTTATAAACTTCCAGGTCATATTTCAGGCCAACCAGGTAATCCTCCTGACCATGACCCGGTGCAGTATGCACAGCCCCCGTACCAGCTTCCAGCGTGACGTGTTCCCCTAAAATAATCGGTACTTCCCGCTCATAAAACGGGTGCTGGGTCAACAAACCTTCCAGTTCCTGACCTTTGCAATAGGCCACGACATGGTAGTTTTCAACATCATAACGCGCCATGGCATCTTTCAGCAGCGCCTCAGCAAGAATCAGGCGCTCGCTGCCTTGCGCGGTTTCACATTCGACAACGGCATATTCCAGTTCAGGATGTACCGCAACCGCCTGGTTAGCAGGTAAGGTCCACGGCGTTGTGGTCCAGATAACAATCGAAATCGGGCCTTTGCCATATTTCTCTGGCGCGTGATGGCAGCGCTGCATCAGAGCAGCCTCATCCTGTAAAGCAAAGCGTACATCAATCGCCAGCGAATTTTTATCTTCGTATTCGACTTCAGCTTCCGCCAAAGCAGACCCGCAATCGGTACACCAGTGCACAGGCTTGGAACCTTTTTCCAGGTGCCCGTTGTCAATAATTTTACCCAAAGCGCGAATGGTGTCCGCTTCGGTCTGGTAATTCATGGTCAGATAAGGCTTTTCCCAGTCCCCTAACACCCCCAGACGCACAAAATCATCCCGCTGGCGATCTACTTGCTGCTGCGCATAATGACGGCAGGTATCGCGGAAGTCCCGCGCATTAATTTTATAGCCAGCTTTGCCTTTTTTCTTTTCCACCGCCAGCTCAATAGGCAAACCATGACAATCCCAGCCGGGCACATAAGGTGCGTCAAAACCACTTAAACCTTTTGACTTAACAATAATATCCTTGAGCACCTTATTCACTGCATGACCAATATGAATATCACCATTGGCATAAGGTGGGCCATCATGCAATATAAACTGTGGCAACCCTGAAAACTGCTGGCGAATTTGTTGATAGAGTTTTTTCTCTTGCCAGTTTTTTAAAAACCCAGGCTCCCGCTTGGCAAGATTGCCCCGCATAGGGAAGTCAGTTTTGGGCAAGTTCAGGGTGTGTTTGTAATCAGCCACGTAGTGCCTCACAGTTGAGCAAAATGTTGAGATAAATTGAACTAAAAAAGCTTTTTATTATAACAGCCTGCGCATGGAGGATAAATAACCTAAGTGAGGATAAATAATCTAAGGAATGAGGATGAAATAAGAACCGAAACCGGGCGCAGGATTTTTGTTCATTTTCAAGGCATGAAAATAGGCACATAGCAAGCTATGTAACTGTTTTCATAACGCAGAAAATGGAGAAAAAGGCCAGCTTGGTTTCAGGAATTATAAAATCCTCGTTCCTAAGTTCAGCATCAGCTTCTTTTAGCCGCTACGCAGCTAAAAACTACATTCAGCTCAGGCCAGGTTATAACGGATATGCAACTTCATCAGGCTGGGCTATAATGTTAGTATTTTATAAATCATTGATAAAATCAATGTGTTTTATTGAAAACTAAATACATTTACGCTGCACTCGCCACTCATTTTCCCGCCTCAAGTATTAATACAATCAGACTCGGTTGCTTGTAAAAATAGAGATAAGGCAGTATTACGCTTGGGCAGCATCAACAGAAGGGAACCCGGCTGATGAAAGAACTCATTGAATGGAGTAACGATTTAAGCGTCAATATACAGGAAATTGACGAACAGCATAAAATACTGGTTGCTCTGCTCAATAAACTATACGCATCTATTATTACCTCAGATGATCAAACGGTGATTCATGAGGTGCTGACAGAGTTAACCCAATATACAATTATCCACTTTGCCGTTGAAGAAAGCCTGATGCGTATTTTCCACTATCCTGATTATGAAGAGCATAAACAACAACACGCCGAATTGACTCAACAGGTTATCGATCTGAAAAATAAAGTAACAAGTGGGAAAACGCAGATTAGCATGGAGACGTTAGATTTCCTACGCCAATGGCTGACAAGACACATCATGGGTGAAGATAGAAAATATGTAACCTGTTTTCTTGAACATGGTATGGAAAAAACCTGGGCAAAACGCTCTTGGATGGGACGCATCTGGGGTTCATAAGCCTAAAAAAAATCCGCTTATAGCGGATTTTTTTAATTTTAACTCTTTTATAAAATATTCAACATTTTATAAATAGTCATAACCCCTTTCTTCATGCTGACTGATATCCAGGCCTTCCACTTCTTCTTCATGCTCAACACGCAGACCAACCAGCATATCAACCAGTTTCAGTATACCCACCGTGACAATCGCAGTATATACAAAAGTCGCAATCACGCCGACAAACTGCACCCACAACTGCTGCCCCATGCTAGTAATATTATCAGCAAAGCCCATGCCGCTGAATACACCTAATTCAGTGGAGGCAAAAACACCAGCTAATAAGGTGCCAAGAATGCCACCAACGCCATGCACCGGAAATACATCCAGGGAATCATCAATCTTTAGTTTGCGTTTAATTAAAATGGTCATAAAAAAGCACACCAGACCTGCACTGAAACCAATAATTAAAGCACCACCCGGCCCAACATAACCAGATGCCGGGGTAATCGAGCCTAATCCGGCAACCATGCCGGTAACAGCACCTAATACACTGGGTTTACCGTATTTTATCCACTCTAAAAACAACCAGGTCATGGTACCCACAGCGGCTGAAATATGTGTAACAAACATCGCCATGCTGGCATCTGCATTGGCAGCCAATGCACTGCCACCATTAAAGCCAAACCAGCCTACCCAAAGCATCCCTGCGCCGGTTACGGTCATAGTTAAATTATGGGGAGGCATTGCAGTATGGGGAAAGCCTTTGCGATTACCCATCCACATCGCAGCAACAATAGCAGCAACGCCCGCAGTGATATGCACCACAGTGCCACCGGCAAAGTCCAGCAAGCCCATTTTGCTCAACCAGCCACCGCCCCAAACCCAGTGTGTTACGGGGGCATACACCAGAACCACCCAGATGGCGCTAAAGATCAACATTGCTGAAAAACGCATACGCTCAGCAAAACCACCAACAATCAAAGCCGGGGTAATAATAGCGAACGTCATCTGAAACATGGAGAAGCTTACTTCAGGAATATCACCGGTCATTGCATCCTTACCAACGCCAGCAAACATAGCCTTGCCCATACCGCCTATCCAGTCATTACCCACATCAAATGCCAGACTGTAAACGCCGATAAGCCATAACACAGAAACCATGCCGGTAATTGCGAAACACTGCATCAGTACGGAAAGTACATTTTTAGAGCGTACCAGGCCTGCGTAAAACAATGACAAGCCGGGAATGGTCATAAATAGCACCAATGCCGTCGAAGTCAGAATCCAGGCGGTATTCGCTGCATTCATTTCTTCTGCAAAAGCCAGTGTTGGCATCGCCAAAAATAAGGATGAAATAAAAAGATAGGACCAGGATTGCTTATACATCGTAGTGCTTAACTCCCCATAAAAAAATTGCAATGGTGGAGCTTTGGGCAATAAATAGGCCAGATTTTATATAGAATAAAATCAAATGGTTAGCACATATTACCTCACAACACTATAATTTAACGCACTCATTTAAGGCAACTTAATATTATGAATGCACAATAATCGTGCAAGGCTAATGCATTTTTTCACTGTATAACAAACTGGTGATTTGCTCGGAAACCAGACCAATTAAAAAAATAAGCAGTGCTGTCGTGAATAACAACGCGCCCATATTGGTAAAGCGCCCATCGGTGAAATAAGTGTAAGCATAATAAAAAAGCCCCATTAAAAAATTCAGCAGGCTGATAGGGCCAAAAAGTTTCAATGGCGCGTATAAGGTGCCAATCTTAAAAATAATCAACAAAAACCGCACACCGTCATTGAATAATTTAATATGACTCTTGCCCTGACGCTGCCCCGCATGAATCGGCACATATTTTAAGCTGTAACCGGCGCGAAAAAAGGCCATGGTAATGGTGGTTGGATAAGAAAAGGTATTTGGCAACAGATAGAGAAAGGCTTTAAATTTACTGGCGCGGACAGCACGAAAACCGGAAGTCAGATCGGCTATTTTCTGCCCCACCACCCAGCTTGCCAGTTTATTATAAAAACCATTAGCCAGCTTGCGGGCAAAACTGGCCTGAGTCTGTGCGGAACGCGCACCAATAGCCATATCATAACCCGCATCAATTTCCGCCAGTAAACGTGAAATATCTTCCGGGTGATGTTGACCATCGGCATCCATAAACACCAGAATGTCGCCGCTGGCAGCGCGCGCGCCACTTTTAATCGCCGCGCCATTGCCCATGTTATAAGGATGGCGAATCACTTTTGCGCCTGTAGTTTCCGCGATATCTGCTGAGTTATCATCGGAAGCGTCATCAACGACTATCAGTTCCGCATCAGGATATAGATAAGTTAATTTTTCCAGCACCACAGACAGACTGGTAGACTCATTATGACAGGGTAAAATAATACTGAGGCTTTGTTTCATTGAGAATTACTTTTATCCGTCTCTATTATTGATTTATGGTTCTGTTTATTTACCCTTCGTCCCTCAATTTTCTGCTCATCAAGTTGTTTTAACTCAGACATTTTTTTTATCATTATATCTAGGTACGCACCATGAATCATCAGTTCTTTAGGATTGAAACTATTTTTTAATTTTTTTGCCAAAGCAAGTGCTTGGTCAAAAGCGCGCCCCTGTGCTAACCAGTACACCTGCATGGTTTGCGCCTGCGCCCGGTTAGGCATTGGATAAGCAGTTCCTTTTTCTATCATGGCAGCCGCTTTCAGGTATTCACTATGATAAGCAAACAAACGTCCTAATTGTAAATAGAGTAAGGTATGTGTGATATTGATATTAGGATTATCCAATAATACCCCTAAAATCTCTTCAATTTTTTGTCTGGAAATATGTGGGCATAACTGCTCAACATGTGAACTCACCAGTAAATTCAAACCATTACCCAGCCCAAAATCATCCTGGCTTTGTTTAAAATGTGCCAGCATGACTTTCTGCTCTGGAGGTTCAATACGTGGATAAGCGCAGTGTAGATTAAGCCAGAAAATATAATGACTGCTTGACTCAGGAAAAACTTCAAGCATGTGCGCATAATATTTTAAGGCTTCTTCCGGTCTGCCTGAATCACCCATAAATGCCGCAGCGTGGGATTGCGCGTAACCGGAATAAGGATGTTTTTCTGCCCAATAAACTGCCTGTAAAACTGGATTATTCCATAAACCAACTTCGAGATAGCTAATAAAACTCAATAACAACAACCAGACACCGCTGGCAAGCACTATAAATATTTTTAATATTTTCTTTTGAATAATACTGTAAAGGTAAAACAGCAAGCAACTGAAAGCAAATAAAAACCCTAATATGGCAAGATAATTACGATGTTCAAAATAAAGCATTAAGGCTAAAAAGGTAGATTCCAGCGCATGACCTGCAAAAAACCATAAAATCGCAAATGATAAAACAGGTATCTTTTTTCGCCATAACCAGGCAATAACGAGAGCACTACAAACAATAATGACAGCAGGTAAGGTGGAGAAAGGTGTAATCAGATTTTTGGAAATGACATAATCATCATGAAAAATAGTAAAGGACTGGGGTTGAGGTAAAAAAGTGTCCCGGAGATAATCCAGTAAAATGCGGGATTCAGTTAATAAGCGTTCAGTCAGTGAAAATGGACGTATTTCATAACCACTAAGCACATTGGCTACAAACATAAAATAAGCAATAATAATTAATAAGGGGCTATAAACAAAGATTGTTTTCCATAATTTCCACAATTTTGGTTCTGGTATTTTGTGAAATAAGGTAAGTTCCAATACCAATACATATAAAATTAATAAAATTCCGTTTTCTTTACTGAATATGGCAAAAATACCTGCAATAAACATCCCGATAGATGCCCAAAGGTAGCCTTGTCGCAGTTTTCCCTGCGCTAAGACCATCCGACCCTGCACAAAACATAACAGTCCAATCACGGTAAATAATACTGAAAGTTGCGCCATGCGTTGCACAACATATAAAACGGTGGAAACCTGAATCGGGGAGAGCAGCCATAAGGCCGTACTTAACAAAGCGATGAATAAACTTTTATGGGTATCCCAAGCTAACAGACGGGTTATTTTGATGAGCAGCCAGAAAATACAAGTGGCTATGAGTAAATGAATACAAAGATTGACATACTTAAATGCAAAAACATTGTGGATATTATGAAATTGCAGGGCAAAACTCAGCAAAGAGATTGGACGCCCCAAGGCTCCTGCTTCACCACTGAATACATAACGAGACATATCCTCGCTAAGACTGCGATCATCAAAATTTTTGATTTCAGTAATATTATGCTCATCATCCAGAATAAATGAACCATCCAACCCCTGCCAATATAAAATACTGGAAAATCCCAGTAGCAACAGGAAAAGCAGACTATATAACCACTGTAAACGGATACTGGATTTCATTTTTTATCAATTTATACTGAAAATAAAAAAACCTGCCTTTTTACAAAGGCAGGTTTTAACACTTATAATAATAAGAAATACTTATTGTTTACAAGCAGTTGGCAAATAAGCCGCATCTAAAGCATCAGTACCTTTAGCTTGATCAGCAACTATACCTGATTTGCAGTCCCATGATTTATCAGCAGTAACATACTGTAAGTGAACAGTTCTACCTGCACTCGCATCACCCCAATCCTCTGGTGTTCCTCTCATAACTGCCTGGAAGCCATAAGGCCCAGTAGCTCCACCTGCGGGGGTAATCATTGAAGTATATTTCCCTGTAACCTTGCCACCCAGTTTACCTGTAATCTCAGCGGCACTTGCAGGCCAGTTAGTAATACCTTTAGAGCCAATATATTCTTCAACAGGGGTTTTCAGACCTGCCATTAAACCAATTGCTTCAGCCACTTTTGAGCGTTTCAGATAATCAGTGTAAGCAGGAATAGCCACTGCTGCCAGAATACCGATAATCGCGATAACGATCATCAGTTCGATTAAAGTAAAACCTTGTTGTTTTTTCATGAGCTTTATCTCCTAAGATAAAAATATAAAATCAAACATCAATACATCTGTTAATAAATGGTATTGTTGTTGTGTCTTAAGTATTAGCGATAATTGTGCCAATATTTTTTCCATTTATTTTCAAAGGCTTATATATTTTTTTGATTTTTAAAAAAACCATTTGCAGTATTGCAGGCTTCTTATGGCCTCCTATAAAAGAATTAAAAATCAATTACTTACAAGTCTTTAACCACACTTTTGAATGTGCTCAGTTTCAGCAGGTAAACTGTTGAAACTGAGCACATGATTTAAGCATCCAGCTTTTTATAATGAATCCGGTGTGGCTTATCGGCTTCTGTGCCTAAACGGCGGTGGCGATCTGCTTCATATTCTTCATAGTTGCCTTCAAACCAGACCACCTGACTGTCACCTTCAAATGCCAGCATGTGGGTGGCGATACGATCCAGGAACCAGCGATCATGTGAGATGACAACCGCGCAACCAGGAAATTCCAACAGGGCTTCTTCCAGGGCGCGCAGGGTTTCCACGTCCAGATCATTGGTGGGTTCATCTAATAATAAGACATTGCCACCACTTTTTAATAAACGCGCCAGATGCACGCGGTTACGCTCACCGCCGGATAAGTCCTTAACCCGTTTTTGCTGGTCCGTGCCTTTGAAATTAAAACGCCCGACATAAGCGCGGGAAGGGGTTTCATATTTACCCACCTGGATTAAATCATGACCATCAGAAATCACTTCCCACACGGTTTTATCGCCTTCCAGTGAATCCCGGCTTTGATCCACGTAAGCAATTTCAACAGTGGAGCCTTTGCGTATCTCGCCGCTATCTGGCTGCTCCTGCCCGGTTATCATCCGAAACAGGGTGGTTTTACCTGCGCCATTGGGGCCGATAATACCTACGATACCCCCCGGTGGCAGATTAAAACTGAGATCATCCACCAGCAGTTTATCGCCAAAATGCTTGTGCAACTGATTAACTTCTATCACCAAATCACCCAGGCGTGGGCCGGGGGGAATGTAAATCTCGCGGGTTTCATTGCGGCTTTGCACTTCTTGAGATGCCATTTCTTCAAACCGCGCCAATCTGGCTTTGCTTTTAGTGCGGCGGCCCTTGGCATTGCTGCGCACCCATTCCAGTTCTTCTTTCATTGAGCGGGCGCGTGCGGAGGTTTGTTTTTCTTCCATTTCCAGACGTTGTTCTTTTTGCTCCAGCCAATTGGAATAATTCCCTTCCCAGGGAATGCCCTGCCCCCGGTCCAGCTCCAAAATCCAGCCTGCGACATTATCCAGAAAATAACGATCATGGGTGACGGCAACCACAGTGCCGCTATAATCATGTAAAAACCGTTCCAGCCAGGCCACGGATTCTGCGTCCAGATGGTTAGTCGGCTCATCCAGCAGCAGCATATCTGGCTTTTCCAGCAATAAGCGGCACAAGGCCACCCGCCGCCGTTCCCCCCCGGATAATGTTGTAACGTCTGCATCCCAGGGCGGCAAGCGCAAGGCATCGGCGGCCACTTCCAGCGTCCGCTCCAGATTATGCCCATCTTTAGCCTGAATCAGATTTTCCAGTTCTGCCTGTTCTTTTGCCAGCGCGTCAAAATCCGCGTCAGGCTCGGCATAGGCCGCATATACCGCGTCCAGTCGGGTTAAGGCATCCTTGACATCCGCCAGCGCCAGCTCAACATTACCACGCACGTCTTTATCCGGATCCAGTTGCGGTTCCTGAGGTAAGTAGCCGATGTTAATGCCGGGTTGTGGACGGGCTTCGCCGATAATTTCCGTATCCACGCCTGCCATAATACGCAGCAGTGAGGATTTCCCGGAACCGTTAAGTCCCAGAACGCCAATTTTGGCCCCTGGGAAAAAAGACAGGGAAATGTCCTTTAAAATTTCACGTTTGGGCGGCACAATTTTGCCGACCCGGTTCATTGTATAAATATATTGTGCCATTAGTTCGCGTCCATGGTGATAATGGTGATATAGCCGTCTGCGCTTTGTTTCAAACGTTCTGCAATAGTGGAAGCTTCTTCGTAATCGTCGAATTTGGTGCCGTTATTTTCCGGGGAATATTGGTGCAGGGTTTCATTCCATTCCGTAACCACGGATTTATAATGATGCTGAATGCGGTAATATTTTCCGCTTTTGCTGGTTTTAGGTTTCGCTTTGATACGCCCCTGATGAATTTCCACTGCACCACCTGCGGCTTTAGTGGCTTCCCGTTCGCCATCATGCCAGCCCATATCCCACCAGTTGTAATTCTGAGGTTCTTGTTTTTGTTGATAAGGATTACTGCTGCGGGGTTTATTGGCTTGAAAAGCAACTCTTCCCTGTACCAGCAGCAACTCCCGCATCTTATCTTCTTCAGTCACCCCGGTCGTGATTTCAAATATCAGGGTTTCCAGCAAGTCGAGAATATCAGTGGTTTTCCATGTCTTGTGTTGTTCCATGCGCATACGGCGAATCACGGAATGCAGCGTACGTAACACGTCACAGGCAAAATCTATTTGCTCTGGCGTTTCAACTTTTAATTGAATATCAACTTCTTCTTTCGCCATATCCGTTACCGTTTATTAAATAAACCAACAGCAAATAAAATGGCAATTGCACCCACGGTTGCGGTAACAATTGAACCGATTAAACCATTAAATGAGATACCTAACAGGCCAAACAAAAAACCACCGGCAATTGAACCAATAATACCCAATATGATGTTGATAAACAGCCCATAACCACCGCCTTTCATGATATTGCCCGCCAGCCAGCCAGCTACACCGCCGATAACCAGAAAAAGAAACAAGTTTGTCATGCTCATGGGAATGCTCCTTTAAATAAATCCTCTTAATAGAGGATTTAATAAAATGATGACACTTTAATCTGCAAATTCCAGGCGTTCTTCAAATTTTTCCAGCGCCTGAATCGCGCAGGCTTCGTCCTTTTCCCCGCCAGGTGCGCCACTGACGCCAACTGCGCCAAGACGTGAACCCGCCGCAGTAATTGCAACGCCGCCCTGCATAATAATAATACCGTTAATGTGATTTAAATCCATGCGAATGTCTTCCCGGTTTTTGCGAAAAGCACCGGAGTTCATGCCGGACATGACCACGGCGTTGGCTTTTTCTTCAGCGATCTGCAAGGTAAATTGCGCCGCCAGATCATCACGCAACGCCGCACGCTGGATACCATTTCTATCAACCACCACAGCACTGACCTGGTAGCCCATTTTACGGCAAGCCAGTACCGTTTCACTGGCAATATCACGCGCCAGTTCCATGCCGATGTTTTTAACAGTGAACATGTCCGTCGCCTGCACCTGGGCAGATAAACAAAAAAGGCTGGAAAAACAGGTGGTATAAATCAGTTTTTTTATTATTTTCATGAAACTCTTCTCGTTATTGATGTTGTTAAAGCTTACAAGTCGCCTGCCGCACCTGCATGAATGATACTGTGCATATTATCCCGTACTTTTTTTGCTAATGTTTGTAATTCCGGGGTTAAATTAACCATGCTCAGCACCATATCCATATTTAAGGTCACTAACCAGGGCTTTTCATTTTCATCAACAACCACGGTGATGCGACAAGGCAAATAGGCGGCAAAAGAAATATCGGCTCTGACCATTTTATTGGCTATCTGGGCATCGCAAAATTGAAAAATCTCCATACGCCGGATATTTTTTAAACCTTGCGCCTCTAATTCATTGGATAAAGGCTGATGGCCTACCAGTTTCATATTTAAGCTATTGGCGCGTAGCTTCATTGAGTCAATGGCATCATCCAGAGAAATACCCTCTTCCAAAGGTACTTGCCAGGTGGTGTGGGATAAGATCATTTTAGGCAGAGCCTTGCCTGCATCGGCTGAATCTTTCGCTGGCGCGCCAAATGCAGATACTGAAAAAAGCATGGAAAAAATTAAGGGCAAAGAAATAATGGATATTGTTTTTAACATAAATAGTTCCTTAGAGTCTATCAGCTATAGAACCTTTGTAAGATAAAAGGTGATATAAAAGCCCTGTATTCTACCTGAAAACCACTTCATACAGTAAACTTACATCAAGTTCGATAACAGGAAAATGAAAATAAAGGAGCATTTTATGTTTAAAAATCTTGAAGGCCAGCGCATTCCTTCTGTTGTTTTTAAGGTACGTGAAGGCGTTGCCTGGAAGGATGTTAACAGCGATGATTTATTTCAGGGTAAAACTGTTATCCTGTTTTCTTTGCCTGGTGCATTTACCCCAACCTGTTCTGGATTTCATGTGCCGTGCTTTAATGAATTGGCACCGGTATTTTTTGAAAATGGTGTCGATGATATTATCTGCTTATCCGTGAATGATAGTTTTGTGATGCAAGCCTGGCAACTAGAGCAGCAGGCAGATCATATTCGCTTTATTCCTGATGGCAATGGTGAGTTCTCGCAGGCAATGGGCATGTTAGCTGACAAGCAGGAATTGGGCTTTGGACAACGCGCCTGGCGCTATTCCATGCTGGTGAAAGATGGCATCATAGAAAAAATGTTTATAGAAACGGAAGATGAGGATGTTAGTGATCCTTACATCGTTTCTGATGCTGAAACCATGCTAAATCACATCAATCCCAATGCCCATAAACCGATTGATATTGCAATTTTCACCAAAAAAGGCTGCCCTTACTGCGCTAAGACGAAGGACATGTTAAGCGCCCATGATTTAGCTTATGAAGAAATGGTGTTGGGTGAGGATTATTCATTACGCGCCCTGCGCACGATTACCAACGCCAAAACTGTGCCACAGGTGTATATCAATGGCCTGCACATTGGTGGCAGTGAAGCCCTGGAGGCTTGGTTTGAACAACGCAAAAATTAATTGGGACAAGCACGGCGTGCCATATGCCTGTGATTTTAATGATGTGTACTTCTCAACGGAAAATGCTCTGGAAGAAAGTCGCTGTATTTTTATTGCAGCCAACCAACTGACACAACGCTGGTCGCAATGGTCAGAAAAGCGTGCTTTTATTATTGCAGAAACGGGATTTGGCTCGGGACTGAACTTTCTGGCAACCTGGCGGCACTGGCAACAACAGCAAAGCCATGTCACTTTAGTTTATCGCGCCATTGAACGCTTCCCCCTGCATGTACAGGATTTACAGCGTTGTCTGCAAAACTGGGATGAACTGCAAGACCTCAGCACAGCACTCATAAAACAATACCCCCCGGCAGTACCTGGTTTTCATCGTCTGTATTTTGAACAGGGTAGGGTGATACTGGATTTATGTCTGGGGGATGTCAGCGATATCTTGCCACAATGGTCAGCTTATTTTGACCACCAAACACCCGATACGCAGGCATCAATGGTGGATGCCTGGTATCTGGATGGTTTTGCACCAGCTAAAAATCCTGATATGTGGACGCCAGACTTGTATCAGCACATGGCGCGGCTCAGTCAAGTTGGCGCGACTTTTGGTACATTTACCGCCGCCGGTCATGTGCGCCGTGGCTTGCAGCAAGCAGGTTTTAAGGTAGATAAACAACCGGGTTTCGGACATAAACGCGAGCGTTTATGCGGTGTGTATGAGGGTACGGAATCGTTATACACTGCTCAGCAAACCAGCAAAAAACCAAGCAGCAAACAGCCACCCTGGTTTCGCAATACCAGTCCAAAATTTACTGATAAAAAAGCATTAATTCTTGGCGGTGGTGTTGCCGGAACAAGCATTGCATACAGTCTGGCGCAACGCGGCTGGTCGTTACACTTAGTGGAAGCACAGGCACAACTTGCCAGAGGCGCTTCCGGCAATGCCCAGGGCGCGGTTTACCCCCTGTTATCTGCGGACTGGAGTCCCGCGACCCGTTTCTACCTGCAAGCCATGTTGCTTATCCAGCGTCGGCTTGACAGCTTGCGCGATGCGGGTTTTGATATTCCCGGAAACTGGTGTGGCGTACTGTTACCCGCAAGCACCATGCAACAGCAAAAAAAACAACAACAAATCATACAAAATCTGCAACTACCAGCAAAGGTTGTACAACTTTGCAGTGCCAGTGAAACAAAACAGCATTGTGGTATCAATCTCCATCACCCCGGACTGTGGTTTAGCCAGGCTGGCTGGCTTTCTCCTGCTACGCTCTGCCATGCGCAGTGGCACAAAGCAGCGCAACAGACGCAAGCACAACTCAGCCTGAATTGCAGAATTCAAAAAATAAGCCGTCATAATGGCCTCTGGCAGCTTTGGCGTGATGGGCAATGCATTGCTCAAGCACCAGTATTGATACTGGCGAATGCCTGGGAGGCGCTTAAGCTCTTGCCTGAACTGGAACTGCCACTGCAAGCCGTGCGCGGACAAGTGAGTTATCCGCCACAAACGCCTGATAGCGCGAAATTGCGCAGCGTGGTATGCGAAACTGCTTATTTAACCCCAACCAATACAACAGGTCTGCATTGTCTGGGCGCGAGCTATACGCCAGGAGATACAGATACAACGCTTAGTATCGCAGAACATCAGCAGAATCTGCAACAATTACAAAGCCTGCCAGCATTGGCAAACAGCCTGGATACTCAGGAAGAACTGATACATGACTGGGCGGGGCGCGTCAGCGTGCGTTGCAGCAGCCGGGATCATCTGCCTGTAGTGGGTGCGATACCGGAAAAACAGGCTTTTTTTGAAGATTATGCAGAAATGCATCTGGGCAGACGCTTTGATACTTACCCGCAGGAACCCCGGATGCAAAACTTATATGCCAGTCTGGGACATGGCTCTCGCGGTTTATTATCTGCGCCCTTGGCTGCGGAGCTTATCGCTGCGCAGATGAATGCCGAGCCATTGCCTTTAGCAGATGATTTGCAACGCGCACTGAGTCCGCAGCGTTTCTGGGTGCGGCAATTGAAATCCAGCACTTAGGAGCGAGAATTTTATAACTTCAGCAACCTGGCTGGTCTTTTTCTCCATTTTCTGCGTTCCGCCTGTTTGGACTTAGGCAGTTACATAGCTTGCTATGCGCCTGTTTTCACGCCTTGAAAATGAATAAAAATCCTGCGCCCAGTTTCTGTATTTATTTTATCCTCACTCCTTAGGATAAGGGAGAGTTTAGCCTTTATATTGGACAAACCACAACCCTCCTCATAAAAAAGGCTGAAGTTATAAAATTCTCACGCCTTAGTGGCAAAGGTATTGATTAAAACATGGATATTATTTACATAAACGACCTTAGAATCGACGCCCTGATTGGGATTTATCCCTGGGAGCGGCAAATCCGCCAAAGCATTGTGCTGGATATTGAAATGGGCGCAGACATTGCCCGTGCCGCCGCCAGTGATCAGATTGAAGACACTTTGAGTTACAAGGATGTGGCTAAGCGGCTAATTGAGTTTGTCGGCAACAGCGAGTTTTTTCTGGTAGAAACCCTGACGGAAAAAATCGCTGACATCATCTTAACGGAGTTTTCCGTGCCCTGGGTGCGGGTACGTCTAAATAAACGTGGCGCGGTGCGTGGTGCGCGGGATGTGGGTATTTTGATTGAGCGCGGTAAAAGGAATTAAACATGGCAACAGTCTACATCAGCATCGGCAGTAATATTGAGCCAGCAAAAAACATTCATGCCAGTCTTAAGGATTTGGAAGCGCATTATGGCGTGATACAACAGTCCCCAGTATATGAAAGTGCTGCCGTTGGCTTTGAGGGGGATGATTTTTATAATCTGGTTGTGGCTTTTGATACGACTGATGATGTATTAACCGTAAATCAGACGCTGGCAGACATCGAAGCGGCTAACGGACGGGTACGCACCGATAAAAAATTCAGTGCTCGGACATTGGATTTGGATTTGTTATTGTATGATGAGCTGATTTTCGAACAGGGCAAACTGCGCCTGCCGCGTGATGAAATCTTTAAATATGCCTTTGTCTTACGGCCTTTATTTGACTTAATTCCACAACAAAAACACCCTGAAACCGGACAAACTTATGCGGAAATCTGGGAAAATTTTGACCAGGATACGCAGCCTTTGCATTTAATTCACTTATTTTAATAAGAGTGTTACTTGTTCCACAACTGCTGAATTTTCTGATAGCTGATTGCCAGCGCCTGTTGTGCAGCCTGGTTATTCTGGCGCTGGGTAATTTTTTGGCGTAGAGACAGCGCCTGTTGATAAGTTGCAAGTGCAGCGCGGGTATCGCTGCTGCGCAGGCTGTCACCCAGGCGATCATAGGCATAGGCCAGGGCATTTTGCTGTTTCAAATCCGGTTTGCTTTCCAGCGCTTGCTTATAATAAACAATCGCCTGCTGATAAGCTGCCTGTGCAGCATCGCTTTCTTTATTACTGTGATATAAATCACCCAGACGCTCATGACTGATTGCCAGATCTCTTTGCCATTGAAATGCTTCAGGGTTTTGCTCGTAGAGTTGCCGGGAAACCTGTAACGCCTTTAAGAACTGAGTCTTGGCGGCTTCTATTTTTTGCTGTTGTTGCAGCAATAAACCCATGCGATCATGGAGTACAGACAAACGCCGCTGGATCTGGGCATCAGGAGCTTTTATGTTTAACCCCGCGTCCAAGGCTTTTTGATAGGCTTTCAGGGCTTCTTCCGGATCTTTTTTACGCCATAATTCAGCCTGTGCTTCCAACGTGCTTAAATCATTATTGCTGACAACGGGGGCTGGCTGTGGTTTGGCCTGGATACTTTCAGTTTTAACAGGTGTTGCCACGGTTTTTACTGGTGCAGGTGTTTCTGCTTGTTTTGATGGCTGCGCGGGTGTTTGCATCATCGCCACCGGTTTTGAATCGGCTTCTGCTGTCTGGGCAATGAGTGATGCATTATTGCTGCTTTCATCATGGGGCCAGAGTGATGGTGAGGATTTTCCTGGTTCATAATCCAGAATTTGCTCAGAAAATTGTAAAGTAACAAAAACCGCAGCACCAACCAACATCAGTAGTAACAACATGGAAAATGCCTGTAACAACGGATGTGGGGTGAGTGGCTCTATGTCTATTTCTGGCACAGGCGAGGTTTTTGTTGTTGATTTTTTGGTTTTGGACGTTGTTGTCGGTGTGGCAGTACTTGCCACGCTAACATCTGCTGCCGCTAAGGGCTTTAAGCCTTCACTTTCCAGCGTATAAATACCATGCTCATATAATAGTTCCATCAACATGGGGTATTGTTGCATGACATTTAATGCGGCAATATCAATTTCTGCAATAATCTGAATCCAGCCGGTTTCCGCCAATTCCAACAAACGCTCAATGAATTGTCCGCGTTGTTGCTCCGATACCCTGGGCGAGAAAATGCCTTCCAGTGCCGTAATATGTAACAATAATTGCCGAGTATCATCCATATCATCGGTTTTTGCAAAATGCCCTGGCAATATATCCTGCATTTGTCCCACTACGGTTTTTAATAATAAAACCGCAGCTGCCGGGTGTTGTTGTAATAAATAATATAAATCCGTGGCTTGTAAACGGGCTTGGGCTTTAAGTGCTGGCAAACCGAATAACAGTGCATTTGCCAGGGTTTGCAGCGGTGCTTCCGCTGCAATATCACTTTGCAGTGCATGAAACGGCAAAGCGATAATCCGCCGGTGTCCATAATCAGGTTCGGGTAATTGCGCTATCAGCGATGTAGTGTCCAATACGGCATTTTCTTCCGCGTGGGCCAATAATAACAAAGCACAACCATTAGCAGACTGCTGTTGCAGTGCATGCGACAGAATATGGGCATCAAACATCAGGGCTTGATGTTTGTCCATGATCTGGGATGTTTCCGTCGGGTTGGAGTCTGACATAACAAAACCTGTATAAGTGGCTTGAGCAAAATAACTTGAGTTCGATATAAGGTTTTTTATCCAAAAATGCTTGAATCTGGCACAGATTATCAAGAAGCTTGCGTTGAACTCAAATAAAAGCAATATCCTAAGCCTCTGTTCAACATCTGGCAAGCATCTTTCATCTTAAATCCGTATGAAACAAAAAGTATTTTTTGCACTCTTTTTGTGTCTTAAAGCACAAGAAAGGAGCTTTTGCATAATGCCTTTATACTACAACGCGATCCACAGCAACAGCAGATCCTCCCTGTGTATACCACTAACCAGGCTTTCCAAGCTGGTGATGTCGCTGGAAAGACATGCCTGGGTGCGTGTGGACAAAAGCCAAAATGCATGAGGAGCGAGAATTTTATAACTTCAGCAACTTGGCTGGTCTTTTTCTCCATTTTCTGTGTTATGAAAACAGTTACATAGCTTGCTATGCGCCTGTTTTCACGCCTTGAAAATGAATAAAAATCCTGCGCCCAGTTCCTGCACTTATTTCATCCTCACTCCTGAGTACCTTTTGAAATTGATGAAAACAGGACTGGAGAAATATTTGCAGAAAAAGAATGAAGCTTATGTCAAATTCATGTCACTTATTGTTCTTTATCGTTAATATCCTTATTACTGTTTGCTATCTCTTGCTCTTTAAGTTTCTCCACTTCACTGGTTACTTCTGGAGGTAAAGAGGCAGCAAATTTTGACATCATGTGATCAATAGGTTTTTCAATGTTTGGAAGTTTCGGCTGTTCCACATCAGCATTTAGAGATAATAAATCCTGAGGGTTAAAGCGGTAGCTTGAATCCTTTTCAAGTAATTTAAATACCTTTTCCCTGAACGCCCTGGCTTCCCAATGTTTATAAGATCCTGGATAAATAAAATTGATCATTTCAGGGTTCTCATTTAATAATTTTGACACCCCTTCCATTTTTTCTTTAAGATAGGTTTGCGTAACCAATAAACGTGCAAATTGTGCAGAATCTCCACTAGACATCGCATCAATCATACGTCTGGGTAAAGACTCTTCTGAAAAAGCACGTTTTTCACCTTCTTCATCGGCTTCCCTGTCTCTTTGTTCTTTTTTATGTTTAGAAATTTCTTTATGGTTTTCATTTTCTGTACGAGCACGTTCAACCTGTGCTTTCAATACAAATTGTCTATCATGTTCTTTTCTTTCCATTGCTATTCTATCAGATAAAGATTGAATTTCTGCTTCAATTTCTTCTCCTGAATAAATAAATTCTCCAACACTGACATCAATACTGGCTTGATCAATAAAACATAAAATGCGGTTTGACTGACCACGGCTGAATAATTTCTTCCGGGTGTTTTGAATAATTTCAATAATGCCATTCATATCATTATTGATTTCATCTTCCAGAGTGTGTTCCCAGTCCGCTTTGGAACTCAAGCGCAAACTGGTGTGAACCACGGAACTGGGTGCATTTTTATCAATATAGGTGCTGGTCAGAAATTCCTTATTAACTTTATGGTGATTTTTCAAGTGCTCATACAGCCTGGTTTTAAATGTGCCAAAATCATTTCTGAATTTCAGACACTCTTCCACAATCATTTGCGCTAACAGTGCTTCACTACGCTGGCGGCGGGTTGCGGCGGAAATATCCACATAACGGCTGAAAACCTGGTGTAACAATTCTTGCAGACGACTTTTTAAAATATCTGTAATAAAAAGGCGACTGGTGGTTTTTTTATTCTGTTTTTCTTCATTTTGAGTCTTCTCCAGTTCCTCTAAGGCCTGCGCCAGATTTTCTGGAGTCACTTCCAGTTCCTGTCCTATTAATGCAGGCATTAAACTGAATACCAAATCAAAGCCTTCATTGGTGAGTTTATTACACAACGCAGGCAGTAATTCAGGGCGTTTGCCATCTGCTGCCTGATGAATAATATATTGCCAGGCAGACGTTTCAGTCGGATCCACCTGACGAATACGATTGACTTCATCTAAAAATTCATTAGTAGATTCTGACAGATTTTTAATCTCCGCCTGGGTCATTACCAACCGGATAATATCATCCAGGCAAGCTTGTTTATCATCTGATTGATGGCGTTTGGCTTTATATAAATCCAGTATTTTTAGAACATCACACACCTCATCCAGGGTGAATGGACGTTTCATGCTCAGACCATCTAACAAGGCACTCAAAGGCTCGCGTAATTTGAAACGCACCACCAGACCACTTTCATTACCAGGTACAGGTGGTAAGGAACTGAGCAGGTTAAATGCACTTTTATCCTGAATATATTTTGATCGATTTTGCCCATAGCGTTCGATTTCTATGGGTTTTTCTTCGCCAGTATAGAGAATACGGGCATGTTCCAGGTCAAATTGAATATTACTGATATAATCCGGGGCTGGAAAAATATTTGCCAGGTCAGTTTTACGTTTTTTGATATCTGCCTGATGCAGCGCTTCTTTTTCCTTATCGATATAAGTGGGGATTTCAAGATAACGCCCTTGCTGGCGGGTCTGGGTTTTCGGTAAATCGACTGCACAGTGATATTCAAAGTTCAGCGGAATGGTCATCGGTGTGAAATCAATGCCGCGCGAGTCAAACAAGGTGCGGGTTCCCGGTGTCGCATGTAAGTTCAACATGACATGATAGGGGGGATAACGGTTCAGTAATAACTCATATTTTCCCGTGATCACCGCCATCTGAAAATAATCTTTAATTAAATCTGGCTGCCTGCGCTGCTTAAAAGAATAACCGATATAAATATGTGCTACATTATTCGGGCGTAACATGCTCAAAGAAAACACCAGATTATCAAAACGCTTACTAATGTCTGCATTTTTTTTCTTGCGTAAAACCTGATAAGCATCCAGAATTGTTTGTAGAAAACGTGCCCGATCACGTTGCTCTGGAAAACCCACCTTACTCCATTCCCCAATATATTCCTGCCAAATGGGAAATAAATGCTTTTTCACTAAAGTGTGTTCCCAATAGGCTTGCTGCTCAGCAGGCAACCAGTCATTATCAATCAACCAACTACCATACCATTTGGTTGACAGCCATTGCCGCACACGCATTAAAAAACCAGAAGCAGCATACGCCTGATACATGATTTTACCCAGAGCGTGTAAACTTTGCACATCCTCTCTTAAAGCAAAATGTGTAGTAATCGTTTGTTCAATATGGCGTTTCCAGCGGGCATGAAAACGTTGATGGACATCACTTAAACGGGGGATATTGTCCAAACTGATACATTCCAGAAACTCGCAGGCAAACTGTGTCAAACTAATTTGCTCATCTTTCAATTTCAGGAAATTTGTGACCAGCAGGCGTTTTCGGCACGCCAAGGTATCACTGTGCTCCAATTCCAGGTGGGTGCGCAGAAAACCTAAGCTCACCGGTTTTTTATCCGCTTCCAGATATTTCAAAAAACCCATTAAAAATAAACAATCAGGATTCATTAAAGCTTTAACCTGAACACGGTAACATTGATATAAGGCAGGTAAATGGCGGTGGGTGCGTTCGCTGTACTGAAATTTTGTAGCCCGAAAAGCAGCAATATAATGATTAATTAAGGTATAAAACTGACCATTGTCAATGGCCGTGGAAAATACCAGTTTACGGGTAATTAAATGCTCGCTGTTAACTAAGGCCAGTAATGCCGGATGTTTTTCCAAATCCTCCAAAATTGCTTCATCAACGATTAAAAATAATTTAGATAAGGGCAGACTCTCTTTATATTGGCTGAACAAGGCAATTGCAGTATCTGTGTTGCTCAACATGCCAAAAATGACATCCACTTTTTTACTGGTTTTAATTAAGCGCTGCAACAAACTATCATCCACCTTAAAATCTTCAGGTGTATACGATAGCGTCATCTGATCATGACTATCCCAGGTGGCCTTAATGTCTTCCAGGGTATCGTGCAATAATGAATTGGAGCCGGGGGCACATAATAAAACGGATACCGATGTCGTATTCAGTTTCTGAAAAAACGCCTGCATGACAACCGGTAAAAAATATTTTGTATGGAAATAATGAGCTTGGGGGGACTTGGGTTTAATATGCTGAAGCATTTGCATGATTGGGATCCCTTTAATTTTTTATAAAACTTCACTATTTCACTGATAAAAAACATTGCACATAAATACATTTCAGGGCGCAAAGGTACAGAATAGCGAGGCTCTGCTTGTAGCACAACATAGACCGCACTAACATAAACCAAGACAATATAAAGTATTTTAGGCTCTATTTTATTATTATCTTCACCCTTTTTAAAAACAAAAAATATTCCCAACAGCGCAAACAAAACCAACCATAAATGCAAAGATTTCATCATTGAAAGGCTCATCATTGCAACCACATTTTCTGTATAAAGAGAATGTGTTACCGCATAAACATAAATATCACCCTGCCCAATTAATATATTCCAACTCCATAAAAGATAAGGTTTTTCCAAAAAATACCACTGTGCATAATGACTGGGGTTTTCTATGATTCTGTCTATTAACAACGGCAAGAAAGTAGAGATGGAATCTTGAGCTATAGTTAAATCTAAGGTGGCTGGATTATTGGGATCCCGTGGGTCTTTACGCCAAATATCAAAAAAATCATGGTGTGCGCCCACAACCAAATTGGCTAAAACTCGACCAGAACTAGATTCTCCGCTGCTATCAACATTAAGATGATTTCGCAAAGACCATGACAATACAATCACCAAAAAACTCATTAACATAACAAGGATGATTTTTTTATTATAATCCGTTTTTATAAAAGAATAATAAAACAATATTGCCAAAAATAATGGTGCAAAAAATATAACAGGATTGACTAAATAAGCTAAGCCAAAACTTAACCCCGTTATAATAGATAAATAATGATTTTTATATTTAATCCATAACATAAATAAATAAAGCGATAACATTAAAGTAAAAGAAAATAATGTTTCCGTTAAAATATAATTACCTAAACTAATCAAATGAGGACTAAATACCGTTAATAATGCAGCACTAAACGCCAAATGCTTATTTAAAAATAAGCGCCCCATCAAAAAGGTTAGTAAGGCAATTAATCCACCCAAAATAGCTTGGGCTATCATTAAAATAAAATAGAACTCAATTTCTAATATTTTTGCTATTTTATGGATAAGTACAATAAAAAAAGGATAGGCAGGTGCCCAGAATGAATCAGGAATGGGGGGGGTGTTCTCTCTATCTTTAGAAAAAATATAATATATATCAATATTTTTAGCATAAGTCATATAACTAGAAGCATCACCACTTAATGGTTGATATACATGAGTATTATTAAAATACTCAATACGAATAAATAAAGCTAAACAAAATATAATAACAGCATAGCATATATTTATTTTAGATAAGTCAGTCATATTTTAAAAATCCATAGCGTTAGTTACCGAAGTTACGCACGGCAAAGAAAATAATCATCCTGGAGGCTCTATTTGTTTTTTTTGATCCACCAAGATCAATATAGTCAAAAATAAAGCAACTGTGTAACTTTAATTAGTTATCATTACTTTTTATCTTTATCTTTATAAACTAAAGAAGGATGAAACCCCTTGGTAAAATATAAGGTTCTGCGTTTTGATTCATCATAAGTTCTGCCCAAGTACTCACCTATCACACCCAAGCTAATTAACTGAATCCCACCTAAAAATAATATAATAACGATAATAGAGGGATAACCAGATATTGGGTTATCAAAAATTAAGGTTCTGATAATCATATAAATCCCATATAAAAAAGAACCTGATGCAGCAATAGTACCAATATAAGTTGATATTTTTAAAGGCATATCAGAAAAAGAGGTAATACCCTCAATGGCAAAATTCCACAAATACCAATAACTCCATTTTGTTTCACCAGAGGCTCTGGGATCACGATCATACATCACCGCTTTTTGTGGATAACCTATCCATGCAAATAAACCCTTCATATAACGATGGTGTTCATTTAAAGTTTTAAGCGCATCGACGGCACGACGGCTTAACAAACGAAAATCTCCTGTGTCTTTAGGAATTTTAACACGGCTTATTTTCCAAAGTAACTGATAAAATAAAGTGGCTGATTTTGTTTTTAACCACGTTTCTCCATGGCGTTTTTTTCTTTGGGCATAAACCACATCATAACCATTTTTCCACTCATCAATCAGTGCAGGAATTAGTTCGGGTGGGTCTTGTAAATCAGCATCAATCACAATCACAGCATCACCAATACAATGATCAAGTCCTGCTGACATCGCTATTTCTTTACCAAAATTCCGACTTAGATCAACAATACTAATGCAAGGGTCTTGCTCTCTTAATTGGTTTAATAAAAACAAGGTTTCATCTTCACTGCCATCATCAATATAAATAATTTCATACTCACAATTGAGTTGCTGCATAACCCTTGTTATGCGCTGATGAAATGTGGCAATCACATCCGCCTCATTATAGGTAGGTACAATAACTGATAATATATGATTCAATCTATTTCTCTTTTTTTATAAACCCAAAAAGAACTCAGCATAAAATTCCATATCGTAATAATAATAATGGATATTAACTGAATAAATAAATAATAATGAGAAGCAAAAACAGAAGCATAGTGCATAATAACAAAATTAATTAAAAACCCTATCATATTCATAATAAAGAATCGAGATAGAGCCGTTGTATGCGACGATGTAGTATAAAACGTCCAATGATAATGACTTAAATAATTAAATATAATTGATAAAATATAAGAAAAACTACTGGCAATAATAATTGAAATCCTTAAATATTCTATCACACAATACAGCATGGAAAAGTAAATAATTGTCGTCAATATACCAACGACTGCAAATTTTAAATTTTGCTTTTTAAAAAAATACATATCATCATTATTTTTTAGCACGCAAAACATAACACTGTGTCCACAACAAAAAATCGAAGCGGGTTCCCCTTATTTTATCTTCCAAATACCGTTCTAATTTCAAGCCAAAATTACCCGTAAATTCGGCAAGAAAAGGAATATAAAGCCCGCATTTATACTGTGTTTCAATTAAAAAACCCGCATTCTTAAGCTGTTGCTTTAATTGCTTTTCCGTTAATAAATTAATATGACCTGCTTCTATAATTTCCTCATCATAGATTTTGCGTACAATTTGAATAATACCGGGTAAAAAAGCAATTTTTGCCGTCAACTCCAAAGGACTATAGCGCTGAGGCGTTGATAATATTAAGCGCCCTTGATCCGCCAACAATTTTTTTAAGCTATGCAAAGCAGCTTGAGAATCAGCAATATGTTCAATCACCTCTGTACATAAAATAAGCTTAAAAGAATGAGCCGCTTGAGACGAATGGCTAATGTCATCAATCACATACACAAGCCCTGCTAGATGGCTCCACTTTTCTTTCACATAATCAAGATAACGCGGCTCAATATCTGATGCCGTGACTTGCTCGGCTTGTTTTTTTAAGATAGGTAAATAAACCCCTGCACCCGGCCCTACTTCTAAAGCCGTTTTAAGTTGCCCCGCCGCCTGAATAGAGCGGCTAATCCAGTCGCGTCTAGCGCAATGTAAATAGCGTCTTGTCGGGTTTTTTGAAGTATAAAGTATTTCTTGTAATCTAAGTAAAGATTCAGTCATGGTGTTTAGAAATTCCCTTTAGGAAGGTCTGATTATGGCAAAAATATAGACAGCCCCAAAATATAGCCCCAAAATATAGAGAACCAAGAAAATAAAAAAATAAAACTACACTATCGTTCCAATGTTCTCAACCAGTCAAATTATTGAAAAATTCACTGATTATACCGCTTTGTGTGGATCGAGGTAGAACAACCAGTTACCCAGTTACCCCCTCACAAATCCCTGCGTGCGGAATTACCGCACAGGGCTTTTCAAAACTGCTCGCTTTGCACGCGGTTTTTGTTGTTGCTTAGAAGTCATGACAGATACAGGGTTTGGCTATACCAAAGTGCTTGACCATTTCCTTAAAACCCAACCAGTTGTAGCTTTTGCGCTGTGAGCGTCGGTTCAGCCATTTCTGGAAGGTTTGCGTAATGTGGTATGCAAAACTGTTCAGGCTTTTGTAGTTTCCCCGGATACCGTAATAATTGTAGTATCCACGTAACTTTCTGTTGAGTTTCTTAAACAGTATTTTCTTTGGTAATTGGCAGTTTTTCTTGAACCATTGGGTGAAATTCGCGCGTGATGCACTGAGCTTTTTCCGTGAGGTTCTGCGCTTGAGAAGAGGCTTGCGCCAGCATTTACGCTTGTAGCGTTGGCTTAGTTCCCAATGAAATTCAAATCCCAGAAATTCAAAACGGGTGTTCAGTTTTGGATATATCGGACTGAATGTCATCATGTTTGTCTTATCCTCTGCTACTTCCAGACCAAACTTGTTAAGTCTGAGTTTGAGCGTTTGGTAGAATCGCCTGGCATCATTTTCATATTCAAAGGCACAAACAAAGTCATCTGCATAACGACAAAGGTATACCTGTCCCCTACAGTGAGTTTGTACCTTTTCATGGAACCAACCATCAAGCACATGATGGAGATAAATGTTTGCCAATATGGGCGAAACAATACCGCCTTGTGGTGTGCCTGTGGTCGGGTTAGTGATTCGCCCTTCATCAAGTATGCCCGCTTTGAGCCATTTCCGTATCAGATTCAGGAAGGGTTTGTCATCTATGCGCCTGCTTAGCATTTCCAGCAGCAAGTCATGGTCTATATTGTTGAAAAAGCCTTTTATATCAGCTTCCACCAAATAGT
>NZ_JAUCGJ010000031.1 GCF_030378065.1 Candidatus Venteria ishoeyi | reverse complement strand
AAAAACTTCTAAAGTTGGTATTAAAACCAAACGTCTCAAAGCTGGTTGGAATGAAACATATCTGCTAAAAATTTTATTGGGCACGTCGTAAAAACCAAGAACTACATAACACTATGGTATTTATTAAATTTTTAATGCGATTGCCCTGCCGGATAAACGGTGTCGGTTTCCATATCAATCAATTGCAGAACAAAAGGCGTGGCACTATAAAACACCGCTTTATTCTCATCAACGCTGACATAGGGATAACGCTGGCTTAATTCCCAGATATTTTCCGGTATTTCAATATTGTCAGTGTGATAACGCAACAAGCGCGTAAAATCAGTTTTCAGCAGATATTCACCTTGTTGTGGCAACAAAGCGCTCTCTTTTTTGCGGTTGCTATTGAGAAAATGTAAAAACTCATCAAAAACTAAGGGCACGGGAGATAGGCCGCTTGCGGTGGTATTGGTTGGCGATCCAGGCGTTAGCATGAAATTCTGCCACGGCATCTGCATATACCCGGCTTTCAGACTCAGTGGCTCCAGTGAAGCAGCCTGCCAGTTATCTATATCAGCCACATTATCACCAGGGTTCACCGCAACAAGCGCGGCAAAACAGCGATGTTCCACCGGGCAGGGCGCAGGTGGATGCAGCGCGGCAAAATCCTCAAAAGCTTCAATATTCAGCGGTGTTGTGGTTAATGGTTGGAGCGCTGTTTGCCATTTGCCTTGTTGTAAGTCCCAGCTCTGAATATCCTCACCGGCTGTTGCGTCTATATCCAGCACACTCAGATACACCATCATATTGTGCATCATCCGGTCATTACTCAACCAGAGCATAGGCGGTTCTGGGTTTGCCGAAAATACAGGCGTATTGTCAGCATTGACTTTAAGCGTAATCTGCCAGGCAAAAGCAGCTTGACTGCCGAAAAATATAAAAAAACAGGAAATAAGTAATATTGTTAATAATTTGTTAATTATTTGCTTTTCCATAAAAAATTTCTGTTACATATTAATTTAATTAAATTTTTTGAATTAAAATACATTAAATACACGTGGCTATCAATTCAAAATATTCGGGTTACGTATGGGATGATTAATGGATCACATTACCCTCCCGCGCTAAACCTGTGGAGCCAGCACATTTTTTACAGGAATACGGTCATGCTAAAAACACCCTCATATACCTGCTTACTCACTTTTTTTGTATTTTATTTGTCCGTTTTCCAAACGACTCAGGCAGAAACGGATAGCCATACTTTGAGCAAAAGCCAGATGCAATGTCTGTATCAAAAAAGTGAAAACCTGCTGACGGAAAGCACTGACCCGATTGTTATTTTACTGTTATGTACAAAAGCAATCACAGCCACAGAACAACGCACGCCCTTACCCGTTATCAAACCCAAAATCAGCAACCAGCCCGACATTACCGCAAATGACATTCTCGTACTCAGCCATGCTCAGCTACATTGCTTTCGCCAGCAATTTGAGGAGTTGATAAAAATGAAAAAAAACCCGCTTGACATCAGTTTTACCGCGGAATGCCCAGCCACAAAAAACGGGACAAAACCATGAGCGAAAACCAACAAAAACCGGCTTTTTTGCCACAAACTTTCATCGGCTGGGTAGAGCTGCATATTAAAATCATTATCGTCTGCACCACGCTTGCGGCAATTTACCAATACTTTGATGTCAAACAGGAAAACCGTGTCAAACAAAGCATGGCAGAACGGAAAAAATTCAATGAAGATGAAAAACTGCAAGCAGCCTACAATCGGTTAGCCGAAGTCTGGGGCGCGCGTCAGGCGGTTATCCAGCAAATCAATCAGCTTAGTACCGCCAATCGTGACGAACAAGCAAAAATTCAAGCAGCCATTGTCTTGCCGATAGTGGAAAAATTACATTTACAAAAAGACATCAAAAACCTGGTGGATTTTTTTGACCAATTGCAGATTTGCGTGCAGCACCGAATTTGCGACCGTGCTGTCGCTGAAGCCTTTTTTGGTACCTATGCCCGCAGTTTTTACCAGTTACATCAGCCGTGGATAATACAACAAAGAAAAGTGATTCCGGGTTATGCCTGCCCCTTGCAGGTTTTTGTGGAGGGCAGAAATGCTGCGGCGCAATGTCGCAATTTGTTTACCGGGCAGGCTTTACCAAAGCATTCCTGATAAAAACAGTATATTAAATGGATGCTATAATAGACATTACATGATTTTTTGATAACTATAGTGCTCATTATGATTGAAACAGAGCGGCGGCAGGCATTAATTTTTCCACGTCAACAACATATCCTGAAAATCCTGGGGGAGAACATCAAACTGGCGCGTAAACGCCGGGAACTGACGCAACAACTCATCGCTGAGCGTACCGGATTGAGCCGGACGACGATTCGCAAGGTTGAACAAGGCAATGCCGGGGTCTCTATCGGACATTATCTGGTAGTTCTGGCAACACTCAATCTGGCAGAAGATTTAACACGGGTTGCGCTGGATGATGAGTTCGGGCGTAAGCTGCAAGATGCCAAACTATTAGGCACTTGGAGCAAAAGCTGAATGGACATACTGGTTTATGCGGATTGGACTTTGCCCCTGAAACAGATTTGGCAGCACAATTAGAAAAAGTGGATGCTTTTTAAGCAGACTCTTTCAGAACAACAGATCAACAGACTTCGTTATAAACAGAAAATATGCACACGCCCAAATACATTCTCGAAAAAATCCAGGCCAATCAAGCCCGGCGCGATCCCGTGTTGGATTTGCGGGGTAATTTATGGCAAAAATTAACCCACATCCCCACAGAAATCCGCGAACTTGAACACCTCGAACAACTGCTGCTGGGCAACAATGCCATCCAAATCCTGCCATCCTGGTTGACCAATTTAACCAATCTCCAATTCATTCAACTCAATCAAAACCCCTTGCGCGATTTAGGGGATGTGCCGAACCTGGTACTGGATCAAGGCGTGTGGCAGCGTTTAGAACCTGCGCCCGAACAAATAGCGGGTTTATGGCTGCGTTGGCTGGAGGGCGCACTGCTGGAGGCGGCTTTGCAACTACCGCTGCGCTGGTTGGATTTGAGTGCGCAGCGTTTGCAGGCAATACCCGAACAGATTTATCAATATAAAAAATTGCAAAAACTATACCTGAATAACAATGAAATCAGTGTGTTGCCACCAGAAATCGGCCAACTGCAAAACCTCTCCTCACTTGACCTGAGTCGTAATAAGTTCAGCGCGCTGCCTAATATAATCGGCCAACTGCAAAACCTCTCCTCGCTTGACCTGATGGATAACGAACTCAGCGCGCTGCCGCCCGAAATCGGCCAACTGCAAAACCTCTCCTCGCTTGACCTGAGAAATAATGGTCTCAGCGCGCTGCCTAAGATAATCGGCCAACTGCAAAACCTCTCCTCGCTTAACCTGATGGATAACGAACTCAGCACGCTGCCGCCCGAAATCGGCCAACTGCAAAACCTCTCTTCACTTGACCTGAGTAGTAATAAGTTCAGCGCGCTGCCTAAGATAATCGGCCAACTGCAAAACCTCTCCTCGCTTGACCTGAGAAATAATGGTCTCAGTGCGCTGCCTAAGATAATCGGCCAACTGCAAAACCTCTCCTCGCTTGACCTGAGTAGTAATAAGTTCAGCGCGCTGCCGCCCGAAATCGGCCAACTGCAAAACCTCTCCTCGCTTTACCTGAGAAATAATGGTCTCAGCGCGCTGCCTAAGATAATCGGCCAACTGCAAAACCTCTCCTCGCTTGACCTGAGAAATAATGGTCTCAGCGCGCTGCCGCCCGAAATCGGCCAACTGCAAAACCTCTCCTCGCTTTACCTGAGAAATAATGGTCTCAGCGCGCTGCCTAAGATAATCGGCCAACTGCAAAACCTCTCCTCGCTTGACCTGATGGATAACGAACTCAGCGCGCTGCCACCCGAAATCAGCCAACTGCAAAACCTCTCCTCGCTTGACCTGAGTAGTAATAAGTTCAGCGCGCTGCCTAAGATAATCGGCCAACTGCAAAACCTCTCCTCGCTTGACTTGAGCTTTAACCAGTTCAGCGCGCTGCCGCCCGAAATCGGCCAACTGCAAAACCTCTCCTCGCTTGACCTGATTAGTAATAAGTTCAGCACGCTGCCGCCCGAAATCGGCCAACTGCAAAACCTCTCCTCGCTTGACCTGAGTAGTAATAAGTTCAGCGCGCTGCCACCCGAAATCGGCCAACTGCAAAACCTCTCCTCGCTTGACCTGAGTAGTAATAAGTTCAGCGCGCTGCCGCCCGAAATCGGCCAACTGCAAAACCTCTCCTCGCTTGACCTGAGTAGTAATAAGTTCAGCGCGCTGCCGCCCGAAATCGGCCAACTGCAAAACCTCTCCTCGCTTGACCTGAGTAGTAATAAGTTCAGCGCGCTGCCACCCGAAATCGGCCAACTGCAAAACCTCTCCTCGCTTGACCTGAGTAGTAATAAGTTCAGCGCGCTGCCTAAGATAATCGGCCAACTGCAAAACCTCTCCTCGCTTGACCTGAGTAGTAATAAGTTCAGCGCGCTGCCGCCCGAAATCGGCCAACTGCAAAACCTCTCCTCGCTTGACTTGAGCTTTAACCAGTTCAGCGCGCTGCCGCCCGAAATCGGCCAACTGCAAAACCTCTCCTCGCTTGACCTGAGTAATAATAAGTTCAGCGCGCTGCCTCAGATAATCGGCCAACTGCAAAACCTCTCCTCGCTTGACCTGAGTAGTAATAAGTTCAGCGCGCTGCCGCCCGAAATCGGCCAACTGCAAAACCTCTCCTCGCTTAACTTGGGCTTTAACCAGTTCAGCGCGCTGCCGCCCGAAATCGGCCAACTGCAAAACCTCTCCTCGCTTGACCTGAGAAATAATGGTCTCAGCGCGCTGCCACCCGAAATCACAAAACTATTGGATCTGCGTATTTTTGATCTGCATGAAAACCCTTTGGAACTGCCACCGTTGGCTTCGCTGGATCCGCAACAAGGCTATTTTGGTAATCGGTATTGCCAAGGCGCTATTGACATCACAAAACTGCATATCTATTTTCGTGATGCCGCAAAACAGGATTTAGAAGCGATTTATGAAGCCAAGCTGTTAATTATCGGCGAAGGCGGCGCAGGTAAAACCACCTTGGCATGGCGTTTAATGGATGAAAGCATTCCCATGCCCAATGAAAGCCAAAGCACCGAGGGCATTGATGTCTGGCAATGGGATTTGGATTGCCCCTTAAGCAACGGCGAGCAACACGCTGTGCGCTTGAATATTTGGGACTTCGGTGGACAGGACATTTACCACGCCACCCATCAGTTTTTCCTCAGCCACAATGCGTTGTATGTGTTGGTCGCTAATACGCGGCGTAATGACACGGATTTTTATTGGTGGTTGAGCATTGTGGAAAAACTTGGCGGCGACAGCCCGGTGTTATTGCTGAAAAATGAAATGGACGACCGTGTATTTTCTCTGGATGAAGGCAGCCTGCTTAAGCGTTTTAGCAAAAACCTGAAAGAGATTGTCACAGCGAATTTAGCCACGCAGCGCGGTTTGCCAACAATTAAAGCCGAAATCCGCCACCGTGTACGCAAGCTGAAACACATTGGCGAGAAATACCCGCGTTTGTGGAAAACTGTGCGCGAAACCCTGGAACACCGTCCTGAGCCGTATATTGCCTGGGATACCTATGAGCAGATTTGCCTGGATGCCGGTTTAAAACAGGATTCTGCAAGGACTTTGATGGATTTATTGCATAACCTCGGCGTGTGTTTGTATTTTACCGATGTGCCGTTGTTGAAAAAAACCATTATCTTAAAACCGACCTGGGCAACCGAAGCGGTGTATCGGGTGCTGGATGACCGCGAAGTGCAGTTACAAACCGGGCGTTTCACCCTGGATGATGTGTGCCGCATTTGGCAAACCCCGAAAAAAGTCCGCCAAAGTCGTTTTGCCGATTGCCTGAAACAGCATGAATGGCAGCCTAAAGATTTTGCCCGGATGCACGATGAGTTGCTGGCAATGATGCAGCGTTTTGAATTGTGTTATGCCTTGCCGCAAGCCAATGAATATATTGCGCCATCATTGTTGGACAAAACCGCGAAAAGCTATAATTTTCCCGATGGCGGCTTGCTGATTATGTATGATTACACTGGCTTTATGCCATCGGGCATCGTCGGGCATTTGCTGGTACGGCGACATGAGTGGATTGAACAAAATCGTACCTTGGCATGGCGTTATGGCGCAGTGCTGGCACACGGCGGCACCCGCGCAGAAATCATTGAAGACCGCGAACGGCGAGAATTGCATCTGCGTTTACATGGCAATGGCTGCCGCGATATGGCAACCTTGTTGATGGATGACTTAGAGACGATTCATGGGCGCTTTAAGGGGCTGGATTTTAAAGTTTTAATTCCTTGCCAATGTGGGCGCAGTGAACAACAAGGCCAGTTTAGTTTGGGTAATTTGCGTGGGGCTTTGATGGCACAGCAAGCCATTCAATGTAATAACGGTAAAAAGCCGTGTTACCAGATGCTGGACGCTGCACAAATTTTAAATGGCGTGTTTACCGCAGAAAAAATGATGGAAGATGCAGCGCGTCATGGCATGGAATCCGGGCATCGTATTTTTGAGCAAGGCAGGCAGCAGTCAGAGCAGCAAATCAATGCGGCGGGGGATGTGCATATTTATGACTCGATACCAATAAGCAAAAAAACTTTGCCCACCCGGAAAGCCGTAGTTGGCAGCAGTCGCGCAGCGGCTTTAAAGTGTTTGAAAGCCTTAAGCCCTGCACAGTTTGAGGAACTGGTTTTCATTTACGAAGCCCCGGAAAGTTATTTGCCCAGCAACGAAACCCCGCAAGTAAAACAGGCAATTGCTTTGTTGAAATATGCAGAACAAAAAGATGGGGATTTCGAGCGTTTGTTGGCGCGTGTACAGGACATCAAGCACCCCTGAATCAGCACGGCTCGCTGAGCATTATCATGGAAGCAGCCGCAAGCAATATGCAGAACTTAAAAACCAATACATCATTAAGGACTCACTAAATGAGACTATTTATAAAAACCGCTTTTCTGGTATTTTTTCTGGCACTGGCAACTTATCTGGTATTGTATTTCTCGCCAGATCAGGCGCTTGAGCCGGAGGCAGCAGCCTGGTTAAAGCTTGAACCCATTGATTATTCTGCTACGCAAAACAGCTATTTTACCCTGATGGGGTTTCTCGCCCCGGTCGATCACGACCCCCGGCAATTTGGCATTACCCGTACCAAGGTCTGGGCGCAGGCCATTGAAAACCACGAAAAAACCGGAGCCGAACCCGATGCGGCAGCCATTGCCAGGACACATCCCGAAACAAGCATGCCGGTAGACAAGCGTTTTGCAGACCTATGCGTAATGAGTGCGCAAAATTGTCTATCCTGGTATGCAGAGCATGGCGAAACAGTCGCAGAATTATCCGGGGTTTATGCACCCTGGCTGGCGCGTTACCAATCTTTATACCAAAAACCACGCTATCACGACCCGATTGGCGCAAGACATGTCAATATGCCGCCCCCAAATTTCCGCACAATGCTCAACATGCAGCAATTGCATCATGCACAACTGCTTGCCCACTACACCCAGGGCGAGCATGATATTGCACTTTCCCAACTGGCAGATGATTTAAGCTATGCCCGCAGCCTGTTGGCAAATAACAATCACTTGATTACCAAAATGGTTGCAGTAAAAATGATCGTGGATATCTTCCATGTCTATAGTCAATTCCTTGATGGCAAAAGAATACCTTTGGCATTATTACAAACCATTGCCAAACTGCCAGCGCTTGACACTGCCGAAAAAAATATGCAGCAAGTCGAACACACCGAGTTTCAGGCGCTGCATTACACGAACATCACGCAGTCAGAGCAATCCAGGCAAACCGGTATGTTTGATAAACTCCTGTCAGCATTACTCTCATACAAACCCAATGCAACCATGAACCATGCGTTTTCACAGTATCGCGAGGCTGCCCAATACGGCAATTTATCCCCCGAGGCTTTGCTGGAAATACGCTCACAAGCCAGCGCAGGGCTATTTTGGTGGCACTATGGCTATAATATGACTGGCGCACTGTTAGTGGAGATTAGCAATCCTGCCCATCATGTTGGTTATGCTTTGCGCATACAGGCTCTGGACGGACTGCTTAACCTGCTCAAGCTCAAAGCCAGGTTCCGTGCCGAAGGCCGTTCACTCAGCGCATTCCCGGAATTTTTGGAAAATCAGCGTGGCAACGCCCCCGGTTTATTCAAAGCACACCCGGTGCAATGGGATGAGAAATACAAACGCCTGTATTATAACGTGCCCAAAGCAGCCGAAAGCGTGTTAAAACCAATATACCGGGTATTGTATAGTGCTGAGTAAAGCCGTTGGTTGCCACTGAGAGGTTGTCCGAGAACTCGGTTTTTCAAAAAACTGGATTTTTAAGCCATTGATAAATAATGGGTTAAGTTTAGTAAAATCATTGATTTTGCTATTCTCGGACAGGCTCCTAAAAACATTCCCTCTTATTAAAAATATACCAGTCTGTTTTAAAGTGCATTGAAATTATTTTGGATTGGGTAGGGGCGTTGAATAGCTGAAATATGGATTGTTTGACGACCACTAAAATGGACGGTAGTATAACCCAAAGCCAGTACCAACCATTTCCCGGTTATCTGAAATTTTACTCGGGTACATCGTTTACGCTGACTTAATGACCCACCTTTATAAAACATAAAACAAATCCATCGAGAGGATACGAGATGAAAATCAAAAATACCATACTGACCTCCGCAGCCATGTTAGCTTTAAGCCTGAGCTTACCGGCACAAGCTGATGATGAATGTGACAAGGATTGGCAACAATATGATGATAGATGCGAGATGGTCCATAATAAGCAAATAACTGATGCTATTTATGGCGCTGAATCACCGGATGAGGCGGATAAGGGCCAAAAAAAGGCGGATAAAATCTATAAAAAATGTATCACCCAGGGACAGAAGAACTATTTTACATGTAAGGATAAACTTGGAAAGGTAGATAAAGAGAAGTTTGCCAACTTCAAGAAAGATGTGAAAGCTCTCTATAAGAAGAAGAGAAAGTGCCGTAAAAAACTTCAGAAAGCCCATGACAAATGCGAAAAGGCGGTCTGGCTCAGCTGCTTGGATGAAGCCAAGAAAGAAATGCTGGCAGGTCCGGAAAACAAGGCCAGGGAGTGCTACGATGAGAATGTAGATAGCATATGCCCGCCACCGAACCTGGAAGAAAAATGTGATGAAGATGAGAATGAATTAAAACTCATCAAGTTTTATTCGAATATGGTGAGCAGTGAATAGGACTGATGTGACTATCATTAGCCAAGTAGGGTGGGCGAAATACCGCCACGATACTTGATTTGGGCGCGGTATTTATCGGCATTTTGCCCACCAATTGCCGTTAGGTTGGGGGAAATGGTGGGCGAAATTCTGTGATAATTAAGCGCCAACATCAAAATTCATTGGACGGAATTTTGCCCACCCTACCTGACTGGATTCCACACGCCTTCGCGGTGGCAGTCCCTGCCTGCACAGGTATGACATTAATAGAATATTTTTGTCAATTTCAAAGTAGATAGGGTTTATCAAACCAAAGGCTCAAATAACGCTTCCAGATCCGACTGACTGAGTTTGCTGCTTTTGGCTTTCCCGGCAAACAAAGCATCCGCCAATTGTTGTTTGCGTTCCTGCAATTCCTGAATTTTTTCTTCCACCGTGCCTTCAGTAATCAGTTTATACACAAATACTTTTTTATCCTGACCAATGCGGTGTGCGCGGTCGGTGGCTTGATTTTCAGCGGCGGGGTTCCACCAGGGATCATAATGAATCACGCTATCTGCGGCGGTCAGGTTCAGCCCCACGCCACCGGCTTTAAGGCTGATCAGGAATAATGGCACCTTGCCATTTTGAAAGGCTTCAATAACTTCACCGCGCTTTTTGGTGCGTCCGGTGAGTTTAACGTAAGCAATTTTTTTCTGTTTACAGGCTTCTTCAATCAAAGCCAACATGCTGGTGAATTGGGAGAACAACAGAATTTTGCGGCCTTCTTCTATCATTTCCGGCAGCATTTCCATGAGCAATTCCAGCTTGGCGGATTGTTTGACTTCAGCCGCTGCCGCCAGTTTCAACAAACGCGGGTCACAGCAGATTTGACGCAGTTTGAGCAAGGCATCCAGAATAATAATCTGACTGCGTGCCATGCCTTTATTGGCGACTTCCTGGCGCACCTTGTCATGCATGGTCAGGCGGATGGTTTCGTATAAATCCCGTTGCTGGTTGCTGATTTCCACCTTACGGATAATTTCAGTTTTTTCTGGTAACTCCTTGACCACTTCTTCTTTAGTACGGCGCAGCATAAACGGTGCAATGCGGCGGCTGAGAATTTTGCTTCGGGTTGGATCGCCATCACGCTCAATGGGGCCACGGAATAATTGTCGGAAACTGTAAGGATCGCCCAGTAGACCGGGAATCAGAAAATGAAACAATGACCACAACTCACCCAGGTGGTTTTCCATCGGTGTACCAGTCAGGCATAAACGGTGATCAGCTTTGATTTGATGTACCAGTTGCGTGGCCTTGGCCTTGGGATTTTTAATATTCTGTGCTTCATCCAATACCAGGATATGGTAGTGGGATTGCATTAAGGCTTCTTTGTCACGCGGTAACAGGGGATAGGTCGTCAACACCAGATCATAGTTATTTATCTGCTCAAAGTGTTGTTTACGCTCCGGGCCATGCAGGGTAAGTACCTTTAAATCCGGTGCAAAACGCTCGCTTTCCATGCGCCAGTTTGCCATCAGGCTGGTCGGGGCAACCACTAATACCGGATTTTCCAGGCGACCGGCGCGTTTCTCAATCAGAATATGCGCCAGGGTTTGTACGGTTTTACCCAGGCCCATGTCATCGGCGAGGATGCCAGCCAGTTGATATTCCCGCAGAAATTGCAGCCAGTTCACGCCTTCATGTTGATAGGGGCGTAATTCGGTTTGAAAATCCTTGGGAATTTCTACAGTTTGAATGCCTTTAAAATCCTGTAATTTTTTCCCCAAATCCAGTAGCCGCTCACCGCCCAGCCAACGCAATTGCGCTGCACCCATCGCCGCTTCCAGTTCTACTAACTGTGCAGCCTGCAAGGTCATCATGCGCAGGCGACCTTCTTCATCCAGTGGCTCTTTGTCTAAGAGTTCCACCAGCGTTGATAAAATATTTTTCACCCGGCCCAAAGGTATGGGTAAAATGCGTCCATCCTCCAGGCGCATGGTCAACAGGGTATCATCGTCCAGTTCTAATAAGCCCTGCAAATCTCCGGTACTCTGAATACCGTGCAGCATTTCAACCAACAGCGGCAATAAATTCGTGCGCTCACCATCAATATTAATGCCTAATTCCAGGCCAAACCAATCAATGCCGCTGCCTTCATCAATTTCGGCATACCAGTCCTGGATTAGTTCAGGATCGACCACTTGATAGTGGTAATCCGCATCCATGGTGATTTGCCAACCCCCGGCACGTAGACGCGGCACAGTTTCCAAACTGAAATCCAGTGCCAGTTGTGGATTTTCCGGGGCATCCGGGTCAAGGTACTCCTGGTAACAGGTCAAATGCTGCTGAGAATCCTGGGGTAATCTCAAGCTATGCTGTTGTGTATACAGGGACAAGGATATCAAACCTTCGTTATACAACTGCTTAAGCGCTTGTTTCTCAGCCTGAGTATCCCGCAGGTAGCGGGTTAATACCCCGTTTTTTTCGTCATAAAAATTCAGTGCCGTGGTTTGTTGACGGGCATTGTAAGGTACGTTTAACTGACCATATTGGAACGATAAGGCAAAGATGGGAATATCAATAGACTCGAAAGCGTGTTGCCAACGATAGATATATTCCAATTCCAGGTTCTGACTGGATAAATGCAGACAAAATACCGGCTTACTTTTTTCTTCACGCACTTCATCTAATGGACGCGGCGCAGGTAAATCCGGTAATTGTTTGCTAAATAATTGATTTAGTTTAACCGCCTGTTCCGGCAATAAGGTGGGCGCATTTAATAAGGATTGCATCAGCCCATCAGGTACCTGGGTTTCCAGCAGGCCGCAAAGTGCATGTTCAGTATCGACATAACACGGCGGCGTTAGCGGCAGCAGCACATCGTTTTCCGCCTGCATTTTGCACACAAAAGACTGATGCCCATCAGCACCGACCTGCCATTGGGGGCTGGCAGGGCGCGGCTCTCCCAAGGTCAAGGGCGGGTTATTTTTACTGTTCCAGTGACAACGCCCGGTTGCAACCAGTGCCTGCAACAACTCAGCCGACCCTTCACCCTGCAAATCATAATGCAATTCATTGAAATCGTAAGTGTGTTGCCGGACATAAATATTCAACTGGCGAATCAGTGATTTATCAATCGGACGCAAATAAGCCGGTTCGTTACCACGAAACGGGGAACTGGTTCCATAACCCCCGTCTTTTAACTGCCGTGTGGTTACCAGTTGTACGCTGAGTTGCGTGCTATTGTTCTGTTTATGTTCCAAGCTTAAAAGATATAATAAACGGTGTTTGATACGCTGAGGATAGTGATTATCATCGGGGTTTTCCGCATGTTCCACCAAATCCTGAAACCACTGTGACACTGATGTGGGTAGTTGTTTTTCCGCAACTGGTATATTTTGCTCACTGTTGCTTTGCAGTTTTTTATTTTTGATTTTCGGCTTGCGCTGTTTAATCAGGTTGGGATCCAGTACATTTTTACCATCCTCAATCGCTTTTAGTAAAACCGCCGCGATATGTTTGCAGCGATAACCCACAGGGCATGTGCAACTGGCATTAAATAAAAAACCTTGTTGTAGAGAATACTCTGCCAAAATGGTTTGGTGATAGCGTTTGCCGCCAGAACCCAGCACCGTGGCATTAATTTTTAGTTCGCCACGCGTGGTAAATTCAGTCTGGAGAGTAACAACCCGTCGCCGAATCCAATAGTCATTTCCCCGACTATATGCGGCTGTTGGAATATTTTTGCGGATATCCTGCTTGCTGAAAGTGCTCACAATAAAAAATCTTATCTCAAACTCAGGTAGAATTGCGCTATTTTACTATAAGACCCAGGTAAAATCCCTGATAATCATTTACGCCTTACCAAATCCTATATTTGTGTACAAATCGGCAGCACGATTTTCCTACCCAAGCTGGTTTTTGGCATTAATTGCAAACAGCGGCCTTCTCCCTGATAACACAGCTTAATTTCCAGGTCGGCTGTCGGCAGTAAATCCCCTGCGCGTTGTGGCCACTCCACCAGACAAATGGCCTGTTGGTCAAGGTAATCCCGTAAACCCAGATATTCCAGCTCTTCAGGATCGGACAGGCGGTATAAGTCAAAATGATACACCTGCGTGACCGGGCCGGATAAGGCATAAGGCTCTACCAAGGTATAAGTGGGACTTTTAACATTGCCCACATGCCCCAAAGCTTGAATAAAGCCGCGCACAAAAGTGGTTTTCCCCGCGCCCAAATCACCATGTAAAATCAGCAGCATACCGGGTTTGCAATGCTTTGCCAGCCAGGCACCTGCCTGTTCTGTGGCAAGACTGTCAGGCAGCCAGTATGAATCAGGTTTTGTCGAATTTATTTGCGGGCAGGATGTAAAATTCAAGTGGCTTCCTCTAGTAGTTGTTTTAGTGGTTATTTTAGTGGTTGTTGGTTAAGACTATTGTGATGATATTTCAGTATTGTAATGAATGCTATATACTTTGAAAATGCTCTATTGATCTGTATCCAGGCAATTTTAAACGCGCATAGAAAGGTATTATTAAGATGGACGCCACGCAACAGCCTTTTCAACACGAATATCTTGACGACGATTTATTAAACCGCCTGAAAAAACTCAATGCGGTCGGCGTTGCCTTATCTTCAGAAAAAGACGGCAACCGCTTATTAGAGCGTATCTTGCAAGCGGCCAAAACCTTAACCTATGCCGATGGTGGCACCCTGTATATGAAACAAGGGGATACACTGAAGTTTGAAATCATGCTCAATGAAACCCTGGGCATTCATAAAGGCGGCAGCAGTGGCGAGCCGATTAACTTCCCGCCGCTGCCGCTCTATGATGAGAATAACAAGCCCAACCTACATATTGTCGCCGCCTGCGCCGCAGTTCAAGAAGAAACTATTAATATCCCGGATGCTTACGAAGAAACCCGTTTTGAGCTTTCCGGTATGCGTGATTTTGATGCAAAAATGCATTACCGGTCAAAATCCTTTTTGACCGTACCCATGAAAAATCATGAAAATGAAGTCATTGGCGTGCTGCAATTGATTAATGCCACCACCCCGGAAACTAAAGCAATCCACCCATTTACCCGCTCCGAGCAGGAATTGGTGGAATCGCTGGCTTCTCAGGCGGCAATTGCACTGGTCAACCAGCGTTTTATCGCCGAGCAAAAAGAACTTTTTGAATCTTTTATTAAACTGATTGCCCGTGCCATTGATGATAAGTCACCTTACACGGGTGGACACTGTACCCGGGTGCCAGTCATCACCACCTTATTAGCCGATGCGATTGCCAAAACTAAAACCGGCCCGCAGGAAATTCGTGATTTTCAGATGAATGAAGATGAACGCTATGAATTATGGGTGGCTGGCATGTTGCATGACTGCGGCAAAATTACTACCAAAGAATATGTAGTGGATAAGGCCACCAAACTGGAAACCATTTTTGATCGGGTGCATTTAGTGGATGCACGTTTTGAACTGATAAAACGCGATACTGAAATCGCCATGTTACGCGCTCAGATTGATACCATGAAACAAGGCCAGACTCCGGATTTTACGGCAATGGAAACGGCGCTGGACAATACCAGACAGACACTGGATGAGGAACGGGACTTTTTGCATCACAGCAATAAAGGTGGCGAATTTATGGCGGAGGCAGACCAGAATAAAATACGCCAGATTGCGCAAAGAACCTGGACTGACAAAAATGGTCAGCAACGACCTTTATTATTTGATGATAAAGCCACTGAAGTATTATTTTATCCACCCAGAGCCAATGAACAACGCCCGGAAACAGATTTAGCCAAATTTCGTGGTGAAATTGAAAATCTGTGTATTAATAAAGGCACATTACGCGACCGTGAGCGTTTGCATATCAACCATCATATTACCTCAACAATTAACATGCTGGAATCCCTGCCTTATCCCAAACACTTAAAACGGGTACCGGAATTTGCAGGGGGTCATCATGAGCGCATGGATGGCAAGGGTTATCCCAAAGGTCTGAAACGCAGACAAATGTCGCTGCAAGCGCGCAGCATGGGTATTGCCGATGTGTTTGAAGCCCTGACAGCAGGTGATCGGCCTTACAAACCGGCAATGAAATTATCTGTCGCCTTAACTATTTTGGGTAAACTCAAGCTCGAAGGTCATATTGATCCTGATATTTTTGATGTGTTTATTCATCAGAAAGTCTATGAACGTTATGCCAAAGAATATCTTAAAGCAGAACAAATTGATGAGTTTGATGTCACCCGGTTGCCGGGTTACAGTCCACCCGCATAAACGTATTGCTCATATTACTGTGATGAACATCAGACCTTCCAGGTTTTGAAAATCTGGAAGGTCTTTTCATCCGTTCATCATTAACTGAAAACCAGGTTATAAACAGCGTGCCACAAGAATATTTAACAGATTTATTTTACCCTTCCCGCTTCTACGATTTCATGAGTCCCGTGCTGCTGAACTATCTGGCAGCTTTACATGGTTTCCCACCGCGTCCCTTAAACCCCGGTTTTACCTACTGTGAACTGGGTTGCGGCGGTGCGTCAACAACTTTGCTGCTGGCGGCGGCCAACCCGCAGGGGCGTTTTTTCGGGGTGGATATTAACCCTGAGCATATCGCTTATGCGCGGGAAGAAGCCCGACTATCGAAACTCAGCAATATTGAATTTCTGGAAAAAGACCTGAATGTCATTGAAAATCACGAATTACCGGAATTTGATTTTATTACCATTCATGGGATGTATTCCTGGGTGGGAGAAGCGACCCGGCAGCATCTGCTACAGTTTATTAACAACAAACTCAAACCGGGTGGTTTGGTGATGCTCAGTTATAACGCCATGCCCGGTTCTTCGATGATACAACCGATTCGGGACATGATGCTGGCTTATACGCTGGGCATGGAAGACGCACCGCTACTGGAAAAAGTCCAGGAAGGCATTAAATATTTACGTTATTTATGTGAACACGATGCGGGTTTTTTTGTGGAAAACCCACTGGCAAAATCTGCCATTGAAAATTATCTGGAGCGCGATGATCATTATCTGGCGCATGAGTTTTTCAACCAGCACTGGAAACCGTTTTATTTTATTGAAGTTGCCCAGCACATGGCAGAAGCTGAACTGAGTTTTGTCGGCACCCTGCCGATTGCTTCCAATTATCTGGAAAGCAGCATTCCTTCCGTGTTTCATGATTTTTTTAAAGGTGCGCCGGATCGCGTAACCCTGGAGCGACACAAAGCCTTTGTGCGTAATGACAGGTTTCGCCGCGATGTGTATATCAAAGCCGCAGACTGGTCTTTAGCGGAGGAAAAACGCCCACCACTGTTCCAGGATTTTTATTTTGGCACAGAATACAGCAGCGTTTCACAGGAAGTGGTACTGGAAAATGGCAAAGAGCAGGTACACCTGGAATTTCGCGGTGAACCGCGCAAAACTGTACAGGAAAGCCTGTGCCAGATAGTGCAAAACCTGGCGCAATTACAACAAACGGAAAATTTAAAAAACCATAGCAGCAGTGATGTGCTGGAAGCCGTGAACTTATTAATATTAGGCGGTGAATTCCGGGCTTTTGCACAACCAGCAAAACCGGCAGCCCCTATCAATGCGCCGCTGTCCCCGGAAAAACTGCATATTCCCTGCGCTTTTAACCAACGCATTTTAGAGTATTGTCATCAAAGCGAGGAAGCCGGCGTTTATCTTGCTTCGCCGGTATTAGGTGACGGCCTCTTATTATCGCTGCTGGAGGCCTTATTATTATATGGACTTACCCAGGTGCCGCTTGAGGCTATTCCTCAATGGGCCTGGATGCGCCTGGACAGCGCCGGAAAATCCCTGAACGTGCAAGGGGAAGCCATAAACGACCAACAAACCCAGATTGAGCTTTTACAGACCGAGTTAGACCAACTACTGACAATGCGCCTGGGGAAATTTTTTGAACTGGGATTGATTACCACATGAGTGAAGAAGTACTGATTAATGTCACGCCTCGGGAAACCCGGGTTGCCGTGGTTGAAAATGGCGTATTACAGGAAGTCATCGTTGAGCGCGTTAGCAAACGCGGTCTGGTGGGTAATATTTATAAAGGTCGGGTGTGTCGGGTGTTGCCGGGGATGCAGGCAGCTTTTGTCGATGTCGGCTTAGAGCGCGCAGCCTTTCTTCATGCCAGCGACATCAACCTGCCCCCCCCTCAGTCAAACAACAATATCAGCGAGATATTACACGAAGGCCAGAATCTGCTGGTGCAGGTGATTAAAAACCCGCTAGGCACTAAAGGTGCGCGTCTGACCACGCAAATTTCCATTCCTTCCCGCTATCTGGTGTTTTTACCCGATATTGAACCCAATATCGGCGTGTCTCAACGCATTATCGGTACTGAGCGCGAGCGCCTGCTGATGACCGTCAAACACTATATGGAAACTGGCAAGCTGTGGGAAGAAATTGACGAACAGGCACCGAAAGCGGGGGAGCGTTTCAAATGCGGGTTTATTATCCGCACTGCCGCCGATGGCGTGGAAGAGGATACCTTACAGGCCGACATGGAATTTTTATCCCGGATCTGGAAGTCCATACAAATTAAAGCCAGAGAAGCTAAGCCCGCCTCCCTGGTATATGAGGATTTTCCACTGAAAATCCGTACCATGCGCGACATGAGCGGCATGAATATGACGCGGGTATTGGTGGATTCACGCAGCTCCTTTTTGGAAATGACCGCCTTTGCTGAAGAATTTATCCCCGATATACATCCCTTGCTGGAATATTATACCGGCGAGCGCCCGATTTTTGATTTATATAATGTCGAAGAAGAAATCACCGTCGCGCTGAAACGTCATATTGAACTGAAATCTGGCGGCTATCTGATTATTGAACAAACTGAAGCGATGACCACCATTGATGTCAATACCGGTAAATTTGTCGGTCATCGCAATCTCGAAGAAACTATCTATAAGACCAATCTGGAAGCCACCCAGGCCATCGTGCGCCAGATTCGTCTGCGCAACCTCGGCGGCATTATCATTTTAGATCTGATTGATATGGTGGACTCTGAACACCGCCGCCAGGTATTGCGTTCGCTGGAAAAACACCTGGAAAAAGATCACGCCAAAACCCACATCAGTGATATTTCTGCACTGGGTCTGGTGCAAATGACCCGCAAACGCACCCGCGAAAGTCTGGAACATATTTTATGCGATGTCTGCCCCACCTGTAACGGACGCGGCACCGTCAAAAGTGCGGAAACCATCTGCTATGAAATTCTGCGAGAAATCACCCGTGAAGCCCGCCAGTTTGATGCGCAGAACTTTTTAGTCTATGCTTCGGAAGAAGTGGTGGATTTATTAATAGAAGAATCGGAAACCATCGAACAACTGGAGCATTTTATTGATGGCAGCATCCGTTTCCAGATCGAGCCACATTATATTCAGGAACAATATGATATTGTATTGGCATGAAAAAACCACGCTCAGCCAGGGCCTTACGTTATTACCAGACCTATTGCACAAATTGTGAATATATTGTCTGTATTCGCTGGGAAACCCCCCTGCGCGGTTTTCAAAGCCCGTTGCACCCCTACCAACGCCCTCTTTCCCACTGCCCCCTATGTCAATCCGGGCAGATACAGGAAAGTGCTATCAGTCTGGAAAAATACCAGGAGATAGAACAACACTGGGATTTAATCGCCCAGGGCGAAGCCGAAGAACAACAAGAAACTGAACCCGGTACGCCGATTATTGATCTTTCTGATTTCTTATAAGCGGTTTCGGGTTATTCAGTGAGCAGTCTTATCCAAACGCAAGCTTACCTCTCCCGAAACAAACACCCGGCTGCCATTTAGCGTTTGTACACGCAAGCCGCCATACTCATCCACGCCCTGAGCAATGCCGGAAATTTGCCCTTGTTCCGTGTGCAGCGTAACGGCTTGCAAATAACAGGCATCCAGTGCCTGCCAAGCGGCTTGATAGGCGGCAAAGCCCTGCTGCTCATAACTTTCCAGCGCCTCAATCAAATCATTGAGCAACAAGCCCGCCACCTGATTACGTGACAGCTTTTGGCGACAAAGGCTTTGCAGTTCAACCCAGGGTTGATCCGGGCTGTTTTGCGGGTTTTCCGTATCAAACAAAACCTGTCCAGGTTGAGCAATGTTCAAACCCAAACCAATTACCACCTTCCAACCCGCACGGCTGTGCCGGGTTTCGATTAACAGCCCCGCCAGTTTTTTAGACTTTTTCCACAATAAATCATTAGGCCATTTCAGGCTTAAATCTGTTGCGCCCAGTTGTATCAGGCGCTTGGCAATGACCGTTGCCAAGGCCAGGGCTAAAGCCTGGGGCGGCTTGTCAAATTGCCATTGCAGCGATAAACACAAACCGCTGGCAAACGGGGAAAACCAGCGCCGCCCCTGACGCCCGCGTCCGGCCTGCTGATATTCCGCAAGGCAGGCGGCGCAAGCAGGAAAATCCTGTTGCAGCAGGTATTGATTGGTGGAATTTAGCAGTGGGAAAATATCCAGGTGTTTGAGCCGGGTTTGGCTGCTTGCAGACATGGAACTCAAAATGCTCACACTGTCCAGTAATTCAATGTCTGCCGTCAGCCATAATTGCCGAGGTCTTGTGGCATCATCAAAGCGCAGCGGCAAACCCCAGTCAGTAAAATCTTTTAATGCGGCAACCACCTGTTGCGATTCTGCGTTAAACTGTGCAAAGAAAGTTTTGTCCAGGCTTATGACAGGCTTATCTGCGGCAGTTACACAGGCCGTTGCAAATTGTCTTAAAAGCTGTTGATGTACTGAGTTAAACAAGGGAGAATTCAATGTGATACCTTATGAATATTTTTCATTACCACGCAGCGCATCACTGCTATTAATGTCAGAAATAACGCTGACGCTGATGTCCCCCCGCCTTGCAGGCGGGGGTTAGGGGACGGTGATCAAAAGCAGCTTTCCTTTTCTTGTGCTTTTCCCTGGTTAAAGTAAGGTATTAGCTCACCCCCTCTATCCCCTCCTTCAAGGAGGGGAGGCCAAAAGCCCACATTTATGGGCTACGAAAGCCTTAAGTTAATAGCAGTGACGTAGCGCATGGTAACGAGAAAAAAGAATGCAAAATTCAAGACTCATAAAAAGGTTATAAACCCATGAAAATCTATCTTTATATTGCACTTTTAAGCACCTTGTTATTACAAGCCTGCGGCGGTGGTGACTCTTCCTCGCAATCCGCGCCCAGCGGGGCCACGGTCAGCGGGCAGATGCTGGTGCCCGGTAATACCGCCGCCGACAGCGATGTTAATAATCGCGATGCGCCATTTCGTAATAATAACAGTTTTAGCAGTCCACAAACGGTTCCCAATCCGGTTTTGCTGGGTGGTTATGTCAACATCGCCGGGGCAGGGCCGGATGGGCGCTCACTTCTGGCAGGCGATCCGGTGGATTCTTACGCGGTGGATTTAAGCGCCGGACAAGAAATCGTATTGTTTATTTCTGAAACCGATATTAACAATAACGACCTGGAATTGGTATTACTGCGCAGCAGTGGCGAAGTGATTGATGCTTCCACCGGGCGCAGTCATGAAGAAGTGTTATACGTGCCGCATGATGGCAGTTATGTGGTGCAGGTGCAGGCGTTTACCGGCGCTTCCGGTTACAGCCTCAGCATTGGTTATCCGCAGGGCGCGCGTAGCGCAGGACACGGCATGGCCTTAAGTGCTGATTTTGTGCCGGGTGAAGTAACGGTACAGTTTAAGGAACAACAATACCAATCCCTGCAAAGCCTGGGCTTAAAAGCACTGGCAGACAACCCACAGCGGCGCGGTCTGTTCCAACTCGATGAACTCAACAGCCAAAGCCAGAAATACATACAAAATATCCCTGGCACCGACCCGCTGGTCTTTGCTGATGATAAGCTGCGCCAGAAATACCAGACCCTGATGGCGGTGAAACAATTACAACAGCGTGATGATGTAGCCAGCGCCAGCCCCAACTTCATACTCAGCGCGCAAGCCGTGCCGGATGATCCCTTATACCGCTACCAATGGCATTACCCCATGATTAGTATGCCGCAGGCCTGGGACTTAACCCAGGGCAGCGCTGAGGTGATTGTCGCAGTCATCGATACCGGCGTTTTATTGGGCCACCCCGATTTACAAGGCAAGCTGGTGGATGGTTATGACTTTATCCGCAACCGCAATGTGGCGCTGGATGGTGACGGCATAGATAACAACCCTGATGATCCCGGTGATTCCCCCGATGGTGGCACTGGCAGCAGCTTTCACGGCACCCATGTTGCCGGTACAGTAGGCGCGTTAAGCAATAACGGCTCAGGCACCGCAGGCATTGGCTGGAACACCATGATTATGCCGCTGCGGGTATTAGGCAAGGGCGGTAACGGCACGGATTACGATATTGAACAGGCCATTCGTTTTGCTGCCGGTTTAGCTAATGACTCCGGTACGCGCCCAGCGCGCCGTGCTGATATTATCAACCTCAGTCTGGGCGGCCCGGCAATCGCCTCCAGTTTCCAGAATGTCATCACTGCCGCACGTAATGCCGGGGTGATGATAGTCGCCGCCGCCGGTAACAATGGCGACAGCACCGTGACCTATCCCGGCGCTTTAGATGGTGTGATTTCTGTGGCGGCAGTGGATATTGTGCGCCAGCGCGCGAACTATTCCAATTACAACTATTCCGTGGATATTGCCGCGCCCGGTGGCAATAACCAGGATGTCAACGGGGACGGGGTGATAGATGGCGTGGTCAGCACCCTGGGTGATGACTCCCAGGCAGGCAGCATACGCGCAATTTTTGCCCCCTTATTCGGCACATCTATGGCAACGCCGCATGTCGCGGGTATTTTATCGCTGATGAAAGCGATATATCCCGGTTTAAGCCCCAGTGAAGTAGACAGCCTGATTCGCAACGGCGACATCAGCAGTGATATTGGTCAAAATGGCAGGGATGATGAATTTGGTTATGGCCTGATTGACGCCTATGATGCCGTGCAAGCCGCTAACGCCCTGGTCGGCGGACGCGCCCCGGAAGCCAGCCCGGAACTGAGCATCGCCCCGCGCAGCCTGAATTTTTCCAGCAGCCATACCGCCTTATCCATTAACCTGGGCAACAGTGGTGGCGGCAGTTTACAACTACTGGGAGCCACCGAAAACAGCAATGGACGTTTAAGCATTACTGCCAACGCGGTTGACAGCAACGGTCTGGGCACTTACACGGTAATGCTCAATCGCAGCAATCAAGCCACCGGCACCTACCGCGCCACGCTGCGTTTTGTCAGCAATGCCAATACCGTGGAAGTGGCGGTGGTCTGGCAGGTCTTGCAAAGCGGTTCCAGCGGTGACGCCGGTTATCAATACACCTTGCTGGTTGACCCAGATACCCTGGAAAGCCTGTATGAAGTGCGTAACACGCCGGTCAACGGCTTGTACACTTACCGCTTTGTCGATATTCCCGATGGGGATTATCTTCTGGTTTCCGGCAGCGATAATGACAATGACACCTATATCTGCGAAGAAGGTGAATCCTGCGGCGCGTTCCCCGTCTTATCCCGCGCCCAGCGTCTGACCATTGCCGGACAGCGCCAGAACCTGAACTTTGATATTAACTTCAACACCCGCTTTGTCGCGCCGACTTCGCAATTGGCAGGCCAACCGGGAGAACAGCGCAGTGGGCAAGCGGGTTTTCAGCGTAAAGTGCATAAGCAACTGCGTTAATTTAAAGGCATCCAATCCGAGGATTGGACGCCTTTAAAAAATATGGATTGCAAGGCTCAAACTGCACTGAGCAAACTCAACGCGAGGGGAAAGCAAATTGCTTAATCTGAGTTTGTGCTATCCTAACTTAGGAACGAGGATGAAATAAGAACCGAAACCGAGCACAGGATTTTTGTTCATTTTCAAGGCATGAAAACAGGCGCATAGCAAGCTATGTAACTGTTTTCATAATACAGAAATTTGTTAATTGAGATATGAAGGATGTCATTATCATTAGCCAAGGCAGTTGCCATGCTGCAACTGGATTTACCAGAAAATATCGTACAACACCTGTCACAGTATCTGGATCTGCTGGAAAAATGGAACCGTACCTATAATCTGACGGCAATCCGGGAACGTGAAAAAATGATTTCCCACCATGTGCAGGATGCGCTGGTGGTTTTACCCACGCTGGACAAGCGCCATAAGGCTCAACTGAGCATTCTTGATATTGGGACAGGCGCGGGTATTCCCGGTTTAATCCTGGCCCTGGCGCGTTCGGATTGGAGATTGACGCTACTGGACAGCAACAGCAAAAAAACCCGTTTTCTGGTACAGGCGGTTGCCCAACTGGGGTTAAAAAATGTCACTGTGGAACATCAAAGAATTGAGCAATGGCAGGCTGGGAAAAACCATTTTGATATTGTCATCAGCCGTGCTTACAGCAGTTTACGACAATTTTACCAGGATGCACAACCGCATTGCGCAAGCAATGGGCTGATGATAGCCATGAAAGGTAAAATACCAGAGGAAGAACTGCAACACCTGTCCGTAGCGCAGGATGAACTCTCTATTGAAGCACTGAACATTCCCGGACTGGATGCTGAGCGCCACCTCATCAGCCTGAGTCCTGCTTCCATGCGTAGTAGATAACCAGAGAAGCTTACATCTCTGCCATTTCCACCGCCAGATCAATATCCACCGCCACCGAGCGCGAAACGCCCGGTTCCTGCATGGTCACACCGATAAGTTGATCCGCCATTTCCATCGCCACTTTATTGTGCGAAATAAAAATAAATTGTACATGCTCGGACATGTGCGTGACCAGATTGCAAAAACGGCTGACGTTAGTATCATCCAGCGGCGCGTCCACTTCATCCAGCATACAAAACGGCGCGGGATTTAACTCAAAAATTGCAAATACCAGCGCCACGGCAGTCAGGGCTTTTTCTCCACCGGAGAGCAAATGAATGGAGCTGTTGCGTTTGCCGGGTGGACGCGCCATCACCGCAATACCAGAGGCCAGTATATCTTCCCCCAGCAGGCGTAAGTTGGCCTGACCGCCACCGAATAAACGCGGGAACATCGCCTGAAAGCCGCTGTTAATGGTATCCAGCGTATTATGCAACAGGGTGCGGGTTTCCGTATCAATTTCCATAATCGCATCTTCCAGCATCTGCTTGGCTTTAAAGATGTCGTCTTGTTGTTCCTGCAAATAGGTCTGGCGATCTCTTTGTTCTTCGTATTCTTCCAGTGCCGCGAGGTTAATAGAACCCAGTTTCAGAATTTTCTTTTCCAGGGTTTCTATGCCTTCCTGCCAGACTTCTTCATTGGCTTCTTCCGGCAATTCCGCCAGCAGGGTTTCCACATCATAATCGGTTTCCGCCAGTTGCTCTTCTACGGTTTGTCTGCGCACGCTGCCGGTTTGATGTTCCAGCCGTATTTTTTCCAGGGTGGCGCGCACTGCCGTACTCTGACCTTCTATCTGGCGCTGTTCTTCTTCATACTGGCGTAACTGGCTTTCCAGTTGCTGCACTTGTTCTTTCTGCTGTTTTACCTGGTTTTCCAATGCTTCATGCGCTGCCAGTTTTAATTCATATTCAGCCCGATGATCATCCAGCGGTTGTGCTTGTTGCAGATTGTCCTGTAAATCCTGAATTTTTTCCTGCAAGTCCGTTATTTGGTTTTGCAGGCGTTCCATGCTTTCTTTTAAGTGGCTGACCTGCGCACTCAGGGTTTGTACCTGGGATTGGGTTTGCTGCTCGCTTTCTCGCGTGTTTTGCCATAAGGCGCGGTGCTGCTCAACCAATTCCCGCTGCCGATTACGCTCGCTGGTGAGGTTTTCCCGTTCCAGCAGAAGTTCTTCCTGCGTACTTTGCGCTATTTCCAGTTGTTCTCTGGCTTCCTGCACCGCCATGTCGTCTTCTTCAATAGCGTTGCTGAGTTCGCTATGTTCGCCCAGCAATTGCCGTGCGCGCAGCCCCATTTGCTCCAGGCGCGCGCTGTGTCCGCCATGACTGGCTTTGAGCTGGCTCAGTTGCTGCTGGGTCTGGTTAATCTGCTGCTGTAGCTGCTCACGACCCGTTTCCTGTTGTTCCAGCGTTTCCCGGCCTGATTTCAGGGTTTCAGTATTTTCCGTGACTTGATTTTCCAGGGTTTCTATGGCTTTTTGCAGTTGCCGTATGTCCTGCTCACGAGCGAATACCCCGGCGCGTTGATCGCGATCTTCGGTAATGCTCAGCCAGTTGGTGCCCAGCCATAAACCCTGCGCAGTAATCACTGATTCATAAGGGGCTAACTGGGCGCGCAGTTGCAGGGCTTCGTGCAGATTATCCGCCACATAAATCCCCGCCAGCAGCGAATGTGAATCCCAGTCAGTTTTGATTTTATCCGCCAGCGGCTTGGCTTCCGGGTGAGGCTGCATGGCATTCACCGGAATATTGGTATCAATGACTGTAAGCTGATCTTGCGGCAAACTGTCAAGCTGTGCAGTCAATGCGCTTAAATCTTCAATGCACAAGGCTTCCAGACGGGTGTCGAGCACGGTTTCCACCGCCCGTTCCCAGCCCTGTTCCACTTCCAGCAATTGCGCCAGACGTGGCAGGTCTTTGTGCAGATTACGCTCCACCAGCCATTCATCCAGTTCTTCGCGATTTTTACCCAGCGCGGCTTCCTGCATGGCTTCGAGGCCGGATAAACGCCCCTGCGCCTGTTGCAATTGGGATTGTTGCTGATGCAGGGCTTCGTTGTATTCTTCGTTTTGCTCGCGCTGTAATAAAATGGCTTCCAGTTGGTTGCCCAGTTCCATTTGCCGGTCTTCCAGCATGGATTCCAGTTCTATCACCTGCTGATTAAGCTCCGCCAGTTCACTTTCCAGACTTTGCAAGTCCAGTTCACCGTTTTCCTGCTCCAGACGTTGCAGGCGCATACGATTATTTTCCAGATTCTGGCTCAGGCTTTGAATCCGGGTTTGCTGTACCTGAATCTGCTCAGTGGGCTGGGCCAGTTGCTGGTTTAAGCTTTCCCAACGGATTTCTACGGTTTGCAGGGTATCCTGTGCGGCTTCCAGGGTTTCGCTGGCTCCTTGCACCGACATGGAAATCTCTTCTAATTGCGCTTCTGCGGCAAAAATATCGGTTTCCAGCGCCACCAGGCGGCTTTCATCGGCATCGCGGGTGGTACGGGTTTCCGTCAGTTGGTTTTGTGCCTGTTCCAAATCCCAGCTTAGTTGATCCTGTTTTTCCTTGGAATGCTCCATGCTTTGTGCCATGCGCTCAATGTCTGATTGATGCGCGTAATAACTGGCTTGCAGATCATTAAACTGGAGATTGGCCTGGGCGTAAGTTTCCCGGCTGCTGCCATGCAATTCTTCCAACTCGCTCAGGCGCATCTGATATTCAGATAAGGTCTGTGCCTGAACCTGAATGGTTTGTTCCTGACCGCTGACTGAATCATTGTAATTACGCCAGCGCATAGCCAGTAACTGGCCTTTGAGCAATTGCTCGGCTTCTTTGAGTTGTTTGTATTTTTCCGCTGCACGTACCTGCCGCCGCAGTTTGTCCACCTGCTTGTCCATTTCCACACGTAAATCGGACAGGCGATCCATATTATCCTGGGTATGCTGTAAGCGCAGTTCGGTTTCCCGGCGTTTCTCCTTATAGCGTGACACCCCCGCCGCTTCTTCCAGAAACATACGCAGTTCTTCCGGTTTCGCTTCAATAAAGCGGGAAATCATGCCCTGTTCAATAATGGAATAACTGCGCGGCCCCAGGCCGGTGCCGAGGAAGATGCTGGTAATGTCTTTACGTCGGCATTTTACCCCGTTGAGAAAATACTGGGATTTATTATCCCGCCCCAGGCGGCGTTTGATGCCGATTTCCGGCATATCAGGATATTGCGGTAAATCGGCTTCACTAAAAACCAGTTCAATTTCTGCAAAACTGGCTTTGGGGCGGGTGCGTGAGCCATTAAAAATAACATCCGCCATAGATGCGCCGCGCAGGGTTTTCGCCGAGCTTTCCCCCATCACCCAACGCACAGCGTCAATCACATTGGATTTGCCGCAGCCATTAGGCCCGACCACGCCAACGCGGTTACTGGGAAAGGAAATGGTGGTTGCGTCTACAAAAGACTTAAAACCCGCTAATTTAATTTGGTGCAGACGCATAGAGTATGGTTGAGGGAAACCGCAATAATGGAAAAAATGGGCTATTATAGCGCAGCTACTGGGTTTTGGGTGGATTTATGCTAATGACGCAGGTGCTTTCGCCAATATAAAACCCATTGCCCCCTTTAGAGCGAAGTATTTGACATACTCTATCATCCTGCAACACAATGATGATTAATCAACTGCTTTTAAGCTGAACGCATAAAGGATAAATAATGGAACTGACATTCTGGCACTGGTGGACGATTGCACTGCTGTGTTTGGCACTGGAAGCATTTTTACCGGGTGCTTTGTTTCTGGGGATTGCCGTTGCTGCCAGTCTGGTGGGTTTATTGCTGGTATTTATTCCTCTGTCCATACAATTTCAATTATTATTACTGTCCTTATTTGCTATTGCCAGCATGGTACTGGGACGTCTTTATTTATATAAAAATCCTATCCAAAGCGAGCAACCTTTGCTCAATCAACGTCAGGCGCAATTTATCGGGCGCGTGTGCAAACTTGAAAAAGCCATTATTAATGGTCGAGGCCGGGTTAAACTTGATGATAGTTTCTGGCGGGTACGCGGTGAGGATTTGCCTGTGGATACGGTCGTTAAAATCACTGGTATCCAGGATACCGATTTAGTTGTGGAACGCATGGATGAATGAGATACAAACACCACAAGCCAGTATTTTAGGTGAGCGCTTTCAACTGCAACAAAAAATTCGAGACAGTCGGGAACACAGCACCTGGCAAGCATTCGATCAGGTTAAAAAGCAGCCCTGCATTATTAAATTACTGGCCTATAACACCGCCAATGCCCCGCGCTGCCGTGAATTACTGGCGCGGGAAGCCCATTTATTAGGCCTGCTGCATCACCCACGGGTTCCCCGTCTGATTGATTATCAGGGTTTTGAAGATGCTGCCGCGAAACAAGCCTATCTGGTGCAATCACAGATACCGGGTAAAAGCCTGTTGCAATGGGTACACGGTGGACGTAAATTCCAGGTTGATGAAGTATTGGATATTGCCTTGCAAATTTGCGACATTCTGGAATATCTGCATGGTTTTATGCCGCCCGTGGTTCATCAGGATCTTACCCCCGATAATTTGTTGCTCAGTAAACAGGGTCACATCAGTCTGATTGATTTTGGTGCGGCGCAGGAAATGAGCAAGCAACAAAACACAGGCAACACCACTGGCACGGCAGGCAGTTATGGTTATCTGGCACCTGAGCAATCCAGCGGCGCGGTGCGCCCAAGCTCGGATTTGTATGCCTTGGGTAAAATCCTGGTATTTCTGCTCACGGGTGAAACCCCCATTGCAACACCTTATGAACGCTGCGTTTTACCCCAGGGGGTAAAATTATCGGCTAAATTCTGTCAGGTGCTGCAACGTCTGCAACATCCTGACTGGCGACAACGTTATGCCTCAGTACAAACGGTATCCTGGGAATTTGCCGCCTTAAAAAACCCCACGCCAGAATTTCACTGGCAAATATTTTTAGTGGTTTTAATGGTTGCGCTGGGTTTAGGTCTGGCATGGATATGGCTCAGGTGATTTTGACCAAAAAACCTACACAAAATATTCTATAACAATGATTCAGATTAAATTAACCTGAATTCGATTTAAGCTTCATTCATCGCTTATAGCGATGAAAGTCGCCAAAATCTCACGCTAAGTTTTTGGTTGTTTGTGCTGGATTTGGATGTTTCAAGCATGAAAGTCTTACGTCAAACTCAGATTAAATTGCGTTTTTATGCTCACTCCTTAATGATTTCCTGCCCAAGCAGAAGCAAAGTAATACAACAATTTTGACCTGCATCGTAAAGTTGCCTGATTTACCCGTTGTAGTTGTTGTAATGGTGATATAGTGAGCGTCAGCAAGGCCAAAATTAGTGCACAACTTGCGCCATTAACCCGGCGTTATTATGAAGATTTTTATCAATGTGAGCAGTGCGGGAAAATTTATTGGAAAAGCTCACACTACCAACACATTGAGCAGTTGTTGAAAATAATTACTGGAGATAAGCAATATGCAGCTTGCAACTCAAACATTTAACAAAATTCTGGTGGTAGATGATATTGAAGCCAATATTGATATTCTACTGATTATTCTGAAAGACTATGATGTGACCCCAGTTAACAGCGGTGAAGCAGCATTAGCGATAGTGGAAGAAAAAACAGTGGATCTCATTCTGCTGGATATCATCATGCCCACTATGAGTGGCTTTGAGGTTTGTGAAAGACTGAAAGCCAATGACAAAACCCGTGATATACCGGTAATTTTTTTTACCGTGAAAAATGATGAAGAAAGCATGGAACAAGCTTATAAAATGGGTGGCTTTGATTATGTCACCAAACCTTTTAAGCCCAGGGAATTATTAACACGGTACGCGCCCAACTCAAGTTTCAGAAAATGTTTCATGAACTCAAGCTCACGGCAAGCAGAGATAAACTGACGGGTACTTACAATCAACAAACATTTATGGAAATGGCGCAGAATATCTATGCAAAAGCCGATAATCAGTTGTTTATGATGATACTAAACATTGACGCTTTTCAGGCAATCAACGAGCAGCATGGTACTTATGCAGGCGAGCAGGCGCTGAAGCGGGTGATTTGGTTTATTACCCACTTGTTACCGCATAATGCAATTTTAGGGCGTATGGATGGTGCAGTGTTTGCCACTTTATTTCAAGTGGCGACACAGGCAGACGCAATCAGTCTGGCTGAAAAAATTCATGCCATAATTTTCCAACTTAAAATAAAAATTACACCTCAGCAGGGATTCAGTTGCACAATCAGCAGTGGTATTGCGCAGAAAGGGAAGAATAGCTGTTCGCTTGATACATTATTTAAAAATACAAATACGGCGCTACATCAAGCAAACAGCAAGGGACGTAACCGTATGGTATTTTTTACTCAAGCCGTTTAAATATAATGATGTTAAAAGAAAAAGAGATTGAGCAACAATTAATCAACAGGCTCAGGGCGCTCAAATACACCTACCGCGACGACATCCGCGACAAGGCCACACTTGAGCAAAACTTCCGCCAGAAATTCGAGGCGCTGAACCGGGTCAATCTAACGGATGCCGAGTTCACCCGCCTGCGTGATGAAATCGTGAGCGCCGATGTCTTCACCGCCTCCCAGGTACTGCGCGAGAAAGGCAAATTCACCCGCGAAGATAGCACCCCGCTGGAATACATGCTGGTTAATCTCCGTGACTGGTGTAAAAATGATTTTGAAGTCATTAACCAGCTTCGCATCAACACCGATAACAGTTTTCACCGTTATGACGTGATTTTGCTCATCAATGGCCTGCCACTGGTGCAAATCGAGCTAAAAACCCTGCAAATCAGCCCCCGCCGCGCTATGGAGCAGATTGTCGATTACAAAAACGACCCCGGCAACGGCTACGGCAATACCCTGCTCTGTTTCATGCAGTTGTTCATCGTTAGTAACGAAACCGACACCCGCTATTTTGCCAACAACCGCGACCAGCATTTCAGTTTTAACGCCAAAGAACGCTTTTTGCCCATTTACCAGCACGCCGATAAAGAGAATAACAAAATCACCCACCTGCAAGAATTTGCCGATGACTTCCTGGAAAAGTGCAGCCTGGGGCAGTTAATCAGCCGCTACATGGTGCTGGTGCAAAGTGAGCAAAAAATCCTCATCATGCGCCCTTACCAGATTTACGCAGTCAAGGCGATTATCGAATGCATTCACCAGAATCGCGGCAACGGCTATATCTGGCACACCACCGGCAGTGGCAAGACCCTGACCTCATTCAAGACCTCAACCCTGCTCAAAGACAACCCCGATATTGAAAAATGCCTGTTCGTGGTGGATCGCAAAGACCTCGACCGCCAGACCCGCGAAGAATTTAATAAATTCCAGTCAGGCTGCGTCGAGCACAACACCAACACCGAAACCCTGGTACGGCGCATGGTGTCCGACGACTACGCCGACAAGGTAATCGTCACCACCATCCAGAAACTGGGTTTGGCGCTGGATGAGAACAGCAAGCGCAACAAGGCGAAACAAAAAGAAGGCAAACAAACCTACAAGCAACGCCTTGAACCGCTGCGCGACAAGCGCGTGGTGTTTATTTTTGACGAATGCCACCGCTCCCAGTTCGGCGAAAACCACAAGGCGATAAAAGCCTTTTTTCCCAAAGCGCAACTGTTTGGTTTTACCGGCACACCGATTTTTCCTGAAAACGCCAGTTATGTGCGGGTTGACAACACCGCTGAGGCGGCGCAAGACGGAAAAGCGGTTGCCTATGACCTCACCACTGAAAAAATCTTTGAAAAAGAATTGCACGCCTACACCATCACCCACGCCATTGATGATAAAAACGTGCTGAGTTTTCACATTGATTATTTTGGTAAGGATAGTGATAACAAACCGCAAAATGGGCAAACACCACCACCGGAAGCCGTCATTGAGGCCATACTGGAAAAGCACGACAGCGCCACCGACCAGCGCCGCTTTAACGCCATCCTCGCCACCGCTTCCATCAACCACGCCATTGAATATTACACCCGGTTCCAAACCCTCCAGGCCGATAAACAGGCCGCAGATAAAAACTTCCAGCCGCTGCATATCGCCTGCGTGTTCTCGCCACCGGCAGAAGGCAACAAGGACGTGCAGCAGCTACAGGAAGACCTGACCCAGGAAAAAGAAGACAACAAGCAAGCACCGGAACAAAAGAAAGCCGCACTCAAGACCATTATTGCCGACTACAACGCGCAATATGACAGCAATCACAGCATTAATGAATTCGACCTGTATTATCAGAACGTGCAACAGCGCATCAAGAAGCAGCAATACAGCAATGCCGACTATCCCCGCCGTAAAAAAATTGACATCACCATCGTGGTGGACATGCTGCTCACCGGCTTCGACTCCAAATATCTCAACACCCTGTACGTGGACAAAAACCTCAAACACCACGGCCTGATTCAAGCCTTCTCGCGCACCAACCGCGTGCTCAACGACAGCAAGCCCTGGGGTAATATTCTCGACTTCCGCTATCAGGAGAACGAAGTGGATAGCGCCATTGAACTCTTCTCCGGCGCAGCCAAAGACAAGGCGCGGGAAGTCTGGCTGGTTGATCCCGCGCCCGAAGTGGTGGCAAAGTACCAGGAAGCCGTGGGGCAGTTGGAAAGCTTCATGCAATCCAAAGGGCTGGAATGCGAACCTTCGCAAGTGCACAACCTCAAGGGGGATAACGCCAAGGCGGAATTTATCAACCACTTCAAGGCGGTGCAAAGGCTCAAGACTCAACTGGAACAATACACCGACCTCGACAAACAGAGCCAAGACAGCATTGAGCAGCAACTGCCCAGCGACACATTGCGCAGCTTCAAAGCCGCCTATCTTGACACCGCGCTGGAACTCAAGCGCAAACAGGGCAAGGGTAAGGAGACAAACGAGGCCGTAGAGCAACTGGAATTTGACCTGGTGCTGTTCGCCTCCAGTATCATTGATTACGACTACATTATGGGTCTGCTCGCCCAATCCACTGAATCAACCGGCAAGACCAAAATGTCACGGCAGCAAGTGGTTGACATGATCAGCGCCGATGCCAATCTGGTAGCAGAACGTGATGACATCATTCCCTACATCTACAGCCTGCCAACCGACAGACCCCTGCAAACAAGTGAAATCCGCGAAGGCTACCAGCACTACAAAACCCAAAAGGCCGCCGCCGACCTGGCTGGAATCGCCGCCAAACACGAACTGTCAGGCGATGCGCTGCAAAGCTTTGTTGATGGCATTATAGCGCGCATGATTTTCGATGCCGAACAGCTTACCGACCTGCTCAGCCCCCTGGAATTAGGCTGGAAAGCGCGGCGCGTGGTCGAGCTGGCACTGATGGAAGACCTCCTGCCCTATTTGCAAAAGCTCGCAGACGGGCGCGAGATTTCGGGGTTGGAGGTTTATGAGTGAACCACTGACAACAGGACAGCAAAAAGTATTTGAAGACTTGTTAAAACAGATACAACAGGCACGACAAAAAGCGCTGCAACAGGTGAATACTACGCTGATTGACCTCTACTGGTCGGTTGGAAAAACTCTCACCAGTGGTGAGAGAATTACACCCAGCCATACACCATGTCTTATAAGGAGTGAGGATGAAATAAATGCAGAAACTGGGCACAGGATTTTTATTCATTTTCAAGGCGTGAAAACAGGCGCATAGCAAGCTATGTAACTGTTTTCACAACGCAGAAAATGGAGGAAAAGACCAGCCAGGTTGCTGAAGTTATAAAATTCTCACTCCTAAAGACAACTATTGTTGCAAAATTTGTAATAACTGTATCAGACGCTAAAACTTACCAGGTAAACCTTTATCAAACCAAGCGTAAAAAAGGAGCATCGGAATGAATGCTATTTTGGAACAACTACAACAACACGCCGCCAGCCTGCCATTGGTCTTGCAACGCGAACTGCTTAATTACACGCTTTATTTAGAACAAAAGAGCCATGTTCATGATTCCTCTGTTGACAAAGATTTTAACTGGATTGAGGGTTTAGCGTTAGATAACTCTATGGAGAGCTTATAATCATTATGACGGGGAAAAATGGAATACACCCTGTCCCGTAACTTCTCGCCAACTTTGATTGCCGAGTATCAATTACAACTACCGGACAAAAAACTATTGCAGGCCAAACTGCATGAGCTGCTTGCGCAGGAACTGGAGAAGAGCGATGAATAAACCAGAGAAAAAGGGCTTGGTGCCGGAGTTAAGGTTTCCTGAGTTTGGAAATAAGGAATGGAAATTTGCCAAGATAAATGATGTAGCTTCAATAGTAACCGACTACGTTGCAAATGGAAGTTTTCAATCCTTAAGGGAAAATGTTGTTATTCTCAACACAAATGAATTTGCTTACTACATCAGACTTAGTGACCTAAGAGCAGGTCTTGGTCACAAAGATCAAAAATATGTTGTTCAATCTAGCTATGACTTTTTGAAAAAGTCAGCTCTTCATGGTGGTGAACTTTTAATAGCGAATATTGGCGCAAATGTTGGAGAGGTATGGCAAATGCCGATGGTAGATAAGCCAGCAACATTAGCTCCCAATATGATAATGATTAAGTTTAAAACAAATGTGAGTAGCAATTATATTTACTACCTTTTAGATAGTGAAAATGGACAAGATAGCATTGCTAAAGCAATTGGCGGCGGAGCACATCCGAAAATAAATAAGACGGACCTAAAGCAGGTAATAGTGGTTTTGCCAACTACTTCGCGAGAACAACAAAAAATCGCCGATTGCCTCACCGCCATTGACGAACTGATCACCGCCCAAACCCAAAAACTCGACACCCTCAAGACCCATAAAAAAGGCCTGATGCAGCAACTCTTCCCCGCCGAAGGCGAAACCCTGCCCAAACTCCGCTTTCCTGAGTTTTGGGATCAGAGGGAGTGGGATGAGAAGGCTCTAAACGAATTAACAACATATGTTGATTATAGAGGTAGAAGTCCAGCCAAATGTGAACATGGAATATTTTTGGTGACTGCAAAAAATATTAAGCACGGTTATATAGACTATGATATTTCAAAGGAATATGTATCACCTAACGATTATGAAAATGTAATGAAAAAAGGAAAACCGGAAAAAGGTGATGTGCTTATTACTACTGAAGCCCCTTTAGGAAATATAGCCCAGATCGACAGAGAATATATTGCGTTGGCACAACGAGTTATCAAGTTTAGGAGTAGAGATTTCATAAGCAACGATTATCTTAAATATTACATGCTTGGAGGTGAATTCCAAGGACTTTTAAGGGCAAAGGCAATTGGTAGTACTGTGCAAGGTATTCAAGGAAAAGTTCTGCACCAACTCCCTATTAAGTTTCCATGTGGTCTCGAACAACAAAAAATAGCCAATTGCCTCACCTCCCTCGATGCGCTGATTACCGCCCAGGCTGAAAAAATCGATACCCTCAAAACCCACAAAAAAGGCCTGATGCAGCAGCTATTCCCCACCCCGGAGGCAAATGGGTGAATAATTTATTGCCGCTGAAAACGCAGAAATACGCAGAAGATTCCGTTCATCGCAACCGCTTCTTTTTCTGCGTTATTGTGCGACTTCTGCGGCAAAAAAACACTGAAAGGATGATACAACGTGGTAAATTGGCCTGTAGCTTGGCGCTGACGAAGGCAGCCCAACATCAACACATCCCTGAAATATTGGACTTTGTACCTCAGCCCAACCTACCGATCTAAATGATAAAACCACTGTAAACGCTGAAACGGAACACACGCCATGACCCAAGAACAACTCAACCAACTCGGCAAAACCCTCTGGGCGATTGCCGACGATTTACGCGGCGCGATGAATGCCGATGATTTCCGCGATTATATGCTGTCGTTCCTGTTTTTGCGTTATCTCTCCGATAACTACGAAACGGCGGCGCGGAAGGAGCTGGGGCGGGATTATCCCGCACCGGAAGAGGACGGCAAACGCGCACCGCTGGCAATCTGGTATCAAGAAAATGCAGAGGATGTCAGCGACTTCGAGAAGCAAATGCGCCTCAAGGTGCATTATGTCATCGAGCCGCCATATCTGTGGAGCAGCATTCATGAGATGGCGCGCACCCAGCACCCGGATTTGCTGATAAATCTTGATAACGGCTTTAAGTACATTGAAGAACGCTCCTTTGGCAGCAGCTTTCAAGGTCTGTTCTCTGAAATCAACTTGTACTCGGAAAAGTTGGGAAAGACGCAGAAAGTCCGCAACGATAAACTGTGTAGCATTATTAAAAAAATTGCCGATGGCATTGCCCGCTTCAGCACCAACACCGACATCCTTGGCGATGCTTATGAATACCTGATTGGTCAATTTGCCGCAGGTTCCGGTAAAAAGGCGGGTGAGTTCTATACCCCGCAGCAAATTTCCACCATTTTGTCCAACATCGTCACCCTGGACAGCCAGGAGCCAAAGACTGGCGCAAAACAAAAACTGAATAAGGTATTCGATTTTGCCTGTGGTTCCGGCTCCTTGCTGTTGAATGTGCGTAAGCAAATCGGCCCTCACGGTATTGGCAAGATTTACGGGCAGGAAAAAAATATCACCACCTATAACCTGGCGCGCATGAATATGCTGCTGCACGGGATGAAAGATACCGAGTTCGAGATTCATCACGGCGACTCGCTGCATAACGACTGGGATATACTCAATGAGATGAACCCGGCGAAGAAGCTGCAATTTGATGCTGTGGTCGCCAATCCGCCTTTCAGTTACCGCTGGCAGCCGTCGGCAACGCTGGGCGAAGATTTCCGTTTCAAAAATCATGGTCTCGCTCCCAAATCCGCTGCCGATTTTGCTTTTCTGCTGCACGGCTTTCATTTTTTGAGTGACAGCGGCGTAATGGCGATTATTCTGCCCCACGGCGTGTTGTTCCGAGGTGGCGCGGAAGCCCGCATCCGCACCAAGTTATTACAAGACGGTCATATCGACACCGTGATCGGCCTGCCCGCTAATCTGTTTTTTTCCACCGGCATCCCGGTTTGCATTCTGGTGTTGAAACGCTGCAAGAAGCCGGATGATGTGCTGTTCATCAATGCCAGTGAGCACTTTGAGAAGGGCAAACGGCAAAATCGTCTCCGAACCACGCAGGAAATGCCGGACGGCGGGATGGGGGATATTGAAAGAATCGTTGATACTTATCAGTTTCGCAAAGAAGCCGTGCGTTATTCTCGTCGCGTCTCGATGGAAGAAATTGAGAAGAATGATTACAATCTCAATATTTCGCGCTACGTCAGCACTGCCAAACCTGAGCCGAAAGTTGATTTGCAATTAGTGAACACTGAGTTGAAAGCGATAGAAAAGCGCGTAACAAAAGCCGCTGAAACACACAATGCATTTCTTAAAGAACTGGGACTGCCGCCGGTTCAATGAGCCGCTTGATGAAGTAAAAAATGCCTCATAACAAAACGATAACTTTGAAAAATCGCCACTAACTTGTACAATTAGCGCCATGTTTAATGACTTATGGGCCGCATTGGCCCTGATGCTGATATTTGAAGGCATGATGCCTTTTCTTAACCCTGAGCTGTGGCGTAAATTATTACGTTCCGCGCTGGAACTGGACAACCGGCAATTACACTGGTTTGGCTTTTTCATCATGGCAACGGGACTCTTATTACTTTATCTGGTGCGTTATTAATTATGCCCACTGTTAATCGCTGGTTATTACCCGAAGGCGTGCATGAACTGCTGCCGCAACAGGCCGCCTGTCTGGAACAGGTGCGGCGTCGCCTGCTGGACACTTATACCTCCTGGGGATATGAATTAATTTTCCCGCCGTTTATTGAATATCTGGATTCTTTATTAAGTGGCGCGGGTGCAGATTTAGATTTGCAAACATTTAAATTGACCGACCAACTTACTGGTCGCCTGATGGGGATACGCGCAGATATTACCCCGCAGATAGCACGGCTGGATGCGCATCAACTGAAAACCGAAGCGCCCAACCGCTTTTGTTATCTGGGTACGGTGCTGCATACCCGTCCTGATGGTTTTTCCCATAGCCGCACACCGTTGCAGGTGGGGGCGGAGCTTTATGGTTATCCCGGCATTGCCGGGGATATTGAAGTGCTGCGACTGATGCAGGAAACACTGCGCATCACCGGTATAGAAGATTATTATATCGACCTGGGGCATGTGGCGATTTATCGGGAGTTGTGCAAACAAGCCCAGCTTGATGACGAACAGGAAAACCGTTTGTTCGATGCCATGCAACGCAAAGCACTCTCCGAAATCAATGCCTTGTTATCAGACTGGCAGATTCATCCAACCCTGCATACCATGCTTTCGCGTCTGCCGGAATTACACGGCGGCCTGGAAGTGCTCAGTGAAGCCGAACAGGTGTTTGAAGCGGCGGGTGATGTGGTGTTATCCGCGTTGGATGATTTGCGCACCCTTGCAACCGCCTTGTCCAAACAGAACCTGCATGTGGATTTAGCGGAATTGCGTGGTTACAGTTACCACACGGGCGCAGTCTTTTCGGCTTATGTGCCGGAACATGGTCAGGCCATTGCGCAGGGTGGGCGTTATGACCACATCGGCGAAGCCTTTGGACATCCCCGACCGGCAACTGGTTTTAGTACGGATTTGATTACCCTGGTTTCATTTATGGCCTGTGACAAGCGCAGCCAGAAAATTTTTGCGCCTATCAGCGACCTGGCACATCAGGCAGAACAGGTGCAACAAATCCAGCAATTACGCGAACAAGGTCACATTGTGGTGCAGAGTCTGCCCAGCCAGGAAGCCAGCGCCCAAGACATGGGGTGTGAACAAATCCTGGTGTATCAGGATGGTAATTGGGTGATACAAGCAATTGATGACTAAGGTTTCTTATAAATCGGTATAATTTCTGAATTTTGGTTTAGCAAAAGTCTTTTTTTAGATTTTGCGAACCTGATTAAACAACTTAAATCTAAAGCGAGAAGAACATGGCTAAAAACGTTGTCATCATTGGCTCCCAGTGGGGAGACGAAGGCAAAGGAAAAATCGTTGATTTGCTGACCGAACGCGCTGCCGCAGTCAGCCGGTTTCAGGGTGGACATAACGCAGGTCATACCCTGGTAATTGATGGCAAAACCACGGTTTTACACTTAATTCCTTCTGGAATTTTACGTGATAATGTTTCCTGCTTTATTGGTAACGGCGTGGTGTTATCACCTGAAGCCTTACTGGAAGAAATTGATACCCTGGAAAAAAATGGTATTGCCATTCAAGGTCGCCTGTTTATCAGTGAAGCCTGCCCTTTAATTCTGCCCTATCATGTGGCTTTGGATCAGGCGCGGGAAATTGCACGCGGCAAAAACAAAATTGGCACCACCGGTCGTGGCATTGGCCCTGCTTATGAAGACAAGGTTTCACGCCGGGGTCTGCGGGTTGGCGATCTGCTCAATCCTGAGCATTTTGAAAATCGCCTGCGCACAGTTATGGCTTATCATAACTACATGCTGGAAAATTATTACAAAGCCGAGGCGGTGGATGTGGAAGCCGTCTTAGCTGAAACCATGACCATGCGTGAGCGTTTACTGCCACTGATTGCCGATGTACCGGCACAACTGGCGGGTTATCTGGAATCCGGTAAAAACATCCTGTTTGAAGGTGCGCAGGGTACCTTGCTGGATATTGACCAGGGTACTTATCCTTTTGTCACTTCCTCCAATACCACCGCAGGCGGCGCAGCAACAGGCAGCGGCCTGGGGCCGGGATATTTTGATTATATCCTCAGCATTACCAAAGCTTATACCACCCGCGTTGGCGCAGGCCCGTTCCCAACCGAATTATTTGATGATATTGGTCAACATCTGGGCGAAAAAGGCCATGAGTTTGGCGCGACCACCGGCAGACAGCGCCGCTGTGGCTGGCTGGACATCGTTGCCTTGCGCCGCGCACGTCTTAACAACAGCTTTACCGGTATCTGCCTGACCAAGCTGGATGTGTTGGATGAGTTGGAAACCATCAAAATCTGTATTGCTTATGAATATGAAGGCAAAGAAATTGATCAGCCGCCAACCGGCGCTGAAGCCTTTGAAAAATGCAAACCGGTTTATATGGAAATGCCGGGCTGGCAGCAATCCACCATCGGCGTACAATCTTATGATGAACTGCCGGAAAATGCGCGGGCTTATATTGAAAAAATTGAAAGCCTGTTAGATACGCCGATTGATATTGTGTCCACCGGCCCGGATCGCATCGAAACCATTATTCGCCAGCATCCTTTTGATTAGAATAAAGCGCTCATTAACTTAAGCCAAATTTGGCACGAGCAGTCCCCCCGCCTGCAAGGCGGGGAGGCTAAAAGCCTACGTTTTTTGTTTCACACTGATTTTGGAGTTAAATCAATGAGCTGGTTTGAAAAACTAATCCCGGCACGGATTCGCACTGATGCCAAAACGCGGCGTTCAGTACCGGAAGGCATCTGGAGCAAATGCCCCATGTGTCAGGCCGTGTTATATCGCGCGGAACTGGAACGCACCCAGAATGTCTGCCCTAAGTGCAACCATCATATGCGCATTTCCGGGCGGCAACGGCTGGAGCATTTTCTGGATGCCGACAAGCGTGAAGAGCTTAACGCAAATCTGACTGCGGTAGACAAGCTGAAATTCAAAGACAGTAAGCGTTATAAAGAGCGGCTGTCGATTGCGCAAAAAAATACCGGAGAAAAAGATGCGCTGATTACCATTCAAGGTGAAGTGCTGGGCGTGCCGCTGATTGCAGCGGCTTTTGAATTCGGCTACATGGGCGGCTCTATGGGCGCGGTGGTTGGTGAAAAATTTGTCCGCGCCGCCAATATCGCGATGCAGCATAAAATTCCTCTGGTGTGCTTTTCCGCCAGTGGCGGTGCCAGAATGCAGGAATCTTTATTTTCCCTGATGCAAATGGCAAAAACCAGCGCGGTATTGACCAAGATGCAGGAACAAAAACTGCCGTTTATTTCCGTATTAACCGATCCCACGATGGGCGGCGTTTCTGCCAGTTTCGCCATGCTGGGCGATATTAATATCGCCGAGCCGAATGCCTTGATTGGTTTTGCTGGCCCCCGCGTGATTGAACAAACCGTGCGTGAAACCCTGCCGGAAGGTTTCCAGCGCAGTGAGTTTTTACTCTCGCACGGTGCGGTTGATCAAATTATCAGTCGTCAGGAAATGCGCCAGAAAATTGCAGGCTTACTGGCAATGATGATGGGATGCGAAGCCCCGCCTCAAGAAGAAATCCTGCAACCACATAAAAATGATCCTGACGCTGAAAACCCTGAGCATTAAATCCAATGAGCGGCAAACATCCCCAGAAAAATATTGAGTACCTGTTTGGACTGCACAGCAGCTTGTCTGTTTTGCAAAAAAATCCCCTGCGTATTCTGGAAGTGTATTTACAACAAGGGCGCAGCGACCCAAAACTGGATAAAATTCTGGCAGAAATTCAGCACAACGGCCTGCCAACACAATGGGTGGCTCGTAAAACCCTGGATAAACTGGCTGAGCAGGGCAATCATCAAGGCATCGTATTACGCTGCAAAGCCGAAGCTGAAAAAGATGAGTTCTGGTTATTAGAGCAACTTGAACAGCAGGAGCAAGTGCCTTTATTACTGGTGCTTGATGGCGTGCAGGACCCGCATAACCTCGGTGCCTGCCTGCGCAGCGCGGATGCTGCCGGGGTCAACGCGGTGATTATTCCCAAAGATCGTGCCGTTGGCATGAACGCCACGGTGCGCAAGGTCGCCTCTGGTGGTGCTGAAAACGTGCCTTTAATCACCGTGACCAACCTGGCTCGCACCTTACGCAATTTACAGGAACAGGGTATCTGGCTGGTGGGACTGGCTGGTGAAGCGCAGGCAACACTGTATGCAACGGATTTGACCGGGCCGATGGCGCTGGTCATGGGCGCGGAAGAAAAAGGGCTGCGCCGTTTGACGCGGGATACCTGTGATCAACTGGTCAAAATTCCCATGCTGGGGCAGGTGGAAAGTCTCAATGTCTCCGCTGCCAGCAGCGTTTGCCTGTTTGAAGTACTGCGCCAGCGACAGTTTTCCAAATAAAATTGGGGTTATGCAAAAGCTTCTTTTTTGCAGGTTTTGCAGGTTTGCAATGCAAAAAAACCGCTTTTGCTTCACGCTGGTTTTAATTCCCCTCATTCCCAAGGCATACGTTCCCAACGAAGACATTGGGAACGAGGTGTAATGTGAGTTAGTTTTTTTCTTTTTCCTATGTAACTACTAACACTATTAATCAATGGACAGCGAACAACCCCAACAAGATCCGCTTAAATTATTAGCGGTATCCATGACCGACCCGCCAGAGCGTATTCAGGAACGGCTCAAAACCCAAACTGATGAGATTGAAGCAGCCCTGGCACGCAAAGATCATCAGTATTTTGGGCTGAAAGCCGATGCCAGCGCGCATACGCTGGAAAAAATTGCTTTGTTCAAAACCAATACCTTTAAACAGGCTGCCAACACCCTGATTGATCCTAAGCAGCGCCGCGCTTACCAGAAACGCATTCTGGCGCAGCGGGTGCGAGATAAAAAATCTCCGCCACCACCTAAAAAAAGTCACCGCCAAGCCAAGCATAAAAAAGCCATACCACCGGAAAAAGATTTAATGGTTAGCATTGCCAAAGGCATGGTGCGTCTGGGTTGGTATTTTGCCGCACTAATCGTGATATTAATTTTTATTTTCCATGCACAAGGTTAAAACCTTCGCCTTTCAGGCGAACAGATTTATCTCTAATGTTTAACGGTAAAACTTAAAATATGGGTTTTAGCGCTAACACCCCAAAGGGGTATTTTAATATAGCCTGGGGCAGCGCCCCAGGCAGGTTATTTTGTTGAATTAGAGCCCTGAAAGGGCGATACATCAGAGGGCGCGTCATTTATGTATCGCCCTTTCAGGGCTCTGGTATCATCACATTACACACCCAGGGCGTTGCCCTGGGCTGGTATGTTATACCCCTTTGGGGCTGGCTGAATATTTTCTTAAGGAGTGAGGATAAAATAAATACAGAAACTGGGCGCAGGATTTTTATTCATTTTCAAGGCGCGAAAATAGGCGCATAGCAAGCTATGTAACTGTTTTCGGAACGCAGAAAATGGAGAAAAAGACCAGCCAAGTTGCTGAAGTTATAAAATTCTCGCTCCTAAGTTAATGGTAGTGGGGCAGCGCCCCAGGGTAGAGAATGACACGGATACAATTCCAGGGGTGTTACCCCTGGCTATATTAATGCGCCCCGTTGGGGCTAAACAACAGGGCTTGTCCGCCCTGTATCTCGGCTTTCAGCCGCCAAACGCTCTAACCCCCCCCGTCTTTTAGCGGGTGGTTGTTTAGTTATTCACTCTATGCGCAGTGAGTCCCCCTGAGTACAGAAAGTTACACCTTGTTCTTCAGTGTCTTTGTTGGGAGCATAGGCATTGGAAGCCCTGTTTCCAGTACTGGTCAAGCGGAGCTTGCGAGGTAGGCATTCCCAAGTAGAACTTGGGAACGAGGTGGAACAAGAGGTTACAACACACTGTATTCCCGTCCTTCAAAGTCGTATGCAAAATCTACTGTGTATCTTGTTCGGTATGGGCATCCTGCAAAGCCGTCACAATCAGGTCAAAGCGAAACTCGTTCACCAGCGTATTTAAGGTATTGGCTAATGTCGGCGCACTGACATGTACCTGTTCAATGACTTGTTTTAATTCATCAGAATCCAGGCGGATTGCGGCTTCTTCAAGCGCGAGTATTAAGGCTTGCGGTAATACTGAAAAAACTTCAGGCGTGAGTTGGATACGTTCCATTTGTGCGTTATTTCCTAATACTTCTTCATAAAGGTAACGCACCCCCAGGGCTTTTTCCATGGCCTGAAAAATTTCTTCTTCCTGTAGGGGTTTACGTACAAAGCCATTACAACCTGCGGCGATGACTGACATTTGATCTTCTTCAAAAGCACTGGCGGTCAGGGCAATGATTTCGGTGTGTTTGCCTTGTGGCATGGCTTTAATTCGTCTTGTGGCTTCATAGCCATCCATCACCGGCATACGAATGTCCATCCAGATTAAATGCGGGTGCCACTGTTGAAACTGCTTAATTGCTTCTTCACCATTATTGGCTTCATGCACCTGGAACCCGGTTTGTTCTAGTAAGCGGCGCAGTAATAAACGGTTGTCGGCCTTATCTTCAACAATCAAAATCCGAAAATCAGATTGTCCCTCAGCCAGTCCAACCACCTGTGTGTTTTTTATGGCTGGCGGCAAGCCAGCCTGATCCACCAATTTTATGGGGAGTTCGAAAAAAAAGCGGCTGCCTTTACCCGGACTACTTTTCAATTCCAGCTCTCCACCGAGTAAGTGTACAAATTCCCGGGTGATTGCCAGTCCTAAACCGGTGCCTTCTCCTTGTTTTTCTCCTGCTTCCGTTTGTATAAAAGGTTCAAAAATACATTGCTGATCTTCAGGTTTAATACCAATACCGGTATCGGCAATGGCAAAACCAATATGTGTGTGTTGCTGGTTACCGGCCTCAAGCGTGACGCGCAGCGTAATACTGCCGCTATTGGTAAACTTGACTGCGTTGCCCAGCAGATTAATGAGTATCTGGCGTAATTTGTTCTCATCACCCAGTACATAACCCGGCAAGCCATCACCATACTCAGTACGCAGTATCAGTTGTTTCGTCACTGCGCGCACCTGAATCATTTCTTCAACACCGGCAAGCAATTCATTCAGATTAAAAATATGCTCTACCCGTTCGTTGCGCCCGGTTTCGATGCGGGAAATCTCCAGCACGTCGTTAATCAAAGCCAGCAGGTGTTGACCACTGCGGTTAATAGTTGCCAGATATTCCCGTTGTTCAGCATCTAACTTTGAATCACGCTGCATTAATTGTGCAAAACCAAGAATGGCATTCATCGGTGTGCGTAACTCATGACTCATATTCGACAGAAACACACTTTTCGCCCGGTTTGCGTGTTCCGCCTGCTCTTTGGCCTGTTCTGCGGCAAGTCTGGCCTGCTCCAGTTCCTGTGTGCGCTGCTGCACCGCCTGTTCCAGCTTCTCAACATAATTGCGGTATGTGAGATAATAATCGGTTTTTTTTGCCAGAGAAAGGGTGATTTGTTTCACTTCCATAGTGTCAAAAGGTTTTTTTAACACCAATAAGCGGTGGGTATCCCCCAGTTCAGCCTGAATTTCTTCCCAACTGAAATCAGAATAAGCACTGCACAGCACCATTTCGATATCAGGATATTTTTCCCAGATATGTTTAATGGTTTCCAGCCCGTTCCATCCGGGCGGCATACGCATATCCATGAAAATTACAGCAAAAGGCCGGTTTTCTGCCTGTGCCTGTTCCACCATTGCCAGGGCTTCTTCTCCTTGATAGGCGGAAGCCACGGTAAAGGATAAATGCGGGGACTGGTTTTTTTTAACGTCCAGAACTTGTTGCAGCAGATCGTCTAGCTCAGCATCCTGCCGTGAGTCATGAGACTCCGAAGTTAATATCAGGCAAAAATCATCATGTATGCCCTGGTTGTCATCTACGACCAGTACCGGAACAGGTGCTGATGATACGGATTCAATAGTCATTAGAAGTGATATCCTAGGCCGATGTACATGCTGCGTTTGTTCATGGGATAATCATCGGGAATTAAGCCGCTGCTCGGCTCACGGACATCGGCATTAAATAGATTATTGATTGTGGCGCTGAAATCCCAGTGTTTGGCAAAGTTCTCCCGCCACAGACTCAGATTAACCAGGGTGTAATCATCCGTGGCATCGCGCTCATCGTCAGCAGCACGTTCCCGATCCGCCACCCAGTTGAGCTGGGTGGACAACTGCCAGTCCGGCATAAATCTCCAACGCGCATCCAGGTAAAACTGCTGCCGGGGCAAATAAGGCAGTTGCCTGTTAGTGATGTCATTGGTGGTTTTTTGCATGGCGTAGTTGGCGTGTAATAACCATTGCGTATTAATTTTCCAGTCCAGTTCCAGCTCCAGCCCCTGTCCGGTTAAATCCGTATAATTCTGCGCGGTGCTGCTGCCATCGGGATCTAATACCAAATCTACCATATCACTGGCCTGATAATGATAGAGATTCAGCCCCAATCTGAGTTCAGGGCGGATTAGGTAAGAAAAAGCCAGTTCATAGGTATTGATGGTTTCCGGATCAAGATTGAAATTACCATAAATAATCGGATTGTTGCGGCCATATAATTCAGAAAAAGAAGGGGCGCGAAAAGCGCGTCCATAGAGTAATTTACTGGTCAGTTGCGGACTTGTCTGCCATACCAGAGAAAGACGGGGGTTGAAGGTGGAGCCAAAGTTAGAATAATGGTCATAGCGCAGGCCAGAGGTTAAAGTCCAGTCCGGTGACAGATACCACACATCCTGCAAAGATAAATAATATGTGTTGCGCGTTCCATCCATGCCATAAATATAAGGCGTGCCGGTGACATTGCTTAGTCTGCCGTCAATGGGGGATTGGCTGCCATCAATCACGCCCGGTCCAAAATTTTTATTTTCTTTTAATATTATTTGCTCTTTTTTCCAGCCCAGGTTTAAACGCCAGGTATGACTGACCCAGCCGTCATACAAAAAAGTGAGATCCAGTTGTGGTGTTTCTATTTCTCGCTCAGGGTTGCCTATTATGCCATCAGTGAATAATACGGGGTTGAATGGCGGGGTGAACAAATTACCATCTGCACCGATAAGCACCAGCGTTCCCGGCGGGAATATACGATGGGTATATTGTGAGCTGATCCGCTGGTAACTCATGGCAGCATTAAATTTAAGGTCAGGATGCCAATCCTCAGTTTGATATTCAAGGCTGTACAAAATTTGATTGATGTTAGAATTTCCCTTGGGATCCAGGGCTTGCCCGATGCCAGCTCCAGAACCAATATCCCGGTGTAACCAGGCATCTATGCCAATAGACCAATGTTTATTATTGACATGGAGGTTATAAGTTGTGGTTTTATAGCGGTAATTCAGAGAACCAGGTGCCAGCGAAGCTGTGGTGCCGAATAATTTATCCAGATTGCTTTGGGTATCTGCGTTCACAATCCGGCTGTTATCCAGACCTTCCCGCGTGTGTTCCAGATTAAAAGCAAGGCTCCAATCCTTGCCTATCTGCGTACCGTATTGCAGCCAGGCACTTTTTGTTTCAAAACTACCGGCACGTATACCAACATGAAGCCCGTTTAAGTCTTTAGCCGTTTTGGTGATAATATTAATCACCCCGGCATAAGCATCCGCGCCATAAATAGCAGACCCCGGACCCCGGATTATTTCAATGCGATTGATATTTTTAACATTAATCCTGGCCGCTGAAGGGTAAACGCCACTGGCAATATCACTGGAAATACGATAGCCATTGAGCAGAATTAAAACCTGCGGATTTTGTGTAGTGTAGAGTCCACGCATATAAAATGGCGTGGCTGGCACCAGTGAGGAAGGGCGCGGATGCAGCCCAGGTACGGATTCCAGTACCTGAGCCAGGGTTATTGCACCCATGGCTTTAATATCTGCTTCCGTAATCACCGAGGCCACCGCCGGAGCTTTTTCCAGGGAGGTGGCAATGCCGCTGGCGATTTCAACTAGTGGCAGTTCATACAAACCTTCCAGGGAGATCTCCTGCTCAATGTCAGGATCAACGACTTTTTGTGCCTGCACTCCTTGTATCGTAAAAAGCAGTATCGACAATCCAAAAAAGAAAAGTTGAAGCATACGCATTGTCATGGTAAACACCTGTTTTTTAGACTTGTATATACTGAGCCAGTCATCTGATTAAGGAGTGAAGATGAAATAAGTGCAGGAACTGGGCACAGGATTTTTATTCATTTTCAAGGCGTGAAAACAGGCACATAGCAAGCTATGTAACTGTTTTCACAACGCAGAAAATGGAGAAAAAAACCAGCCCAGTTTCTGAAGTTATAAAATTCTCACTCCTAAGGAGCAGATATTAATTATTATAGGTATTCACCATAGCCTGACCAACTTTTAAAAATTTCCATTAAAAATGATATTCCAGCCCGACGTACACGCTGCGTTTGTTCATTGGGTAATCATCAGGAATCGAAGTGCTGCTCGGCTCGCGGACATCAGTATTAAATACATTATTTACCGTGGCGCTGAAATCCCAGTGTTTGGCAAAATTCTCCCGCTGCAGGCTCAGATTCACCAGGGTGTAATCATCTGTGGCATCACGCTTGTCATCACTGGCGCGCTCCCTGTCCGCCACCCAGCTTAACTGACTGGACAACTGCCAGTTCGGCATAAATTTCCAGCGCGCATCCAGGTAGAATTGTTGCCGTGGCAAATAAGGCAGTTGTCCATCGGTGGCATCATTGGTGGTTTTTTGCCAGGCGTAATTGGCACGTAATAACCATTGTGCATTAATTTTCCAGTCCAGTTCCAGTTCCGCGCCCTGTCCGGTTAAGTCCGTGTGATTCTGCGCGGTGCTGGTGCCATCGGGATTTAATACAAAATCCACCATGTCACTGGCCTGATAACGATAAAGGTTCAGTCCCAGTCTGAGTTCAGGGCGGAGCAGATAAGAAAAAGCCAGTTCATAGGTGTCGATGGTTTCCGGGTCAAGATTGGGGTTGCCGTATGCAACCGGGTTATTACGCCCATATAACTCAACAAAAGCAGGGGCACGAAAAGCGCGTCCGTACAGCAATTTGCTGGTCAGTTGTGGGTTTGTCTGCCACACCAGAGAAAGCCGGGGATTGACGGTGGAGCCAAAGTCGGAATAATGGTCATAGCGCAAGCCGGAGGTTAAAGTCCAGTCCGGTGATAAATACCAGACATCTTGCAAAGACAGATGATATACGCTGCGGCTTTCATCTGTACCATAAATATAAGGTGTCCCTGTGATATCTGTCAGTTTACCGTCAATGGGGGAGATGCTGCCATCAATCACACCCGGCCCAAAATTTTGACTTGAATTCAGTTTTACCTGCTCTTTTTTCCAACCCAGATTCAAGCGCCAGGTGTGGCTGGCCCAGCCATCATAGAGAAAAGTGAGATCCAGTTGCGGGGTTTCTATTTCCCGCCCAGGGTTGCCTATTACGCCATCGGTAAATAATACCGGGTTGAACGGCGGAGTGAACAAATTACCATCTGTACCAATCAATGCCAGCGTACCTGATGGAAATATATTTAAGTTATATTGAGCATTTATTTGCTGATAACTCATGGCGGCGTTGAATTTAAGGCCGGGATACCAGTCTTCAGTTTGATATTCAAGGCTGAACAGCGTTTGATCAATGTCGGTATAGCCCTTGGGATCCAGCGCCTGTGCGACACCCGGCCCGGAACCAATATCGCGGTGAGACCAGCCATCCACGCCGATAGACCAATGTTTATTATTGACATGGAGATTATAGGTGGTGGTTTTATAGCGGTAATTCAGTGGCCCCGGTGTCAGTGAGGCTGTGGTACCGAACATCTTGTCTAGATTACTCTGGGCATCCGCGTTCACAACCCTGCTGTTATCCAGACCTTCCCGCGCGTGTTCCAGATTAAGCGCCAGATTCCAGCCCTTGCCTATCTGACCACCGTATTGTAGCCAGGTATTTTTGGTGTCAAAACTGCCTGCGCGTCCACCAACATGAAAGCCATCCAGCTCTTTTGCCGTTTTAGTGATGATGTTAATTACCCCGGCATAAGCATCCGCGCCATAAATGGCAGAGCCGGGACCGCGAATGACTTCAATACGGCTGATGTTTTTAACGTTAATTCTGGCATCTGAAGGATAAATACCACTATTCACATCACTGGAAATTCGATGACCATTAAGCAGAATCAAAACCTGCGGATTTTGTGTGCTGTAGAGTCCGCGCACATAAAATGGCGTGGCAGCCGTCAGCGTGGAAGGCCGTGGATGTATCCCCGGCACTGATTCCAGCACCTGCGCCAGGGTGATTGCGCCCATCGCTTTAATATCGGCTGCGGTAATCACTGAAGCCACGGCGGGGGCTTTTTCCAGCGAAGTGGCGATGCCGCTGGCAATCTCAACCAGAGGCAGTTCATACAAGCCTTCCAGAGAGATTTCCTGCTCAATGTCAGCATCAATGACTTTTTGCGCCTGGACGCTTGGCATCGTAAAAAGCAATGCCAGCAGCCCAAAAGAGAAAAATTGCGGTGTAAGCGTTATCATGGTGATCCCCTGTTTTTTTATAATTATCTGTATGGAATAAGTCGCTGGATTAAAAAACAGACAGTATCATTATAGGTGTTCATTATTGCATTAGGAGCGAGAATTTTATAACTTCAGCAACTTGGCTGGTCTTTTTCTCCATTTTCTGCGTTCCGAAAACAGTTACATAGCTTGCTATGCGCCTGTTTTCACGCCTTGAAAATGAATAAAAATCCTGTGCCCAGTTCCTGTATTTATTTTATCCTCACTCCTTACCAACTAAAAATATGAAAACTAAAAGCATACGCCAGTCGCTGTTTGAGCGTTTTACGGTCATTTTGATGACAACTTTTTTCTGTATCATCCTGCTGATTGCGCTAATCAGCTTTTCTGACACCCGGAAAAGTCTTGAGCGCACGGCAGATTACATTCGCAGCACCCTCATCAAACAGGGTTTGGTGTTGGCAAGCAATAACAGTCATGCATTGAAAGAAATGGTGGCGGATAATGCATTTGGTGCGATTCAGGGTTTGGTTGCTGATACCGTGGCGAATCATCAGGATATTGTTTATGGCATTTACATGGATCAGTATAGGCAGCCCTGGGTATTTGCTAACCCCAGGTATCCTGATGGTGTGGTTGAGGAGCGCGTGACATTGGATGATCCCTTTGCATTGTGGGCCGGGAAAATTCAAAAAACCGCTCATCGCATTGGAGATTATAAAGACATTGCAATTTATGAGTTTGCCGCGCCGGTCATGCTGGATGAACAACGCGAAGGCACCATTCGTTACGGTTTTTCCACCCACAGCATGGTTTCCACACTGGAGCAGGAACGCCAGGAAGCGCACCTTTCAACCATTAAAATGCTAATAGTGTTGTTTGTCGTTGGTGCTATTGCAGTGGCTGCCAGCCTGTTTGCTACGTTGCAAATGGCGGCAAAAATCACCTTGCCATTGGCAAAGCTGACCAAAGCCAGCAAACATATTGCGCAAGGGGACTATAGCCAGAAAATAGCGATTCGCAGCCGCAGCGAAATTGGCGAACTCAGCCACAGTTTTGAAAAAATGCGCCTGGGCATACTTGAGCATCGGCATAAATTGGAGCTTAATAATACTGATTTAGAAATTGCGCAGACTGAGCTACGTGATTTGAATCAAAACCTGGAACAAAAAGTTCGGGAACGTACTAAAGAGTTAGAGCAGTTACAGGCGCAACTGGTTGAGGCGGCTCGGGCTGCGGGCATGGCTGAAGTCGCTGTTAACGTGCTGCATAATATTGGTAATGTCATTAACAGTGTTAATGTTGCCAGTCAACATAGCGCAGATATGCTGCAAAGCTCGAAACTGCCATTGCTGCAACAGACGCTGAGCTTATTACAAGCCCATCAAAACGACATCACAGCTTTTTGCACGCAAGACCCCAAAGGCAGACTGATACCCCAATTATTACAAAAACTGGGGGATGTACTGGCTGTGGAAAATCAGGCATTAATAACTGATAACAGCCGTATGCAGCGTAATATAGAGCTGATTAAATCTATCATCGCCACCCAGCAGCAATACGCGAAAGCAGACAATTTTGAAGAGTGCTTTGACATGGGGCAGGTGCTCAGAGAAACCACTGAGCTGATGAGTGACTCTCTGAACCGATATCATATCCAGTTGCAACTTGAACTTCAGGATGTGCCTCCCGTGCGGGGTGAACGCGCCAAACTCCATCAAGTGATTAATAATCTGATGAGCAATGCCAAAGAGGCATTACGCGTCACGCCGGTTAGCCAACGTAAATTTAGCTTTAGCCTGTATGAAAAAAATAATTGGGTGGTACTAGATGCCATTGATAATGGCGAAGGCATTGCACCAGATCGTTTAACCCATATTTTTCAGCATGGCTATACCACCAAAACTAATGGTCATGGTTTTGGTTTGCATTCCTGTGCCAATTATATTGGCGAAATGGGGGGGTATATTGAAGCGTTTAGTGAAGGCAAGGGGAAAGGCTGTTTGCTTCGGATTAGCTTGCCAAGTGTGTAAAAGAATGAATATAAAGCCGGATTCAAAAAGACCTGACAGATTTTAAAAACCTGTCAGGTCTTTGCTATGAAGCCCGGCAATAGAATGTTGCTGCTGTACTAGGCTTCCATGCGCTCATTTTCTTCAAAGACGATAAGCGGTTTGGATTCACCTTCAATAGCAGCCGCATCAGTGACGATACGCACGACATTATCCATGGAAGGTAATTCATACATGGTGTCTAATAAAACATTTTCCAAAATGGAGCGTAAGCCACGCGCACCGGTATGTCTGTCCATGGCTTTTTTCGCCACGGCCTGCAAGGCTTCTTCGCGAAACTCCAGTTCCACGCCTTCCATTTCAAATAAATGCGCATACTGTTTGGTCAGTGCATTTTTTGGCTGGGTCAGAATCTGCACCAATTGCACCTGATTCAGTTCTTTTAAGACCGCAGTGATAGGCAGGCGACCTACAAATTCTGGAATCAAACCATAACGCACCAGGTCTTCTGGTTCAATTTTATCCAGATGCTTGCTGAGCGCAACCTTATCATTTTTATTTTTAACTTCCGCAGAAAAACCGATACCACTTTTCTCAGTACGATCCCGAATGACTTTATCCAGACCGGCAAAAGCACCGCCACAAATAAACAACATATTGGAGGTATCTACTTGCAGGAATTCCTGTTGTGGGTGTTTGCGCCCACCTTGTGGTGGCACTGAAGCGACCGTGCCTTCAATCAGCTTCAACAGCGCCTGCTGCACGCCTTCACCGGAAACGTCACGGGTGATGGAAGGGTTATCCGATTTGCGGGAAATCTTGTCGATTTCATCAATATAGACAATGCCGGTTTGCGCTTTTTCAACATCATAATCACATTTTTGCAGCAATTTCTGAATGATGTTTTCCACATCCTCGCCCACATAACCGGCTTCGGTTAAGGTAGTGGCATCGGCAATGGTAAAAGGTACATTCAGCAAGCGCGCCAGTGTTTCTGCCAGCAGGGTTTTACCGGAACCGGTGGGGCCTATCAGCAATACGTTACTTTTAGCCAGTTCCACATCGTCTTTTTTGACTTCAGAAGCGATACGCTTATAGTGATTATAAACGGCAACAGAGAGGATTTTTTTAGCATGACCCTGACCAATGACATAATCATCCAGTTTTTCTTTGATTTCTCTGGGGGTCAGTAGATGCTGCCCGGTATCAGTATTGACTTCATCCTGAATTTCTTCACGAATAATGTCATTACACAGCTCCACGCATTCATCACAGATAAATACAGAGGGACCGGCAATCAGCTTGCGCACCTCATGCTGACTTTTGCCACAAAAAGAGCAATACAGCAGGCGTTCGTCATCACCTGATTTATCTTTGCTGTCACTCATTGGTCGATTTCCTCTCGCATAAATTTTCTGGATAACTGGTTAAATCGTTGTCTGAATATTGTGTCACTCATCAATAAAGACAAGCTACACTTTCTGATATGTTATATAACTTTATTGCATTTTGGAATATTCGGGTTCAAGTGCTTTTTTGTCAAAATTCCGATACCCGCCCACCATTGATTCCAGTTTTCAACAATTTCCACACAGTGATACTGGGTTTTGATCTCATTCCAAAAACGATCAACTTCCGCTAGATGGGCGGTGGTTCCTGAGGGATGATGCACTATATCATGAAATACAATAATACCGCCGGGCGTAACTAATGGAGAATATAGCTCAAAGTCTTTTTTGACACCTTCATAGGAATGATCGGCATCAATATACAACAGGTCTATTTTTTTACCATTGAGTATTTTTTCAATTTTCTTTTTTGTGATAAGTTTTTGTGAGTTTGATCTCAACAAATTTAATGTTTGCCCAGACAGGGGGATGCTCTTAAAAAAAAGTAAACGTATAAAAAAATAGAGACGCATGAGTCCCATTGGCAGATCGATACTGATAATATGAGCATTTTTGTCTGCCAGGCGAGAAAATAAAAATAGTGTCCCGCCATTTGCTGTACCAATTTCAAGTACCGTTTGTGGTTGATTTTTTTCTACCAGTTCTGAAAATAGCCTTATTTCATAAGGAACCTGAATGGGTTTAAGGATACCCCCCCACCTATGAAAAATAGCATCAACCAACTGCCCTGCTGACATATCTGCTCCGGTTCGCTGAATACTTTTATAATAACGTATACATTGAACAGTATATGTCAGAAAATTCCAGGCTTTTTTTAACCAGTTCAAAAAGGCTTTCATGGTTATGCTGTACCTCTTTTTCTCAAAAAAGCCTGCCCCTATTCTGAATCAAGAGGAAGTGGAAGTTTCGCGTTTATCCATAACAGCATCAACCAGGCCATATTCAACGGCGGTTTCTGCATCCATGAAATTATCCCGTTCAGTATCCTGCGCAATCTTTTCTAACGGGTTATCAGTATGTTTGGACAGGATGTTATTTAAACGATCACGCACCTGTAGCATTTCCCTGGCATGAATATCAATATCTGTTGCCTGCCCCTGATAACCGCCTAAGGGTTGATGAATCATCATACGCGCATGAGGCAGGGTATAGCGTTTTCCTGCTTCACCGGCTGCCAGCAGTAAAGCGCCCATGCTGGCGGCCTGACCAACGCACAAGGTGCTGATGTTGGGGCGGATAAACTGCATGGTGTCATAGATAGCCATACCCGCAGTTACCGAGCCACCAGGTGAATTGATATATAAGTGAATATCTTTTTCCGGGTTTTCTGATTCCAGAAACAATAACTGGGCAACAATCAGATTCGCCATGTAATCTTCAACCTGACCCACCAGAAAAATAACGCGCTCTTTGAGCAAACGTGAATAAATATCATATGAGCGCTCGCCACGCGCTGATTGCTCAACCACAATTGGCACTAAGCCGCCTGCTGCCTGAATATCCAATGCCATTTCTTAAGCGTCCCTGTTATTTTATTAAAAGACCTTCCAGGTTTTCAAAACCTGGAAGGTCTGGTATAGGTCAAAATAAAATTAATAGTATTTAACCTGAGTTAGATATAAGATATTTTATCCAAAAATACTGGAATCCAGCAGTGACTATCAAAAACTTAGCATGAGATGGAAGCGATTTTTTGCGCCATCAGCGCAAAAAGAAGCTTACATCGAACTCGGGTTATTTAAGCGACTGCGGCTTCAGCTTCAGGTTCCATAACTTCTGCAAAGTTTTTTGCAACTTCAGAGACTTCAACTTTTTCCAATACCCAGTCCACAATTTGATCTTCCAGTACGGAGGCTTCAATATCGTGCAGATTAGCCGGATCAGAATAGAACCAGGAGATCACAGATTCCGGGTGCTCGTAAGTGCTGGCCAATTTTTCAACAGCAGCTTTTACTTTTTCTGGCGCTGGGGTAAAGTTTTCCTGGCGAATCACGGTACCCATCAAAATGCCCAGTTTAACCCGGGTTATTGCGCGTTCTCTGAACTGGTCTACGGTTAAACTCAGTTGCTCAGCCTGAATACCCTGTTGCGCAAACTCTGCTTCCATATTCTTTTTCAGTTGCTCAGCTTCGGAAGTAACCGCTGCATTAGGCACCTGGATTTCATTTTTTTCCAGCAAAGCATCCAGCACATTCTGTTTCAGGCTGGCGCTTAATTTTGCTTCCAACTCACGGCTCAGATTATTGCGCACTTCTGCGCGAAAAGAGTCCATAGTACCGTCAGCCACGCCAAAGGCTTTAATGAAATCTTCATTAATCTCAGGTAATGATGGGGCATTAACCTGATGCACTGTCACTTTAAAACTGACATTTTTACCTGCCAGAGCTTCGGCGTTGTATTCTTCAGGAAACTGTAGTGCCACAGTTTGCTCAGAACCTGGCATGGCACCAACCAAAGCTTCTTCAAAGCCAGGAATAAACTGATTTTTACCCAGTTCCAGATGATGACCGTTTGCGCTGCCGCCTTCAAAAGGTGCTTCTTCACCTTCCAGGGTACCGACAAAATCAATTTCCAGTTGATCGCCATTTTCTGCGGCACGTTCCACAGCTTCCCAGGTTTGACGCTGCTGGCGTAATTTTTGTACCATTTTATCAATATCGTTTTCTGTGACTTCAGCAACAGATTTTTCAACCTGAATACCGTCCAGAGCAATATTTTCAACTTCAGGATAAATTTCAAATTTGGCGGTATAGCTGAATTCTTCGCTGTTACCGGTTTCATCTTCAAATTTCACATCAGGCATGCCCGCAGGGCGCAGATTTTTTTCAGTGATCGCTTCCTGAAAACTTTCGTTAAACAGTTCGCCTAAAATTTCGTTTCTGACTTCTTTGCCAAAGCGCTGTTTAATCAGGCGAATAGGTGATTTACCCGGTCTGAAACCATTGATTTTTGTGGTGCGTGCCAGTTCTTTCAACCGCTTATTCATGGCGGTGTCTAAACGGGTGCGGGGCAAGCCCACGGTCATTTGACATTCAAGATTATTGATTTCTACGGATACCTGCATGATTACCTCTTGGCTCGGTTGCTGACTGAGTAATGAGCCTATAAAAGCCAACTCAGGGTGTTAAGGAATTCTGGTGCGAAAGGAGAGACTCGAACTCTCACGGGTTACCCCACTGGCACCTAAAGCCAGCGCGTCTACCAATTCCGCCACTTTCGCGTAAACCCTGTAGTATAAAGGTTTTTTTAAAAAGGATAAAGTCTTTTAAAAATCTAAATAATATTATTTTAAAAAAAGGGCTGTTTAGGAGCGAGAATTTTATAACTTCAGCAACTTGGCTGGTCTTTTTCTCCATTTTCTGCGTTCCGAAAACAGTTACATAGCTGGCTATGCGCCTGTTTTCACGCCTTGAAAATGAATAAAAATCCTG
>NZ_JAUCGJ010000030.1 GCF_030378065.1 Candidatus Venteria ishoeyi | reverse complement strand
TCGTTAAATAACGTCGGTAAAACGGCACAGCGCCAGGGGCGCGAGGAAGATGCCCGCGCCGCCTTTGAGGAAAGTTTGGACATTCGCCGCCAAATCCTTGCGCGTATCGGCGAAACCCCCGAAGCCTTGCGCGACCTGAGCGTTTCGTTAAATAACGTCGGTCAAACGGCACAGCGCCAGGGGCGCGAGGAAGATGCCCGCGCCGCCTTTGAGGAAAGTTTGGACATTCGCCGCCAAATTCTTGCGCGTATCGGCGAAACCCCCGAAGCCTTGCGCGACCTGAGCGTTTCGTTAAATAACGTCGGTCAAACAGCACAGCGCCAAGGGCGCGAAGAAGATGCCCGCGCCGCCTTTGAGGAAAGTTTGGACATTCGCCGCCAAATCCTTGCGCGTATCGGCGAAACCCCCGAAGCCTTGCGCGACCTGAGCGTGTCCCTGAGTAATATCGGCTCAATCAGGCAGGCGATGAATGATATACAGGCGGCGCAGGCAAGCTTTGAGGAAGGGCTGGATATTGCCGAACAATTAAGGCTTGCTTTTCCGAACAATAATGACTACAAAGCATTGACAGGGCAGTTTCGACAGGTTTTGTCGGAAATCAATGCCACGGATACGACTTCTTAAAACCGCAACCGCAAAAGAAAACCTTTATGACACACACGCAAACCCCGGACATCCGCCACGATTGGACCACAGACCAGGCCTTGGTCTTGTTTCAATTACCCTTTAATGAACTGGTGTATCAGGCGCAAACTCTGCACCGTAAATACTTCCAGCCAGAGCAGGTGCAATTAAGCAGTCTGCTGAATATTAAAACCGGTGCCTGCCCGGAAGATTGCAGTTATTGCTCGCAAAGTGCGCGGGTGAGTACCGGTTTGCAAACTGAACCTTTGATGCCGGTTGCAGAAATTGTCACTGCCGCAGAAAAGGCTAAAACTGCGGGAGCCAGCCGTTTTTGCATGGGCGCAGCCTGGAAGCGTCCTAATAGTCGTGATTTTGAGAAAATTCTGGATATTGTGGAATCAGTTCATAAAACAGGCATAGAAACCTGCATGACGCTGGGTATGCTCAGCCAGGATCAGGCGCAGGCACTGAAAGTGGCAGGGCTGGATTATTATAATCATAATCTGGATACTTCCGAGGCATATTATCCACAGGTTGTTACTACCCGCAGCTATGGTGAGCGCCTGGATACCCTGGAAAACGTGCGTCAGGCAGGCTTAAAAGTCTGCTGTGGCGGTATTTTGGGCATGGGGGAAACCATTGATGATCGCGCCGCGCTGATGGTGACGCTGGCAAATTTAACCGAACACCCGGAAAGCGTGCCGATTAATCAGTTGGTCAAGGTTGACGGCACGGCATTGGAAGATGCTGAAGAACTGCCGCCACTGGATATGGTGCGCGCCATTGCTGTGGCCCGTATTATGATGCCTAAATCCTGGGTTCGTCTCTCCGCTGGACGCTCGGCAATGTCTGATGAGTTACAAAGCTTGTGCTTTCTGGCCGGTGCCAATTCTGTTTTTTATGGTGAAACCTTATTGACCACTGCCAATATGGATGTCAGCAAGGATCAGCAATTGATTAAGGATTTGGGTATGACCGCAGTGTAAACAACATGACTGTTTGACCTGATGCATACCAGACCTTCCATGTTTTGAAAACCTGGAAGGTCTTTTAGTTTTTTTCCTACCATCAACCCTGCACCGTTTCCACAGGTTTTACGTTCAGAATAATGCCGGAGGAACCTACCACTTTAATGCGGGTGCCTGCGGGACAATCCGGGCCATACACATCCCAGAAACTGCCATCGGCCTTGATTTCACCCACGCCATCTTCAATCGGTGCGGTTAAAGTGAAAATGCGACCATTAAATTGTTCTGCCCGCTGGTTTAAGAATGGCTGATCAGTTTCCGGTGGAATCGCATTGAGATAAATACGAGATAACACCAGACCAAAAATAGAAATAGTGGAAAAACTGAAAAACTGCCAGGAAAAACTTAAGCCCGGTACCAATAAGACCAATAAACCCACCAGACCTGATGCAATCGCCATTGCCAGGAAAAAAATATCCGGCAAAATCATTTCCAGTAAAAGAAGGACACAGGCAGCCATCCACCAGTACCAATACGCATCCATTTGTAATAATTCCTGCATTTTCTGGGTTCCTTTTTTAAGTATTATTTGACTCATTTTTACGCTGAAAAGCCTCTTTACCAATCTCGCCAATGCCCTGCAACGCGCCTAACATACTGGTGGCTTCCATCGGCAGCATAACCAGTTTTTCATTCGGGGCCTTGGCAAGCTCACCAAATGCTTTAATATATTTTTCCGCCACAAAATAATTAACCGCCTGCACATCGCCATTTGCCAGTGCCTGCGACATCATCGCAGTGGCTTTGGCCTCCGCCTGTGCCAGACGCTCCCGAGCCAGCGCGTCATGTGTCGCGCTTTCCTCACGTTGTTTGGAATACAATAACTCTGCTTCCTGTTGTGCCTGCGCTTTGAGGATTTGCGCCTGCTTTTCCCCTTCCGCCTCTAAAATCTTGGCTTTTTTACTACCTTCCGCGCGCATGATTTCAGATTGCCTGCGACCTTCTGCTTCATGTAATACCGCGCGTTTCTGACGCTCTGCTGTCAACTGTTTGTTCATGGCTTCCGCCAGTTCTTCCGGTGGCGCAATATCCTTGATTTTAACCCGGAATATTTTAATACCCCAGCTTGTTGTTGACTTGCCAACATCCGTCAGAATGCTTTCACTGATTTCCTCACGTTTGGATAAGAGTTCATCTAGCTCCATGGAACCGACCGTGCCGCGCACGTTGGTGGTGATCAAATCCTTGACGGTTTCGACATAATTTTCGACTTCATAAGCGGCTTTAGCGGCATCAATGACTTGATAAAAGATAATCCCGTTAACCATTACCGTGGCATTATCTTTAGTAATTACCTTTTGGTTTTCAATATCAATGGTACGCTCACGCATATCCATTTCCTGACCAACCTGTTCAATAAACGGTATGATGAAATTAGGTCCTGCATGTAAAAAACGGGTATATTTTCCAAAACGCTCTACCGTATAATTAAAGCCCTGTGGTACCTTTTTGAAACCCAGGAAAATGGCTGTCATTGCGATAAGCAATATCAAGCCGGAAATAATCGCTAAACCGATTTCCATTGATGATACTCTCTAAAAAATAATCATATGAATTCAAATCAATCTTCTTGCCTAGATGCTACTTCACTCAAAGCCCAGCCCAAAACCGTCAAACCCGCAAAATCATTGTTGCGGCAAACCGGACGGGCATTGGTAGATTATGCCATGATTAACGCTGGAGATCGCCTGTTACTTGGTGTATCCGGGGGCAAAGATTCCCTGTCATTATTACAAATATTAAAACATTTTCAACGTCATGCCCCGATTGATTTTAAATTGGGCGTGGTTACCGTAGACCCGGAAGTGGAAGGTTTTCACCCGCAGCGCCTGAAAACCTATATGGCAGAGCAGGGCATTGAATATTTTTATCGGCAGCAGCCGATTATGGAATCAGCCAAACAAAATATGAAGGGAGACTCATTCTGTGCTTATTGCGCGCGCATGAAACGCGGCATTATGTACACCACCGCGCGTGAAGCCGGTTACAATGTGCTGGTGTTGGCGCAGCACCTGGATGATTTGGCGGAAAGTTTTTTGATGTCAGCCTTTTTTGGTGGGCAGTTAAAAACTATGAAAGCCAATTACACCATAGATGCCGGGGATTTGCGGGTGATACGTCCACTGGTTTATGTGCGTGAGCGACAATTACGGGACTTTGCCCAACAAGCCGCCCTGCCGATTATCCTGGACAGTTGCCCCGCCTGTTTTTCCGCACCCACTCAGCGCGAAGCCATGAAACAACTGCTGGCAGCCCAGGAAAAAAGCCACCCGCATTTATTTAAAAATTTATTACACACCATGCGTCCGTTAATGATGGGGTTTGATCCTGCGGATTTAGCCAACAAAGAAGGAAACAACCATCATGTCTGAATCCTATCAAACATCAGCCCCCCAATTTTATTTTTGACAAAATTTTGCTATTAAATAGCTGAAATTTTTGGGGCTTGTCGTATAAACCTTACAACTGTTGTCTTTGTCACGATAGGCATGGATTAGAAAATTTAAAATGGGATCTTCCCAACGCTGTTGTTTTATCCAGCTTATCATCGTTTCTGCGGCTGATTGTGCATCAGCTTCTAATTGGTTTTGAATTTTCAGTTCAAGCAAAGCTTGTAGATATATGCGCGCGGTCTCTGGCTCTTTAAAGTTTTTCCAGGCTGTTTGCGCACGGGATAAAGCGGCACCAGCCTGTTGTTCCAGTTCCAGCAAAAAACGGGCTTCTGCGGTAAGCAAGCTGAAATCTTTAGCTGCGAAGGCTTGCGCAAAACGTTCTCTGAGCATCTGTTTTAGATTTTTTAACTGTGCTGTGGTTTTGCCGGTTTTTGTCAGTGCCAAAGCGCGTCGTAATTGTATTCGGGGATGGGCATGGTCAAAAGGTAATTGTTGCAAGACCTGCTGCACTTTACCACGGTCTAATAAATAATCTGCATACCAGGTCAATAAATACAGAGACTCCCCTCCTGTTTTTAAAGCTTTGTTAAATGCCTGTTCCGCGCCCTGAAAATAATGTTGGCGATAATGAATAACCGCCATTTCAGCATTTAATAAGTGCTCAAACGCCTTCCCCATTAATAAAGCGTTAGCCTGTACGGATTCCAGTTCCCGGTAAGCGCGTTTACTTTGCCCCGTGCGACTGTATAAATTGGCATAACATAAAGAACTGAAAACCACGTTGCTGCTTTCCAGAATTTTTGCACAGATTTTATAAGCTTGTTCATATTTACCCTGGTGCCGGTAAATCACACTTTTCAGGATTTCTGCCTGAGCTTTATTGCCCTTATCCTTGGCAATAACAATGTCCAAATCCTTTAATGCGCTGTCAAATTGATGTGCATAATGTAAAAGTTGCCCTCGCAGCATCAACAATGCAAGTAAGGCAGGTGATTTTTGTCTGATTTTTTTTAATAATGCCCGGGCATTTGCAAAATAAGCTGGATTTTGTTGTTGGCGACCACGCTGAATATAATATTGTGCTAACTGTATTTTGGGTTGACTGGCTCCGGGATGTTTAACAACTTCGACTTGCAAAGCCTGCAATTGTTTCTCCTGGGCTTGTTTCTCCTGGATCTGCTTCTCGATAGTAAGGTTTTCAGTTGCCCATGCCCAATGTGTATAAGCAAAAATTAAAATAACAAAAAAGCGCATCATATTTCTCCTGAAAAATCAGCTTGCTGGTTATATGGCTTAACTTGACAGTCAAAAGTTCTCACTAACTTAACCTTTTGAATAAAAAGCTATTTTAATAAGTATCCAATTTTCTTCAAGAAGGAAAAAATTTCTTCCAACCAAAGCTATTGAGGATACTCAGCTAACTCAGTAAAAAATGCTCTAAAGTAGCATTTTTAGGTACTTTTATCGATTTTTTCTGTTCCGATTTTAGCTTATATTGGTTTTTTATTCAGACAAGAAGCATACTTGAGGCACCCCATAAAATATAAAGGGGACGCTACCATTTTAATTGGGTAATATGGTTTGATGTGGTTTTGTGATAACTTGTAATCCGCCAAACTAAACAAAGGTCATCCAATATGCCCGTTGTATTCAGATACCAGGGTTACCGTTTTTTCTTTTTTTCAAATGAAGAAAACCCACTCGAACCTTGTCATATTCATGTCAGAAAAGGCGGTGCGGTTGCTAAATTCTGGTTGGAACCAGAGGTGAAACTGGCTGAGTCTTATGAGATGGCCTCATCAGAGTTGCGAAAATTATCACAACTGATTAAACAACATGAAGCTTTCATCAAGGAGAAATGGAATGTCTATTTCAGCCAATAAACCATTAGCAAAAAATGTTAAATTTGATACCGATATGATGTGGCTTGAGCTGGTTGATGGTCGAAAATTAGGAGTGCCACTGGCTTATTTTCCACGTTTACTCAATGCTCAACTGGAACAATGTCAACACTATGAAATCAGTGGCGGTGGTAGTGGTTTGCATTGGGATGAACTTGATGAGGATATCAGTGTTGAATACCTGTTAATGGGCATTGGAGACAGGGCACGATCTTATTCATCTTCAGAAAATTTAGCAGCATAATTATAATTAAAGGGGACACTTCCAATTTATAATCAAAGGGGATGCTTCCAATTTATATAAAGCAATATTTATGAACTAAAATTAATTGCTTATAGGTAAGGTATGGCTGATTTTTGGTTTTTTTCGTATGATTGGCTTGTTTTTCTGGGCATCCCTTTCGTAAGTTTGAAGGTTTGCAGCGATTTTTTTTTCAAATCTGTGTAGAATCACCTGCGACTGATGTCTTCTGTCATTCACAACAGGAATATTCTATCTAATGAGCCATATTGCACAACGGGATACCTCGGCGCATACCGTGGAGACACCTGCCTTGGCACATCGTCGCGGCGCTAAAAATGGGCAGCGTTTTCTGATTGCCACTTTGCTGTTATTTATGATTTGGCTATTATTAACTGGCAGCCTTGCCTGGGATGAATTACTGGCAGGACTGTTTGCGTCTATGTTAACCGCCTGGATTGCGCAAAAACACTTAATGATTTTAGATGATATACGCTGGTCTGTATCCATGCCTTTTTATCTGGCGCAGTTTCTGGCGCAGTTCTGTTTTGCGCTGCTATTGGCAAACCTGGACATGGCGCGTCGTATTTTATCCCCCTCCTTACCGATTAATCCCGCGCTGGTTGAAGTAGAAACCCGTTTGCAATCGCCATTGGGTAAATTGATGCTGGCAAACAGTATCACCTTGACACCGGGCACCCTGACTGTAGATATTGAAGCACAGCATCTGCTGGTGCATTGGGTGGACAGCTCTTCCGGTACTGATTTGCCCCATGCCACCGCGATTATTGCAAGGCGTTTTGAGCATTCACTGGCGGCATTGTTTTACTAATTAATCTGAGTTCGATGTAAGCTTCTTTTTGTACTAAATGATACAAAAAAACTGCTTCCGTCTCATGCTAAGTTTTTGATAGAAGGTTTGTCATGGATAATATTGAAATCATCGCAATGACATTAACGGGTTTGGCTTTAGTGTTAGGCACCTGGCGTATGCTGCAAGGCCCCACCACCCCTGATCGCGTGGTGGCTGCTGACACTTTAACCGTGATTATCACCGTAGTTCTAGTTTGGGTTGCCGATAAACTTGAGCGTAGTTTATATCTGGATATTGCTTTGGTTTACGCGGCGCTGGCTTTTGTGGGGGTTGTCACCATTGCCCGCATGATTGAAACGCCGTTGCATAAATCTGAGACTGAAAAAAATTCAGAGGTGTCTTAATAATGCAACTTTTGGCAAATATACTATTATTGATTGGCAGTATTTTTTTATTTCTTGGTGCTTTGGGTTTGGTACGTATGCCGGATGTGTATAACCGTATTCAAGCGGGCACTAAAGCAACGACATTAGGCGCATTAACGGTATTGCTGGGGATGGTGCTGCATCACCCTGGCTGGTGGCTCAAACTGCTGTTAATCGCTGTATTTATTTTAATTACTTCACCCGTGGCCTCTTCAACTTTGGCGCGTTCAGCCTGGTTAATCGGTTTTCGCCCTTATCAGCGAGATGTTGAAGCGGATAGTGCAGCAAAGAACACGGGTGCTGGAGAGCACATCAAATGATATTTTGGCTTGCTTTATTGACGATTAGTATTTTGCTGGTAGCGGCTGCGGGTGTGGTTTTATTACGTAACCCCCTGTCAGCCGTGGTTGCTTCAGGCATTGTATCTCTGGCTTTATCGGTGATGTTTGTGATTTTACGCGCACCGGATGTGGCAATGGCAGAGGCCATTGTCGGCGCGGGTTTGAGTGGTGTTATTTTTGCCCTGGCTTTACGCCGTGTCGGGCTTTGGGATGTCTCTGCCGAGATAAAACACGCCGCTTCCTCCCCTTCGTCCCAAGCCCCCATCCGGAACAAGCAATCAACGGAGTGAAGTTATGAAAGCACGTCATATCAGTAGCTTGTTATTTTTACTGGGCTTAGGTCTGTTATTAATCAGTATTTTTCAAAACCTGCCTTACAGCAACAATCTGACGGGGATTGGTGCCAATATCAATGCGCAAGCACCCCAGCAAGTCGGTACCGCCAATATTGTAACCTCAGTGATTCTGGCTTATCGTGGCCTGGATACCTTAGGTGAATTATTAATTTTATTTACCGCGTCTATCGCTGCGGGTATGGTGCTGGCCTATAATCCAGATGAATTGACAGATAGTGTTTTGGGAAAACAACAGCAACAACCCGCTGGTTTTATTTTGCAAACAGCCGCAGATTTGCTGATGCCTTTTCTGCTCATTACCGGCATGTATATTATATTACATGGGCATATCACTCCAGGCGGTGGTTTTCAAGGTGGGGCGATTCTGGCTGCTGCTTTTTTTATTCCACTGCTCACCTTGCCGGGCAAGCGCATGGATTATCAACTAGGTAGCCTGTTGGAGGCTTTGGCGGGTATCAGTTTTATCAGCATCGGCCTGATTGCCTTGTTCTGGAAGGGGCAGTTTCTCGCGCCTTTAGGTGAACCGGGCGTGCCGGGTGCCTTGCTGTCTGCGGGTAGCCTGCCTTTGCTATATCTGGCAACCGGGATTAAAGTCGGTGCCGAACTGGCTAACTTACTGGCACGTTTGCGTGATGCCTGACTTTTTGTTGAAAATACAAAACAGGGATTGGCAAGGCACAAATGAAAACCGGCGTGAAGAAAAAGAAGCTTTTGCGTAACACCAATTAATAAGAGAAAAAATAATGACAGATGATGCAGGCTGGATTTATATTTTTGCGTATCTGGGCGTAATCGGATTGCTGTTGCTGGGATTGCTGACAATGTTGATTTACCGTAATGTGATTCGCATCCTTTTGGGTTTGGTATTGGTGGAATCTGCCATTAACCTGTTACTGGTGACCATTGGTTTTCACCCCGGTGGCATTGCACCAATTTTAGAAAGTGGGCAAACTGCACTGACTACTTTGGCGGTTGACCCCATACCACAAGCGCTGGTATTGACTGCGATTGTGATTGGCGTTGGCGTACAGGCACTGGCCTTGTCTCTGGTGATTAAAGTCTATCGTTTTTATGGCACCCTGGATATACAGGAAATTGCCAACATTACCCAGCAACAATCCCAGCAATTAAGCCACCATGATTTTACCCGCTCAAACTGCTCCAGACAGGCTGCCACTGTTCCAAATACGTTGACCCGTGGAGGTTCTGACACATGATCGGGCCAGTTCTCCTTATTGCCTTACCCTTTCTTGGCGCATTTCTCTTGCCCCTGGTATACCAGCATTATCTGCGCGCCGCTTACTGGGCCGCGCCTATGGTGGTAATTACCAATCTGATTATTGCACTGGCTTTATGGTTCGGCGTCAGTATGGTCGGGCCGCAAAGTTTGTTGATGGGGGGCTTTGCCGCGCCTTTAGGCATTACCTATTATATCGATCACCTTGCCTTGCTGTTTATTATTCTGCTATTAGCAGGCTCCTTGTCGTTATGGCTGGGCGCATGGCATCGTCGCTTACAGGAAGAAATGCTGACCTTGTTACTGATAGGCAGCGGCACGGGTATGGCGCTGTCTGGTGACTTATTTAATATTTATGTATTTTTTGAGATCATGGCAGTGGCCTCTTATGGTTTAACCGCCAGTCGCAGGCACTGTGGTCAATCATTTGCTGCCAGTTTACGTTTTCTGATTGTTGGCGCTTTAGGCTCCAGCATGTTATTGCTGGGCATTGCTTTGATTTACGCACTGACTGGCACTTTGAACTTATCGCATCTGGCGGTGCTTGCGCCGGAGTTATTGCACGGCACCACCGGTTTGGCGGCATTTGCTTTTATGTTGATAGGTTTAGGGGTCAAGGCAGAACTATTTGCAGTCAATACCTGGGTACCTGAAGTTTATGCACATGCACCGATTCGGGTGATTGCTTTGCTCGGTGGCTTTGTTTCCAAACTCGCCATGTTAATTATTGTACGTTTATTGTTACTGTTATATGCAGGCAGTGATGCTTACCTGATATTACTGGGTTTTGGGGCGCTGGGCTTACTGACCGCAGAGTTTGCCGCGCTGCACGCAACCGACCTGCGCCGGATACTGGCGTATTCTTCAATGGGGCAATTGGGTTTAATCGCTATCGCCTTCTCAATTCCTGGTGAGGCGGGGTTAATTGCCGGTGTTGCCTTGGCTGCGCATCATGCGGTAGCTAAACCCGCGCTGTTTTTACTCATCGAAAACTGGGGTGGACACTGGCAGAAATTATCTGGCGCAGTCAAGGTTGCGCCACTGGCAAGCGTCATTTTTCTCATCATGACGCTCTCATTAATCGGCGTACCGCCCTTACCCGGTTTCTGGGCAAAACTGCTGCTGTTCCAGGCGGGGCTGACTGCGGGTGGTATTTTTAACTGGGCTATTGTGCTGATTGTGTTGACAACACTGATCGAAACCGCCTATTGGTTGCGCATTAACCGCCAGTTATTCCAAAGCGAAAACAATCAACCGCCGGTAAACATTCCCCCTGACCGAGAACTTTGGCCTGCCGCCCTGCTGTTGGTTTTATTACTGCTTATCAGCCTGAATATTGGTACTATCAGTGATGAATTGACCCAAATGGCCTACCATGCCAATGATACCGAGACTTATATCAAGCATACCCTGCCAATGTGGCAAACTGGAGAGTAATGGCTGATGACGACACTGGATTTTTTATTCTTATTATCGCTCTCAACCGTATTAATATTGTTATTATTCGGGCGACGTCCCATGGCGGGTTGGTTTGCCGTCGCCGCTTATGCTATGCAATTGATTATGCTGCTGGCGATTTGGAAAGGTTTTAGTGGCGACATTTCAGTCCCTTCCAGTTTTCATTTTATGATACAAGGCCACCAACTGCATTGGGGCATGAATGGACTGGGCTGGTTTTTTGCCCTGATTACCATTATTGCGGCGATGCTCACCAGTGCATTCAGCGCCGGAGAATGGGGACAGCAGCAAAAAAATATGCATCTGCAACATGTGGCTATGGCGGTGAATGTGTTTGCCATGCTGCTGTTATTATCCAGCATGGATTTCCTCAGCCTGTTTATCGGCTGGGAACTGGTGAGTTGGGCTGCTTATCTGATGATGACCCAGCGCGGTGGCAAGGCGGCAGACGCGGCATTTCGCTACTTATTGTATGCCATGGCTGGAGCCATGATGCTGCTGACGGCGATTGTGCTGATTAATGTACGTATCCATTCCTTCCAGTTTGAAGCTTTCTGGGATGCGCTGCCGGTTTTGCCCAGTGCCTTATTGTGGACAATTTCTCTGCTATTCGTGGGCGCATTTGGTATTAAAATGGCCTTATTACCCTTTCATTTATGGCAGGCAACGGCTTATTCCGAAACCCCCGGTGCTGGCGCTGCGTTTCTCAATGCCATTGCTGCGCGCATGGGTTTATTTGCCTTGTTAATCGTCTTGCTTAAACCCATTGGCATGGAGCGTTTGCAAATACTTGCCATGCCCTTGTTTGCCTTTATTGACGCGCAAAGCCTGTTATTATGGCTGGCGGCCTTAACCGCCATCATTCCCACCTTTATTGCCCTGCAACAAACCGATGCGCGCTTATTACTAACCTGGCATGGCATCGGGCAAGGTGGTTTTATGCTGCTGGGCTTGGCGGTTGGCACGCCAATGGGTATCGCCGGTGGTTTGCTGCATATTCTGAATTACGCCTCCTATCAGGCGGCTTTATTTTTAGCGGTTACGGCAGTGATTTATCGCGCTGGCACTGCGGATTTGGACAGGCTGGGCGGTTTGATTACCCGTATGCCCTGGACATTCATCGTATTACTGATGGGCATTATTGGCCTTGCCGGACTACCCCCCATGAATGGTTTTGTCTCAAAATGGCTGATTTACAAATCACTGATGGACGCCAATATGCCCATGCTGCTGGTTGCTGCCAGTATCAGCACCCTGGGTACGATATTAAGCGTTTATAAATTAATACATAATATTTTCCTCGGACAACTGCGCAAAGCTCATTTCACCTTAAAAGAAGCCCCTTTATCCATGATTGCGCCGATGTTAATTCTGGTATTGATTGCCTTTGTCACCGGTGCGATGCCGGGGCTGGCCTTAACCATCGTTGATGCCGCGCAAGCTGCGCTGGGTTATGACTTATTACCGCACCACTTGGGCGGTATCACCTGGCCCAGTGGCAGTCTGAATATGCTATGGGTCACCGGTATTTTGTTTTACGGCATTGGTATTGGCGCAGTTATTTTCCTGTTTCTGGGTAATAAGCGTCATGTCACCCATCAGTGGGATAACTATGCGGGGGGGCATTTTTTATCCGCCAAAACCCCGTATCAATACAGTCATAATTTTTATCCCGGCCTCATGCGTATTATTGGTGGCTGGTTCGGGCAGCAGGTATTAAACATTGAAATGGGACTGCGCCACTTTGCCAAGTTATTGTCAGAAGTTTTTTATGACAGTTACCAGGTGGTTTACGCCAGTTTATATCTCGTTGCCGCGCTTGTCGTCACGCTGGCATTGATTGTTAAAGGATGAGCTATGAATACAGGTGAACTGTTACTGGAACTGGTCTTGATGCCGCTGGTTGCTTTTCTGGTGGGTTTGCTGCTGGTGTTAATGATGCGCAAGGTGCGGGCAAAAATTGAGCGCCGCGTCGGCCCGCCATTTTTCCAGCCGGTGTATGACATCGTTAAGCTCTACGCCAAAAAAACGCAAATTTCACATGGTTATATGCATGATGTGGCAATGATGATGCTGCTCGGCGGTTATATTGCCAGCGAGATTTTTTTACCCGTTCCCGGTATGGACGGTGTTGCCCATCAGGCCGATTTACTCACCCTGATGTATCTGCTGATGGTGCCCATGCTGGGCATGGCAATGGGAGTTGGACAAACCGCCAATCCCAATGGTTCTATTGGGATTTCCCGTGCCCTGACCTCCATGCTGGCTTATGACATTCCTTTTGTTATCGTGGTTGCGGGTGCTGCCATCCATTACGGCACTACCAGTCTGCCCACGATTATTGAAATTCAGCAGCAACAGGGTTTGCAGAGCTGGGGCTTAACAACCATGCCACTGCTCGCGCTTGCCGGTTTAATGACCATGCACGCCATGCTGGGCAAAGAGCCGTTTGAGCTGTATGTCGCCCCCGCTGAAATTGCAACCGGGCCGATGGTGGAAATGAGTGGTAAATACATGGGCACTTTGTTTGTGATGCAGTGCTTCCAGCTCTATACCGTGGGCGTGTTATATACCACTTTATTTCTTGGCGGTGGCTTAAACTGGCTGACATTCCTGCCCAAGGTGTTTGCTGTGGTATTGATCGCTGTTTCCATTACCAATGTTTATGGGCGTTACCGTACTGAAGATGCCGTGCGCTGGTTGTGGAAATGGCCGGTGATGATTGCCTTGGCAGGATTGGCTCTAGTCATGAGTAACGTATAAAAATAGCCTTTTATGGGGCTGTTTTTAATTAAAATTGCCATCACATTAAAATCTGGAACAGTCAGACTCATGTCCGAGCAAACAGAAACAGCAGCATCGTCTGCCCAAGAATCCAAAAAAATAACTAAAAAGCCCCTGAAGCGCCGTATTTTAGGCTGGGCTATTGAAATTCTTATTTTGCTGGTGATCATTATCGGCATTCGTAGTTATATGCTCAAAGATGCCATCAGCGGTGAAGCCCCCGTATTTTCAGGGCAGTTTCTGGATGGCCCGAGTATGAATCTACGGGACTATCGGGGTAAACCGGTATTGGTGTATTTCTGGGCACCCTGGTGTCCGATTTGTGGGCTGATGGATGGCACTATTGAAAACCTGGCAAAAGACTATCCGGTAATTACGGTGGCTTATCAAGGTGGTGATAATGCTGCGATTCGTGCGCATTTACAAAAAGAAGGACTGCAAATGCCCGTGCTGGTGGACGATGCCGGTAAACTGGGTTCCGCTTATGGCGTACAGGGTATACCGAACAGCTTTATTCTCGACAGCCAGGGGCAGGTGCGTTTTATTGAGCCGGGTTTAACCAGTAGTTGGGGACTGCGTGCCCGTTTGTGGTTAGCAGGGTTTTAATCTGTGATCCAGTTTCTGATAAACCAAGGTAACTCGCAATAAATAACGCCCCCATAGCGCGCAGGATTTTTATCCGTTTTCAAGGCGTGAAAACTGGCACATAGTAAGCTATGTAACGGTTTTTACAATGCGGAATAGGAGTCTGTCCGAGAGCGGTTTTAAGCACTGGCTGCAAGCGCTGAAAGAAGCTTATGTCGAACTCAGATTAATCATTGTTCTGCACCTGTAAGGACAAGGGGAGTTGGTTGTAAACCAGTTTACCCGCCTGCAAGCCCTCAGTGAGACGATAGGCGGTAAAAAATAAAAAATGCCCTGCCACGCCGGATAAAGAACCCTGGTAAATATCCAATAAAGTGCTGGCCTGTAATGCTGGATAATGCGCTATAGGTATTAAATTTTCCAGCTTGGCATCCCACATTAACAAGCCCTGTGGGGTAAACTGATAGGCAGTATTAGCATAAAACATCAGAATAAAAGTATCTGCCGCTTGATTAATATCCTCCAGATCGGCATCTATTTTCATGGCAATTTGCACCTGATCCTGACTATCAAGCAATAAATCATTACCCCGTTGCCCCTGATTGCTTTCCAGTTGCAAAACAAATTCTGTAAGACTGGATGTGGATTGCGGGTCAGCATTAAGCACCATCGCCTGACTGCGAGGCAAGCCATCCACCCATTGCTGTGGTGAAATATGAAAATCTACAGGGTTGACTGCAAAAAACAGATTATTAACACAGGATAAACGCAAGCGATTATGTTGATAATTCCAATCTGTTGGTAAGCGAATCAAAGTGCTGCCCTCATTTTCCAGGTAATCCGCCAGCAGCGTATTAAAATTCAAGCCACCATCCTCTGAGTGCATTAATGATAATGCCTCACAGGAGACCGGTGCCTGATTGGTATTTGCCACATCCCAGCGGATACGGTGGATACTGCCACCCTGCCATTGTACGGCACGATTGGGCCAGCTAAAACGAAATGGCCCGGCTTGATCGCTGACTTCAATGGTTTGGGTTTGTATTGTTGTGGCAGCGCTGCCCTGATTATCCCGCGCAATTAAACGAAAATTCAGGCTGCGCCGGGTGCTGGGCAGAATTTCCCCCGTTGTTGTTGTCTGATACAAAACATCATTCATTTGTGGAAAGCTGCGCTTTGCTGACTGCGTGGGAGGAAATGCCCTGAATAAGGGGCCGCTGCCAATATCTTGTAACAGTGACTGTCCCGTGCTGCCTAAATCCCATTGTTCCCAACTATAACTGTAATTGGCCTGCTGTGAAACCTCACTATTGCCACTTAACATAAACGGGGTTTGCCTGGGAATCACATAAACCGGGCTGGCAACAGGGTTAGCTAAGGGTAACGCTGCTATGCTGTATCTGCCGCAGTTTTCTGGTGTTTGTAAAATATATTGGCGTATTTGCGCTAAACTGGCGCTGTGAAAATTGCTTTGTGCGTGATTTTGTAAATTATCCTGTGCACATAAACCAGGGTAACTCATAATCGTGGAGCCACTGCCCGGTTCATAAGCGGTGTCGGCATAACGCTGGCTGCAAGCACCACGACTACCATTATAAGTATGTGTTGCGCCAAACTGATGACCAATTTCATGAGCCAATACATCCACTGCAAAATGCACGTCTGTGGGTGAGGCGCATCCAGAAAGCCCATAAGCTTTGTAATAATATGAGCATAAGGTGCCAACACCTGCCAGCCCACCTTGCTCCGTGGTGAAAACATGACCAATATCATAATTTTCACTGCCAATCACCTGATCCATTTGTAATTGGTTCTGTTCCAGTAATAATGGCAAATCCCCTGCTGTATAAGGATCGGTTTCGGGATTAAGATAAATCAGTTGTTCCGTATTTTCCACCAGTTCAAGGCGCACGCCCAGATCACGTTCATAAATCTGATTCAGTTGATTAACCTGGCTGACAATCGCCGATAACACCTGTGCCTTGTCCGCGTTATAAAACTGGCTGAATTCCCCCGTTGCCGCCACTGCAAGGCGATAAGTGATTTTTATATTCAGATTATCGGTTGTGGCAGAGCGGCGTAAGCTGGTTTTAGGAGGCAAGGCAGATGCTGGCAGCCATAAACGGTCATCAACAGTCAGGCTGCGCGCCTGTGTTATCTGATGCTTAAAATAGCTGAGATAATGTGACTGCGCATCATGCTCAGGTCGGATATAAATCGTTTGCCCCTTGCTGTCTAATATTTGTGCGGAAAAACCATGCTCGCTGATATCCAGTTGCACAATAGTCGCGGGATCTGTTATCGCATAACCGGAAAAACTCAGAATTTCCGGGTAATGTTTGGCTAAAGCAGGGGATAAGGTGTTTTGCGGGCGAATTTGAAACGCGGCATCACTGCCATCAGGCATCGGCAGGAATACAGATTGTGCGCTACGGCGCAAATGCGCTGCCTGCAATTGCTGGCGCAGCGCCTGAATATCCAGGTGGATATGACGCGCTTGCTTAAGATTTTGCAGACTACGGCGCGTTGTTGCTGTGGGCAAATCCTGCCATAAGCGCGTTAAACCCGCAGGCATGAGTATCGCGCCAACACTTTGGCTGAAAATCAACCCGCATAAGCCACAAACAACCCCGGATTTTGCCAACAGCATTTTATAATCTCGCTAATTGTGACAATAAATAATCAATTTGCTGCGCCTCATGTGAAGCTGAAAAAGTAATCCTTAAACGCGCGCTGTTTTTCGGTACTGTCGGTGGGCGAATTGCACTAATCAATAAACCTGCCTCATATAATAGCTTACTTGCAGCCAAAGCCTGCTCACTGCTGCCTAAAATCACCGGTTGTATCGGTGTGAGGCTATCCACTAAAGGCAGACCCAGTTTTTTCGCACCCGCCCGAAAATGCTGGATATGTTGCTGTAAATGCTGTCGCCGCCAAGTTTCATCCTGGATTAATTGCAGGCTTTGCCGGGTCGCCAGAGCCAGCGCAGGTGGCAGGGCGGTGGTGTAAATATAACTGCGCGCGCTCTGAATCAGGCTTTCAATCAGCACTTCGCTGCCTGCGACAAAAGCGCCGAACACCCCGGCAGCCTTGCCCAGGGTTGCCATCAATATCGGCACTTGTTCTGTATCCAGCGCAAAATGTTCCAGGCAACCCCCACCCGAATCACCCAACACCCCAAAACCATGCGCATCATCCACCATCAGCCAGGCTTGATACTTTGCCGCCAGAGCAACCATTTCCGGCAGCGGCGCTAAGGTGCCATCCATACTGAATACGCCATCAGTGACCAGCAAGCAAAAGCGTGACCGCTCAGCGGCGGTTTTCAGTTGACGTTCGAGTATTTCCAGGTTGCCATGTGGATAACGATAGATTTGGGCGCGGGATAGGATCGCGCCATCAATTAAAGACGCATGATCGAGTTTATCCAGAATAACCGCATCCTGTCTGTCCAGCAAAGCACTGATAATCCCAAGATTTGCCATATAGCCGGTGGAGAACAATAATGCCCGCTCCCGTCCAGTAAAATCCGCCAGCGCGGTTTCCAATTGTTCATGGGCCTGACTATGCCCGTGCAGCAAATGTGCCGCGCCCGCGCCCAGCCCATAATCTTCCAACCCACTCTGGCAGGTTTTGACCAGTGCCGGATGATTTGCCAATCCCAGATAATCATTACTGCAAAAGGAAATAAAAGAGCGCCCCTGAATATGGCGGATAACAGCCTGTGGCTCCAGATGAGAGGCTCGATGGCGGTATAAATTCGCTTGCTGACGTTGTTGTAGTTGTTGTTCTAAGTGTTTTTTTAAGGAGAGCATAGCCGATTAATCAATGATGAATTATAAATATTGAAATATAGATTTTCAGATATTAAATGTCTAAATGGCGTGCTGTCAATGGGAAATTATATGCCTGAAAGTCGATAGGAAAGCAACTTAATTCAACTGAATACGCTGGCCCCAAGGTACTTTACGCTTCCCCTTCACCAGCCACAATACCGGAAAATCAGGCGGCTGTGCCGGAAACTCCCCTTCGGCATCAGTAAAGTAGACTAATAAATCCGGTTGTTTATCCGCACCTTGCAGCCATTCAAATACCGGCGTAAAACGTGTGCCGCCACCACCATTAAACTGTTTGGGCGGACTGAAGGTATCCCAGGGTTCATACACCCAGGGCGCATCTTCATCAATTTCAGCATCACAGGCCAATAAAGTGACCCGCGCCCGGATTTGACCTTTAATGCCGTCCACTTCTGACAAACATGCCTGAATTTCTTTATCCGTGATGGAACCACTGCTATCCAAGGCCACGGCAATTTCCAGTTGATGGCTGCGCAAACTGGGTAAAATGGCATCACCTTCACGCCGCGAGGGACGCATATAGCTGTAATCATCACGGGCATTGAGGGTCATATAATGTGCCAGCAGGCTGCGCCAGGGGCGTTGCGGTTGTAATAAGTGATCCACCAGACGCGCCATCGCAGCGCCCATCTTGCCTGCTTGTTGCGCCTGTTGTGCTGCACCTGCCAGACGCTGTTGCCATTGTACGGAAAGGTTTTCCTGCTCATCTTGGCTTAAAGGTGGGGGTTGTTTGGCTCCCCCTTTATTTTTATCCAGTTCGGCTTCCGGTGGTTGATTATCAGCGTCGCCAACATCACCTTGCTCCGGCTCATTCTCATTTTTATCCCGCTGCGACTGTTGATTGCTGTTATCATTTTTATCTGGTTCATCATACACATGCTTATCCATCGGTTCATCGCTGTTATTTTCATCGAGCATGGGATAAATTTCTTCTGCCGTCATGTCTTTAAAATCAGGCATAATATTGACATCCGGTGGTGGTGTTAATCCTTCAACCAATAACAATGGATTAATGGCATAATCACAGGCCAGATCCCAGCGAAATTTCACCCGGTGCTGGCGGCGGGCAAAATGGGATAAGGCACAGTGCAGTGCTTCGTGTGCCAGAACAAACTGCACCTGATCCAGGCTTAAGGCGTGAATATAATCTTCGCTGTAAAAAAAATGTTTGGCATCGGTGGCAGTAGTTGGGCACCATTTAGGAGCGGCGGCTTTCATCGGCAGGCGTAAGACCAACGCACCTAAAAAAGGCTTGTCCAGAATTAATTTGGTTCGCGCTGCTGCGAGCTTGGTTTCTATATCATTCATAAATACAATATTCTATTTTTCAGGAAAAAAACATGGATACCTTCATCAATACTGACGCCTTGCTTTATGCTGTCGTTGCTAAAAGTATGCTTTCCATTCTGCTGGTTTTTGCAGGCATTGTCGCTTTATATGTGGGCAGCCGCTTATATCAACAAGCATTGGATCAGCAGGCAAGCTCTGCGGAGGAGGAAACCGGCGAATTTGCCAGCAAGCGTTTGCATAAAGACACCTGGATGCCACGCGGCAGCATGATCAAATCCCGGGAAGGTGAGCGTTTTACCCGTCTGGATAAGGATATGTGGGTATCACGGGGTACGCTGGTGCGGGTGATTAAGCTGGATGAAAATAATCGTCAGGCATTAAAGGTGACCGGGTCATTAGTGATGGCTTCTTCTATTATCTGGGGCAGCCTGGCCTGGTTAGCCGCACCGCTGGATATTGATAATATGAATCAATCGCTGGCAAAAACGCAAGAACACCGCATTCATAATGCCTTGACTTCGATTGCCCAAAAAGTTGAGACAACAGGACAAGATTTTACACAAAGTTTGGCAACTTTGCAGACACAGGTTGCCAGCATAGCGCAACTGGAAAAAAATATTAATCAGCTACAAGCGCAGCAAACTGAGCAGGTAACACAACACCTGACACAGCATCTGGGGCAGATGGATAGTCATTGGCAACAGCAGCAAACGGGGTTAAACGATAACTTAAACAGCTTGAAAATACATTTGGATAAACAGGCGCAAGCTTTAGGTTCAGAGCAAGCAGCATTGGAAACTGATATTAAGGCTGCATTTTCAGCCATTAAAAGCCAAAACCAAAACTGGCAGCAACAAAATCAACAACAACAAAACACCTTGCAACAAAGCGTAACACAGCTTGCCAATCAGCAACAAAAACTTGCATCCCAGGAAGCCATTACTGGTTTAGCAAAAAGTCAGGTAAGTCTGGAAACGCAATTGCAGACGCTTATGCCGGAAACCAGGCAACAGGTTCAGCAGCTTTTTGAACAATGGCAACAGCATAGCCAAAATCAACAGCAGCAAACTCAAGCGCAAATCCAGCAAGATCAAACTGAACTTCAGCAAACGGTGGAGACTTTAAGCCACAGCCTGCAAAATGTGGAAAAACAACTGTCAGAAAATCAAAATCAGGAACAAATTGCACAGATACAAGCGGGATTACAGACCCTCAAGCAAACACAGGATAGTATTGCTACCGGCTTAAATGCTTTGCAAACAAGCAATGCAGCACAACAGCACACAACGCAATTGACAGGTTTAGCATCGCAAACCCAACAATTACAGACGGCTTTAGAGACGATGGGGCAAAGCGTGCAAAAAAATAATACGCAATTACAACAGTCCTTGTCTCACTGGCAGCAAAACACACAACAGCTTCAGCAAATGCTAGGCAATTATCAGCAGGAAATAAGTACAACACAAAACCACAGTATGCAGCAGCAGGCACTACTAAAAACCATGCAAAATGATTTACAGCAGTTACAACAGGCGATGCAGGCACAGATAGAACAAAATAAACAAACATCGCTCAGCAGGGAAATGATGCAGACACAGTTAACTGCATTGCAAGACAGCAGCAGTAAAACAGAACCTGCTTTACTGGCTGCAATGACAGAGATTCGTGAAGCATTAACCCGCCTGAAAGCACCCCAGGCTAACATGGACGCAGTGCAAGCAATCACCTCAAAACCCGAATCAGTCACGCAGGCTACGCTAGAAGCAGTCGCTACAGACAAAATGCTTACTCAGCTTGCTGATACTGAGAAAACTGATAGCAAGAAACAGGCTGATACTGAAAAGCAAATAGCACAGCCTGATAATGAAATTACACAGGCATTATTGGCAACGGAGATAAACAAACTGGCAGATGGTCGCAGATATCTGGATTTAACAATTGCTTTTGCCCCCGGTTCCAGTCAGTCAGTCTCTGATCAAAAATTATTAGAACAATTAGCCATCGCTTTGACGCATAGCACATTAAAAAATCATTTGATTACTTTACAAGGTTATACCGATAGCCATGGTGCGGCAATAAACAATCTGCGTTTGTCCACAAAACGCGCAGCTTTTGTAAAAGAATGGTTAATTCAACACACAACCCTGGATGCCAATAAAATTCAGGTTGAAGGCAAAGGTGAAGCCAACCCCATTGCAGATAATGCCACCGCAATAGGACGACAAAAAAACCGCCGCATTCGCCTGGTTGTAAAATAGAGCCACCCGGAAGCCTCTATTAATTGTATTAACAGCAAAAGGGCGTTTTCATTGCTTAAAGCCAGAATAGCAGCAACATATTCTGGCTGCACAAGCAATAGAAAACACACTTTGGGTACTGCTGGACTTACCGGATAATTATTTAAAGAAAAAAACAGGCATTAATTTTGCGTACTCATCGGGATTTGGAAGTATCATATAATAGTAATAACTTATTACAAAAGAATAAGGATTATAATAACTCATGAAATTTTATCACCGATTACGTACTAAACTTATGCTCGTTTTTACACTGATCACTTTATTGCCAATTTTAGTGACGGGTTTTTTTGCAATTCAAAGTTCTGCAAAAGCACTGAAAACACAAGCACTATCCATGCAGCAACAGCAAGTGATGACGTTAAAAGACAGTATTGAGCGCTTTCTTGCTACCGCACGTAGTGACTTGTTATTTTTGACCCAGTCAGTTCCTTTTAAGCAATATATTGGGGCAAGAGAAAAACAACTTTCCGTTGAAGCACTGGAAAAAGCACGAAAAAATGTAGAACAGGAATTTGCCGCCTTATCAAATTACCGAAAAGTGTATTACCAGATACGCTACCTTGATGAAACAGGTCAAGAAATAGTACGAATTGATACCAAAGGTGGAAAGGTTAAAATCATTGCCGCAGAGCGTTTACAAAATAAAGGCAGTCGCTATTATTTCACCGATACCATGAAACAACGTGGGCAACAGGTATTTGTCTCACCACTGGACTTAAATCGTGAGCAGGGCAAAGTTGAAACACCTTATAAACCGGTTATTCGTTATGGCGTAAAAGTTTATAACAGCAAACATAAAACAGTTGGCATACTGATTACCAATATTGATGCCGGACAATTTTTAGATACGCTAGGCAGTGCAAGATTAGTGGATGCCAAGGGCTTTTTCATGCATCATCCCAATGATAATAATGAATGGGGCAGTCAGCGTGATTTAGATACGGGGTATAACCTGGAAACCGAGCTTCCAACGCTCAACAAGCGTTTGCTGCGTCAGGATGGTTCAATTAATACCCGCCGATTAACACTGAGTAGCATTCAGGTTGATGTGCCTGGTTCCAGTATGTCATGGCATTTAATCTTAAAAGAAGATGCCGCTAAAGTCCTTGCCGGCGTGTATCTGTTTTTAACTACATTCACCCTTATTTTAGTGATAACGCTGGTGATTGCATTACTGATTGCATTGCTTATTAGTGGTCGGATTACCCGTCCTATTGAGCACTTGACTGAAGTTGCTGACGCTATCAGTAAAGGCAAACTGGATACAGACATTGTTGAAGTTGACAACAAAGGGGAAATTGGTCAGCTTGCAAAAGCTTTTGAACGCTTGCGCGTAAGTATGATCAAAGCCATGGAGCGCTTACAGCGAGGTTAATCAGTCATGAATAATCCACATCTAAGTCGTGATGAAATCATGGTAGAGTTGTGCGAAATCTGTCAGCAACATCGCTCTGGTACTTTATTTATTACTGCCGATGGCGGTCACCTGGTGCGTGTTGCCATGCAGCAGGGTAATATTCATTCAATAGAGTTTGATGCGGGTCATTCCAGTATTGAAGCCATGCAGGAATTGGAAAACATCACTGGGGGACGGGTTCAATTTGCTGAGAATATTTTTGAAAATGCCCATGAAACACCCCTGCCAGATACCCAGAAAGTACTGCAACGTCTTTGTGATTCAATAAAATCACTAAAACAGGGGAAGACCCCTGCAAAACCTGCTGCAACAGGAAGCATGGCGCTATGTATAAAAGCAGTTGAAGCTGAATTGGCTAACTTTATTGGCCCTTTTGCCAAATTTACCTGTAATGATTATCTGGAAGATTCAGGTGAACCCAAAACACTCAATGAAGTTGAAAAAATGATCCTCAGTGTTGCCACAGAAATTGATGGAGAAGTTGAACGCCAGCACTTTATCGTTGCAGCCAGACAAACCATTGCAAAATAGTAAACTATAGGTTTTCAAAAACCTGACAGGTCTTGAAGACCTGTCAGGTTTCCGTGAGAAATTAATTATCTGAAAAACTATAGCTGAAAGTCTACAGCGTCATAAGGAGTGAGAATTTTATAACTTCAGCAACTTGGCTGGTCTTTTTCTCCATTTTCTGCGTTCCGAAAACAGTTACATAGCTTGCTATGCGCCTGTTTTCACGCCTTGAAAATGAATAAAAATCCTGCGCCCAGTTTCTGTATTTATTTTATCCTCACTCCTAAGCACCGCCCTTATCCAATCATAAGCAATTTTTTCCTGCTCAAGGCGCAGGTTTTCTTGTAAACAATGATTGCGCAAATCATCATATAAACCCTGTTCTGCTGCGCTTAAGCCGGATAGCTCACGTTTGGTGGGGTCATCTTCCTTTCCCCAGTGGTGCTTAAATGCCAGCAGTGTTTTACGCTCCATTAGCAATGATTTTACCTCAGGAAAATGGCTGCGAAGCTGGCTGAGAATGGCAAAGCCATGCGTGTCGATATCCCCCCAATAATAAATCCGGCACTGCCTGAGCCAGTGGGCTTTGTGCAGCATCTCAAAACCATAACCTTTGCCAAAAATGATTAAGCTGCTTTTCATCGCTGGAAATGCCAGAAAATTAATTTCATTTTCGGTGATAAAAACCTGTGACACAGCCGGATTTAAAGCGGCAAAGCTATCGGCATCCAGGCTGATATCCTGCATGGTATTTCCCGGCAGCAGCTTGATTTTTGGATCGAGCAGGCGAAAGCGTACCAACAGCGGTTTGTCACGAAAGCCGTAACGCTGGGTAAACTGGCTGACACCGGAGACATTAAAATCAATGGCGTTTGCAGGCAGGGTGAGATCCAGCCATTCCGCCAGCACCCCGCGATGGATTTCAATAAATTTTGTGTGAATGCCAGGGATGCTGATTTGCCTTAAATAAAGGCCAGGGCGCGGGTGAGTTTGCATCCAGGATAATACCTGCATGAGCTTTGACCAGTCAGCCAATAAGGCCAGCGCCCGTAGTGGTTTTTTTGCCAGCCATGCCAGCAGGGCCGGTTGTTGTTTTTCCGTGATTTCGATGACTGCCATAAAGCGTTTAACTTCAGCATGTTTGCCGATAAATGCCAGCAGGTCTTCAAGACCATCAAACCAAATAGCCTGGGGCACGGTATTTTTCCCCAGATTTTTGTGCTTAAACTCGCGCATTTCCACCCGGCAATGCGGCATGGTGCGCAGTGCTTCAATCCAGGCGCGAACGGGTTCAAATTGCTCAAGCATTTCAGTTGCGCTGGGTGTTTTGATGGCGAGGCGTTTGGGAAATAAATTTTTACCCATCACCAAGGCACTTAGTATTCCCCCGCGCTGCCATTGCTTTTGCAATTGGGTGCGTATATCAGATGGATGCGTCCAGCGCGGCCTCTTGTTTTTGTTTTTCTGCACGGTATTCCTCAATTGAAATATTACGCAACCGGGATGTGCGTCCATCCTCATTATGCACAAAACCGACATTGGCGACAAAGGGTTCGATAATATGAATTTTTTGCAGGGGGGTGATGATTAACAGTTGCAGATTCAGCTTTTCAAACAATGTCAGTCCATATTGCGCGGACTCATCGGAGCCGCGTCCAAATGCTTCGTCAATCACCACAAAACGGAAAGAGCGGGAGCGTACTGCGCCCCATTCCAGGCCGAATTGATAGGCCAGACTTGCCGCCAGAATGGTGTAAGCCAGTTTTTCCTTTTGCCCACCGGATTTGCCGCCAGAGTCGGAATAATGTTCCTGCTCGCTGTCATCTTCCCGCCAACGCTCGCTGGCAGCAAACACAAACCAGTTGCGCACGTCGGTGACTTTGTTGGTCCAGCGGCGGTCTTGCTCGGAAGTACCTTCACGCCCGCGAAAACGCTCAATAATCTGTTTTACCTGCAAAAATTTGGCTTCAGAATACTGGCTGTCATCCGAGCCGGTCAACGCGCCTTCGGTGCAGCTACGCAATTCCGTCTGGAAATCGCGCACATCGGCATCCGGCGTTGCTTGCGCTTCCAGGACGATATAACGGGCGGGGTTATAGTCGATTTGAATCAGCGATTCGTTAATCAGTTTGATACGCGCTTTAATCGTTTCCCGCTCTTTTGCCAACTGCGCCTGAAAATTAGCCACTTCACGAATAGTATTTTCGTTTAATAATTCTTTGAAACGTGCTTCAAAACGCGGCAGATCATCCGCTTGCAAGCTGTTGAGCATGGCCTGATACTCAGAAGCTGCGGCAAGGCTGGCATCTATTTCATTGGTTTCCAACGAATATTCAGCCTTGAAAGAAACCATTGCTTTGATAATTTTTTCACTGAGATTTTTGGTTTTTTTATCTTCTGCATCAATTTTGCGCTGTAACCAGTCGCGCATGTCACGTTCCCGGTTATCGCAGGATTCCACGCGCAATGACTGTTGCGGCAGGGCTTCTGCGCGCATCTTTTCCAGTTGCTTAAAATATCCGGCATGAACTTCATACTCAGCTTCTGCCAATAAAGCCTGGATTTGCGCGCGTAAGTCTTGCGCCTCAATTTTCTTTTGCTCGCTTTTAGAACGCAGGTCTTTATGCTTGTCTAACTGTTGCTTGGTGTCATCGGCTTCCGCTTCCGCTGCCTTTAATTGCTCAGTCAATTTTTGCAGCCTGTCGGAAGCATTTTCCAGCGCGCGCTTTTCATCTTCCAGGCGGGCGACATCCGCCGCCATAGCTCGCCAGTCCAGCTCCTGATAATCAATATATTCTTCCAATTTAGAGAGACTATGCAGGCGTTCAGTTAAGGTTTGTTGCTGAGCTTGAATCTCTGCAACCAACGCACCCAGCTTGACTACTTTTTCTTCCAGCAGGCTGGTGCGGGTTTCCAGTGCAGCAATTTTTTCTTGATTGCTCCAGCCCAGCACATACCGACTGCGGTCATCCAGATGATAGCGATCATCTTTTTCATGCTGTCCACCGGGCATTTTGATTTGACCGGCGCGGGTAACGGCGCGGGCTTCGCGGCGAAACTGCGCCTGCGTCATACAACAGGCGATATTAAACCTGCCTGCCAGATTTTGTGCCAGCCAGTCATAAAATGGTGAATCGGGCTTGATGGAAAGTTTCCGCGCTAATGAGTCCGGGTGCAAGTCCGGCATTTTATTATTAACACTTTGACGCACCCGAAAATAGACCAGGCGTCCTTTAAGGTGGGTTTTATCCACCCATTGCGCCACTTTGGGATAAAGCTTGTCAGGTACCAGCAGCGACAAGCCAAAATGCCGTAACAGGCGTTCCGCCGCGCCTTCCCAGTCACGTTCCTGTTCATGCACTTGTAATAACTCGCCAACAAATGGCATATCCGTTTCTGCAATATTCAGTGCCTGACATAAGGCCGTGCGTAAGCGGATTTGCTGTGTATCAATATTGCTGCGCCGTGATTTAAGGCTTTTAATTTCATTGGCAATTTCCTGATATTTTTCACGACCTTGGCGTAAATCCATGCTGTATTCCGTGAGCTGATTTTGCAAATCGGCTTCCTGTTCCCGCGCCGTTTCTGCCAACCCGGAAAAATACTGCTTTTGTTGCAAAAAACCATGCTCATCCACAGCAGGTTTTTCGCCGATAAGCTTGGATAAGCTTGCATAACGCTCAGCCTTTTCTTTACATTTTTTGCCCGTAGCGGTTTTCTGGCGTATTGCTTCATCAAGCTGCGCCAGACGATCACCGCCATTATCGGCAATATTTTGCTGCAATGCCCGCATCTGGTTTTCAAGCTCATGCAAGTGGCTTTGCAAACGCTCAACCTTGCGGTTATGGCGCTGCCATTCCGTATTAATTGAGGTAAGTTTTTTGTCCAGCAGATCCTGTTTTAACTGCCCGAAATAAACCCGCAACGCTTCCCGGCAATTACGTAATACCGCCACCTGCGCCGTCAGTGCCTCATGACGCTGGCAATCATCCACCAGTGGGGTGAGCAGTTCAATTTGTCTACTGGCTTTTTGAATCGCCTCATGTGCCCGGTTTAAGTCTTCGTAATGCGTGATTAAGTCGGCAATACGCTGGGCAACATCAAACGGCTCCAACATATGTTTGCGCACGAAGTCCGTCAGATTGCCCACTGATTTCATGGACACGGTTTGATGAAATAATTCCAGCGCCTGTTCGTTGTTAATGCCAAAACGGCGGCGAAACCAGGCTCCATACGGGGGAAAGCTGTTAAAGATGGTGGCCTTGCGCTGACGTAATTTTTTGCGCAAACCCGTGATATCAGCACCAAACTGGGAAAAATCCGTTGCAATGCTTAAATCCTGCTCCGCGCCAACAAAAAAACGCTCCGGCTGCCCCTGCCCACTTTTAAACCAGAAAACCTGGGCTAAAGTAATGTTTTGCGCGTAAGCGGCATTATGGAACACGCCCAGAATCACGGAATAGGCATTATTATCACGCAACGGTACGGGTTTGGCGCTGCCACTGACCTCATTGCGCTCAGATTTATAATAGCCCAGCACATAAGAGCGCAAGGAGCGTTCTTTATTATCCGCGCCTGCGGCTTTGTTATAAGCCACGCGGTGGGCTGGCACCAACAGGGTGGTGACGGCATCCACCAAAGTGGATTTGCCGGAACCAATATCACCGGTCAACAGGGTGTTTTTACCCTTTAAGTTCAGCGTCCAGACTTGTTGATCAAAAGTGCCCCAGTTGAATACTTCCAGGCGTTGCAGACGAAAGCCTGCCAGGGTGTCATCAGTGACATCATTGCTTATAAAATCCAGGTTTTCTGCGTTATTCATCAACAGCCTAATGTTCTCCTGCGGGGTGTAAAATTCTAAATATTATTTTTCCTGAAGATGCAGCCGGTAAGTTTCCAGCCGCGCATCAAATTCCGCCAGCCATTGTGCATCCACAAAAGCCTTGATAATGCGCCGTACTTCAAAATTTGTTTGTTTGCTGGTACTGCCTGTCGCGGGTTTTAAGCGGCGCAAAAATCCCAGGTCAATGATTTTATTGATATGGGTATCGACCTTATCAATTAATTTGGCTTCGTTACTACTGTCAGGCAGGAATACACGTATTAATTCCGCAATATCATCGCGGCTGAGCACCAGTCGGGTATCACCACCACTGGCATCAAATTCTGCCAGTTTCTTGCGTAATAAAGCCAACAATAAACTCACTGGAAAGGATAGGGCGCGCCGAGTAATCAGGCGCGGCAGCTTGCTTTCCGGTTCATCTTCAGTTGTTGGGCGCGAGCGTAAAAACGCATAACCTTCGGCTTCATCCAGCACCAGTTCCAGCCCCAATACACGGATGTAATCACGCACCCGCGCTTGCAGATTCATCAAGCGATGCCATAACTTATCATCATTTTCCTGATACACAATGCCTTTTAGTAAAGCAATGACGACCAGGGAAAAATCATTGTTATCTGCAATCGGTTCTTGTGTCACCATAGCATATTATCAACTTTGTTTTGAGGTTCACCAGAAGGTTTATTAATAAGGTATAGTCGCACTCATCTTACAAAAATGACACGCGGTAATTGTGCTTGCTTCGCCCATGCTTGCCCAGTTTTATCACTGCTTTGCCAGATGATGGTGTCCGTTATCGTTTCATCAATCATGGTTTTGAAACCGACATCACCAAGCTGTAAATAAGTCACCAGTTCTGCCAGCCCGTGCTGCAAAGGTCGTAATTCGCAGGTTTCGCGTAAAGTCACTTGCACGCGATCTTGCAAAATATGCTGAATGTGATGAATTAATTGGCTTTTATCAATAACCACCTGGGAAAATAAGGCATTGGTATCTACTTCACTGTCTCCCGCCGTTAAAGCAATATTTTCAATGCGGGGTTTGGCGGTGGGCGTATGCAACGGGCGCTCCAGCGGTAAATTAATACTGGCGCTGGTATCTGCAATATACATGATTTCAGTTTCTGGCGCTGAATCCCGCAGTGCCAGGGCTTTTTTTTCAATGTCGTGCAGAATATCCATAATGCGGCGGTTTTCCAGCCAGGCTTGATCATCCAGAAAACGCCTGAGTTGCTTGCTGAGATTCGCTACCGTGCGTTGCGTATGCTCACCGGCTTCCAGCCAGTCATAATGCACCCGGTACAGCCGCGCATCTGGGTGTAGTGCCGCGACTGGTGGCAAAGCCAATACTCGTTCCAACAGCGTGGACAATTCTTCCTGGCGCTGGCTGGACATCAGGAAATCCCAAAACGCGCGAAAGCTCAAGCCCTGGTCTGAATCGGTAATTGCATCACGCTCCCCCATAATCTGTTCCAACAAACTGCCCTTGCCGCTATCCCATTGCGCAATGCGCTCGCGCACCCGCCGATCCAGCACCCGAAAATTCTGCTCCACTTCACGGAAATCGGTTAACAAGTCACGCGCAAGCTGGGTAAACTGTTGGAAGCGATCTTTTAAGGCGGTTGCATTCAGCAGCGGTATATCCCCACTTAACACACGCGCGATTTCTGTATCAATCTCATCACGGCGTTTGCGTAATTCTGCAATTCGCAGTTGCGGGTCGGTTTCACTACCTTGACTCATTTGCTTGAGCAATTCAAACAAGGTGAGCAAACGCGATTCCGTGCCCACAAAACTGCGTGCACTGAGGCTTTCCAGCCAGCTAATCGCTTTTTCCGTGGCTGGGGTCAGGTCAAAATATGGCTCATCAGAATCCTGCCTATAAAATTTGCGCAACCAACCCCGCTCAGGTTGCGCCCAGTCATTTAAATAATCACGGGCGAGTTTGGGGAAGGCTTCCGCGCCCAGATATTCGCGCAGGGCAAATAACTCATCTTCCAGAGACTCCACCAGATTACTTTGTGCCATCGTGCGCACGTTAGGCACAATAAAAATACGGTTCAAAAAACTTGCCACCAGTGCGGCATGAGGCGAGCATAATAAACGCCAGGCAGGATGCGTTTGGCGTAATAACTCAAGGCTGGTGTAGTCAAGATTGGTTTTAGCGGTTTGCATATCAGGAGGCTATGGTTTTGATATATTGAAAAATGCCATAAATCACTTTTGCCATATTTTTATAATTCAGTCTGTCATGCGTATCCTGGGGGGTATGGTAGGCCTGATTTCGATACAGCGCGGTATCTGTCACCATCACCGCCGGATAATCAAACAGCCAGTAGTTGCTGTGATCGGAAAGCGCAATGCCCGGCACGTAATCCGGTGCATTGATGGAGTAAGCGGACAAATCAGTATAGGTATTAATGGCGGCTTTGATGGCTGCCGCCTTGTTGGATTGCAAGCGATCAATCACCGCAATGAAATTACCCGCATCAGGATAAAACAGATTCAGCATTGGAATAGGATAAACCTGACTGCCAGGTTCATCACTGAAATAGCCAATCATTTCCAGCGCAATCATAATTTTTATTTTAACATTTTGCTGTTGCAGCATGGCGGCGTGTACATAACTGCCCATTTTATCGCTGGCAAAATAAGGCGGTTCTTCCAGGGTATAAGCTACCAATGTCACTTGGTTTTTTAATGGCAAAGCGCTTAACAGTTTACCCAGTTCAAGCAAACCTGCCACGCCGCTGGCGTTATCATCTGCGCCGGGGAGATTCGCATAAGCATCATAATGCGCGCCAATAACAATGCGCTCATCCGTTTCCGGGCCATAGTGAGCAATAATATTTTTATATTCACGCCCCTGATCCAGGTAAGTTTGGAAATTAACCCTGGCTGTGGATTGCTCAAATTGTTGTTTAATATAGTCAGCGGCAAGTGCTAAATTTTCAGGGTTTTCACTGTTTCTGGGGACTGTGGTTTCAGTTAAAAAAATGACATGTTGTTGCAATGCCGCTGTATTAACCAATGCCTCAACATCATGTAGCGTCTGCGGCGTATAAACAGGACGTGCGATTATGATCCAAATGCTTGTCAGGATGACAGTAAATAATAAGCTAATGCGGAAAATAGATTTGATAATCGTATTCTTGATAATAACCACCCCTGTTTTATATTGGATTTTACTGTTATGCAAAAGCATTTTTTAGCACAAATTGTCATTAAACTACAAACCATATTTTGTTTAGGCATGATTCATGCTTTTTTACTGCTAACAAGTTTTTAATTGGCAGGAGTCAAAATCATGAACAAAAACATTCTGTTACTGCTGATTTTCAGCATTGTGCTGAATGCCTGTAGCAGCACGTCATCAAAACAAATTGATCTCAGTGAAATGGAAACAGCGATGGCTGCAACCAAAGCAGGTTATTTTGGTGATTTTCTGGTACATATGCACAAAGCGGAAGACAATCTGGACACGGCGGAAAATATTTATCATAAATTTCAACGGGGTCATGGCAGTTCAGCAATGGCGGCTAAGGGTACCCAAGCGGCAAAAAGTGCTTTGCAGCATCGTAAAAACGCAGAGCAAACCGTAGAAAAAATTATGGCTCCGCTCACCATTATCAGTGAAGGCAATACCCTGACCATTGAGCAGATGGATGATCGCTTGTCTTATATTGAAGCTCTGCATATCCCTGAAGGCGTTGCAATCCCTGAGCATAATCTCTATTTTGGTTTTGCCAACAGCCGTATTCAAAGTGGTCAGAAAAAGAAAATCCAGGGTACGGTGGACTTTCTCAAAAAATACCCCGTGTTTGCATTGGAGTTAATTGGTTATGCCGACACCGTTGGCGATAAAGCCTATAACTACAAACTCGCAGAAAAACGCAATCAGGCGGTGTTGAAAATGTTGCAAAAACGCGGATTACCCACCAATACCGTTGTCACCATTGCCGTTGGTGAAGCCAGTGGCGCAGATGAAACCAAAAACCCGAACAACCGCCGGGTTGAGGTTCATCCTTATGTGCACGGACGTTATGCGAAAACGATAAGCAGCAACCTGGATATGGAACGTACTGAAGAAATTAATGTTGGTGAAGGTTTTATGCTGGCTCCTGGGCAATAGAGACCACGAATCAGCTATAAAACAAGCGCTGGTTCTTGCCTCCTAATCAAGGTATTTGCAGCAAACCAATGTCTGAAAACTCCCCTGGGCCGTGGCTCAGGTTTGCCTGAACCGCCACATAAAAGGCTGCCCCTGACCATAAATTGATGCTGAGCTGTGTTTGTACACCCATATTCCAAGTCTCGATAGGTGTTTGTGTTAAAGGCGCATAATATAAGGTATAACTCAAGGCACCGGGGATTGCATTCCAGCTTAAACTAACCGCCTCATCCTGGGTTTGTATGTTTAATACTGGCTTGCTGTTCACCGGTGCAAGCGTTTCAATATCCATGTAGTTCAGCATGGTGTATTCATCAAAAATACCCATCACCATGCTGAGCTTGCCATCTTGCACACTGACTTCCCGGGTTCTCAGCAAATAAGGATCAGTGGCTTCGTCATTAATAAAATCAACACCTTCGATATTAATATAATTACGCTTATAGGTTCGCCCCTGCCAGCCGGTGGAAACCGTCACATTGTAGTTGCCGTTGGGCAAATCGAATTCAAAGCTTTTCTGGCGTCCCCAGTCATCAAATAAAATACTGGCTTGCAGTGGGTTTGGTGCGCTGTCCACATAGCGGGACATGACATGTGCCAAATCGCCAAACCAACCATACCCCAGTTGCTCATCATAAGCATTCCAGCCAATTTTCAGGTAGGTTTTATTATCCACCACCAAGGGTTCTGCCAGTGGTTCAGCAGCGGGATCCTGGAAATTAAGATAATAATTACCGGGTGCACCTTGTGCGCGAGGATGACCAGCAACAGGCGTTAAATCAGGAATTTCACTGATTTCTCCACCATTTTTAAGGCCAATCACCCGGCGCAGATTATAAATAAACTCACTATCGCGGTTATAACTGGTTAAGCCCTGAATAATCTTATCAGCCTGGGTATCTGCTGGCGTAGCCTGATTGTGTTCCGGTTGACTATGACCATTAAGCACGTACAGATATTCGTAATCCTCCAGACTGTCGCGCATGAGTTCAAAGCGGATAGAGCTGGCAAAACGATGTTCCGTTGCGCCATAGCTGATGGCTTGATTATCCGCTGAGGGCGGATACAGCATAAACGTATCACCGTTATGACCATCGGTCATGGGATCGGTCCACGGGTTGCGGCTCCACTGATTCAGCGCATAATAAGCAATGCCGCGAATGCGATACTTCCATAAAAACCAACCCGTGAGTTTGCTTTCTATGCCGGGATGATCCAGCGTAATCGGATTAAAATAAGGCGGGCGGGTACCATGTAAAAAATAAATCCAGCTTTCTTCCTGGTGTTCCAGCGCACGTTGGCGGGCAATATCGGGATCATAGTTGTTCAGTACGGGCAGCCAGATGTCGATATTGGCAGCACCGTAAGTGGGATTAGCGTAAATTTCTGCTCTGGCTTCTTCCGAGACCATGATTTTTAAATCCGGCGCAGCCTGTTTGAGCAGGCGTGCATACCAGGCGACCGCATCGTGATCAGCCTGATCCTGTGGTTCATTGGCAAAATAATAATGCGCCTTATCCAGCAGCCCAAGCCCACTCAGGTAGTTCTGCAAAGCGCGGATGTATGCAAACCAGGCCTGGTTATAAGCTGTGTTGGGATTGTTCGCCGTATACCAGTCGTTTGCACTACGGCTGTGACCACAAAATTCATCCGGGCGTTGATCCTGGGATGCGTCATTATTGCGAAAAGTTGCCGCCATGAATTCGGGAAACCCTGTGCCGCTGTTAAACCAATCCACGCCTTGCAGAAAAACGCTGGCGGGAATCTCAAAACCCCAGATGCCATGCGGATCGCTAAAGCTTTGCGTCACGCAATCATAATCAATAAAAGGCGCTGCACCACTACCCGTTACGCCGCCGGGCCACAGCGTGGATTTTGGTGTCAGCCGATGCGCCAGAAAAAACTGTTTCATGGCTAACACATAGCGCCAATATTCATCACCCGTACCCGGCACACCGTATTTTTCCAGCACCGCCTGATGGGAAAAATTCATCTGCGAGTGCACATGCAAGGTTTCAGGGATAGCAAAATTAAACACATGTAAGGACACAGGGACAGTGATATTACCCAGTGTCACTGTGGCTGAATAATCACCGGCTGGCGTTGTCGGCGGCACTTGCAGCGTAAACCACAAGGGCATATTTTCACCGGCTTTTAAGCTGAGTTGCGCGGGATTGCTTAAAGGCAGTAAGGGATCAGGATAAGGGCCAATGCGCCCCAGATTATCAGTGGCTTGTTGGATATTGACATAATGCACCTGATGCAGCGTGGTCAGGATGCCATGACCAAAATCAGGAAGCTGTATATTTAGGGTGCTGTCTTGTGGTACTTGTATTACTAATAAAAATGGCTCAAATTCATTTTTTGCAGCATATAAGCGGATACCACTGGCTGTTGTTTCCGGTACCACGCTGTCTTTGAAAACACGTTCACTGGGCGGTGTTGTCCATAACAATTGCTGCTGGGTGGATTCAGTCAAACGATAACTGAAATTTTCCAGTGTCTGAGCAGGTGTCTGAGTAGGTGTCTGAGTAGGTGTCTGGGCAAATGCTTGGGTAGTAGCCAGACTATGTAACAGCAGTAATAAAAAACTTAATACAATATTTTTTAAAAACATGATGGGACTCCTTTGTGAGGTGTCATATTCAGGCAGGTACACAATATCATGATTTGTTATATGTTTAACAGCTTCTCAATTGAATATGAGGTAAGGTTTTTTAAGAAAAAATAGCAAAATCTGGCACACACTAGTCAGTGCTTAGATTACAATGGCGCTTTAGCAACAGCTTCTCAGTTCAATTCACTTACCGATGTTTAATACGTATGCGCCATATTGACAGCTTAATTTTTGCAGGTTGGGTTATTCCTGGGGAACCTGAAGATCGCATTTTGGAAAAGCACGCACTGGCGATCCATGAAGGCAAAATTGTTACAATTTTACCCATAGAAGAAGCAGTGCGGGAATTTTCTGCCCGGGTAACGCACCGATTGCCGCAACATGCTTTGATTCCAGGTTTAATTAATACGCACACACATGCCGCCATGACCTTATTACGGGGTTATGGTTCAGATTTGCCGATGATGGAATGGTTGCATGAGCATATCTGGCCCGCAGAACAGGCCTGGATGAGTGATAGTTTTGTGGCGGATGGGACGCGGCTGGCAGTTGCGGAAATGCTGACAGCGGGCATCACCTGCTTTAATGATATGTACTTTTTCCCGGAAACCACTGCCAGCGTGGTGGAAGAACTTGGTATACGCGCCTGTATTGGCTTGATCGTGGTGGATTTTCCAACGATTTGGGCAAAAAACCCCGGTGAATATCTGGGCAAAGCTGAAGGGCTGTATAAACACTATCGCCAGCATTCGCTGATCCGAACCGCGCTGGCACCACACGCGCCTTACAGCGTTTCTGATGATCCGCTGAAATCTATTGCGGCCTTATCAGAAAGCTGGGATATACCCATTCATATGCATTTGCATGAAACCACCGATGAAGTGGTGCAATCGCAAAAGCAATATCAATTACGCCCGATAGAAAGGCTGGAAAACTTAGGTCTGTTATCGGAGCGTTTTCTCGCAGTTCATGCCACTCAACTCAATGACAATGATATTGAATACTTGCAATTACACCAATGTCATGTGGTGCATTGCCCGGAATCAAATCTAAAATTAGCCAGTGGTTTTTGCCCGGTGCCGCGTTTGCTGGAAAATGGTATCAACGTGGCTTTAGGCACTGATGGCGCTGCCAGCAATGATGATCTGGATATCCTCGGAGAGATGCGCACGGCGGCACTGCTGGCGAAGGGCATCAGTGGCAATGCCGCTGCCGTGCCTGCCGCAAAAGCGCTGCACATGGCAACTTTAGGTGGTGCGCAGGCATTGGGGATTGATGATATTACCGGCTCCTTGAAACCGGGCAAAGCCGCTGATGTGGTCGCCATTGATATGAGCGCCTTGTCCACCCAACCGGTTTATAATGTCTTGTCACAAATTGTGTATGCCGCCAGTCGCCATCAGGTGACTGATGTTTGGGTGGCTGGTCAGCATTTACTGAAATCTCGTATACTCAGCACCATGGATATGCGAGAACTGCAAACCCGTATTTTGTTCTGGCGACAGAAAATTGGTGATGATTCATAGCTTTTCAGCTTTTACTTATAACTTAGGAGTGAGAATTTTATAACTTCAGCAACCTGGCTGGTCTTTTCCTCCATTTTCTGCGTTGTGAAAACAGTTACATAGCTTGCTATGCGCCTGTTTTCACGCCTTGAAAATGAATAAAAATCCTGCGCCCAGTTTCTGCATTTATTTCATCCTCACTCCTTATCGCCGCTACCGCTAACCGGCAACACAGCGCAAGAGATGCCTGATTGGATTGAAAAGGAGTTGAAGAACTTCCCATTCGCTATATAAAAGTGATAAAAGATTAATTTACCCTATTAATCAATCGGTTAGTAAAAAAACAGTGTTCAGTAGATTATTCCTCCGTGAGATTATACGTTGTGTAAATACTGAATAGAGGAATATTCTTATTTACGACGCTCTGTTTGGTATTTTTTCTGGAAATGAGTGCAAAAGATGATGGTATTTAGCCTCTGAGAACTTAAATTATGAGTGAAAATTTCATTTCTCAGGGTTTTCGGTCAGGCACAAGCTATGTAACTGTTTTTGGAACGCAGAAAATGGAGAAAAAGACCAGCCAAGTTGCTGAAGTTATAAAATTCTTGCTCCTATAAACCCGATCAGTGTATGCAACACTGATCGGGAAAACTCACAACACTTACGCCTTGGTCACAATATTACGTGGCACAAATGACATCCGCTTAAACTCTTTCTTAAACTCGGATTCGCCAATTTTCTTGATTTTGGCGGAGCCGAGTTTGTAGTTATAGTTACCGCTGATGTTATCCACCACGCGCACTTGCACTGAGTTGGAAGGCTGATCAGTGTTTAAGGCATCGGCATACAATACACCTTGTTTAATCACGTCAGAAACCAAAGCAACGGCTTCATATGCGCCTTTAAGGAGTTTGATATGACCATTTTTCATCAATTCTGAGAATTGGAAGTCATCTCCCCCCACACCGACTAGCGTGTCTTCAAAAGCTGGTACGCGATCAGAATATACCAATACCTTGTCACCAGATTCTATGCCGCGTTTTTTTGCATCTGCGGGATGAATCTCAACAAACTGATGGCTCCAGCGTTGTTTGATGTAAGGTCGACGCTCGCGATCATCAAAACCTGTTTGCCAGATTTCATTGATACGACCATTGGTATGCCATAATTCCTCATCATCTTTAGGCTGAACAAATTCCCAGATATCAGAATATAAACCCCAGGGATGTTTCTGGATGTTGATTTTACCGGTTTGGCTGTTGAAATGGGTCATTTTCTTGTTGACCATATTCGCGCCAATCGGTGCACCGCGTTCCGCACATTGTTCCGGAGTCAGCGTGGTATCGTGCAAACGCTTGGAGCCAGAGAGTTTGCCCGTTTTATAGTTGTAGAAGGTTGGCCCTTGAATACCGGTAGTACCCAGTTCACGCATTTTTTGATGCAGGGTTTTGCCTTCTGCATGAGCCGCCACTTTGATCATGTGATAGGCTTTGCGGTTACCGCGACTGAAACGGGAAGACTCCTCGGCAACATCATTGGCATTTTGCCAATCAAAGCCATCAAAGCCCATACGCTGTCCCAGTTGCGCAATAATCCACCAATCCGGTTTGGCTTCACCCGGCGCATCAGCCAGTTTCTGATACAGACGCAGGCGGCGTTCACCATTGGCGCGGATAAAGTCTTCTTCGCCCCAGGTTGCGGCGGGGAAGATAATATCAGCAAATTTAGCACCAATCGGATCACGCAGGTAAATATCATGGTCAATGACGACCATGCCACCAGAATCAGCGCGTGCCTTTAACGCGGCAATAATATCTGCTTTGTTATTGGTTTTGGGCTGATTGGGGTTAGCTACCACGAGTTCGTGGAATTTCGCCGCCAAACCCTCGGAACCGGTCATGGATTGTACCCAGGTGGTACCCACCACATGCGCCATACGGGTATGACCAGAAACCAACCAGCGGTCAGTATCTAAGGAGCGTTTACGCCGACCCGGTACTTTTTCTGGTGATTTCGCACGTGGGTATTTACCGCCGCCAGTACCGCCGCGTTGGTGTCCACCAAAACGCCCGACCATTTGCCCAGGTCTGCCGCCAGCGCCTACGGTGGTTGCCAGTGAAGAAATAGCATTGGTGTTACCGGTATTGTTTGACCAGTAAAAGCCTTTTTCAATCCCGATAGAGGTTTTTGGACGACTGCCATCGGCTTTGGGTTTGGCCATCCATTTTGCTGCGGTACGGATGTCATCAGCACTGACGCCAGCCACTTTCGCGGCATTTTCTGCCTTATATTCGTCTTGCGATAACAACCATTTTTTGTAGTCTTCAAAACCTTTGGTCTGGAATTTACCCCAGGTTGAGCGCCACTGCCAAGGCGTGTTACGGGTGCCCTGACCAAAGCCGGAATTGGATTCCCATTTATTGTTCACCCATTTCTTAACCCATTCCTTATCTTCCCAGCCATTTTCCAGAATCACGCGGGTGATTGCGCCAACCACTAAAGTGTCGGTGCCAGGATAGAGCTGCAAATGCAAGCCACCATGTTTTTTCGCATGTGCCACGCCAGCGGTTTCTCGTGGATTGAGCATAACCACTTTCTGCCCTCTAGCCAATGCAGGCATGAGGTATTGGGTATATAAAATGGTTTTGGTTTCGTAAGGGTCGGTACCGCAAACCATTAAGGTTTCCGCGTTGCCCCAGTCATCATAAGACGGCCCAAAGTTGTCATAACCTGCATCTCTAAACCCAGGCGTTGAGGTGACATCCGATGGCGTATCGTGGAAGGTGAATGCTGCGGTATTCACATGACGGCGCGCAAATTTGGTAATCGCGTAGGTGTTTTCCACAAACTGGTAAGAGTAGGTCTTAACCGAATAAGCGTTGGCACCGTGTTTGGCAATGACGTGTTTTGCCAGTGCTGCGGCGATATCTAAGGCGTCATCCCAGGAAGTGGGCTGTAATTCACCATTAATACGTACCAAAGGTTTTTGCAAACGATCCTTGGTCGGGGTATCTGGATTGAAGCACTTTTGTGCCAGCAAACCACCACGGATAGAAGAGTCCCCGTTTTTGTTGACAACGGTGGCATCTTTATCAGGCACCACAATCAGATTGTGTTTTTTGCCTTTGTGCATGACCACATTGTGTTGTGTGGGCGCGACCCATGCCTGCAAGACATTAGAAGGAAAATCGATCCCAAAAGCATTATCTGCGGCTTTAGGCCCACCTTCGCTGCCAATCGGCCAACGATAAGCTTTATAACCACAGGCAACAATACAATAATCACAAGCAGTGGTTAAGACTTCCGCATCTTTAGGGGGTAAAGGCACATGGTCTTGTGGCGTGTAAATATCATTTGACATATTAGCCTCCTTAAGCATCCATTATGTTTTTATTACGACCAAAGATAAGTCCCATCATGCCCACTGCGTAAATATCATCACCGTCAACCTCCAGCAATACCTGCGGTACGCTTTGATAGGCCTGACCGGAAACGATAATGCCGTGTCTGCGCAAATCATACAGGGACAGATGCAAAGGACAAGGCCCTAAGGTGCGGTGTTCATCAGTGGCTTGATAAGTACCTTGTAAAGGCCCACCTTGATGAGTGCAAAGATAATTAAAAGCCACCACATCTTTTTGATTGCCAATACCGCCGCCCGCTTCAACACCCATTTTCACCAGGGTGCAACTGCCTTTATCATCAGGGTAATTAAAATCAACCGGTTGATTGTCTTTTAATTCGCTGAGCTTGCCAATTTTCTTGCGTGGATAACCGGCAATTTGTGCTTTTTGCTCGGCTGCATGTGCGGTGCCGGGTAATAAGGTTAAACTGATAGTACTTGTTGTTACAATCGCCGCTGAACTGAACAATATAAAGTCGCGTCGATTCATCATACAAGCATTATGTGATTTTGGCGTATCACAACGCTTTTTTTGTTCGCTCATTTTTTCACCGCCTCCAACTCAGCTTTGGTAAACAAAGGTGCATATTCTGGCAAGGTAGGTTTATCCATCATGATTTCTTCACCGGAGAATGCGTCAAGGAAAGCCACTAAGTCACTTTTCTCAGCTTCTGTCAAACCTAAAGGTTTCATCCGTTTGTCTTTATTTTCCGGGAATAAAGTCGTACGACCTTCCTCATCAAAGCCACCACTGTTATAAAAATCCACCACTTCTTCAAAGGTGTAGAATGCACCGTTGTGCATATAAGGTGCGGTGTATTTGGTGTATCTTAAGCTGGGTACGCGGAATTTGCCCTTATCCCATTTATTTTTAGTGCGGTAATACAAACCCCAATCACTTTTTGCCTTGCGATAACCTTCTTCAGTCTGGCCTTTGGCATATTGCTCAAAGCGGAAGGTGATTTGTGCTAAACCATCTTCCTGCCAGCGTGTTGCTGGTGGTACGCCAACGTTGACATAGTCTTCGTTAGAGCTTAATGCGCCATTATGACATTGGACACAACCACCCTTGCCTTCAAATACCGCTTTACCACGGATTTGCTCTTCAGACAGCGCGGTTTTATCCCCTTTCAGGTAATTATCCAAAGGTGTATCGGTTTGCGCTAAAGTACGTTCAAATGAAGCAATTGCACGCCAGGCGTTACCAATTAATGGCCATTCATCACCAAACACTTCTTTGAAGGCTTTACGATATTCAGGAATTAACGCTAAACGCGCTTCCATGATGTCGTTTTCACCATTACCGGCAACGCCACCTTTAGCCGCAGAAGGTGCTTGTTTCTCACCGGAAGCGGCGGCACCTGCCCAGAATTGTCTGCCATAGTATTGCGAGTTGATAATGGACTGGGAGTTACGCCAATGCACGGTACCGGGATAACCACGGGAGAAATCTTCCGCCCAGGCCCAGCCCTGTTCGGGATCATGGCAACTGCTACAGGAAATTGAAGCATCACCACCTAAACGTGGATCAAAAAATAATAACTTGCCTAAAGCAATTTTTGCGTCGGTTTGTTTATTATCTGGTGGAATTGGCATTTTAATACTATCTAAGGGGGCCAAAGTCGGGCCACCCGCAGTGCTTGCAGCCGATTTGGCAGACTCTGTTTCAGCCGTTGCCATCGTGCATCCGGTAATGATGCCCGCTACAGCAAGAGTCACAAGCCCTGATGACAGTGGTCTAAATTTAATCATAACCTTGCTCCTCATTAATTCTTGACGTTGTTCCAATCAGCGATAACGGGATATTCATCAGGATATTTTTCCGTCCAGACATGTTCTGGCCCCGTTAATTGATCACCCGACAGCGATTCCAGAAAAGCCACCAAATCCTTTTTCTCTTTAGCAGAGAGTTTCAAAGGTTTTAAAGCAGCATCTTTATGGCTGTCCTGACCGCCACCCTGGTTATAAAACTCAACCACTTCATCCAGCGTGCTGATCATGCCATTATGCATATAAGGTGCAGTTTGTTTTAACTCACGCAGGCTTGGGGTGATAAACGTACCCATGTTGGAGAAATCAGCTTTTTTCCACTGTACATAAGCACCAGGATCACGCTTTAAGTTCATGTAGTTTTCAACACCCATGAACATCGCATAAGCAATAAATGCCTGATGGCGCATAGGATCTAAGAAAACATCAAAGTTTTCAGCAACGCCTGTGTTATGGGGTTTATTGTCGGTGAAGTTTGCACCGCTATGACAGGAAGAACAACCGCCCTTACCGTTAAAGATTTTTTGTCCACGCTTCGCGGCTGTGGACATTTTTCCGGTATCGTAAGGTGCGTTCTTAGAGGTTAAGGTTTTTAAGTACTCAGGAATGGCTTTACGCACGGAACCGTTAGAAGGTTCACCATAACCTGCGTCTTTGAACATTTTGACATAGACCGGATCTTGTTTGACCCGTTCCTGCATAATGCGCATGTCCATATTCATTAAATAATCTTCAGTCAACATTTCACGGGTGACATCGTTTAAGTTGGTACCTAAACGACCATCATGGAACCAGACTTTTTTATGTGCGGAATTAATGACGGTAGGACTGTTACGAAAATGCTTGTTACCGGGATAACCGGGTGATAATGCGTCGGGATGGGCAAAACCGTGCTCAGGCTGATGACAAGTTGCGCAAGAGATTGCCGCATCGCCCGATAAACGCTTATCAAAAAATAAACGCTTACCTAATGCTGCTTTTGCCTCATTGATTTTCAATGCTGGCAAAGACTCCGCGACACTGGCAACAGAAAACGAGCCTAAAACGACAGCTAAACTTGTCGCCAGAAGTGTCCGTCGGCTGGTGAGTTTGATATTCATCCAGATGGCCTCCTTAATAATGTGTGTCTGAATAGGTTGTAAACAACAAACCAGAACCCCAAACGCATATTACGTGCCGATACTGATAAGGCACACGTTCTTTACGGTTATCACTTGATTTTCAAGTATTAATTCAGCAAAATTTCAGGCTTTAATTAAGCTTTGCAGGGGCTGTGATAAAAAATATAGAACGTTTCGTTCTCTTCATTTTTCAGATAGTGGGATAACATAGGTACAAAATGTACAATACTGACCAGGATACTGTCTGAGAACAGAGATCGTAGTGAGGGAAAGCTGATTTGAGGCATAAAGAACCACCATTACTTCATGCACAATTTCATTGTGATCGAAAATAACAAGTTATTGGTATACTATCCGCTTTTTTATAAAATCATCACTAAGAAATTTACACTAAGGAGTGATTTATGCAAGTGTTTGTACTGGGAATGCACCGTTCAGGAACCTCTGTGGTCACCCGCATGTTAAATTTGATGGGCCTATATTTTGGTGCTGAAGGTAAATCAACCGGTGCAAATGAAGAAAATCCCAAAGGTTTCTGGGAGCGGCGGGATATTCGTGATCTGAATGATGCCTTATTATTTTCCGCCAAAGCCGATTGGAACCGGGTTGCTGATTTTCATTTTGATCAAATTCCTGAAGATGCCAAAAAACGTTTTTTCAGTGAAGCGGGAAAAGTTTTGCTGGAAATGGATGCTCACCGCCCCTGGGTCATAAAAGAGCCACGTTTTTGCCTGTTATTTCCCATGTGGCAGCATTTACTGGAAGTGCCTGTTTATGTTTATGTGTACCGCAGCCCTATCCAGATTGCCCAGTCTTTGCAAAAACGCAATGGCTTCCCACTGTCTTTTAGTCTGGCCTTGTGGGAGAAATATACCGTAGAAACACTGCGCGCCATGCGTAATTTACCAGGGATATTGGTTAAACATGAAGCTATGCTGGCCGATCCCATAGCCACGACAAAAACTTTATATGCACAATTGCAGGCTTTAGGCGTTAATGCCTTACACCTCCCCAGTGAACGTGAAATTTTAGCATTTATTGACCCTTCATTATTTCATCAACACGGTGCAGAAGATTTACAGCAGGATATAATTTCTACTGCACAGCAACGCCTGGATCAGGCACTGCTTACGGCAATAGAAGCCAACAGCCTGGAAAATCTTCCAGAATTTGAATTGTCTGCGGGTGCTATAGAGATTTTACAAAGTCAGGAAAAAATCTGGGACTTGAGCGCGGAATTTGAAGCTTATCGCCAGGCCCAGGAAGAAAAACAGCAGGCCTATCGTCAAGCCCAGGAAGAAAAACAGCAGGCCTATCGCCAAGCCCAGGAAGAAAAACAGCAGGCCTATCGTCAAGCCCAGGAAGAAAAACAGCAGGCACTGGAAGCGGTTAATATTAAGCAGTCACAGCAATTGACGGAAAAAAATCAGTTATTGGTACAAAAAGATCAAACACTTAAACAGTTGCAACAGACACAAACACAATTGCAAAATACGGGTCAAAAATTACAGCAGGAAAACCAGCAGCAATTAGACGCTTTGCGTATTCATGATCGGCATTTAAATCATACCCGGCGTTTAATGCGCCATCTCATCAGTGATACCGAAGCCGTATTTAACTCGGTCAGTTGGAAAGCTGGACGCGGTTTAGTCAATCTGGCTGAACGTTTATTATTACGCCAACCTTCATTAGGTGCCCAGCAGCACATCACAGAAATTGCCGAAGAATTTCGTAACTTAAGCCGGGAAAAAGTTCACTATGGCCTGGAACAAACACTGTCTGGTACTAAAAAACCCCTGGCGGGCCTGCAAAACCTGCAACAATTACCCAGTATTGATGTTGTCGTGTGTATTCATAATGCGCTGGAGGACGTCAAAAACTGTCTGGCTTCAATTATCGAAAATACCATTGAGCCTTATGCCTTATATCTGGTTAACGATGGCTCGGAAGCCCCTACCACAGAATTCCTGAAAACCTTCTGCCAACAGCATCCCAGCACAGTATTACTGGAAAACGCAAGCGCGCAAGGCTATACCAAAGCTGCCAACAAAGGTCTGCGTGCATCTAAAGCAGATTATGTGGTATTACTCAACAGCGACACCATCGTGCCGCGTTTATGGCTCAGCCATTTAGTGGCCTGTGGTCAAAGCCGACAAGAAATCGGTATTATCGGCGCTTTATCCAATGCCGCAAGCTGGCAATCCGTACCCGAGCGTTTTGCTGAAAATGGGGATTGGGCGGTTAATGAATTACCGGAAGGTTTTACAGTTAATGATATGGCGGAACTGGTGTATCAGGCATCAGCCTTTCAGTTTCCGATTGTGCCTATCGTTAACGGCTTTTGTTTTGCTGTGAAGCGGGCATTGATTGATAAAATTGGCTATCTGGATGAAGAAAACTTTCCTAAAGGCTATGGCGAAGAAAATGATTATTGCCTGCGCGCCGGGGATGCGGGTTTTAAGCTGGCGATTGCCGATCAACTCTATGTATATCATGCCAAGTCTAAAAGCTACAGCCATGAGCGCCGCGCCGTTTTAGCCAAAGCCGGCGATAGCGCGCTGAAAAACAAACACGGCGAGGACAAGGTTAAGTCCTTGACCCAGAATCTGCGCCAGAATCCGGTGTTATCTGGGATGCGAGAACGTTTAAATAGTTGGTTAAGCGGAAAAGCGTTGCCACAGGCACAAAATGCCTGGCGTATTTTGTTTGTATTACCCGTGGGCGGTGTGGCGGGTGGCATCCATTCCATTGTGCAGGAATGCGCAGGAATGCGCAGCCTGGGAGTGGATGCACGGATAGCAACCATGGCGGAAAATGCCGGGGAATACGCACGTTATTATCCTGAGCTTTATAAAGAGGATTTATTTTTCTTTTATAGAAACCAGAATCATTTATACCAGGAAGCGGCCCAAGTGCATGTGCTGGTAGCAACGGTCTGGTCCTCGCCACGCCTGCTTGCACCCGTATTCAAAAAATACCCGGATATTGTTGCCGCATATTATGTGCAGGATTATGAGCCGTGGTTTTTCACCAATATCCGCCCAGATAAGCTAAAAATTGCATTGGAATCTTATACCTTGATTCCCAATATGTGCTTATTCGCCAAAACCGACTGGTTGTGTCAAACCGTTGATGAGTTACATCAGGTTAAGATGCATAAGGTATCGCCAGGTTTGGATCGTATCATTTTTCATCCTCCTGCAAGTTTGCCCGGTACTGAGCAGATCCGTATTGTGGCGATGATTCGACCGGCAACACCAAGGCGTGGTGCGGGAAAAACTATGTCAGTATTGAAATACATCAGCCAGATTTATGGTAATAAAATCGGTATTGATTTATTCGGCTGCCAGGATAAAGCCCTGCAAGAACTGGAGCATGATTTTGCTTATCGCAACCACGGTATTCTCACCCGTGAAGAAGTCGCGGCTTTATATCACCAGGCACACATTTTTATCGATTTTTCAGATTATCAGGCGTTTGGGCGCACCGGCCTGGAATCCATGGCCTGCGGCTGCGTACCGATTCTGCCAGAAAAAGGCGGGGTGCATGAATATGCCAAAGATAAGAGCAATGCGCTAATTGTTGATACCCGCAATCAGAAAGTATTGCAAACGGCGTTAACAAGCCTGATTGATAATAAATCCCTGTTCCAACAGTTGCGTGAGCAGGCATTAAATACCGCTAAAAACTACAGCGTGCCACGCGCCGCCTTATCGGAACTGGCAATATTCCATCTGATGCTGGCGAAACAAGCAAGGCAAGCCAAGCCCGTTGTCTGTAACGATAAACTTGCCGCATACAATAGTCCGGACTGGAATAACGCGCCACATAAATTACACCTGTCATTGTTGGTAGCTGTGCAACGTGGTGGTATGCCTACGGGATCTGCCAGCATCCGCTTATTACAGCCCTTATTACATAAATCAGTCAAAGATCAACTTTGCTTGCAGGTGTTCACCGATCCCAAAGATCTGTTGAGTGTGGATACTGGTATTATCGTCATACAACGCGCCACCTTGCCGCATCCAGATTTTGTTAAAAAACTGGTTGGACATTGCCAGCAAAAAGGCTTGAAACTGGTGTTGGAAATGGATGATGATCTGCTCAATCTGCACCATAAAAAAGCCAAAGATGTGACCTATCGTGCAGATAATATTAATGCCTTGGAAGCACTTGCCAAAGCCGCAGATCGCATTGTCGTCAGCTCTGAACAACTCAAACAAACCATGTCAGCTTATAATCAGGACGTGGTATCGGTGCCGAATGCACATGATGAAAAAATCTGGTTGCAGGCAGCAGGAAACAGCTTCAGTCGCCCACAACCCACGCGTAATGCCAGTGATCCCATCCGTATTTTATATATGGGTACCAAGACGCATGAACGTGATCTTAAGGAAATCACCAAAGCCTGGCAGCAATTAAAAAAAGACTATGCCAGTTCCCAAACAAATATTGAACTCGACATTATCGGCGGTATTAGCGATACCAATCAAAGCTTCCAGAAATTTGCCAATATTCTTAAAATTGAAGGCATCAGCAGCAAGGATGATGCCTATTTAAAATTTGTACAATGGTTTCGCCGCAACAACCGCTGGGATTTTGGTATTATTCCATTGGAGCAAACACCGTTTAACCGCAGTAAAAGTTATATCAAGTATCTGGATTATGCCGCACTGGGTATACCCGCAATTTGTAGTGATATTACTCCTTACCGTGCGGTTGTGCGCGATGGAGATAATGGCTTTTTGGTTAAAAATACCACAAAAGCCTGGTATCAGGCGATGAAATCATTGATTGAAGATGAGGCTTTACGTGAAAAATTAGCTCAAAATGCTTTTGCTACACTGGAGGAAAAACACATTCTAAAACATTGTGCCAGTGATTTTGTTGCTGCTTATCAGGGCTTACAAAACCAAGCAATGCAAACACTTGGCGCACCTTTTTCTTTTAATCAAACACTGGTGATTCCCAGTGACGTGAAGGCCTTTGTTAAACAATACTTATCAGGTACTGGTGTAGAAATTGGTGCATTACACGCACCATTTCCAATCAATGATCAGACCCAAATGCTGTATGTTGATCGCATGGATACACCCTCCCTGCAAAAACAATATGCAAGCCATCAGAATGTGCCGCTCGAAAAAATTGTCAATGTCAGTATTATCAGTAATGGCGATGATCTTTCTGCCCTGGAAGATAACAGCGTTGATTTTGTCTGTAACAGTCACTTGATTGAGCATTTGGCAAACCCTGGACGGGCAATTGAAGAATGGTTACGCGTGGTTAAACCCGGTGGTATTGTCTATATGATGGTGCCGGATAAACGCGAATGTTTTGATAGAGAACGTGCCGTAACCCCCTTATCCGAGCTAAAGGAAAAATACTCACAAAAAACCACACAGGTATCTTTGAACAATTATGCTGACTATTTTAAAAATGTAAAAAATATTACTGATTCAGCGCATATTCAAATAGCATTTGAAAATCAACAGAATATCCATGTACATACCTGGACTGATGAGAGTTTTCAAATATTTTTAAATTGGTTGTCAACCCAAATCTCCTTTAAGGTCAATACTATGGATAGAAACGGATTGAATATTACGGCTGTTTTACAAAAAATTTAATTTAACCTAAGTTTTATTTAGATGGTTTTCATTGCTTATAGCACTGAAAACCATCTAAAATATTACTGTAATTTTTAGTGAACTTTATTATTATAATGTCTAATCAATCACAACAATTTACGCAACAAGAAAAATATTTTGCTTTTCTGTTTTTCTTTTTTCTTCTGGTCTATCGTGCTCCAGAATTATTATGGATGCCTCGCTTTTGGGCAGAAGAAGCCAGTTTATTTTTTGCCACTGCATTTGAACAGGGTTTTTGGGCTGGCTTGTTTAATATTCCAGTCTATACCGCAGGTTATATCAGCTTGTTGGCAAATCTGGCTAGCAGCCTAGCAACCCTGGTTCCACTAGAATATGCACCATTTGTAAATACCTATTTTGCACTATTATTTACCCTTATTCCAGTTGCTTTATTACTCTGGGGAAGCTCATATTTATGGGACAGTGCCTGGCAAAAACTGCTAGCAGCTTCTATGGTGATTTTAATTTCAGCAAATATTTCAGCACCTCATGAAGTTTGGCTTAATGTAACAAACTCACAAGTATTTTGTGGTGTAATCAGTGCAGTTATCTTATTTGAACGTTTACAAGGATTATCCCTAAAAGCTCGCTGGTTATACCGTGGATTATTGATTTTTTGTGGTTTATCCGGGGTCTATACCACTTTTTTAGGGCCTGGCTTTTTTATAAAAATGTGGCTGGAACGCAGTAGAGAATCAGTTATTCATTTTTTATTAGTCAGTTTCACAGCACTGATACAAGTCAGTATTTTTATTTATCTCAAAACCCACAATTTATTATCATTAGCTAAAACAACAGAATTTGATCTCTGGACTGCCTTACTTTCCCTTTTAAAATATCATGTATTATCTCCATTAGTGGGATATAAAAATATGCTTAGCCTTACTGCTTGGTTAAACCAGCATTTTATATTGGGGCTGTGTTTGGCAGGTATTCTAATTTTTATCCTGAGTATTTGGTTATTTCAGCAACGTCGGAGTTTATCCCCTTATTTTTGGCTGCTATTAATATTATTCCCGCTTTTAAGCCTTTTGGTTACTTACGGTGCAATGCGCCATGTACCAGGAGGACGTTATATGGTATTACCTGGGTTATTTATATTATGGTTCATCATTTCTTTATTAAGTGTTCAATCCATATCTTCTAATCAAACAGTATATTTTTTATCTATTCGCCCTTTGTGGTTGAATATGATAATTTTATTTATCATAATTAATATGCTTACCCATTATAAGGAGGGCAACTATCTGGCATATCAAAAAACAACCCCTTTATGGGGAAATGAAATTCATGCCTGGACAAACAATCCTGATAAGCTGATTACAGTATGGCCTGCTCCACGCTGGAAAATGTACTTAAATAATCCTGAGCTATTTAATAAAACAAGACATATTTTGAACAAAGTATTTCCAGAAAATTTTACATGTACTCCGGCAGGTACTGAAAAATCAATTTCTATTCCTGGGTTACCAGTTGATTTTTATTTTTGGATACAGTTCCAAAGTGAAAAAATTAAAAATTGCCATGTTAAACTACAATTAATTGATAAAATGGATAAGGTAGTTCATGAAGCAGTGCTTACACCCTATATTAATAAACAAGGTATATTTAAACGGCGTTCACTTAAAATGCCATTCACTATCAAAAACTGGCAAAAAAGAGAATATCAATATCACCAAGTTAAAAAGTTGAATCTTAAATTAGTATCAAAAACAGAGCAAAGTTTTATGATTCAAATCAAAGCCATGCGTATCATGCTATTTTCAAAAAATATATTTACTAGATATTCTTATTAATATCTATTAATTTTCTTTTCACTTTATTTAGGAGTGAGAATTTTATAACTTCAGCAACCTGGCTGGTCTTTTTCTCCATTTTCTGCGTTGTAAAAACAGTTACATAGCTTGCTATGCGCCTGTTTTCACGCCTTGAAAATGAATAAAAATCCTGTGCCCAGTTCCTGCACTTATTTCATCCTCACTCCTTAGTACAATTTATCAGTATGATATGAAAAATAAATTATCTATTGTTATTCCCATATTCAATGAAGCTGAAGGTATTTACCCTCATATTTCCAAGCTTGTTCAATATATTGATGAAATCTCAGATTGGAAAATAGATATTTTATTGGTTGATGATGGCTCTAAAGATACGACAGTAATAGAAGCAAAGCGGCTTATTAAGACATACGATCAGATTGAATTGCTCTGTTTAACCCGTAATTTTGGTAAAGAGGCTGCCATGTTTGCCGGTTTACAACAGGCCGTTAGCAACACACCCGATGCTGTGATTGTGATGGATAGTGACTTGCAGCACCCCCCCAGTTTAATTCCCAAAATGCTTAACTTATGGAAACAAGGTATTGATGTTGTAGAGGCGTATAAAACGACGCGTGGCGATGAGGGGAAATTATCACATATTTTTGCAAATAGCTTTTATAGTTTGTTTCACTTTTTATCTAAAATTGAGTTGCAAAATCATTCTGATTTTAAACTTTTAGATATAAAAGTTGTTCATGCTTATCTTAATCTACCTGAAAGGGAGCGATTTTTTCGTGGTTTGATTAGCTGGATGGGTTTTAGCAGCGCAAAAATTCCATTTACAGTTGAACCACGTTTGCATGGCACTTCCAGTTGGTCAATTACAGGACTCATAAAACTATCTATTACTGCCATTACCAGTTTTTCCACCGCTCCTCTACATATTATCACCGGTTTGGGCATTACCTTTATTATACTCAGTGTCATTACGGGAGGGATTGCCTTATATGATAAGTTTATGGGGATTGCATTGAGTGGCTTTACTACAGTGATATTATTGTTATTACTGATAGGCGGGTTTCTGATGTTGGGATTAGGTATGCTGGGTGTTTATGTTGCCCATATTTATAATGAAGTCAAACAACGTCCACATTATTTATTAAATAAAAAAGACACTATTTTAAAAGAAAAAAAAGGTAAAACTTAGAGATGTATTTGTATTCTATACTGAATGCCATTATCTTGGCCGGCATGTTGGCCTTTTCCCATGGTCTAATGAAATGGGTAGCCAACAAAAATATCAATGTTGATTACATGTCTACAGTCTTAAACTACTGGTTTTATATTGGACTAGCGATTAGTGTTTATGTGCTTATTTTCCTTTATTATCTTCATGTATTGAAATTTGTTAATATTGGTAGTTTTTATGCTTCCTATACGGGTCTTTCCCTGGTATTTGTCTTATTAATTGGTACATTCCTGTTTAAAGAACCCATTAATCTATCCCAGGTCATAGGTATTCTTTTAATCGTTGCCGGAATATTTTTAGTCAAGCCCGCTTAATATCATGGCAAAAATCATCCTGTTAGGTTGCCCACCGCTGACTGAGCCGGTTAAATATTGGCTCGAGCAACAGTCACTGACAGTCATGGATAACTGGATTTTTCCAGCACAGAATGTAGGAGATAAGCTGCAACAGCAACTGACTTCGCTGGAACATAAAAATAATCTGTTTGTATTTGTATATACACCGCCCTTGCTGGCTGTCCAGTATTTGAATACCCATGCATTGCTCTTGGCTTTAGCGCAATGGGAAGACTATGTAGTTTCGGTTTTATCTGTAATAACTCCATTAAACAGTATTTGCTGTGATGGTCGACAATGGCTGCAACAACCTCAGCAAGCAGCAGATAACTTACTTGCTGCGCTTAACACATACTTGCCAGATTTTAAGCAAAAGCAAGCATTTCAAGCTGAAAAATACATAATCAACTTAGCGGAAACTGTACCTGCTGCTTATTTATCACTTGCCCAGGCACAACTGGATAAAACCATTGAACAATGGTTGCAAAAAACAAATACCCCATTACCTATACTCTCTATATCCGCAGGCAGTCAAGACCTGTTAGCCATGCATCAAGACTGGCAACAACAACTCAAACAAGAAAAACAGCAACAACAGCGTATGCAACTCTGGCTGGATCAACTTGAATTTGACATTCAAGCCTTGCTGGCTTCCTGGCGCTGGAAATTAGGGGATCGCCTGATTCGCTTGATTGAAATTGTATTGCGCCGTCCTAAAGTACAATTAGCAGCCGATCATCTGCAACAGATTCTAGGTCAGATACACCGGTTTAAGCAGCCTGTCACATCCGCTTCAGCAAACATTAAACCTGCTAAAAAATTAGCTTTAGATAACACCCTCCGTCTGGCCTTTGCGGTAACAGACAACCACCCAAAAACAACGGCAGGAGATTATTTTACGGCCTCAGAATTGGGGCAGGCCTTAAATCAGGCCTATGGCTGGGAAATTTCTTATCTGGCGCGGGCAGATTGGTATCATTTCACTGGTATTGATGTATTAATTGTCATGTTGGATGATTATGAACTGGATAAAATTAGTCAGCAGAAAAAACCACCCTTAACCATTGCCTGGATGCGCAACTGGTTTACCCGTTGGGCGGAACAAGCCAGTTATACCCATTACGATATACGTCTGGCATCTTCGCAAAAAGCCGCAGATTTTTTAACGGATGTATATCAGTTACCGGTTTCAGTATTACGCATTGCAACCAATGCAAAGTGCTTTCAACCCGCACCGGAAAATAGCAAAATATCCATTGATTATTGTTTTACCGGCAGTCGCTGGGACAGCCCCAGAGAGATTGAACAGTTTAATCCGGCAGCATTAAACTATCAATTTGCCCTTTATGGTAAGGGCTGGGACAACACACCACAATTTAAGCCTTACTTAAAAGGTTTTTTGCCGTATACACAACTGGCTGAAGTTTATCAAAACAGTAAAATTCTGCTTGATGATGCCAACCATGTGACCAAGCCCTGGGCTTCAGTCAACAGTCGGGTGTTTGATGCCCTGGCGGCAGGTGTGTTGGTATTAAGCAATGGCAAGGCCGGTGCCGAGGAGGTTTTTGCCGGAGCATTACCAGTCTGGGAAACCCCACAACAACTGGCAGACTTATTAGGTTTTTATTTGGAAAACCCACAACAACGCCAGCAAAAAGTTCAACAATTACGCCAGCAGGTGCTGGCGCAACACACTTATGCGCATCGCGCTGTCACGCTTAAACAAATCATTCAAGCTTCAATCAGTAAATCTTGCGCTGATAAGCTGATATTTGCCTTAAAAATTGCCGCACCCAATCAACAAGTTTGCCAGGAATGGGGCGATTATCATTTTGCCTGTGGTGTGAAAAAAGCGTTGGAACAGCAAGGTCACGCAGCGCGGATTGATATGTTGGATCAGTGGTATGGCGAACATTGCGATGACGATAATGTTACGCTGGTTTTACGTGGTTTGAGCCAATACCTGCCGCGCCCTGATCAGATCAATCTATTATGGAATATCAGCCATCCAGATAAAATTTCAGATGAAGAATATGAAACCTATGATTTGGTATTTATTGCCTCTGAATTCTGGGCAGAAAAATTAAAACAACGCCTGGATGTACCGCTTGAAGTGTTATTGCAATGCACCGACCCGGATATTTTTTATCCTGAATCAAACCCCGATATAGCTGAACATGAATTATTATTTATCGGTAACTCCCGTTTGCAAAACCGCCCGATAGTGTTTAATGCCATCCAGGCCGACTTACCCTTAACCGTATACGGCAACCACTGGCACAAACGCATTCCGGAACACTATATTGCTGAACAACATATTCAGAACCAACAACTACGCCAATATTACAGCCGTTGCAAGGTATTACTTAATGATCATTGGGATGCCATGCGCCAAGCGGGGTTTATTTCCAATCGTTTATTTGATGCCTGCGCCTGCAATGCAAGGGTTATTTCTGACGCTGTGGCAGGTGTGGATTTGAACGTGTTTTTTCAGGGCGCGGTCAGCGTTTATGATGACACGCCAGCGGGATTAAAACAGCGATATACTGCAATGCAGGAAAATCCACAGCAGCATGGTTTAACGCGAGACTTTATAAAAAAATATCATAGCTTTGAGCAACGCGCGAAACACATTGTCAAAACGGTAAAGCGGTTAAGAAATGGGAATAAAATAAAAACTTAAGTGATCTCATCATCCTAACCACTGCACCAGATAATACAAATTAACCCCTTCAGAAGAGCGGGACGGCCCGGAAACCTGCGCAGGATAGCGTTTTTTATCAGGATCTGCGCGTTCCAGCGCAATTTCCTGAGTTGCTACGCATTCCACGCAGTTTTCCGGGAAACGGTTGCGCTGGCGGCGCGGCGCGTAGACCAACGCAAACTGTGTCTGCATATTTGGATCTTGTAATAACTGCTGAATACTGGGCATTTAAGGTTCCTCATCTTCTTTTTTGCGCTGTTTTTTATCCGGACGTTTATTTTGCGCCAGTAACAATGCTTCCAGTTCTTCCAGGCGCGCATCAATTTGCGAAGCCAGATAAAAATCCATTTTCGCTTTGCGCGCCAATTTTAATTGCGTCACCGCCTGCCCTGTCTGTCCATTCTGATAATAAGCCTCAGCCATTGATAAACGTGATGCTGCGGTTTTTCCCCTGTCATGCTGGGCTTTTGCCAGCAGGCGATAATAAGCAGGATTGTAATTAAAATTTTTCTGATCGGGCAGTTGGCTGAGGATGGTTTCTGTGGTTTGTGACTGCTGGCTGTCCAGAAATATCTGCGCGCAGGCTAATGTCACCATCCGATCACCGGGATATAAATCCAGGGTTTGCCGGCAAATAGACGCTGCGGTTTCTGGCTGCTGATTGAGCATGGCAAGCTGCGCAGCAAGAATCCGATAATTTTCCCGATCATTATCTTTTTGCCTGAGCCAATCCAACTGCTGTTGTATTTCTGTGCTGTATTTTGTATTTTCTGTTTTTAAGCCTGCCAAGGCAATGCCATAACGCACAGCGCGTTCACTGCGGTATTTTTTCTGAGCCAGGGATTTTTTTAATTGTTTTAACAGTTTTCCAGCATCATCTGAGGACAAGACCAGAATTTTTGCCCGTGCCAGTTGGTAAGCCACAGAGCTTTCCTGCAACTGATGTGGGTAGTCATCAGCGCGATCCCTGGCTTCCGCAATCCGATCCAGCGTCACCGGATGGGTGCGTAGAAACTCCGGCAAAGGTTCTTCGCCACTGGTATATTTATACGCATCCTGCAAACGCTGAAAAAAATCCGGCATACTCAAAGGATCAAACCCCGCGCCTGCCAGAGTATCGATGCCCACGCGATCCGCCTCGGCTTCATGGGCGCGGGTAAAATCGATCTGTACCTGCATATTTGCTGCCAGTGCGGTCATAATGCCCGCCTGCCCCAGTTCCGGGTTTTGCGTACCAATTAAAATTGCCGCTGCCAGCATTGCCATTGATGCCATAGACCACGGTGTGCTTTCATTATCACGACGGGCAATATGCCGCTGCGTTACATGCGCCACCTCATGTGCCATTACCGCTGCCAGTTCGCCTTCATTATGGGTTTTTAAAATCAAGCCGGTATTAACCCCGATAAAACCACCAGGTGCAGCGAAGGCATTAATGCTGTCATCTTTGACCACAAAAAAGCGAAAAGACTGTTGCGATTGCTGGCTGTGAGAACCCAGATTATACCCCAGACTGTTGATATAATTTTCCACTTCCGGGTCTTCCAGCAGATATGCCTGCTGGCGGATTTCCCGAAAAAAAGCCTGCCCCTGCTCCATTTCTTCAGCAGGTGACAGACTTTGATCAGCAGGATTGCCAATATCGGGCAGGGTACTTTCAGCCAATAAGGATGGCGCGGTGACTAAAGTCAGCAACAGGCTCAGTAGTAAGCTGGAGAAATGAGGCATAAGCATTCAATAGACTGAAAAATAAAAATACATTATACCTGATTGCAATTGGCATATTAGTGGATTGAATTATTTTTATTTCAAAAAGGCACGAAAACAGGCGCATAGTGGGCTATATAACTATTTTCATAACACAGAACACGGATAAAAAGACAAATTAAATGCATTAGTTATTTACTGACCGTTCCTTAGCTTCAAGTTATAATAATAAAGCGTAGGATGGGCAAAGCAGCGCATGCCCATCATTCCCAATATAACTGGCAAATCCTACTTTTTTATAAACAGGTCAAGTAATGGAATGTATTTTATACTGCCTGGCCTCTGCATTGCTTGGCTTGGTGCTGGGTTATTATGCCAAAGGCAAGCAAGGTATTGTGTCAAAACTGCTGAAGCTTATCGTATTTTTATTATTGGCACTGGGCGTGGGTGCATTGATTTTTACGTTCATCTGGATTGTCTACGGAACGGAACTGGAAGTGGTTATGGATGATGGTTCCATGAAAGAGCGCTCCAATCAGGCCGTTGCATTTTTAGAATACGTAATAAAAGAACTCCTCGATTTATTTCAGAAAATTAAAGACGCGCTGGGCTAGGAGGCTGTCTGAGAAATTGGTTTTTTTAAAAATTAGATTTTTAACTCATTGATAATTAATGAGTTAATTTTAGCAAAATCATTGATTTTGCTATTCTCGGACAGCCTCCTAGGAGGCTATCCGAGAACAGAGGCCGTAGCGAGGGAAGGCTGGTTTGAGGCAGATTTTTTCATTATTTGAGGCGAATATTGGGTATATTTAACGAAAATAAGGGAGAAATCTGACC